>DATJBF010000034.1:0-21237 GCA_035515475.1 Verrucomicrobiia bacterium
GGCCGACGGCCACATAGATGCAGTAGAGCTTGCGGCTCTCGTCGTTGCCGGAATTAATGCCCTTCTGATTGATGAAGGTGTCGATCGCGACGGCGGTCTTGCCGGTCTCGCGGTCGCCGATGATGAGCTCGCGTTGGCCGCGGCCGATGGGAATCATCGAGTCGATGGCCTTTAACCCGGTTTGCAGCGGCTCTTTGACCGGCTGGCGTTCGATAACGCTGGGCGCGCGGCTTTCGATGGGGCGCAAGCTCTTCGAGTTGACCGGCCCTTTGCCGTCGATGGGTTGGCCAATGGCGTCGACGACGCGGCCCAGCAACGCTTCGCCCACGGGAACGGAAAGCACGCGGCCGGTGCGTTTGACAAGGTCGCCTTCGCCAATTTGCGTATAGTCGCCGAGGATCATCGCCCCGACCTGTTCCTGTTCGAGGTTCAACGCCATGCCATAAATGCCATGGGGGAATTCCAGCATCTCTTCCGCCATGCAGTTGGGGAGCCCCTTGATGCGGGCGATGCCGTCGCCGTCTTCAACGACTTCGCCGACTTCCTCGACGCCGACTTCGGACTTGTACTGGCTGACGCTGCGGCGCAACACGTCGGAGATTTGTTTCGAGTCGAATGAAAGTGTTTCTGACATGGCGACTGCCTCGATAATCTTATTGAGCTAAGCGTTCCTTGATCTGATCCAGTTTGCGGCGCAGGCTGCCGTCGATGATCTGCTCCCCGACCTTGATGATCGCTCCGCCCAGAATGGAGGGGTCGACCTTCTGGAGGAGCTGCACGTTCTTGCCCGTGACGTGCGTGAGTTCGGCGGTGACTCGGGCGACCGTGTCATCGTCGAGTTTGATCGCAGTGATGATTTCGCCGCTGACTTTTTGGCGCGACGCGGCCGCCAGCGCGACGAATTCTTCGAGGATGTGGGGCAGGCGGTTCGTGCGGCCGGCGTCGCTGATGGCAATCAGCAAATTGAGCACGAGCGGGTGCACGCGGCCTTGGAAGAGTTCCACCAGTGCCTGACGTTTGCCCTCACGGGTGACGTTGGGGTCCTTGAGGAATTCCAGCAGGGCGGGATTGCCCTTGAGCAATCCGTGCAACCGGAAGGCCTCTTCCTCAACGCGCGCCACGACGGACTCGGCTTGGGCCAGTTCGAGCAGGGCCCGCGCGTAACCGGTATTGATGGGATCGTGAGCCATCGCAGGCTACGCTTTCCGAATCTTGGCGAGATCCTTGATCAAGTTCTCGACAAGCTGACGGTGGGTCGCTTCGTCGACCTCTTTTTCGATCACCTTGGAGGCGATCTGCACGGAGAGGCCCGCAACGGTGTCCTTGAGTTCCTGGATGCCCCGTTCCTTTTGCCGTTGGATTTCGTCCTGCGAGCGCTGGAGCAATGCGCTGGCCTCGGCGTTGGCTTTCTCGACGACTTCTTTGCGGACGTTTTCCGCCAGCCCACGCGCTTCCTCGATGACCTTGTTGGCTTCGGCCCGCGCCTCAGCCAGTTGCTTTTGGTAATCCTCCATCATCTTCTTCGCCTCGGCCCGGGATTTTTCGGCCGCTTCGAGAGATTGTTTGATGGTCTGCGAGCGGCGGTCCAACGCCGCGGCGGCGGGCTTGTACGCCAATTTGGCCAGCAGGGCGAGCAGCACCACAAAGACCAGCAGCGTCCACACCCACAGGCTCCAGTCGATCTTCAACAGGTCGTCGCCTCCGCTTTCGGCGGCGCGGGCGACAGCGGGGAGAAAACCGGCACCAACGATAATCAGTGTTCTTTTCATGGAACGCGTGAAGATTTACCCTTTGAACAACAGCAGAAAGGTGATCAGCAACGCGTACAGCGCTTGCGCCTCGACCAGCGCAAACCCGATGAACATCAAGCGCTGAATCAACGGCAGGGCTTCCGGCTGGCGGGCCGCCGATTGAATCGCATTTCCGAAGATGTAGCCGATGCCAATGGCACTGCCCAGGGCGGCCGTGCCGATCGCCAAGCCGGCCCCGAGCCACGCGAGCGCGGCCGGATTAATCAGTTGAGTGGCTTCCTTTACGGTATCTGCTGGCATGTTTCTGTCTCCTGGATGTCTGTTGGGTTAATGGCCGTGCTCCAGTGATTCGCTCAGATACAGCGTGGACAACAGAGCGAAGACGAAGGCTTGAATGAAAGCAATGAAGAACTCGAAGGCAAGCAGCACCACTGTCACCGCGAAGGGGACCACCGCGGCCGCTCGCACCAGCATATTGGGATGGTGGACCAACCAGAGGCCGCCAATCAGTTGGGCCGTCGCGAAGGTCAGGATCACCTGGTGACCGGCAGTCATGTTTGCGAAGAGACGGACGGCCAACGAAAAGGGTTCAGCCAGCAACACAATGGGCATAATCACAATGGCCAGCGGCTGCACCCACGCCGGAGCGCCGGGCAGCAAGAACCGCTTCTTGCAGTAGCCCAGTAGTCCCATCTTGCGAATGCCGAGGAACTGAGCAATCAGGAACACCAATACCGCCAGCGCCCCTGTCACATTGATGTTCCCCGTGGGCGAGGCCAGTTCGATCGCCCGTCCGCCGGACTCAAAACTCGGCAGGGGCAGCTTGCCAAGGATGTTCGAGAACAGAATGAAGAAGAATAACGTGGCGATAAACCCGAACCATTGTGAGGCGTGTTCGCCCAGAAACTGATTCACCATCTCCTCATGAACGAAATCCAGCATCGCTTCGACGAAATTGCCAAACCGGCCACGGGTGACGGTGGCCGAGGCAATCAGGCGGGCACCGACGACCATCACAACGAACGTCAGACCCGCGGCCAGCAGAATGCAGATCACCCAATGATTAATGTGCAACAGGCTCACCATAGTTCGTCACTTTCCCATTGGTACATGCCTTGTCAACCCCCACACCAGCGGCCCGGTATAGGCAGCCGCCAGACCGATAATCAACCAATATCTATCGACGTCCAAAAAAGTCAGCACGATAAACAACGCCCCCAACACCAACGCCAACCGAAGCACCACCCCCGTAAACCATCTCCGGCCCGGGTCCGCAAGCCGACGTTTCATGTCCCGCACCTGCCACGCGCCATACAGACCGCCGATGACCGCCCCGGTCGCCAACCCCAGCCACTCTGAACCGCTTACCATAAAATTGTCCTTACCGTTTGCCACCGCTACGGTTCACTTCCCGCCACACGACCGTCAGACCGGCTACCGCCCCGAGGAAAAAGAACACGATCAGAAACAATGGTTCCCTGCCAGTTTTTCTGTCGAGCCACCACCCGATGGCCGCAATCACCACCGTCGTCACAACCATCTGCGCGCCCAAGGTCATGTAACGTCCCATGCCGGAAAACTCTGGCCCTGCTTTCATCAGTGAATCGCCCCCTTGTGCGCTTGGGATGGCCCAAAAAGCGCGTGAAAAATATCACATGCTCCACCTCAGGCAAGCTCTTTTTCAACGTTTGCGTGTATCGGGTCAACCGTGCTATCAAGGACTTCCATATGCGTCGCGCCGTGATCGATATCGGCACCAATACAGTCAAACTACTCGTCGCTGACGTGCGGGGCGGGGAAATCGTGCCGATCGTGTCGAAAGACCGCATGACCCGGCTGGGGGAAGGGCTTGAGCAGTCGAAATATCTCTCACGTACCGCAGTCGCCCGAACCATCCAGGCCATCGACGAGTTTCACCGCGAAGCGCGCCACCTCGGCACGCAAGACGTGCTCGCCTTGACCACCAGCGCGGCGCGCGATGCAAAGAACCGTGACGAATTCCTGGACGACGTGCGCAGCAAATGCGGATTGGACGTCCAGGTCATCACCGGCGCCCGTGAGGCGGAACTGATTTTCCGCGGCGTATCCAGCGACCCCGAATGGTCGGGCCAGCCGATTCTCGTACTGGACGTCGGCGGCGGCAGCGCCGAGTTCATTCAGGGGCAGAGTGGTGAGGTCGAGCGATTTCAGAGCCTGCCACTCGGCGCGGTGCGGCTGACAGAACAGTACGGTGAGAACTACAGCGCCTTGGTGGAATTCCTCCGTCAGATGCTGCGCCGGGCGCTCGACGGCTACCAGGCGCGGAACCGGATGATGATCGGCACGGGCGGGACGGTCACAACGCTGGCACGGGTCGAACACGGGGTGACCGACCATGCGTCACTGTCACGGGAGCAATTGCGTACGCTTGTCGACCGATTGCGGGCGCTGCCACTGGCGGAACGCAAGAAGGTCCCCGGGCTGCCCCCCGAGCGCGCCGATATCATCGTTGCCGGCGGCGCGGTGTTCCTTGTTGCCATGGAGACGCTGGACGCGGCCAAACTCACGGTAAGCATTCGTAATCTGCGGTACGGTGCGTTTGTCGCAAACGGAACGAGTGCGCCGGGAATTTAACTGGCGAATCGCTTGCGGTATCGGCACAGCTCGATCGTCTAGGATTGTGGCAGCAGTCTAAGCAGGTCATGCACGTGAATACTGGAACGCGTCGCCGCTGCGCGCTGGTGGCAATCCTTGGACTGGCGCTGTGCCTCCGTGGATATCATCTCACGGGCAGTATCCTCGATCATGATGAGGCCCACTGGTTATTCTACGCCTTGGACAAGCGCGCCCTGTTCGAGAAGGTGGCGAATTCACTTCCGCGTCCCGACGTCCTGTTTCCGCTGCTGCTCAGTTTGCCGCTGAAGTTGTTTGGGCCGAACGAGTTGGGCATGCGAATGGTGCCCGCGTTGTTTGGAGCATTGTCGGTCCTGCCGCTGGCTTGGTGGGTGAAGCGCGAGACGGGTAGCGAGACGATCGGCCTGACGGCGGCCTTCCTTCTTGCCGTTCAACCGCTGCATGTTTGCGTCTCTTCTCTGGGCGAGCCGGATTCGATCTCATTGTTCTTCCTTCTTGCCGCGCTGGTGTTTCTGGCGCGGCACCGGGAAGGGGGAACGAGAACGGATCTCGCTGCCGTTGGCGGATGCCTCGCATTGGCGCTGCTGAGCAAGGGAACCGCTCTATATTTTTGGGTGGCCTTGGCGTTGATGGGACCGAAGCTACTGAAGGTCGCCACCAATCGGCGTGACTTTTATATTGCATTGTTGGCAGCCGCCGCTCCGCTCGTGGTTGTGACCGTGCTCATCAGGTGGAGAGGGGAGTCGCTGACTTTCCTTAACGAAGCCGCGTTTGACGTCCACAACACCATGGTGCATTTGGCGCGGCTTCTGGCATTGTCCGGTACAGCGTATACCGCGCTTCTGATCGCGTCGGCTTGGGGCGTGGTTCATTCCGCCCGCAGTGGATGGCGGAGCGGCCGGGATGATGACCAACATCACTCGGGCCCGTTGATCTGGTTGATGCCATTGACGATTGTCCTCATCGCGGCGCCGTTCCGAGCGTTTGCCCGGGACCTGGTTTTTCTCATTCCCACGATTTGCTTGTTTGCGGCTGACGCCGTGGAGCCGGTGACGACACCACGCCGGCTTGGCGCCGGGGCATTGACGGTTCTGTTACTGGGTCGCGCGCTTTGGGGGATCTGGCTGCCGGGAGGATTGAGTATTTCGGCCGGCTTGCCGTCGGCCACGGGGATTCTGGCACGGCCGGCTGGATGGCCCTCGCATGCGGCGGCCCGGTGGCTCTTGTCACACACCGACCCCGCCGACGGGATTCTGATCACCACGTTTTCCTATCCGGACCCGGTGCAACTCGAAGTTCGTGCCGAGCGGCGCGTGGGCGTCGCTTGGAATCATTGGGAATGGCTTCAGGACCCGGCGCGCCGGGTCAAGTTCGTCGTCTTCGTCGGCGACGTCGCCGTCCACGCCCCGTATTTCGCTCGTTACGCCGACGCTCATTTCCAACGCATGACGGCGGAGTTCGCCGGGTACACGATCTACGATTGCCAACGCAATGGTCGCTTCATCGCCTGCCGCGACGCGTTTAGTAGCGCGGATGTTTACGTTCAGCGCGGCGTTCTGTTGCTTCAACACAAGCAGTGCCCGGAAGCCATCGGAGCCTTCGAGACTGCGCTTCGGGTTGATCCCGACTCAGCCACCGCCCGACACGACCTCATGGTGGCTTGCATAGAGTGCGGTCACAAGGAAGAGGCCGTCCGGATGGGCTCCGAGATTCTCGAGAGAGAGCCCAACGATCCCTCGGCTAACGTCAACCTGGCAATCCTCTACCTGGGATTGGGCTGGGTGGACGACGGACTCGAGCAATGTCGCAAGAATATCCGTCTTGGCATCGCTCCCGCCGTCGGTTACGGAGTGCTTGGTCAGTTGCTCGAAAAGAAGGGGGAGCTTCATGCGGCCGCCGATGCCTACGCCAAGTCGTTGTCGTTCGACCCGACCAATGAAGTGACGATGCGCCTCTATCGAAACGTGCAAACGAAGCTGCGGGAACAGTCGGGTCATTGATACACTCTTCGACCGAACCGGTTTATGGAAACGGCCCTGGTATGCCGACCGTTTTGACTCTTGTCATCCGCAGTGGAAGAGACCAAACTGGAGTGCGCCTGTCATGACAGCAACGGGTCATACGTGGGTGGAAGGCGTCGGCGAACGGGCGTTGCGTTCACCGGCCGGTCTGCGGGCTCGCTGGCGGTTTGCCAACACGGCGTTGACCGCCGCGGTCAGCGTACCGCGCTCGTTGCGGGCGGAAGTGCGCGCGCAAACGGCCGAGCAACTGTGGCGATGCGGCGTCCGGCAGCTCCCTCTGGTGGCGCTGCTCGGGCTGGCGTTGGGGCTGTTGGTTGTCGGCCAGGCCGTGGCGCTGCTCCGGCAAGTGAGCGCACAACATTACATGGGCACGGTCATGGTCACAGTCATCATGCGGGAACTGGGCCCGCTGTTGACCGCGTTTCTGCTCGCTGCCCGGGCCGGGACCGCTACGGTTGTCGAACTCGGCGCGTTGCGCGTGACCGGCAAGCTGGACCGCGCGGAGACAGTTGGCGTGCGTGCGATGCGCGAGTTCGTCGTGCCACGATTGAAGGCGCTGGCCGTGTCGACGTTCTGTCTGACGATCTATTTGATCTTCATCGCGTTGGCGACCGGTTACTTGGTGGCGTTTCTGCAGGGCGTACCGTTACGGCCGGGCGCGTACTGTGGACAACTGGCGGACGCGATGCACGGGCTGGACTTCGTGCTGGTGGGATTGAAGGCGGCGCTGTTCGGTGCCGTGGTGGCCGTCGTAAGCTGTTATCACGGGCTGGAACGTTTGGTTAGGATCGAAGAGTTTTCGCAGGTGGCGACGCGGGCGGTGGTGGAGAGCTTCGCGTGTTGCTTGGTGTTGGACGCGGTCTTCCTGGCCGCATATCTGGTGCGATGAACGAGACGGAGACAACGTCGCGCAGCACGGAGCGCGTGGTGGGCATATTCGTGGTGCTCGCACTGCTGCTGTTGCTCGCGGGCTTCGCGTATTACCTGTATCACACGGCGGAGCGCAAAGGCTGGCGCGTCCCCCGCTGCCCCTATCATACGTTTGTCCAGAGCGCCGACGGATTGGAAGTCGGCGACCCGGTGCGGATGATGGGGTTCGACATCGGCGAGCTGACTGTGATTGAGGCGCAACCGCCGTCGTCGTACTACCACGTCTTCATCGGCATTGAAATCAAGCGACCGTACTACGGTTATATTTGGACGGACTCGAAAATCAAAGTCGCCTCGTCGGGGTTTCTCGGCAAGCGCCAGCTCGAGGTCACCAAGGGTGAGACGGGCGGTCCGACCGTCTTTGAGAAACACGATCGTATCAGCGAGGTCCTGATCGACGGCAACCGGGTTGCGCTCGCCGACGCCCCGAAAGGCCCGTTCCTGCCGCCCGATGAATCACCCAGCGTAACCGAGCGCGCCGAGAGACTTCTCAACCAGGCAGAGGCCGCCCTGCCAAACATTCTGGCGGTGACCAATCGGATCAACGCGGTGCTCGACAACTCCACCGCGCTGACATCGAATGCGAACCAGCTTGTCACCGAGGTGCGCCCGGCGGTCAGCAACGTCACCGTCCATCTGGACACGGCGCTCGTCGCGGCGGACACCAACCTCGTGACGCTGGCGGGTAATCTCAACGATACGCTGCTGAATCTGGCCGAGATTACCAGCAACCTCAACTCGCAGGTGCAATCCAACGGCCAGATGTTATCGTCGATCTCCAAGCTGGTGGTCGACACCGACAATCTCGTGCAAGGTTTGAAGAAACACTGGCTGCTGCGCGGCATCTTCCAAAAGATGAACGCGACCAACGCTCCACCGGCGAAGGCCGGTGGCAAGTGAGGATCCCGGTACCATGGAAATCGTTGTCCTCGACGGCTACACCTTGAACCCGGGCGACCTTTCGTGGGACGACCTGCGCTCCCTGGGCACCTGCACGTTCTATGAACGCACATCGGCCGGTGAAATCGTTCCGAGGAGCAAGAATGCGGAAGTACTCCTCACCAACAAGACGCCCATAACGGCCGAAACCTTGGCGCAATTGCCCCGTCTTCGTTTCATTGGGGTCCTGGCGACCGGTTACAACATTGTGGACGTGACGGCGGCCAGGAACCGCGCCATCCCGGTTTGCAATGTCCCCGACTACGGCACCCCGTCGGTTGCCCAACACGTGTTCGCACTCATTTTGGAACTCACGCAGTCCGTTGGCGCCTACGCACAAACCGTGCGCCAGGGACGCTGGACGAGATCGGCCGACTTTTGTTACTACGATTCGCCCATCATCGAGCTCAACGGGTTGACCTTGGGGGTCATCGGCGCCGGACGCATCGGAAATGCTGTCGCCAACCTCGGTCGCGCGTTTGGCATGAAAGTCAGTCTCACGGACCAGGCAGAGGGACGGGCCGGTCTGGAAAACGTGTTGAAGAGTTCGGACGTCGTCACCCTCCATTGTCCGCTCACTCCCGAAACCAACCAGATGATCGATCACGAGGCGCTGTCGCTGATGAAGCCGAGTGCGTTTCTCATCAATACCGCTCGAGGACCGCTCGTCGACCAGGAAGCCCTCGCGGGGGCTCTGAATTGCGGTCGCATCGCCGGAGCGGGGTTGGATGTTCTGGCCGTCGAACCTCCACCACCGGACAATCCACTCCTCAACGCCAAGAACTGCCTCATTACCCCGCACATCGCCTGGGCCAGCCAGGCGGCGCGGAAACGCCTGATGCGCACCGTTGTCGAGAACGTGCGGGCGTTCCTGGCGGGCACGCCGCAAAACGTGGTGAATTGACTGTCCTAGCAGCTTCGCAGCGCCACGATCACGACCGCAGCCAGCACTGCTGCCAACAGCGCACTCGTCAGGAGAACCTGGCTGCGCGAAAACCGCCTGGCCGGGATGAAACTAAACAGACAGCTCGTGATCATCTGAATCATAAGAATGCAGGGCACGTACAGGGTGAAGCTGATGCCCGTGCGGCCGGTAAATGAGGTCCAGTACGAGATGAGAACGCCGAGCACGAAGCCGTAAATGATTCCCCACACGACGCCAAACGGCGTCGCGAAGCGCACGAACAACGCCAGCAGCACGACACCCAATTCCAGCGGGATGAACAAGCGGATCGTTCGGGCCGCGATCTCGTAGTAATTTCCCGGCACCCATCCGACAAACAGGCTGAAGGTGACCACGCACACGCCGATGGCGACCGCCAGCAGCATCGCGAAGCGTTTGTGTTCGGCGTCGGTCTTCTGGCGGACACCACGACGATCGACAAAATCGTTCAGGACGACCGCGGTGAACGCGTTGATTCCCGAATCGATACTAGACATTCCCGCCGCGAGAATGCCGGCGACGACCAGACCGGACAGACCAACCGGCAACTCGTGTGCAATGAAGAACGGGAACAACTGGTCCGCATACGTCTGAATGGTCTGGCCTTCGGGCATCGAGCCGGGGAAACGCTGATAAAACGATACCAGCGCGAGCCCGAGGGGCGCCAACAGCGTCCACACCGCCGCCTCACCGAGCAGCCGCGTCAGCACGGCGCGGCGCGCGCGCGGGAGTTCGGCGGAGGCCATGTACCGTTGCACCTGTGTTTGGTCGACACCGTGCGCCACGTTCACGAGGATGATCTGCAGCGCAACGCCCACCCAGGTGAGCCGCACCGTCAGGTCCGTGCTGAAGACCGGTTGCTTGGGCCAGGCAGGATTCCATTTGGTGGGGAACCACTGAAAACCGCCGAACCAGATCGTGACGACAGCGATCGACGCGAGCGCGCCGATGAACAGCACAAAGAACTGCAGGACGTCGGCCGTAATCACCGCCCGCAGCCCGCCCAGCGACGTGTAGATGATCACGATAGCACCCGTCGCGATGGTGATGACGGGGATCCATGCCGGACCGACGCCAAAAATCACGCTGAGCGCCTCCGACGCGAAGTGCAGGAGTACGCCCATCCACACCGTCCGGTAAACAAGAAACATGCAGGCGCCCAGCGTCCGAATCCGCGGCCCGAGGGTATACTCGAACAACTGGTACAGGCTCAGGACGCGCCGCTTCATCAGCGTGGGCAACAGCCAGTAGGCAATCAGCGGAAACGCGAACGGGACCGAGATCAGCAAACCGAAATACACGCCCGGTCCGTAACGAATCACCTCACCCGGCCCCGACAAGTACGAGATCGTGCTGAACAACGTCACGAACATCGAGATGCCGATGGTGAACGAGCCGAAGCCGCTCCGGCCGATGAAATAATCGTGCGTGGTGGAATGCTTGCGCGACGCCCGCCAGCCGATGAACACCAGCGTCGCCGCGTACAGGCCGATCACGGCCCAATCCAGCGCCCGAAGCCCGGCCCGGTGGGTACCCACGGAATGGGCGGCCACAAGAATCATTTTCCGCTGGGGTTGTAGTTGAGGCAATCCTCGAGCGCGCTTTCGTAATAGCCGCCGCCCGAACCGCCGGTCGCGCGATGTTTGAGGATGTACGCGATGATTCGCTGGCGGACCTCATTCGCTTGCGGGAACTCCTGGTCCGTCCAAAAACGCAGTGACTTGTCGAAAAAACCGATGCGCGCCAGAAACGACGCGCCGTAGTACGTGCCTTCTTCCAACGAGCCGTCGGCAATGATCGGTTTAAACGAACCGTCCGGTTGGAGCGACTCGTCAAGACACCACTGCATCATCTTCTGGATTTCCGTTGCCATCGCTTTTCTCTGCGCAGCGTTGGCGTGTGGCCACCCCGCCTTGAAGAGCGCCACCACGTCCATGTTGTTGTGGTTCCAATATTGGCCTTTCCAGAGCCAGCCCACCGGGTAATCCAAATCTTTCACGGCCAAAGTGGTGTCCACGATTCGCGGCAAATCGGGGACGTTTCCCTGGAGGTAGGAGACGACATGAAAAGTCGTGCTCAGGTCGTCGACAAAAACCACGCGGCCGTCACGAACGTATCGTTCGCCCCACCAACCCGTCTCGGGGTTGCGAAAGCTCAAGATCAGGTGCCTGAGGGTCGCCCGCAGCCGCGGATCCCACGGATATCCCTTGGGCCGGTCTCTCAGAATCAGCCGCGTCAGGTTGGCGAGCGACAAGTTAAACTCCAGCAAATTGTCCACGCCCGTGCGGGGAATGTCGGACACGGACACGGAGGTGAGATACGCCGTGAGTTTGTCTGGCGAATTGACCCTGTCGAGGAAACGCGGCTCGTATTTCAGCGGCCGTTTCTTATTGGCTTCCTTTCCCAGCTGGTCGCAGGTTGCATCCAGCTTGCAGTACCACTCCGCATAACAGCGGCCCCAACTGCCGTCCACGGGGCCTTGTTCGTTCGCGTCGCCTTCAAGTTCCGGATGCGCCAGGCTCGCCACCAGATCTGCCAGCCGCTGGTCGATCAGTTTGAAGTTGGCGGTCTGTGTAAGGAGCGCTTTGAGTTCCCAAAGGATCTGCTTGGAACACGCCGTGTTCTGGCCTGCAGCTTCCCGTTCCCGGACTCTTGCGTAAAGGGCGCGCACCCTGGCGATTCGCGCCGCCTTCGCTTCTTTGTAATGCGGATCGAAAGCGAGATACTCTTGTTCCGTGCGACGGTTGTGATCAAGATCGGCTTGCGGTGGCCGCCCGGACGACGTCCTGTTCGTCGCACACGAGGTGGCCAGGAGCGCTGACAAAACCGCGCTCGCCGCCGAAAACCGCCTCATCATTTTTCCTTCGCGTTCTTGAAGTGAAAGCGGCCGATTTGTTCGAGCGCCTGGCTCATTGCCTGCGTGCCCAGTTGGCCGCCCCCACTCGCTGCCACGGTCCGCAGATAGGCTTCGGCAACTGCGGTGCCATTGAGAGGGAGCCTCACGCTCTCGGCAGCTTGGCGGATGATGCCCAGGTCTTTGAGCATCAGATCGATCATGAATCCGGGTTTCATGTCGCCACTGAGAATCTTCGGTCCCTGGCCTTGGAGCTGGCTCGACCCCCCGGCGCCGGCGCCGATGACCGTCGCCACTTTTGCGAGATCGAGACCCAACTTCTTCGCCAGCGCCAGCATTTCGCAGACACCCATCAAATTGCAGGCACACGCCGCCTGATTACAGGCCTTGCACGCTTGGCCCGTTCCCGACGGCCCCATGTGCGTGATCGTTTTGCCAATCGCTTGGAAGAGGGGTAGACAGCGTTGAAATACTGCTTCGTCCCCGCCCACCATGATGGACAATGTTGCCTGCTCGGCGCCGGGCGGTCCACCGGAGACCGGCGCATCCAGAAAATCGACCCCGCGGTCCTTGAGTTTGGCGGCGATCTGTTGCGCTTCCTGCGGAGCGATGGTCGAGTTGTCGATCACGACGGTTCCCGCGGGAAGGTGCGACGCCAGGCCGGTCTTGCCGAACAGTACATCGCTGACCACTGTGCCATTGCTCAGATTGAGAAACACCGCTTCGCAACCGCCCTTCGCCAGCGCCTCCAATGATGCGGCGACGGTGGCGCCGCGCGCGGCCAGCGCATCGCACTTGGCTCGGTCCCGGTTCCACACCGTCACTTTGTGCCCGGCTTTCAACAGATTCGCCGCCATGCGGCTGCCCATCGTCCCAAGTCCGATATAACCCAGTTTTTTGGTCGTTGCTGCCATAGCCTTGCTCGTATTCGTTGCTGGTTGAGTTTAGATGGATTTGGGAAACGACGCGGAATATTCTTCGCCGAGTTTTTTCAGGTCGTCGACAACCGCCGGTCCCAACGCGATGCCCAAGCGGATACTCTCCTGCGCGCGGCGATGCTCGATTTCGCCCGGATAAAACACCTCCGCGTGACCGGGCGCGGGCGGACACGCCTTGATCTCTCGAATGAGCGCGTCCATGCGCTGGTAAAACTCCGGCAGCGGCATCACGCTTTCGATGTTCCACGCGCCGATGAAGAACCCGAGCTTCTGTGGGTTCTCGAAATCTTTCCAGAAATTATTAATGTGAGTGCTCGTCATCGCGCCGCTGAGGACAGCGACGAGAATGTCGATGATCAGCGCCAGTCCATAACCCTTGGCGCCGCCGAACGGCAGCATCGCCCCTTGCAGCGCCTTTTTCGGATCCGTGGTTGGGTTTCCGTCCGGGTCGACCGCCCAATCGGACGGAATCGACGTTTTCCCTTCTTTGGCAGCGAGAATGATTTTCCCCTGCGCCACCGTGCTGGTCGCCATGTCGAGTACCAGCGGCGGATGTTTGCCCGCCGGGATGGCAATCGACATCGGGTTCGCACCCAACAACGGTTTGCGGCCGCCCGCGGGCACCATCGACGCCGGGGCGTTGGACATCGCGATGCCGATCATGCCCGCTTCCGCCGCGAGTTCGGTGAACGACGCAGCGATGCCGAAATGATTCCCGTTGAAAACCGTGGCGAAACACGCGCCTGTTTCTCGGGCCCGGTCGATGCAGAGTTGCATGACCTGTCGGGCAACTGATGTCCCGATGCCGTTGCCGCCATCGACCAACAGAAACGACGCCGATTCGCGAACGATGCGCGGCGTGACGCCCGAGCGCACGACGCCGCAGCGGGCGCGTTGCGCATACGTCCGCAACCGCATCAGGCCATGCGAGCCGACGCCCCGCAGGTCGGCCTGGACGAGGCTTTCTGCCGACCACGCGGCTTCTTCCGCGCCAAGGCCGGCGCTCTGAAAGACCGTGGTCGCGTAATCCTTCAGCGCGTCCGCTGAAAACCGTTGTTCCTGCGTTACATTCACGGCTTGTCGAGGCCGAGGTCCTTCAACGTGGGACGCATCCCGAGCAGGTCGAGCGTCAGTTCGCCCTTCTTGAGTCCGTCGATCACGCCCGCCTCGCGCTTCCTGATTTCGTGGGCCTTGGCGATGGCCGACCCGATTTCCGCCGCCGGTACGATGACCACGCCGTCCATGTCGCCGACGACGTAATCGCCCGGATGAACCAGCACGCCGCCGATGGTGATCGGCTTGTTCAGTTCGCCCTTTTGCCGTTTGGTTGTTCCCTTGATGCAGATGCCCCGGGAAAAGATCGGGAAATTCAATCGTATCGCCGCTTCTACGTCTCTCACCGCGCCGTCAGTCAGCAGTCCTTTCACGCCGCGCATCAGCGACGCGGTAGTGGTGATTTCTCCCCAGCCGCCGCCTTCGAGAAAGTTGTCGACGGTCCCGACGAGGATATCGCCGGGCTTGGCGACGCTGATCGCCAGGTGAAACATCAGGTTATCGCCCGGGCACCCGCGAATCGTCAGGGCACGACCGAGCAGCTTCGCGCCGGGGAACGCCGGCCGGAACTCGTGGTTCAGCGCGCCGCGTTTGCCGATGGCTTCGTGCAACAGGGCGGCTTCGGCGACCTCTTCCAGTCTTGAAATCAAATCAGAATCGTTCTTCATGCGAATCTCTTTTCAGGGTTGGGAGCGGAGTGGAAACATGGCGCGCATCCTAATCAGTTCCCCGGCGCAGGTCAAAGTCGTTTCGCGCTGTGACCGACCGGTAGGGCGCGACCGCCGGGCCTTCGCCGCGACGAAGCGGCTTCGGCCACGCAGGCGGGCGCGCCGCTCGCTCACATCCTCGGCCACCAACGTCTGACCCGACGACAGTACGCCTCGTACTCTTCTCCAAACGTTCGCCGAAGCGTCGGCTCCTCGTACCGCACCACAAAGACATGCGAGGCGACAAGGAACACGACGGCATAAGCCAGCACGGGCGCCGACCCGTAGAACAGCGCGGCCCCGGCAAGCGCGAGCACGGCCCCAATGTACATCGGATTCCGCACGAACCGATAGGGCCCGCGAACCACCAGCCGACGCGGTGGATCAAACGGCGCCGGAGTGCCTTTGCCGATCCGTGCGAACGTGGAGACGCACCACAGGGCGAGCACCCCGCCGGCGGTCCCGATAATCATTCCCGCAACCTGCGGCGCGCCCAGCGTCGCGGGGCGAACAATGCCCGACCACGCCAACAGCCGCGCCGGCACGAAAATGAGCACCAGCCCGATGAAAAGCGTGGCATATGTGATTGCGCGGACAATGACAGACATGTTTGCCTTGGTCGTACTTCAGGTGCTTGGTCTGGCCGGTTCTGCGGCCGCCCAATCTCAGCCGCAGCGAGCCGATGCCACGCGGTGTTAAGTGGCGTGGTCAGGCACCATGACAACGACATTTCCCGCGGAACCCAAGCAGCCGGGCCGGCAGGAACAAGACGGCGTGAATCAAGGCGAACGCCGCTTGGATTATGATTCCGATGAGTCGGAGCGGCAATAAAACCAGCCAGACGAACGGAAAGAGTATGACTGCCAGCACGGCCATGGGCCAGGAGAGCACGAAGAGAATGCACCATCCAACAAAAAGAATCAGAAGTTTCATGATGGTTCTATCGTTTCATTTCTGTGCCGAACACCAACTGTCGCCCGGTTCGACATCCGGTTCATCGATTTAGTTCCACAAACAAGATCGCCTCGCGCGGAATCCATTTTGGCCGCCGTCTTTTCGTTCCGATTCGATGATGGGACGAGTGAGTCGCCGTGTCAACCTGAATGCCGGTGCGCGGCGTTCAACACGATATGCGCATAGCGTCAGTCAATTACTGCTCCTTTCAGCGAATGCAGAATAGAACGGCACCGGGAACCAGATATCTGCTTTCTGGCCTGTCTTCGTCTAGATCGCCCAGCCATTTGAGGTTGTCGCGAATGTGCAGCCGACTTGTTGGCCTCTCCTCTGCCATGCCGCGCAGTCTAGCGAGGAAGAGATGCTTCGACAATCTCAGCATGACAGCGACACGAGGACGGCAATCGGAGCGCTTGCCCTCCAATTGGTCCGGATTCGTGTCCCTCGCCAGAGGCGGGTAAAATTCGCGTTCCTTCGCGGTGAAAAAAGAGACCCTTCTCCCGGTACCGCGGGATCAAGGTGACTACCGGCAGGAGCTTTCAGGAAGACTCTGCACTCAACGCGACTTCCATTTCCCGTTGGCCAGGACCACGGAGGTTTCGATTTGCCGGTCGGGGATCGACCAGAACTTCTTTAGGAGCGCAGTCTTTTCCTTCGTGCCCAGCAACCGGTAGCCGTGCTTCTGGTAAAACGACACGGCCCAGCCGGCATCGGCCCAGGTGCCGATAAGAATGGGTTTGTCACTTCGGGATTCGAGAAACTGCAGGAGTTGCGCGCCGATGCCTTTCCGTCGCTGAGCGGTCTTGACGTACGCGTGACGGATCAGGTTGACCTCGCCCTTGTCCTGAATGCCCATGACGCCGACGAGACCGTCGTTCGAGTCGAGTCCCCAAAACTCCACGCCGTCCTCGATCTCGTGTTTGAGTTCGGCCTTGGGCATGTAGGGTTCGTGCCAGCGGTCGGCCGGGATGACGCCTTTGTACGCCTGGGCGGCATCGTTGATGATTTGCCAGATGGTTTCGAAATCAGATTGCGTGCACAGCCTGATCATGGTTGTTTCCTCTTTTTCTACCGGTCGCCCCTTCTGCAGTTGCTCCATTGCGCTCTGTAGCCGCACCCTTCACGGGTGCGTTCGAAGAGCGCGTCCGGGGGACCCGGCTTACAGGCCTGCGCTTCAAGCGCAGGCTGAAGCCTGCGGCTACAGCGAAACCCACCTACTCGATTTGCGGCTTGATGACCCGCGAGCCGATCCCGGCCAGTTTGGCGCACAATTCGGCATACGTAGCTTCGTCGGGATACGTGCCGATGATGGCGCCGCCCGACCCGGCAAACTTGGCGCTGGCGCCGCATTCCCGGGCGACCTCGACCATTTGAATCTGCCAGGGCGCAAGATTATAGATGCTCCGCCGTGTATTGAAATTCTCGTCGATCAGTTGCGCCAGCCGTTTGGCATCGTGGTTGAGCAGCGCCTCGCGGCCCCAGGCGGCAACGTCGGCAAAGTGTTTCATCGCGTCGACCACTTTCTCTTCGCCCCGGTTGAACCGGCCGCGAATGTCGTTGTGGAACACCTCGGTCGGCTCGCTCAAACTGGCGTGATGGGCAAGGTAAAGTGGCGGCAAGACGTCGAGGGACATCGGCTCGTAGTGGTAGCACGCCAGGCCGCCAACGATACACTCCCGCTCCTTGGCGAAATCCATGTAGACCAATCCCTCGTAAACCTGAATCACCCGGTCTTGCAGCCCGCCGGCAATGTTGAGTTCGTCCTTTTCCACGGACAACACCAGCGTGGGCTGCGCTTCGCGCGGGATCTCGACTCCGTAGAATTCCATGAGGCAGCGGAGCGTGGCCGTAATGAGGGCACTGGAACCGGCCATCCCGACTTGTCGAGGGATGTTTGTTTGATAGCGAATCGAAAAGTTGCGGTTGTGCAGCATCAGATGATTGGCCTGGCAGTATTCAACGAAGCGTTTGACGGTGGCCTTGATCAACCGAATGCCGCCGTAGTAGCCATGCAGTTTCACGTCCTTCGCCAGGTCGTAGATGGAACTGAAACGGGCCCGATCGTCCTCGGTGAGCACGATGTCCACGGAGTCCCATTCGTACAGCACCGCCTCCGCCCAGAAATTGCGGACGATCAGGGAGATGGTCTTGCCGTGATAGCCGTCCGATGGATTGCCGAGGAGGCCGGCGCGGGCGTAGGCGCGTTTATGGATGATCAGCATTCAGCAATATCTCCAGGTGCTTTCGGAGAGGGACCCCTTGATGTTCATCGGCGAGGGCAAACTCCACGAAGGCACGAAAATAGGCCTGGAAATTCCCGATATCATACCTCCGCTCGCCACTGCGCAAACGGATGCCGTAAGCTTTGCCGCCCTCGCGGATCATGAGGCGGATGGCGTCCGTGACCTGGATCTCACCGCCTTTGCCGGGCTGGGTGCGCCGAATGGCATCGAAGACTGTTGGCGCCAGCACGTAGCGGGCAGCGATGGCGAGATTGCTGGGAGCCTCGGACACGGATGGCTTCTCGATGAGATCTTCAATCTCGAAGAGGTCGCCACCCTCCTTGGGTTTGGCTACGCCATACTTGTACACCTCGGCGCGGTCGACTTCCTCGAACGCAATGACCGCCACCGCCTTCTTTTCGATGAAACAGTCGGTCATCCGTTTCACGATGTCGCTTTTTGCGTGCATGCCGATGATCGAATCGCCCAGGGCCGCCACGAATGGCTGGTTGCCCACGAACGGCTCGGCGCACAGGATCGCGTGACCCAGCCCCAGCAACTGGCGTTGGCGCGTGTAAAAGTACTGCACCGGCGCGCGCTCGAATTCGAGCGCGTCCAGCAGATCTTCCTTGCCGCTCTCGCGTAACGCCTGGATCAGGTCGTCGTTCAGATCGAAATGATTCTCGATCGAGGTCTTGCCCGGGCCCGTGATAAACAGCAGACGTTTCATGCCGACCCGGGTCAACTCTTCCACCACGTACTGGACCACGGGTTTGCGGCCCACCGGCAGCATCTCTTTCGGCTGGGATTTCGTCGCGGGTAGAAGTCTGGTGCCCAACCCGGCAACGGGAACGACGGCAATACTGATGTCCATGGCGCCTCTCTTGTTCTATAGCAACCGACGGACCCCGAACCTTTTCGAGGCTGGCCGATTATGCCTCATCGACCCCGCACTTGTCGAAACTCTTTCGCTGAATGGACGTTCATATGGCCCCGATTCCCCGAGATTTCCAATGCTTCGGGGTGACGGATCTGTTACAGTGTTGCCGAGGATCGCAGGAAATGCGGCGCGTCTACATACTGGGGTTTCTGGTTCTATTCGCCGGAGTTGCCGCTCGCGCTGGGGCGCAGTCCAACGACCTGTCCGGTTGGACGGATGCCTCGATTCGCACCGTCATTTCTCTGGTAGCCAGCAATCAGATGAAGGGAAAGACGCTGGCGGACGGGAATTACACCAAGGTCACCACGCGCTCTGCGGCGCAATCGGCCCTGAAACCGACCGGCATCACCTGGACGTATCCGTGGGGCGTCGCACTGTACGGCATGCTTCGCGTCAAGGACGCGACGGGCAACGTAAATTTCGAGAACTTTGTGGTCGACCACAATTTGATCTGTGCCCGGTACTACCGGTGGTTGAACAGCCTGAAAACCACCGTGACCGATGCAACCCCGTCGCAACTGGCTACGTTTTATGCCACCACCGCATTGAGCGAGTTCATGGCCATCGACCGGTTGGATTATTGCGGAGCCATGACGGCGCAATTGCTGGAGGGCGCGCGCAATCACACGGGGACGATGACGAACCTGCAGGCGTTCGTGGCCCAGACGACCGCCAATTGGATTGCCGGCGGCGGTCAAGCGCGCCTGCCCGACGGCACGCTCTGGCGTCCGGAGCGGTCGGACACAATTTGGGCGGACGACCTGTACATGAGCTGTCCGTTTCTCGTCCGTTGGTATCAATACACCGGTAATACCAATTATCTGAATGACGCCGCGACTCAGGTCATCAACATGGCCGGTTATCTCCAGGACACGAACGGGATCTGGTATCACGGCTACTATTACGACAAGCATGCGGTCAACGGCATCAAATGGTGTCGGGCCAACGGTTGGGCCATGGTGACCGAAGCCGAAGTGTTGTCGGTGATGCCCACCAATCATCCGGCGTACGCTCCGGTTCTGGATATTCTGCGCCGCCACATCGCCGGGATCGAGTCCGTGCAGGACACCGACGGCATGTGGCATCAGGTACTCGATCACCCCGAAGTGTGGAAAGAGGTTTCCTCGACCGCCATGTTCAGCTACAGCATCGCCCGCGCGGTCAATCGCGGCTGGATCGATCCCACCAACATGGTCGCCGCCCGCAGGGGTTTCGCGGGTCTCTGCCATTACATCACCACCAACGGGGTGGTCAATCAGGTCTGCCCGGGCACCAGCCTCACCAATATTCTCAGTTACTACACTACCACCGAACAGCCTGCCAGCAACGACCCTCACGGTCCCGGCCCGGTGATGCTCGCCGGCGCGGAAATCCTGCTCAATCCGCAAACGAGTATCGCCGCGACCAACAATCAGGTCGTGGTCTCTTGGAACGCGGGCCTCACCAACTTCGTCCTCGAAACATCCACCAACCTCGTCGATTGGTCGGGGTCCAACGACACGTATTCCGCCAATTCACTTTGGCAAGACGTCGCAACGAATTCCGGTGATCAATGCGACGACAAATTCTATCGGCTGCGTTTTCCGCCACCGCCCACTCCGTCGCCGCTGAGTTTCGAAGCCGAATCCCTGCCGTACGTGGCCAGCGGCGCGACGGCGTCGGTGTCGTCCGATGCCATTGCCAGTGGCGGCTCGCTGGTCACACTCAACGGCACCGGCGCGGGCAACTACATCGAATTCACAATCCCCGGCGTTCCCGCGGGTGCGTACCGGCTGCTGCTCGGGTTCAAAGCCAGCAAGGACCGCGGGCCGATGAATCTCACCGTCGACGGCAATCTCTTCAGCACGACGCTCGATCAATACTGGCCAACCAATTTCTATCCGCTGGTGGATTTCGGGACGACCAACTTTCCCGCGACCGGCGATCATACTGTTCGCCTCACGGTGACCGGCAAGAGCGACGCCTCAACCAATTACACCCTCTCCGCCGACAAATTCCTGCTCCTGTCGCCATGAACCGATGGCCCGGCCCGGTAGGGACGCGCTGCGCCGCGTCCGCGGGATCGTCGGTAGGGACGCGCTACCCTGACCCTGTCGTGGCAGGGACGCGCTGCCCTGTCGTGGTAGATGCTATGTGGGTTGCCTGAGTCCGGCTATCCTATTGTTGAAGAGTCAACAACAACAGGAGGACAACCATGACTCAAGCAAACCCACAGATGGCAGTGTACATGGCCTTAGCCGGAATTATGCAGTAGGCAAAAGGCCACCGGATGAGTTTGGATGGGTTTGATTATGCGAAACTCATCCTCAGCCCTTGGCGGGGTCGCTCACCAAACGGTGGCCGCTCCGATTCAACTGCACACAGGCACAAAG
>DATJBF010000035.1:0-82027 GCA_035515475.1 Verrucomicrobiia bacterium
TGTGCTCGTGGATGGTGCGGGTGAGCAGGCCGACGATGAACGACAGCATTAACACGTCGAAGGCGATCGCCAGTTCCGCGATCAACGGCAGTTCCGGCACAATCGCAACGCCGGCAAAGAACGCCGCGTTCTCCATCGCCAGAAGACCGAGCAGGAGCGGCACGGCCTCGCGTCGAACCGAAGCGGTGTACCCCCCCAGCAAGAGGCACGCGAGTCCGATGGGAAGGTTGACCGCCACGTAGGGGCCATCCGCAACTCGAAGGAGCGGGGAGGCCAGAAAAAAACCTCCGATGGCAAGCGCAAGAGCAATCAACAGCGACGCAGGGATGTTGATGAGTTGATCAATCTCGCGGCGGCTGTACACCTCGCTGCGCACGGTGCGGCGTAACAGCCAGGGGACCAAGAAGGGCTTGCTGATGAGGTTGATGATCCCGACCGCGAATACGTGCCGCGAGTGCAGCAGCCCGCTCAGGAGAAAGGCGGAAAGGACGAGAAACAACGCCTGCGCGATAAAGAGACGCAGACAACCTTGCACCTGACGCGTCGCCACCATGCCGAAGGTGCAGAGTAGGAACAACCCGCCGGCCAGCGCGTTCAGATTTCCCAGTAGCGCAACGGTCTCGGAATTCAGGTTCATCGGTTCAACCGTTTAGAACGCGAAGATGCGTGTGATCATGGCGACCACTGACGTGATGAAGGCCGCCCCCAAAAACTCGGTGATCCGAAACAGGCGCAGCTTGGACAGCGACGATTCGATCACGACCAGCACCAGCACGAAGATGAAAATCTTGAGCAGAATCAGCGGGATTGCCAGCAACACGTGCGCGAACGATTGTTCACCCGCCAAGCCCCACGGCGTAACGAGCACATTGAGAAAGATGCACAGCAAAACGAAGAACTTCATCTGGCCGCCCCATTTCATCAGCGCGGCGCCGCGACCGGAGTATTCGAGCACCTTCGATTCGTCAATCATGGCCAACTCGAAGTGGCCGGAGGGATTGTCCACGGGAATGCGTCCGCCTTCCGCCAGGATCAACATCAGGAACGCCAGCATCAGCAACACGTGCGACGGCTCGAAAAAATTGGCCAGCGGCGTCACCCATTTCTGCTGGACGATGTACGGAATGGTCGAACCCGCGACAAAGGACACGGTGAAGAACACGATCATAAAGACCGGCTCGGCGAGGAAACCCACCATGCGCGTGCGGCTCGCGCCGATCGGGCCGTAGGGATTGCCCGTGTCCACCGCCGCCAACGTGGCGAAGAACCCGCCAAGCGCCAGCACGAATCCTCCGCCCAACATGTCGCCCATGAATGCGAAGAAAAGCGGATAGCTCGTAAGCACCGGGATCAGCAGCGTCACGAAGATCGGCGTGACGAACACGAGGTACGGCGTGAAGCGGAAAATCCACGAACTCTGCTCGGAGACGACTTCGTCTTTCTGGAATAGTTTACGCAGGTCGCGATAGGGTTGGATCATGCTCGGCCCGCGCTTCGATTGCACGATCTCCTTCAGCCGGCCGGTAACGCCCGACACCAGCGGCGCGAAACCCATGACCACGAGAACCTGGATGAGGTTGAACAGGATGCGTGTCGTCATCGGGCCGCTTCCCTTGCGTGAGACCTGATGACCTTGAAAACCAGTCCGTCCCTCCCGTTCTTCGGGTGGGGATGAAGCCCGGGCCTGCAGCCGTTCCATTTTGACAGCTTGCTATCTACAATTAGTCTGGCATTCATCGCTTTCTCCACCTGCGCTGAAAACAAAAAAACACCTACCGGCTCATCGAGCCAGTAGGAGTTATCAGCCCGCCCTCGGGCGCCTCGTCGCGCGAACTCCATCGCGCACATCATCGGAAGAATATCAAATTCCCACCCCGTGTCAATTGACAGCGGCGGCTTTACAGTTTTTTCGGGTTGGCTTGGTATTTGATTACGCGCACCTTCTCCAACGTCACGAGACCATCGTTCATTATCTTGTCCAACTCGGGCAGGAAGGCCGCGATCTTGTCCTCCTTGTCCACGATCTCGATAAGCACCGGAAGGTCTTCGCTGAGTCGGAGAATCTTCGCTGTGTGCAGGTGGGAGTGCGCGCCGAAACCCATCGGCCCCCGCAACACCGTCGCGCCCGCCAATCCCATTTCTCGTGCCTTCAGTACGATTGCCTCATACAGCGGCAGATGATGAAACTTGTCCAATTCACCGATGTAAATGCGGAGCAATGACCCATCACCATCGAGTTTCATACCACACCTCCGTGAAATCGGGCTTGCAGGAAGCGGCCGGTAACCACGCCGAGATACACTGCCAGCAGGGCGATGACGTTGGAGCCGATGACGTTCAATCCCGCGAAAAACCATTCGCTATCGCGCGCGAGGTTGAGCGTTTGTAGACCGTAGCTGGAGAACGTCGTGAAGCCGCCGCAAAACCCGATCATTAGAAAATCACGCCATTCGGGTTTCAGCCAGGCCCGCCCCATCGACGGTCCGGAGATGGCTGCAAATAAGCCGATGATGAAACAGCCCGTCACGTTGACCACCAGCGTACCCAGCGGAAAGGCAACCGCCCACGGGTAATGCTTGGCTTGGTGGCCGGAAACCAGGCCGTTCAGCCCGTACCGTGCCGCCGTCCCGAACGCGCCACCTAAAGCGAGCACTAGAATCCGAATCATAAATAATCTCCTACCGACCGGTTTTGTCCATAGGAGTTATCAGCTCCGCTTGATGCGGCGCGGTTATCTGGCGAACCCCATCGCCACGGTTAGTTTGCCTGACTCGCCGCGCGACTCCAAACAAAAAACACGTGCCACGACTTTGGCGCGGGCAAAGCGACGGCCGGCCTGTCGCGTTTTGGTCACCCTGCCAAACAATCGCCGTTGACTGGCCTCGGCGCGTCGCTTGGGGAGTCGCGCATCCGACTGTCGTCAAGGTGCTTAGCTGAACGGCCTGCTTTCGTGGCACACGGGTTGCCTACCAGCGCGGCCATTGTGGCAGGTCGTGGCAGTGGTTTGTTCGACACACCTCCTCTTGGTCGCAGCAGGATGTGGTGGATACAAGGGGTCAACAAACAACCAACGCAACCGGAGCGCGCAAGATTGGCAACAATGAAGATAAAGAAAATGATGGCACTGGGGTTGTGCGGGGCGGTCATGGTGTCGGCCGCGGGAATCGCTCGGGCAGATAGTGGGACCAGTGGTACCACCGATAACCGGGAACTCCTCGAAAAAATCAAACAATTGGAACAACGCGTGACGGAACTCGAAGGCAAGAGCACGCAACAGGTGGCCGCAGCCAAGTCGATCGTCCCGCAGAAGACGCTGGATTTTCTCGGGCAGACCGAGTTGAGCGGCTTTGTGTCCGCTTCGTATCTGTACGACTTCAACTCAACGCACGGCTCGAAAACGGTCGCCGACAGGACGTTTGACACCCATGCGAACCAGTTCGCGCTGAACAAGTTCAAATTGGCGCTGGAGAAGCCCATTGATTACAACCCGACCAACTGGCTCGTCGGTTATCGGGCGGATCTGATTTTCGGAGAGGATGCGGCGGTGATCCATTCCTCCGGGTTCAACCTGGGGAACGACGGCGATTTGGAGCAGGCGTTTGTCGACATCAACGTTCCCATCGGCAACGGCTTGAAGGTCATCATCGGCAAGACCGTGACGTTGATGGGCTTGGAAGTCATCGAAGAGGTGTCCAACCCGAACTGGTCGGAGGGCAATCAATTCCTGTACGTGGAAAATTTCACCCAGACGGGCGTCCAGTTGGCCTACAAGTGGAACGACAAACTCGACACGGAATTCGTGGTGTTTAACGGCTGGGACCAATTGCCCGACAATAACTCGGGCCCATCGTTCATGGGCCGCATCGGCTATGCCCCGGATGCCAACGACAGTATCGGGTTGCTGGGGTACGGTGGTCCCGAACAAACCACCACGTCCCTGGGCGGCACCGGTACCACCGCGAATTGGCGGGATGGCGCCGAAGTTTTGTTCAACCACAAATTCTCGGACAAATTCAACAGCTACCTCCAGCTCGACTACGGGCAGGAACAAAAGGTCATCGATAACGGCAATTCCGAGTGGTACGCCGCCGGCCTGTGGTTGGTCTACGACTTCACGGACAAGATCGAATTGGCCTTCCGTCAGGATTACCTGAAGGACTCGGACGGCACGCGGACGGGAATGTCGCCGCTCAGCCCGGAACTCAGCAGCTCCACGCTGACCCTGAACCTGAAGCCGGTTGACAACTTCCAGTTCCGTCCGGAAATCCGCTGGGATCACTCGGACAAGGATGCCTTCAACAACAACCGCGACCAATTCACACTCGGCGTGAGCGTCGCCTATTTGTACTGACGATGTGGACAATCGGACTTAACCAAGAGGAGAAACGCAACATGAAACAACATCATCGAGCCCTGCGCTGGCTCGGAACCAGCCTGCTGGCGGCTGCGCTGGCAGGCGTCATGACCGTCCGCACGCTCGCGGACGACGAACCGAAGCCCGACCCGGCCGGCACGGCCACGGGCGACCGGTCTACCGTGGTGGACGCCGGCGGCAACGCCTTTATGGTGTCCGAGCCGGCCAAACTCAGCGAAGAAGACGCCAAGGACAAGGACAAGGTGAAGGCCTATCAGGACGCGTTGAAAGCCTACAATGAGTTCAAGGCCGAGGCTGACAAAGAGCCGCTGGCGCTGAAACTGGCGGATGCCGTCGGCCACCACCGCGTCTCGATCAACTTCACATGGACGCTGGTGACGGGCTTCTTGGTCATGTTCATGCAAGCGGGCTTCGCGATGGTGGAGACGGGGCTGACGCGCGCGAAGAACACGGCCCACACGTTCGCCATGAACTTCATGATCTATCCGATGGGTATGCTCGGGTTCTACCTGTGCGGGTTTGCCTTCATGTTCGGCGGCCTGGGCGGCATCGGCACAATGGGCGGTTACGCCGGGTTGAATCATGAAATCACCGTCCACCTCTTCGGCCATGACTGGGGCCTGCTCGGTTGGAAAGGGTTCCTGCTGCAGGGGGCCGGCTACGACACGGCGGTGTTCACGCTGTTCCTGTTCCAGATGGTGTTCATGGACACGACGGCGACGATCCCGACCGGCGCGCTGGCGGAACGCTGGAAGTTTTCCTCGTTCATGCTTTACGGGTGCGCCATCGGCACGATCATGTATCCCGTGTTCGGCAACTGGGTCTGGGGCGGCGGTTGGCTGGCCCAACTCGGCGCCAACTTCGGCCTCGGCCACGGTCACGTGGATTTCGCGGGATCGTCGGTGGTGCATATGCAGGGCGGCGTGATTGCGCTGATTGCCTCTTGGATGGTCGGTGCGCGCTACGGCAAGTTCAACAAGGATGGCAGCACGAACTTCATCCCGCCGCACAACATTCCTATGGCCATGGCCGGTACGTTCATCCTGGCGTTCGGCTGGTTCGGATTCAACCCCGGCTCGAGCCTGGCGGCGACCGATCTCCGCATCGGCGTGGTCGCCACGAATACGATGCTGGCCTCGGCGACGGGCGCCCTGGCTGCCTGCTTGTGGATGTGGTGGGTCCGCACGAAGAAGCCCGATCCGTCCATGATGTGTAACGGCATGCTCGCCGGTCTGGTGGCGATCACCTGTCCCTGCGCGTTCGTCAGCGCGGGCGGGGCCTCGATTCTCGGTGCCGTCGCCGGCATCTTGGTGGTCGAGTCGGTGTTTTTCTTCGACAAGATCGGCATCGACGATCCCGTCGGCGCGATCAGCGTGCACGGCGTGAATGGCGCGTGGGGTTGCCTGTCGCTCGGTCTGTTTGCGGATGGTACCTATGGCGACGGTTGGAACGGCGTCCCCGGGACCGTGCGCGGCCTGTTCTACGGCGGCGGCATGTCGCAGTTCTGGGCCGAGTTGATCGGCGTTACCGTCTGTTTCATCACGCTGGCGGTCCTGACCGGCGTTGTGTTCAAGGTCGTCGGCTTGCTCGTCGGCGGCAACCGCGTGGAAGAGCAGGTTGAAATCGACGGTCTGGACATCCCCGAGATGGGCGTGCTGGGCTACAGCGGCATGGTGATGGACAAGGAATCCGAGACCCCGCATCCGAAAGGATTCCCGGGTGGAGCCGGCGCCAGGTCCGCGGTCGCAACTCATTAGCGAAACTCTAACAGGTGGGCCCGGACCCGCGAACGCGGGTCCGGGCACTGCCGAAAGCGAAATCACCTTATGAAAAAGATCGAAGCGATTGTTAAACCGTTCAAACTCGAAGAGGTCAAGGACGCCCTGGCCGAGATCGGCATCGAAGGCATGACCGTCACCGAGGTCAAAGGATTCGGGCGGCAGAAAGGCAAGACCGAGATCTATCGCGGCAGCGAGTACGTGGTGGACTTCCTGCCCAAGATCAAGATCGAAGTCGTGCTTGGCGAGGACAAACTCGAGGAAGCCGTCGAGACCATCGTCAAGTCGGCGCGAACCGGCAAGATCGGCGATGGCAAGATTTTCGTGTTGTCCGTCGAAGAGGCCGTCCGTATCCGCACCGGCGAGAAGGCCGAAGCCGCCGTATGAGCGGCTCCCGGGCTCGAGCAACAACATGAATAGTTCCATCCTACTCGGAATCACGCTGGGAACCCTCATTGGCGGGGCGTTCGCCTGGATGCAATTGCGAGCGGCGCGGCGCAACGAGCTCCTGCAGCGGCAACAGCAATCCCCGGAGATTCTGCGGCAGGTGCCGGGCTCCCTGACGCGCGTGGCCTTTCTGCTGATGGCGTTGGTCGCGGTGCAGGTTTTCTTTCCCCAGGCCGACAAGTGGTGTCTATCAGGGGCACTGGTTGTGGCCTACGGGATCCCGTTCTTTTGGCGATTGAGGGACAGAATTCCACAAGCTCGCTGACCGCCGCGTCGGCCGGCGAACGATACCGGCAGCAGTCGTAAGCTGTCTCGCCGCGTCCGACCCAGCCAGGGCGCGGTTTCGGCAGCCGACGGTTTTCATCGACAACTGTCGGTGCGCGAGCGACTTACCTGCATTGACTGGCTGGGTTGCTGTGTTATGCTTCCGCACTCATTACCGAATCCGCGTTGAACGGCGCGGAGCGGGGAACCCATGCCGTAGGGGCGAACCCTGAGTTGGTCTCGGGGCAGAGCGCGCATCTCCGTCTGAGCCCGTCAGCTAACCCCGTAGGTTCAGGAGAGCCATGACCGAATCCAAGCCTACATTGGGCAAACGTTTGAAGACGCTCCTCATCGGGGGCGCCCGCAGCCCGCATGATCGCTCCGTCTTCCACAAACTGTCGTTGATCGCGTTTTTTGCGTGGGTTGGGCTGGGTGCCGACGGCTTGTCGTCGTCTTGTTACGGCCCGCAAGAGGCATTTCTGGCGCTGGGATCGCATGCCCACCTGAGCATCTTCATCGGGTTGGCGACGGCGCTGACAGTGTTCGTCATCAGCACCAGTTACTCGCAAATCATCGAACTGTTTCCGAGCGGGGGCGGCGGCTATCTGGTGGCCAGCAAATTGTTGTCGCCCACCACCGGCATGGTGTCGGGTTGCGCGCTGCTCATCGATTACGTGCTGACGATCACCATCTCCATCGCCAGCGGCGCGGACGCGTTGTTCAGTTTTCTGCCGCCGGCGTGGCTGCCGTACAAGCTGGGCTTCGCCATCTTTGGGGTAGTGGTGCTGACGGTGTTGAACCTGCGCGGCGTGAAGGAATCGGTGGTGACGCTGGTGCCGATTTTCCTGGTCTTTGTTGGCACCCACATCTTCGTGATCGCCTACGCCTTGATCGTGCACGCGGGCGATTTCGGACAGGTGCTCGGCGCAACCGCCGACAACGTGCGACAGTCACGCGCCGAGCTCGGACTACTCGGGATGCTGTTGCTGATGTTGCGCGCCTACAGCATGGGCGCGGGCACCTACACGGGTATCGAGGCCGTCAGCAACGGCCTGCCCATCCTGCGGGAACCAAGAGTGCAGACGGGCAAGCGGACGATGCAGTACATGGCCGTTTCGCTGGCGTTCACCGCTACGGGACTGATGTTCGCCTATCTGCTGTTGCGCGTGAACTACCAGGAAGGCAAGACGCTCAACGCCGTGTTGTTTGAGAGCCTGACTGCCCACTGGGGTACGGGCGCGCGGTGGTTCGTGCTCGTGACGCTGGTCTCCGAAGCGCTCCTGTTGTTCGTCGCTGCGCAAGCTGGCTTCCTCGACGGCCCCCGGGTGCTCTCCAACATGGCGCTGGACCGCTGGATGCCGACGAAATTCTCCTCGCTCAGCGACCGGTTGGTCACGCAGAACGGCATTCTTCTCATGGGTGG
Organism: Verrucomicrobiia bacterium; assembly: GCA_035515475.1. GTDB lineage: Bacteria > Verrucomicrobiota > Verrucomicrobiia > Palsa-1439 > Palsa-1439 > DATJBF01. Next base: position 8,288 of record DATJBF010000035.1, read on the forward strand.
CGCCGCGCTGGCGATGATGACGCTCGCCCACGGCTCGGTGCGTTTCCTCGTCGTGCTCTACAGCATCAACGTGTTCATCACCTTCTCGCTCTCGCAACTCGGCATGGTCAGGCACTGGTGGACGGCAGGCCGGGGCGTCGAGCACCGTCTCAAGAAACTGTTCATCAACAGCCTCGGTCTCGTCCTCTGCAGCGGCATTCTCATCTGCATGACCGTCCTCAAATTCCACGAAGGCGGTTGGATCACACTCGTGTTGACGGGCGGACTGATTGCGCTGGCGATTGTCATCCAGCGCCACTATCGATACACGGGCTATCTGCTCCGGCGTCTCGACGATCTCGTCAAGGTCGCTGCGGCCAGTACCGGCATGAGCGAAACCGACGAATCCAGGCCCGAGCCCCCCTGTGACCCCAAGGCCAAGACCGCCGTCATTCTGGTCAGCGGTTACAACGGGCTGGGACTCCACACGCTCTTCGGCGTGCTGCGCGTCTTCGGGAACGTCTTTAAGAACTTCGTTTTCGTACAGGTCGGGATCATCGACGCCGGCAACTTCAAGGGGGCCGACGAGATCGACCGTCTCCGCAGCCACGTCTTGGAGGAGAACGATCGCTACGTGCATTACATGCGCCAGCACGGTTACTATGCCGAGGGGTTCTACTCGCTCGGCACGGATGTGGTGGAAGAACTGGCGCAGATCGCCCCGAAGGTCATCGGGAAATTCCCCAACAGCGTCTTCTTCGGCGGCCAACTCCTGTTCCCGAAGGACACGTTCGCCTCGCGCCGGCTCCACAACTACACCGTCTTTGCCGTCCAAAAACGCTTCTACCGCGCCGGTTTCCCCTTTGTCTTGTTGCCGATTCGGGTATAACGGCCCTTTCCGGCGGGCGCACGGGAGAAAATTTCGTTCCCTGCCTTGTCCTCGTCCGGGTCGATTGGTAGTATCCAGCGCATTGCTACGAGAAGACCCGAAATTCGCGCTTGCGGCGCATCATGGCTGAAATCGCTGTCACCCACCGTCCACGCAACGTGGATTGGAAACGTGCCGCAGCGCTGTTGTACGGCGACTGGGGCACGAGCAAAGCCTATGTTACGGGCATTGCCTTTGCCATCGCGATGTATAGCTCGTTTTGGATCGTCCTCGCCGTGGGCGCGCTCACGGCCATTGTGGGCATCAACTACATCTGGGTCTGCAAGTATTTCCCCGAAGGCGGCGGCGTGTATTCCGCCGCCAAAGCGCAATCGCGCCACCTCGCGCTCATCGGCGGGTTCCTGCTGGTTGCGGACTATGTGGTCACCGCCTCGCTGAGTTGTTACGACGCGTTTCTCTATCTGAACTTTTCATTCGAAGACGCGAAACGCTGGGCCATTCTGACGATCTTTATCATCGGGGTCATCAACATGTTTGGGCCGCGGCATTCGGGCAGCCTGGCGATCGGATTCGCGGTGGCGACGTTCATTGTCGTCATCCTGTTGGGGATTGCCTGCCTCCCGCACCTGCCGCAAGCCGTGGCCAATCTGGAGCGGCCCCACCGCCAGCCATTCGAATGGTGGGTGGCATTCACCGGCGTAATCCTCGCATTATCGGGAGTCGAAGCCATCGCCAACATGACGGGGTTGATGCAACTGGACCCAGGGACGACGGCGTTGCGGCCCCGCGTGGCTCACACGGCGCGCAAAGCCATTATTCCCGTCATGCTCGAAGTCTGCGTGATGACCGTGCTATTTGGATTGGCGATGAACGCGATCCCCGGCATGGGCACGCGCGAACACGAAGGCGATATGCTGCGCTACCTGGGCAAGATCTTCGTTGACGAACCGCTGGGCCAGTTGACGGGTTTGGCTTGGCTCCAGGGCCGGGCAATCTTCTCGTGGATTATCAGTCTGGTGTTGGCGGGGCTGTTGCTCAGCGCGGTCAATACCGCCATCGCCGCGCTGGTCAGCATTCAGTATCTCATTTGCAAGGACGACGAACTGCCGCAGGTGCTCGGCATGCTCAACCGCTTCGGCGTGCCCTGGATCGTCTTGCTCATCAGCATGCTCGTGCCCATCTTGGTAATCGACATCCAGGCCGGCGCGAACGCGCTACACGGACTGGCCGCCATGTACGGTATCGGCGTCGTCGGCGCCATCGCCACCAACCTCGGTTCCACCGCGTTCAATTTCAAACTGCCCCTGTTGCGCCGCGAACGCGGCATCATGATGGTGACCTTCCTGGTGCTGGCCGCCGTCGAGATCACGATCGCGATCACCAAACCCGCAGCGCTGGCGTTCGCCGTCAGCATTCTGGGATTGGGTTTTGTGGCGCGCGCACTGCACAAAGGGTTCAAGCTGCCCGTGCCCGCACCGCTCGACCGCCTCGCCGAGCAATGGTTTCCCACCGCCGCGGCCCGCCGCCGGCTCGCGGCCGACGATCAGCAGCGATTCGCCTCCCTCACGCGCCAACTGGGCCCCGAGCGCGCCGTCAACGCGGTCATGGTGGCCGCGCGCGGCGTGACGCCGACGTTGCGCTATGCCGTGGAGGAGGCCCGGGCGCACAACGCAGAGTTGTTTGTCCTGTTCGTGCGCGAGCAACATACCACCATCCCCGTGCCGCAGATCGAGCACGAGAACTAGGAAGCCCGGGCGCTGTTCGGCGCGGTCAAATCGATTGCGGACTCCGTTGCCGTGACGACGATTTATGCCGTGAGCGACGATGCGGCGTGGACCATTCTCGACAACGCGGCGGTGGCCGGCGTCGATCTGCTCATCCTGGGTCACTCGCGCCGCGCGGCGGTCACGCGGATGCTGCGCGGCGACCTGCTCACCCAAATCGCCGCCCAACTGCCCGAGGAAATCCGGCTCCTGGTCGTCGGCTGACGACGCGTCACTCGCGCTTCAGCGCCTGGACCGGATCGACGTTCGCGGCGCGCTGGGCGGGCAGCAGACCCGCCAGCAGCGAGAGAATCGCGGCCCCGGCAACGAGCAGGAGGCAGAACTTCAGGTTGAGGGAAAAGATCGACCGGGGGATCAGCAGCGCTTCTTCAGGATCGAACGTGCTGCGGCGCGCGAAACTGATGACCCAGTGGCTGATCGTCAACGCCAGCGCCCACCCCAACGCCATCCCGAAGAGCGTCCCCAGCACGCCCTGCAACATCGCTTCGCCGAGGAAGAGGCGACGGATGTCCCGCTTGGTGGCGCCCAGCGCCCGGAACAATCCGATGTCGGGGCGGCTATCGGACACCGTCTTCGACGTCGTGCTCCAGACGAGGGCGCACGCCAGCCCGAAAATCAGGCCGCCAAAGGCAAACGCCACTTTCTTCACCACGCGCAAACTGCTGTCGAACGCCCGGACCTGGTTCTCGAACGCCCGCGCCCGGGTGGTTGCGGAGAACCCCAGTTCCTCGATGCGTTTGGCGACCGCCTCGATGTCGGCACCCGGCTTGACCAGCACGACACCCTCGGTGTATTCGCCCGGTTTGGGTGCGCGTCTGCCGAACTCGGGGTAGGCGACATCATCGGTCTCCCGCTCGAGGTTGCGGGCGGCGAGACGATTGCGCTGGTCGATCCATTTCCCGCACAACGCCGCTGCTTCAAGCGGCATGAGCACCTTCTTGCCGGGACAGAAACCGACCACCCGTCCTTTCAGCGTGAGCGTGGTATTGAAGATGGCCGTGTCGTATTGGGCGCGGAAGTTGCGCTCCAGCGAATCGCGTTGCAGGGTCGCCTCGTCGTCGCTCAGCGCCGTGTACTGGCGCTTCTTGTAGTCGTATTGAAACCGCGACAACTGCGCGTAGTTGTCGCCCAGCAGAATCGTGAGGTCGCGTCCGAGCCACGTGCGCTCCCCGGCCGGGTCCGCCTCCAGCTTGCCGTGCTTCTCATCGAATCGGAGCCGCACGTTGCGCTCGCCGACGACGAGCGGGATGGCTTTGGTCGTGCCCGACAGCAACGCGCGGTTGGTGACATACCGCAACAGCATCGGCTCGGGCACGCCCTGCAATTCGGCGACGGCGCCCGGGCGCCCGGCAAAGGCATTGAGGCTCACGGGTTGCACGACCACGGGCCGGTCCGCCGCCTCGACTCCCGGCCAGCCGCGGATTTCTTCAAACACCGACTCGCTCAGATACTGCAGGCGTCTCTTGGTTTTCTGCCCCCGCTCTTCGCCGGGTAGCACGAAGTTGTAGGGATTCTCACCGGCGTATACGCGGATCTGGTCGGGAGCAATCTCTTCCGTCCACAGCGTCTTGACCGCCACGTCGCGGACGCCTTCGAGCAACGAGTCGGCGGTAACGACCACGATCACGCCCAAAGCCACGGAGATGATCGCGAACGCCGCCCGCTTCTTGCGCAACGCCAGCTTTTGGGCCGTCAACCGCAGAGAATCGCGTCGGCGAATCATAAAAGCACGAAGCAGGCGAAGGAGACACGAATGTCACGAAGTTCGTGTGCTTCGTGTCGCATTCGTGCCATTCGTGTTCCCTTCACGCCAATTCTCCCTTCTCGATGCGGAGAACGCGGTGGGCGAACGCGGCGGCCTTTTCATCGTGAGTGACCAGGAGCACGGTTACCTTGCGTTGCCGGTTCACGCGCTGCAACAGTTCCATCACGTGCGTCCCGGTATCGCGGTCGAGATTGCCGGTCGGCTCGTCGGCCAGAATGATCTTGGGATTGTTCACCAGCGCACGGGCAATGGCGACGCGCTGCGCTTCGCCGCCCGAAAGTTGGTCGGGTGTATGCCGCATGCGCTCGGCCAGTCCGAACTCGGTCAACAGTTCGCGCGCCCGGGTACGGCGCGTGGGCTCGTCCACGCCGGCGAACACCAGCGGCAAGGCGACATTGTCGAGGGCGTCGTAGTAATTCGGCAGGTTGAAGAACTGGAAGACGAACCCGATGGTGCGGTTGCGGAACCCGGAGATCTTTCGGTCGTTGAGTTGGCGCAGATTCTCGCCGGACACGATCACTTCTCCCGCTGTGGGCGTGAGCAATCCCGCAATGAGTTGGATCAGGGTCGTCTTGCCCGAGCCGCTCGGTCCCATGATGGCGACGAAATCGCCAGCGGCGATGTCCAGGTTCACGTGCCGCAACGCCGGCACCCGCCCGCTCTTGAGCGGGTAGTCGACGCTGATGTTTTCGAGATGGATCACTTCACGTGCACCGAAGCCTTTTCGACGCCGACGTTGCCCTCGGCATCCGTGGCGCGGACGGCGATAAAATGCGGAGCGGTGGCCAGCGGGCCGATCTTCACTTCGAACGGTTCTTCGCGATCGTCGAAGACACCATCCTTCGGCGCGAAGGATTTCCACTCCCCGCCGTCGATGGCGTATTCGAGCTGCCGGATCTGGCTGAGATTGTCGCGGGCAATGCCTTTCAAGATCCCATTGGCCGCGTCGTACGAGAGTTCCAGCACTTGCGGGCGCGTGTTGTCGACTTTGACGAGATCACTGATTTTCTCGTCGGTCAGCGCTTCGCCCACCGGATTCGACTCCTCGTCGCTGGCGACAACCTTGACGCGATACCAGCCGTCGGGAATGGACTCTGTGTCCCACGAATATTCGGTTTTCTTGAGCGGCTTGTCCAGGAACGCGGGCACCCAGGCGTCGTCACCATCAGCTTGGTAGAACAATCGGTATACCAAGGTGTCCCCATCCTTGTCGCTCGCGGTCCAATGAATTTGTTTGATCGGCGACGCAGCCTTGGGCGTCGCCTCCTCCGGTTTGGACTCGCCCGCCGCCTCCTGGATCGCTGCGGCCACGGCCGACTCACCCGTCTCGCCGGCTTCGGATTTTCCCTCCGTGCCCGAACCGGCCTTCGATTTCTCCGGGGACGATTTTTTCGGCTTCTCGCCGACTTCCAGCGATGAGATTTCGGGTTTCTGGTTCTGCATCTGGTAATAGAAGCTCAACGATTGCAGCACGGGATCGGGGGGACCGGTAAGTTGCGCCCGCACTTGTATGAACCGCCCCCGCGGGCTCCTCACTTTGGCGGGCGTCGACTTCACCGGCTCCGACCACTCCGACCATGTCGGGTCCGGCAGCGCGGTGTTGCCCGTGCGCGTGGCGACGGCGATGGCGCCGTGTCCCATCCACGACAGATTGCCCCACGTCGTCAAGAACCGGCAGTCCCGCACCTCGGTTGTCAGCTCACCCGCGCGCGCCGGCTGGGGGTCGATGGCGTACCCGTTGCCAATGTTGCCCGTGCCGACGAACGCCAGCTTGCCGTCATGTAGAGCGAGCGTCAGCACCTGCTGTTCGTCGAGGTCGAACAACAGTTCCCACGATTGACTGTTGCGGATGCGATACAGCCGGCCTTTGCCGGACATGCCCGTGAGCACGGCGCCGGTGCCGTCCACTTTGACATCGACGATCGATTCGTCATCCCAATGCGCGAGTCGATCCACCCGGCCGTCGGCGTGCCGTACGTAGAGCGTGCCGGCCAGGAGGTTGGCCAGGCGCGCTTCGGGCGGCGTTTCGCGCTCGCGTCCCGCGACCTCGGCAGTCATTGCCGCCCCAAACTGGCCGGTCAACCGCTGCGTCAGTTCCTCAAACTCCGCGGCGCTGGGACGGCGCGCCGCCACACCGCGCGGGCGGCGGACCTTCTGTTTGTTGGCGCCGATGTAGACTTCGTTGCCGCTGACCGCAATCGCCTTCACTTCGTCCTCGGCGAACTCGTGGAGGACGACTCCCTTGCCTTTTTCGGTAATGCGGTAGAGCAAGCCGCGGTCGCTCGCGCCCGCCAGCAGCGCACCGTCGGGGCCGAACGCGAGACTCAAAACGTTGGCATCCTCAACCGTGTACCAGTCCTCGGCTTTGCCGTCCGCGCCGATGCGAAAGATCTTGCCGTCGGGGCCGGTCCCCGCAAACAGCCGGTCTTCCCGGTCCACGGTCAGCGCCCAGATGTAAGGCGCGCGCAGCTTGCAGAACGGCTCGTCGGATTTGACCTCCTGCACCTTGCCGCTCGTCGGCCGCTTGAAGATTTTGCCATCCGGCAGCGTGGCGGCGTAAAGGTTGCCGCGCGAATCGAGCGCCAGGGCCGTGATCGCGATCGAGTCGGCCTCGAACAACTTCCTCGTCTTGCCGTCCTTGCCCAACGCATAGACTTCGGCGGGCGAACCGGTGCCGAAGTAAATTGTACCGTCGCGACCGACGGCCGAGCACCACACCTCCTTGGCAAACTCACCGAGCTTGGTGCTGCCGTAGCCGAGATGCAGTTCGCCGTCGCTGGTAACGATGAGCCGCTGGAGCTTGCCGCGCATGAAGTCCTGCGGCGTGTTCGATTCCCAGCGCTCGGTTTTCACCGCGAAGACCAATTGCGGGAAGCCCAGAATCAGAAACCAACACAGGAAACGCGCCGGAAACGTTGTCACCCTGAGCTTGCCCCGAAAGCTTTCGGGGCGGGCGAAGGGGCTCTCTGTACTGAGCAGACGAGCCCGCCAAGCGCGAGATTCTTCGCTTCGCTCAGAATGACAAATCCGAGAAGTCTTGTTCATAAGGTTTCACTCCTGTCGGATCGGCACGCGGACCGTTGCCTGACCGCTGAGCACCCAGTCGGTCGGTTCGACGAGTTGCAGGATGTCGGCCGCGGCGCTCCGGTCGCTGGTGCTGGAGTCTTCCAGTATGCCGACGATGCTCGGCGGGAGTTTCTTGAGCAGCTTGCCGCGGTATTGCATTCCCTGGGTGGGGGTTTGTACGAGCGCCACCAGATCCGTGTTGCGGTGCCTTTTTTGGATTGCGTCGAGAAAATCGCTGAGACTGTCGGGCGGCGCGACGTCGGGCGGCGCGCTGCCGCCCGCCAGTACCGTCACGGCCAGGGATCGCATCGTATCGGTGTCGGCGGGCACTTTGATGGGGATCGTTCTCGTGACCTCGGGTTGGCCGAAGGGTTTAAGCACGATACTGAGGAGTGCCACCTCCCCACGCTCGACTTGGGCTTTGTTGAAATAGGCGCGCTTGATCTCGGCGGTTTGGCGCGTGAGCGCGGCGTCAACTTTGACTTCGACATGCTTGATGGTTGGGCTGCCGAAGGGCGTATCGAACGCCGCAACGAGCGGCATGAGCGCGTCCATGTCCAGCAGGCCGCCGGCGGGATTGAAAAACGTGTTGGCGATGGAAATCGTGCGCGCCGGTTGACCCGCTTTCGGGAGCGCCAGCTCGGCGTTCAGAGCGATCCACGTGGTCGTGTCCTGCGACGAACTCGACCCCGCCGTCACCGCTTCGGCGATGGCGAGAACGACCAATCGCGGTGTGAACGCCTGGTTGTCCATCACCTCCAGGGCGTAATGGTCGCTCTGGCCGGTCGTACGATTGGCAACGTCTACGCTGACAGGGATCATCCGGGCCCGCACCTTGGCGTCGGCCACGATGCAGCTTTGCCAGTCGCCAACCATCGAACCGATCTCGGCCACCGGGGTGGCCATCTTAAAGGAAGTCTCGAGGCTGGACAGGATCGTATGCACTTCGGCCAAGACCGCCGGTGCCTGGACGGCGCCGCCTCGAAAGAACGGATGACCGAAAGCCAGGATGCGGTTGTTCTCGACGTAGGTGGCGGTGCCGACCGCCGTGGCATTCATATCGCCGCGGATCAATTGCACGCCAATCGAGCCGCCGGGTTCGATGTCACCACTCCGTCGCGGCAGCGGCGACGTGGCGGCGCCACCCGCGGCGACGGGGATCATGCCAAGCTGCTCGAACTTGGGCGCGAACCACTCCAGTACGCGGGGACTGAAACCCGCCAGCGACAGCGGCGTCAACAGTGGTCGCGGAGTTGAAAAATCCTCGGCGCCACGAACCAACGGGGCATTGGGTAGATCGAACGGCGTGGTCGGCGTGCTCTCCGAGCGCAGTGATTCCGTCAGAGCAGCGCGGTCCGTCGCCGGCCGCTTGAGTTCGGCCATCATGTTATGGATGGGCGTGACGCCGGCCATCGGGTCGTTTTCAAAGCTCCAACCGTAGGCGAGCGCGCCGATGAGTTTGTCGTCGATATAGATCGGGCTGCCGCTCATGCCGGCGATGACCTTGTGTTTCTCCAGGTTCGCGCCGCTCATCCGGATGAGAATCATGTCCTGCTTCGGGAACGTGTTCTTGAGCACGCCCACGATCTCGACGTCGAAGCGCTGCGGCGTGGTGCCTTGGAATACGGAAAGACCGTAGCCTTTCATGCCCGGCTTGAGTTGATCGGGCCGCAACGTGGCGACGGCCAATGCCGGGCGCCAACTGGAGAACAGCGAGAGCAGAAACAGGGCGGCGATTCTGGTCATGATGTTGGCTCTTTGGACGCCGGCGCATCGCCCGGCGTTGAAGAAGAAGTGGCGTCCGTGCCGGGTTTCGGCTGGTCGGGCGCCGGCCGTGTCGGGCCGTGGACGAAACGCGAGATCGCGTCGTAGTACGTGTCGAACGAATTCACAAAGGCGTCCTTGTGGGAGCCGTGAATCTCGACGAGTTCTTTCGGCTGATGGGCGAGCGCGAACAACCGGCGCGAATCGTTGAACGACGCCGCATCGTCGTCGTCGCTGTGGATCAAGAGCACAGGCATGCGCACGCTGCCGATCTTGCTGAGGGAATCAAACCGATTGTGGAGCAGGTACTGCCAGGGAATCAAGGGCCAGTCCTGGCGGACGTTCTCGAGGACCGAGGCGGTGGCGCCTTCGGTGATCAGGCCTGCCGCGCGGGCCTTTGTGGCCAGGCCGATCGCCACGGCCGCGCCCAGACCTTCACCGTAAATGTAGAGTTGAGCGGGTTTCACGTCGCGTTGATCGACCAGGTAGGAGTAGGCGGCAAGCGCGTCCTCGGACAGACCGCGCTCGCCTGGGGCGCCCCCGCTCTTGCCGTAACCGCGGTAGTCGATGATGAACACGGCCAGACCGATGTCGTGGAAGAGGTGGATCTTTTCCAGGCGGTCGCTGATGTTGCCGTCGCCATCGTGCAGGAAGAGCAGCGTCGGCGAAGTGGGCTCGGCCGGGGCGACATCCGCGCGGGGGTGCTGCGGGATGAACCAGCCGTAGATCGTCACGCCGTCCGACGCGGTGAGGACCGCGGTGTCGAACGGCAGATCGATGTCCTGAGGCGTTTTGGTCAACGTCGTACTCGGGTTGAAGACGACCCGCTGGTCGTAGGTGCGCAGTCCGAGATACGCGCCACCCACCACGAGCAGGAACAAAATAAGGCGCCACCGCGATCTGGTCGTTCGTTTCATGAGCGCTCCGCGCAGACTCGACCAAACAGATACTGGCAAGCAGCCGCGTCGTGCAACCGGAAAATCTTTCCCCACCACGCACCCGGACACAAGTCGCCGGACCAACGGTACAAATTTGTCTGTTGGGGTCACGACGCCTTCTCAAGTGGCCCGGTTTCGGGCTGGAAGCGACATGTCTCGGTTGACTTTTCGCAGTTCTTGGAGGCGGCATATTCCCTGCTCATTACTATTTGTACTGCAGTGAGATAGCTCCATGGCGCAATCAACTGTCAGCAAACGCAACGTTCGGGAGTGCACACCGCGCGCACGACTCTACGGGATGGCGCTGGTGATCACGCTCTCGTACATGCTCATCGGTCGGCTCAACAACGACAACGATTCTTGGGTACAAGTTAATCTCCCGCTGAGCAGCGCGTCCCTGCTGCTCCTGTCGCTTTCGGGCGCCGAGGCATACCTGTACGTCCAGCGCGTGCAACGGCACCAAGCGCAACTTGAAAAGGTCCGGGCCCGCGAGATCGAGCTTTCCCAACACCTGGCTTTCCAGCGTCAGTCCACACTCAACCACATCTCCCGCGCGCTCATCGATAAACTCGACGTCACGCAGATCTCGCAGGAGGTTCTCGAAAGCATCGCCGAACTCTTCGAGGCCGACGCGGTGGCCACGTGGATCTCCGAAAAGAACGGCCCGACGCATTTCGCCCTCAAGAGCGCTTTCGGTTTCACGGCACACAACTTCGAACAACTGGAGGCATCCGACTGGTCATTCCCCGTCTACGAGCAAACGCAGCAGGAACCGCATCAGATCATCCTCGACAATCTATCGCAGGAGGGACCGCCCACGCTGGCCGCGGTGTGCGAGCGCGAACACATCTCCGGCGCGGTCCTGAACCCGATCATCCGCCGCGATGAGCTCGTGGGGATCATCGGGATCTTCTACCGCAAGACGCGAACTCTCAATCCCTCGCTTACCGCGGAGATGCTCACAGTCGCCAACATCATCGCCAGCGCCGTGCAAGCCGAGGAGTTGTACCGCGATCTCGTGCAGGTGCAGAAGATCGAATCCATCGGTACGCTGACCAGCGGGATCGCGCACGACTTCAACAACGTGCTCGCGGCGATTTTGGCATGTGCCAATTACGTGAAACAGCACACGGATCCATCGAGCCCGACGTACCGTTATCTGGAAGCGACCGAGGCCAGCGCCCTGCGCGGCGCCGCGCTCACCAAGCAGTTGCTCGCATTCGCCCGGCGCGAAGGCCCGCACCTGATCGTGCTCAATGCCAACGATTGCGTCGAGCAGACGTTGAAGATGTTGGACCGGAGTTTTGACAAAACGATTCTCATCCAACGACAGTTCGCGAAAGATCTGCATTCGATTGAGGCCGATCCGTCCCAACTCGAACAGGTCATCCTCAACATTGCCGTCAACGCCCGCGACGCGATGCCCGAGGGCGGCATGTTCACCATCACGACCCACAACGTCCACCTCGAAGCCACCGACCCGTTCCGGCCGGCCGTGTCGCTGCCCGACGGCGATTACGTCGTGCTCGGTTTTCGCGACACCGGCTGCGGGATGGACGAGGCCACGCTGGCGCGCATCTTCGAGCCGTTCTTCACGACGAAACGCCCGGGCAATGGCACGGGACTCGGTCTGTCCCTCGTGCTGAGTATCATCAAGGGGTTCGAAGGCGAAATCCGCGTCGAGTCAAAACCCGGCCAGGGCGCGCTGTTTGAAATCTTTCTGCCTGCCTCCGAGAAGGTGGCAACGACGACGCCCGCGCCAACCGTGCCGATCGCGCGCGGCGGCCACGAATGCATCCTGCTCGCCGAAGACGAGGATGTGATCCGCGAGATGGCCCAGATCGGCCTCGAATCAAAAGGGTACCGCGTGTTCGGCGCGACCGACGGGGCCATGGCGGCGTCCATCTACCGCGAGCACTGGCGGGAAATCGATTTGGTGGTGGCCGACATGGTCATGCCGCGCATGAGCGGCCCGGAGTTGTTCGGCTGTCTCAAGGAGGTCAACCCCGGCGTGCGCGTCGTCGTCTCCAGCGGATACAGCCACGACCAGGAAGGCCAACGGATGCTCCGCCACGGCTGCCTCGGTTATCTCCAAAAACCCTACAACATCGAGACGCTCAACCAACTCGTCCGCTCCGTCCTCGACTCGGGACTGTAGGCGTCGCTCGCGCCCGCCGCCCATGCAGCATCTGTCAACCTGACCTTAATCCCTCCTCTGAAGACCGCGCAGTCGCGCTAACGCGCGTTGCGCCGCGGTGAAGTCAGGCTTAAGCTGTACCGCCCGCTCGTAGTGTCCAATCGCCTCTTGAACTCTGCCGACCTGCACAAGGGCATTCCCCAGGTTGTTGTGTGCCCTGGCGTAGTCCGGATCGATTCGCAGGGCCTGCTCATAGTGTCCGATCGCCTCTTGAACTCTGCCGACCTGCACAAGGGCAACCCCCAGGTTGTTGTGTGCCTTGGCGTAGTCCGGGTCGATTCGCAGCGCCTGCTCGTAGTGTCCGATTGCGTCGTCGATCCTGCCCGTCTGCGCGAGCACAACTCCCAGGTCGTTGTGCGCCTCGGCGTAGTCTGGGTCGATTCGCAACGCCTGCTCGTAGTGTCCGATTGCGTCCTCGATCCTGCCCGTCTGTGCGAGCGCAACTCCGAGGTTGTAGTGCGCCTCGGCATAGTCAGGCTTGATTCGCAGCGCCTGCTCTAAATACCCGATCCCCTCCATCACCCTGCCCTCGCGCACCAGTATCCCACCGAGTTGAACATGGGCTGGCGCGAATTCGGGCACCAGCCGGACAGTTTCGGCGTAGTGGACGACCGCCAGTTCTGGCTTCCCATGCTCCTCGAGGTCAAGGGCAATATTGTAATGGGTCGTCGCGCGAATGTGGGTCTCGGGTACCATCGCGCGATTACACATAACCGCTGCCATGGCCGCGGTCGTCACGCCGGTCCAGAGAGCTTTCCATCGCTTCTCGTGTACGGCGCCCCGCAGGCCTGTTACCCCAGCCGCTGCTAACAGCACCAGAAGCGGTACGACGGGAAACCGGTACCGCGAGAACACGTAGAATATGACCACGCTCGCCGCATAGCCGAGGATCATCGCGTAAAGCACCCACAGTCTTCTCCGCTGCGACCAGGTCAGGCAAACACCCAGCAACGCCAGGGGACAGATCGTGCCGAAGTGCAGTAGGTGGTTCAGCGTCCTCAGAAGCGGCGACCAATCCCCATACGTGTATTGATCCTCGCTGTCGCACACCTCGCTGACATTCCAGACGAGCAGACACTTCTTGACCATCAGTCGCAACCAACGAGCGGAGTTCTCACGAACCTCTACCAACGCCCTGGCCGTCCAGTAACGCGATACCTCCCCGGGGCTGAGTCTGCGTCCCATCGCCCGCTCGGCCAGCCTCGTGGCGTCGTCGCGCTCGAACTCCGCGCTGCCATGTCCGGCGACCAGTGGGTGATAACCGCCTGTCGCGTCTCTGCCGTTGCCAATGTAAAAATTCGGGCCGAACTGTGCCGTCGTCAAATGAAACTCACCGCCGACCAGCAAGTTCCTACAACCGACCGGCAATAGTACCACCGCCAGCCCCAACAGAAGCAGCCCCGCCCATTGCAGTCGCGTCGTCCAGAGTTCTCGGCGCCAAAGTACGAATAGCCACGCCAACAGGATTGGCAAGAAAATGAGCCCATTTTCTCGCGTCAGCGCGAGCAACCCCAGGACGACACCCGTCCCCAGCCACCAGCGGCGCTGAGGGCGCTCCAATAACCTTCCCAACACCGCCAACAGCCCGCAGACGAAAAACAAATCCAGCACCGACTTCTGAATCGAGCAGTCGAAGAAAATCGCCGTCGGGCACGCCGCGAGGACGACGCCAGCCAAAAGACCCGCGTTTTGCGAGAAGAAACTCCGCCCCGCGCGCGCGAGTAACACACACGAGCCGGCGCCGATGACGATCTGCACCAGCCGTACTGCCAGCAGATTCCTTCCCCACAATATGTAAAGTCCCCCGAGAAAATACGGATAGAGCGGAGCCTGATAAAACACGTTTTTACCAAGCCAGTCGCCATTCGCAATTTGGCGCGCCCACGCGTCGTAGCTTGCCGCGTCGCCCAGGAGCATGGGGAACACAGGCGCGTCCCTAATTTGCCACAGATAAACCGCTCGTAACACAAGGGCGACTATCCACACCAAGATATAAGGTGCAACTTTGCGGCTGAGACTCGGGGGGTTCTCTGGGGGCGAACAGCGTGGCGCGGGGCCATACTTGAACGGTGAAGTCAAGACACAACCCGGTTCTCAGAGAGAACCCAATTCGTAACCTCAGGTCTCATTAATCGTCAATGCGCCTTTGTGGCTTTGGTGGTTTCACAGAACCGTCCGAGTTTCCTCTCACGCGCTGCTCGCCCGGCCGATCGCCGCACCCTGCTGCTCACGCTGCCGCAGTCGAATCTGCTCTCCGCTGCCACTCCCATCACTCCTTCGGTGCCCGCGTCAGCGGCACGAAGGCGACCGGGGCCACGTGTTGCTGGGTGACTTTTCCGGTGGTGCTCTTCTCCACCAACACCAGTGATTGCCGGCCGGCGACCTCGCCGATGGGAATCACCATCCGGCCACCGGGCTTGAGTTGCTCGATCAACGGCGGCGGCACCTGCTCCGCGCCTGCGGTGACGATGATCGCGTCGAACGGCGCGTGCTCGGGCCAGCCGAGGTAACCGTCGCCGAGTTTGACCTGCACCTTGCCGTACCCGAGGCGTTTGAGCCGTTCCGCCGCAGCGGTGGCGAGGGGTTCGATGATTTCGATGGAATACACTTCCCTGGCGATCTCGTCCAGAACCGCCGCCTGGTATCCCGAGCCGGTGCCGATCTCCAGCACTTTCGATTGCGGCGTAAGCTGGAGCAGTTCGGTCATCAGGGCGACGATGTAGGGCTGGGAAATCGTTTGGTCGTAGCCGATGGGGAGCGGGCCGTCGTCGTACGCAGAATCGACCCAGCGCTCGGGCACAAACTCGTGCCGCGGCACCTTGCGCATCGCGGCGAGCACGTTTTCATCCGTGACGCCGCGCGCTTCGATTTGCTCACGGACCATACGTTCGCGGCTGGCCTCGAACGACTCGGGGCGGAACGACAAATCAACCGTCCGCCGGCACGCTGCGGTTCCCAGTGTCGCGACCGCAACGCCCAACCTCAGCGTCGGCCAGACCGCCTCAGGAAAGTTCCTCTTCCGCCATCGGCTTCTGGCCCGCTTGTCTGGCCAGCCATTCCTCAACTCGCAACAGACCGCTTTCCCCCGCCCGACGGATCACTTTCAGCAGGGCATCCATCGAGGAGACCTCTTCGAGTTGCTCCTTCACGAACCACTGGAGGAAATTGTCGGTCGTATAATTGACTTCTTTCTTCGCAAGATCGACGAGCTTGTGAATCTGGTCGGTGACCTCGACCTCCCAATCGAGCGAGAGCTTCACCGCTTCTTCGGCCGACGCGAACTTGTGCTGCGGCGCTTTCACCGCGGGAATCACGACCTGGCCATCGGCCTCGACGAGAAATTTCACGAACCGCATCGCATGGTCGCGTTCTTCTTCGGCCTGTTTGTAGAAATGGGCGGCCAGTTGCGGGAGGGCTTCCTCGTCAAAGTGCGCGGCGATCGCCACATACTGCAACGAAGCGCCAAATTCGTTGCCGATTTGCTGGTTGATCGCGTCGTTGATCTTCTTGCTGATCAGCATACCAACAAGATGCGGCGGCAGGGTACGTAATGCAATTCTATTCTGGCCAGGCTTCGTTGGTCTGCTTCGACTTCTTGTCGCGGGCTTTCAGCATGGCCTCGCGGGCCTTGGCCTTGGCAAACTTGCGGAAGCTGTCGGTTTGCCCGATCCGATATTCGTCGATAGCCTGGAAGGCCGCCTCGCGCCCCGCTTCGTACAGGTCCTGCGGATTGATGCGGCGCTGCGCGATCTCAGCCGCTTGCAGGCGCAGGAGCGAATCCATCGCCTTCATAATGCTTTCCTTCGCGCGTTTGCCGAACACGCCCTGCGCTTTCTTGACCATGTCCGGTGTGATCGCCGCTTGCTCGGGATCGTCCTCTCGCAACGCGCCGTAATCGAGATGAATGATTGGGTCGTCTGGCATCGCAAATTCTCTTTTGTTGACAATTCACCCGCCCGCCGGGCCAAACACCTCCCGCCGTCCTGCGGAAGACGTTCCACTTACCAGTTCATCTGCGGATAGGCAAGCAGAATCACTGGTTCGCGGCGCCGGCGGCACGGCGGGAACTTACCCCCGATTCGTCACTTCGACAAACCGCTCCAGCCGTTCCAATGCAGCGCCACTGTCGATCAACTCCGCCGCGCGCCGCCAGCCGCCGGCGAAGTCGTTCGCCACCTCGGCCACCACCAGCGCCGCCGCCGCGTTCAGCAACACGATGTCACGCCGCGGGCCGCGGTGCCGGCCACCGAGCACCTCCCGTACAACCTGGGCACAGTACGGCGGTTCGCCGCCGGCCAACTCCGACAGTTTCACCTCCATCAATCGCATCTCCGAATGGGGCACGCGGAAATCGCGCACCGTCTCCTCGATGCGCCCACCCCACAACTCCGCGCACGTGTTCGGGCCCAGCGTCGAAAACTCGTCCAGCCCGGCACCGTGGACGACCAGCGCGCGTTGGACGCCGATCAAGCGGAGCACTTCGGCATAGCGTCCCACGAGCGCCGGGTCGAAAATGCCGACGACCTGGTGGGTGGGCCGCGCGGGATTCACCAGCGGACCGATGATGTTGAACACCGTCCGCTGTTTCCGTTCGGCCAGTTTCTTCCGTACCGAGGCGACCTTCTTGAACGCGGGGTGATACGCCGGCGCGAAGAAAAACGTCACGCCCACTTCCTCCAGGCAACGACGCGCCGCGCCGGGTGCGAGTTCGATCCGGGCGCCGAGCGCGGTCAGCACGTCTGCGCTGCCGCACCGGCTGGTGATTGCGCGGTTGCCGTGCTTGGCGACCGGCACGCCGGCGGCGGCGACGACGAACGTCACGCACGACGAGATGTTGAACGTTTGCGCCAGATCGGCGCCGGTTCCGCAGACGTCCATCACCGCCCCGCCAAACCGCGCGCTATCGATTTGTGGATCCACGGCCCGCTCGCGCAACTCCAGGGCAAACGCCGCGATCTCCGCCGCCGTCTCGCCCCGGCGCGCCAGCGCCGTGAGGAACTCGGCCTTGGTCTCGTCCGCCGTCCCTTCGTCCAACAGCGACCGGACGGCCTCCGCCACTTCGGCGCGCGAAAGCGCGCGACCTGCGGACACGCTCGGTGTTAAAGTATTGAGGCCGATCATGTGCAAAACGAGACGCTATCACAAAAAGCGGGAAAGTGTTAGAATCAGATTCGGCCACCGGTGCGTGGCTTGACCATGAAGACCAATCGCGTTCTCCTGATCGCCGTCGTCGTCATGACGGTCCTGTGCGCCGCGCTCGTCTGGTCGAACGTCGTCGCCGCCGGTCGCGCCCGCCAGCTGAAGGCGCAACTGGAAACCTCGGAGACAAAACTCAAGGAACTCGAGGCCCGCGACCGCAATGCCGCGAGGCAGACGGTGGACACCGGAATGGGTGAGTTGCTGGCCCAGCGCGACGCGGAGTACGAACAATTGCATGACGCCTACGACAAACTCAAAGAGCAACTGGCCGCCACCAAAGCCGTCAACGTCGCGGTCCCTGCCGTTACCTCCACCCCGACGCGCGCAAGTTTCAGTCCGTTTTTTCGTCGGAATGGTATGAGCAACTACCTCGAGCGTGTCCGGCTACAGGATCCGGCGCGGTACACGGAAATTGTCCAGCGGATCCAGCAGCGCCAGCAGCAAGCCGCCGAGGAATACGACGATCAGATGGCGGGATTGGTTCAGCGCGCCCAGAACGCGGCCACGCCGGAGGAAGCCGACCTGGTCAGTCAGATTACCGACACGCTCGACAAGATCAATCAGTTGCGCCAAAGCCGGGCGGCGGTGGCCGACCTGCCCGAAGATCAGCAGCAGACCCAATTGCAGTCGATCAACGAACAGATGCACGACGCCATGCAACAACTCGGCCAGTTGCGCGATCAGGATCGAACGATGCAGTACCAGCAACTGGCCGACCAACTTGGATTGAAGGGCCAGGATGCACAAAACCTCGTTCAGGGCATTCCCCAAATCTTGAAGAACACGCAGTACACCCCGCAACGCGGCCCGGGCGGCTTTGGTGGCCTGGGCGGCGGGACGGCAGCCGGGACGACCGGCAGCGGCGCCTCCACGTCCTCGTCGACAACCCCGTCGTCGCAACCGTCATCAACCGCCACCAAGTGATCGTCGCCCCGCGACACTTTTCCGCGCTCGCCCGCCGCAGCGCCGAGCCGCCGATCAGTTGGCTGATGAAGCTGGCGTTGGATCGGCCTGATCTCATTTCGCTCGCTGCCGGGTTCACCGACAACGGGACGCTGCCCGTCGAAGAGGTGCGGCAGATCACACGCGACATACTCCGCCGGCCCCAGACGGCCCGGCCGGCGCTGCAGTACGGTACATCCTTGGGACTGCCGCAGTTGCGCCACGAAATCTGGCGCCGCTGGCAACGACAAGATCAAATCGCCGGTCGTCGCTCGCCTGTCACCGCCAATGACGTGATTGTCACCAACGGCTCGCAACAGTTGCTCTACCTCATCACGGAAGTGCTTTGCGATTCCGGCGACGTGGTGCTCGTCGAAGACCCGACGTATTTCGTCTACCTCGGCATCATCGAGGCCATGGGCATCCGGGCCGTGGGTTTCGGGTCAACTTCGAGTCTCAAATCCAAGCTGGAAAGCCTGAAGCGTCGTCGGCTCCTTCCGCGGTTGAAGCTGCTGTACCTGGTGACGTATTTCCAGAACCCGACTGGCCGCACCTGGTCGCTGGATGCCAAACGTGAGACGCTCGATATCGTGAAACGTTACGAGCGGGCGGCCGGACACACTCTCTACATCGTCGAGGACGCCGCCTACCGCGACCTGCGCTTCGAGGGCCAAGACATCCCCTCGTTCAAGACGCTCGATCCCGGGAACGCGCGCGTCGGCTACACGAACACACTCACGAAGCCGTTTGCCACCGGAATCAAGATCGGGTACGGGATTCTGCCGCCGGCGCTGATGCGCGCCGTGCTTCACAGCAAGGGCAATCACGACTTCGGGTCGTCGAACTTTCTGCAGGCGGTTCTCGGTCGCGCCCTGGCCGGTGGCCTGTACGAGCGTCATCTGCCACGGATCGCCGCCGCCTACCGCCGCAAGCGCGACGTGATGGTGGCGCAGCTTTGCGCCAGCTTCCCCAACAGGGCACGCTACGAGAAGCCGCACGGGGGCCTGTACGTATGGGTCGAACTTGACTCGCGCGTGAAGACCGGCCTGAAGAGCAAATTGTTCCAGCGCGCTCTTGACGCCGGCGTGCTCTATGTCCCCGGCGAACTATGCTATTGTTCCGATCCCTCGCGCCCCATTCCGCAGAACGGCATCCGCCTCAGCTTCGGTGGACCGACCATCCAACAAATTCAAAAGGGCGTCCGCTTGCTGGCAGACGCCCTCGAGTAATTGGTCGCCGAAGGAGGTTGTCAGGACGCGCCGGGGACCGGCACAGAATCAACGTGGACGCGGCGCCCGTTTTTGTCGAACCGGACCTTACCCTCGGTCAGGGCGAAGAGGGTCCAGTCCCGGCCAGTGCCCACGTTGTTGCCGGCGACAAACCGGGCTCCCCGCTGGCGGATGATGATGCTGCCCGCGGTGACGACCGCGCCGCCGTACGCCTTGACGCCAAGACGTTTGCTGACGCTATCGCGTCCATTGCGCGAACTACCTTGTCCTTTTTTATGAGCCATGGTCGGAACCGGTTAGTGGTTGATGGTTGATGAATCCGCCCTAGTTTACGACGATTTCCTTAATTTTCAAAACCGTGTGGTGGGCGCGGACGCCACGCTTGCGGTGGTAGCCTTCGCGCCGCCGGAATTTAAAGGCGATGACCTTCTGACCCTTCTTGTCGGGTTCGACGACCTCGGCAGTCACGCGCGCCCCTGTGACGTTGGGTTTGCCCACGGTGATCTTCTCGCCGTCGGCCACCAGCAGGACGTCTTCCAGGGCCACCTCTTTGCCTTTTTCACCGTCGAGGAGTTCGACCTCCACGACGTCGCCTGGACGAACGCGGTATTGTTTCGCGCCTGTTCGGATGACTGCGTACATAAGTTCTTCGTTCCTTTCAGGAAGGGCCGCAAAAAATAGCGGAACCCGTGGCCGTCGTCAACGCTTATCTTGCGCCCCGGATCCCCCCGCTTTTCCGCCTTCCTTGGTGACGGGTGAGGCGGTGGCTATTGCGTTCCCGTGTCGTCGGATTGCAGTTGTTCGATGGAGTCTTGGACCGCGTCCCGAATTTCTTCATCGGGGTCATTCGCCAGTCCCTGCAATATTTGGATCGCGCGCTTGTCTTCCGTATCCCCGAGGCCGTCGATGGCCTCGAGACGCACGTCCTTTGGCTGGTCGGGGCGGATGGCAGTCGTGAGGATGCTCAGTTTCTTGTCGTTCTCGCCGTCGATGTCCGACAACGAACTCACCAACTCAACCTTGAGATCGGGGTCTGTCTCGTTGAGGAACAGGCGGCTCACCGCGTCGATCGTATCCGGCGATTCGACCGAACTGAGGTTGTAAATGATCACGACGCGCTTCTGGAAATCGGGCGTGTTGTAGTAGTCGCGCTCCAGTTGCTTTACCTCCGCCGCGAGCTGCGCCGGGGATTCCTCTTGGGCCGACGGGGGAGCGACCGGCGCAGGCGCAGCCGGCTTTGCCGGCGCTGCGGGCTTGGCCTCGACCGGCGGCGTCGGCGGGGTCAGCGGCGGGGGTGTCGGGACTTCCGATTTTCTCGTCGTTGATTCCGGTGGCGGCGGCGGTGGCGGTGGCGCCGGTATTGTCTCTGGTTCCTTGTTCGAGCAGCCTGCGGCGATCAGCATCGTCGAGGCCAGCCCGATTGCGAACAAGAGTTTGAGGCGTTGCATATTTCGATTCCCTTTCAATTCTCGGGGGCCAGCATACCTGTGCGGCCAAGCGTCGTCCAGTCCATGTTTGCCGCTGCGGGTCCGACGCAATTGCGACGTCCTCTCACAACCACTCCAGGAGTTGGCCGAGGTTGTGGATCGTCAGATCGGGGGCGGACGACGATGGGTGGCCCCGCTCGGGCGCGTAGAGCACCGTGCGGAAGCCGAGTTGCCGGGCCGGGGCGACGTCGTGAATCGGCGAGTCGCCCACGAACACGCAGTCGTCGGGCATGATGTTGTCTCGGGTCAACGCCGCGACGGCGCGGCGGAAGGGAATCAGGTCGGGTTTCGCGACGCCGAGTTCGAACGAGAAAACGACGAGGCGCGGGTCAAAGACGGATTCATAGGTGCGGATCGCGCCGGCGCTTGCATCGCGCAGCAGTTCCGAGAGCTCGATGGGTGTGTAGAACTGCGCGTTGGAGATGATCCCCTGACGCAGGCCGCGCTGCTTGAGCGCCGTCAACACTTCAAACGCGCGGGGTTGAAACTGTTTCGGATTTGCCTGCCGTTCGAAGAACAGGGCGACCTCGCGGGCGAAGTTGATCGTAGACGGCCGCTCGAGCGCGCACTCCTCGAGCAGCTTGAACCAGATCTCGTCGATCCGCACCTCGGGATGCGGTACCCCTGCGGCAATCCCCGCTTTGTGCGCGGCTCGAATCCCGCCCAGAAAAAGTTCATGCAAGCGGCCGGGGGTAATGCCGAGGCCAAAATTCTTCACGGTACGTTCGAATACCGGACGCAATTCCGCCTCGCGTCTGATGAGCGAATCGAGATCGCCCCGCTCAGCGGCGACCAGGGTGCCGTATACGTCCCAGAAGATGGCCTTCGTATCGCTCATGAAACACCGCGCTCGTTCTCGAAATCAAGTTGCCTTGCGGCCCGACAATGCGCGCCCATCTTACAATTGGACGCCGTGAGGGCGAAGCACTTTGTATGGGGGCAGGTGGTTCTCATCGGAGCGGCGCGGTCACGGTGTTTTCACGAGTGGGCTCGCCTCGCGTGATGGCGGAGACGAGACGACTGTGAATCGGTTGACCAACGGCCGGCATGCTCGTTCGGTCGCCGGGGGCGTCTATCCCACAAACACCGCATCATCCGTCCAGCCCGGGCGCAACACACCTTTTTCCATGTTCACCGACGGCAAGTAATTGTGAAAGATGCGGATCGGGCCGAGCAAACGCAGTGTGGAGACTTCTTCAATCGAGTCCGGTCCGTGGTTCTTGCGGAGCGACGGTACGATCTTGCCCTGCACACTATCGAGAATGTCGGCCTCGTCTTTCCCTTCGATGATCATGACCAACGCCACGCGTCCGTCCATCTCGGCAATGTGGGATTCATAAATCAGGTCGGTGAACACCGAGCGCACGTTGGGCTCGCTCTTGATTTCGTCGACGATTTGTTTCACGGTGATCCCGATGCGGAATTTGATGATGTAGAGATGCCGGGCGTTGAACGTGCCCGTGCCCGTCTCCTGCATGTCGATGGCCGCAAAGTAGCTGAGCAAACCTTCGTTTTCCAGGCGGTGCCGCTTGCGTCGCACCGTCGGCGTGGGCACGCCGGTGGTCTTGCTGATGCGGTTGTCGCTTTGTCGCGGGTCGCGGATGAGAGATTTGAGGATTGCTCGTTCCTGTTCGTCCAAGGTGCGCATGACAGACTCCGAAGGTTCGTGGTTCAAAAAAACGGAAAAATTAGCTTGTTTTCGCTCGAAACTTCGCTATTTTTCGAACTGAATTCAACATAAAAGTGACGTTTGTGAATAATTCAGTGCAGTACGGGTGGTGTGTCCGCATCACTTTGCACCGAAATTCGCGGGGCATGAGGTGTACCGATCGCCGGCCATTCAAATTGAGCGGATGGACGGCAGCGTGTATTCTCGCGCCTGCCACAAGCGGCAAAGTCACGGAGATCGGTCTATGAAAACCGTCAAACAACTCGCCTTGTTTCTGGAGAACAAACCCGGCACGCTTTCGAAAGTCTGCAAGGCGCTCGCCGCGGCAAGGATCAACATCAACGCGATTTCGGTGTCCGACGCGGTAGACCATGCCGTTGTGCGGATGGTTGTCAGCGACCCGCAGAAGGCGCTGCACTTGCTCGGCGAGCACGGCGTTCTGGTGGTGGAGCGGGACGTATTGATGTTGGAAGGCCACAACAAACCCGGCGAACTCGCGCGGATCGCCGCGAAGCTGGCGCACCACAAGATTAACATCGAGTATGCGTACAGCGCCACGCCGTCGAACGCCACCACCGGCGCCATGATCCTGCGCGTCGACAACCCGCAGAAGGCGATGCGGGTTTTGAAAGGGCGCTGAAGACCGGAGGACGCACGAGCAGACTGATGGGAAACGTTCATCGCTTTACACCTTACGGCTGGCCGAAGAAGCAGGGACTGTACAATCCGCAGTTCGAACATGATTCCTGCGGGGTGGGCTTCGTCGTCAACATCAAGGGCAACAAGTCGCACGACGTCGTGCGGCAGGCGCTCACGGTGTTGATGAACCTGCGTCACCGCGGTGCCTGCGGGTGCGAGGCGAACACGGGTGACGGTGCCGGCATCCTGATTCAGAAGCCACACGCCTTCCTGAAGCGGGGCTGCGCCGCGCAGGGCATCCAACTCCCTGAGCCGGAGGAATACGGCGTGGGCATGGTTTATCTGCCGATCGACCCCGTCGAGCGGTACAAGTGCGAGAAACTTTTCGAGGAGATTGTCGTCAACGAAGGGCATCGGTTGCTCGGGTGGCGCTCGGTGCCGACCAATCACAGTCGGCTGGGATTCACGGCGCTGCGTTCGGAGCCGCAGGTGCGCCAGGTGTTTATTGCCCGGGACCCGAAGCTGAAGGACGACATGGCGTTTGAGCGCAAGCTCTACGTGGTGCGCAAGCTGGCAGAGCGCGGGATCCGTTATGCCGGGATCAAGGGTGGCAACCAGTTCTACATCGCCAGTCTGTCGCACAAGACCATCGTTTACAAGGGCATGCTGATGGCCGAGCAGCTCGTGCCGTTTTACCCCGATCTCGAGAATCCGTTGATGGAAAGCGCGCTGGCCCTGGTGCACTCGCGGTTCAGCACCAATACCTTTCCGAGTTGGGACCGGGCCCATCCGTATCGTTACATCGCCCACAACGGCGAGATCAACACGCTGCGCGGCAACATCAACTGGATGCACGCCCGCGAATCTCTGTTGCAGTCCGGCCTGTTCGGTGACGACATCAAGAAGCTACTGCCCATCATCAACGAGGACGGCAGTGACTCAGCGATGTTTGACAACTGTCTGGAGTTTCTTGTGCTCGGCGGCCGGTCGCTGCCGCACGCCGTGATGATGATGATTCCCGAGCCGTGGTCGGGTCATGAGAGCATGAGCGACGAAAAGAAAGCGTTCTACGAATATCACGGTTGCCTGATGGAACCGTGGGACGGGCCCGCCTCGATCGCGTTCACCGACGGGGTGAAGATTGGCGCGGTGCTCGACCGCAACGGTCTGCGGCCCTCGCGCTACTACGTCACCAAGGACGACCAGGTCATCATGGCTTCGGAGGTCGGCGTGCTGGATGTCGCGCCGGACCGGGTCCTGCAAAAGGGCCGCCTGCAACCCGGCCGGATGTTCCTGGTCGACACCGAGTTGGGCTGCATTGTGGGCGACGATGAACTCAAGCACCAGATCGCCACCGAGCAGCCGTACCGCCTATGGTTGAAAGAGAATCTGGTCGACCTTGAGGACCTGCCCGAACCGCCACACGTGCACGAGCCCGACCACGCGACCGTGCTGCTACGCCAACAAGCGTTTGGCTATACCTTTGAAGATCTGCGCATCCTGCTCACGCCGATGGCGCGCGACGCCGTTCAACCTCTCGGGTCCATGGGAACGGATACGCCCCTGGCGGTACTGTCGAGCCGGCCGCAATTGCTGTACAACTATTTCAAGCAGCTTTTTGCCCAGGTCACGAACCCGCCCATCGACTGCATCCGCGAAGAAATCATCACCTCGACCTATACCACCGTCGGTCCCGAGGGCAACCTGCTCCATCCGGGCGCCGAGAACTGTCATCAGATCCGGTTGAAAGGTCCGGTCCTGAGCAACGAAGAATTCGAGCGTTTGCGCCACATCCGGGCGCCCGGTTTCAAGTCCATTACTCTCCCGATCCTGTTCAAGGTCGACGAAGGCGGACCCGGGCTGGAGAAAGCGCTCGACAAGCTTTTCAAGGGAGCGAGCAAGGCCATCAAGGACGGCTGCAACATTCTCATTTTGTCCGACCGGGGCGTCAACGCGGATCTGGCGGCGATCCCGGCGTTGCTGGCCGTCTCGGGCGTCCACCACCACCTCATCCGCAAAGGAACGCGCACGCGCGTCGCCCTCGTCCTGGAATCGGGCGAGCCGCGCGAGGTGCATCATTTCGCGGTGCTGATCGGCTACGGCGCAGGCGCGATCAATCCGTATCTGGCGTTTGAGACGCTCGATGACATGATTCGTCAGGGGATTCTCAAGGACATCGACCATAAGAAGGCCGTCAAGAACTACCTCAAGGCCGTCACCAAGAGCGTCGTCAAGACGATGGCCAAGATGGGGATTTCCACCGTTGCCAGCTACTGTGGCGCGCAAATTTTCGAAGCCATCGGCCTCAACCATTCTGTCATCGATAAGTATTTCACCGGGACCGCCTCTCAGATTGAAGGCATCGGCATCGATGTCATTGCGGAGGAGGTCCGGCAACGCCACCGGCACGCGTTCCCGGTCCGCTCTGTCAACGGCGCCACGCTCGACCCCGGCGGCCAGTATCAATGGCGAAGCGACGGGGAATACCACCTGTTCAATCCCGAGACGGTACACAAACTTCAGCTGTCCACGCGAACGAACGACTACCGGGTCTTCCAAGAGTACTCGGAATTGGTCGACAACCAATCCCAGAGCCTCTGTACGTTGCGCGGTCTCTTCGAGTTCAAATTCGCGTCGCGTCCCATTTCGATCGAGGAAGTCGAGCCGGTCGAATCCATCGTGAAACGGTTCAAGACGGGCGCGATGAGCTATGGCTCGATCAGCCAGGAGGCCCACGAAGCTCTCGCCGTGGCGATGAATCGTCTCGGCGGCAAATCGAATACCGGCGAGGGGGGCGAAGACCCGGCGCGCTACGGCCCGTTGCCCAACGGCGACAGCAAGAACTCCGCGATCAAGCAAGTGGCCAGCGGCCGGTTTGGCGTGACGAGTCAGTATCTCACGCAGGCGAAGGAATTGCAGATCAAGATGGCTCAGGGCGCGAAGCCGGGCGAAGGCGGGGAGCTCCCCGGGGCAAAAGTCTACCCGTGGATTGCGAAGGTCCGCCTTTCGACGCCGGGGGTGGGTCTCATCTCGCCGCCGCCGCACCACGATATCTATTCGATTGAGGACCTCGCGGAACTCATCCACGACCTGAAGAATTCGAACGAACGCGCCCGCATCAGCGTGAAACTCGTCAGCGAAATTGGCGTGGGCACCGTCGCCGCCGGTGTGGCCAAGGCGCACGCCGACGTGATTTTGATCAGCGGACACGATGGCGGCACCGGCGCGTCACCCCTGTCGAGCATCAAACACGCGGGGACGCCGTGGGAACTCGGTCTGGCGGAAGCGCAACAAACGCTCGTGCTCAACAATCTCCGCAGCCGTGTGTATCTCGAGGTGGACGGGCAGCTCAAGACGGGTCGCGACGTTGTCGTGGCGGCGCTGCTGGGCGCCGAAGAATTCGGGTTTGCCACCGCGCCGCTGGTGACGCTCGGCTGCATCATGATGCGCGTCTGCCATCTCAATACGTGTCCCGTGGGTGTTGCCACGCAAGATCCGCAATTGCGGGCGAAGTTTGCGGGCGATCCGCAGCACGTGGTCAACTTCATGCGGTTCGTGGCGCAGGAAGTGCGTCAGTTGATGGCCCAACTCGGGTTCCACACGATCAACGAAATGGTCGGTCGGGTCGACCGGCTCGACGTGAAGAAGGCCGTCGACCATTACAAGGCGCGCGGGCTGGAACTCTCCAAGATTTTCTATCGGCCCAACGTGCCGACAACCGTCGGGCGCTACCGGCAGATCGATCAAGATCACGGATTGGAGGAGTCACTCGACAAGCAGGTGTTGCTGAAGCTGTGCGAGCCGGCCCTGGTCCGCCGTGAGAAAGTCGATGCGACGTTGCCGATCAGCAATACCGACCGGGTTGTCGGCACCATTACCGGCAGCGAACTCACACGTCGCCACGGCCCCGGCGGATTGCCCGAAGACACGATTCGGCTCCAGTTCAAAGGGAGTGCGGGCCAGAGCTTCGGCGCGTTCGTGCCCAAGGGCATGACGCTGATTCTCGAGGGTGACTCGAACGATTACATTGGAAAAGGATTGAGCGGCGGGAAGATCATTGTGTTTCCTCCCGCGGGATCGACGTTTGTGCCCGAGGAGAACATCGTCATTGGCAACGTTGCCTTCTATGGCGCGACGAGTGGGGAGGCGTATATTCACGGCATGGCTGGCGAGCGGTTCTGTGTGCGCAACAGCGGCGTTCACGCCGTCGTCGAGGCGGTCGGCGACCATGGCTGCGAGTACATGACCGGGGGGCGGGTCGTGGTGCTCGGCCCGACGGGGCGGAATTTTGCGGCGGGTATGAGCGGCGGAATCGCTTACGTGCTCGACGTTACCGGCGATTTTCCGAAACGCTGCAACAGCGCCATGGTCGGGTTGGAATCGCTGGTCGATCCCGAGGAAACCCAGCAGGTGCGCGCGATGATTCAACGGCATGCCGAGTACACGGGGAGCGAACGTGCGCGCCACATCCTGAAACTTTGGAAGGAGATGGTGCCGAAGTTCGTGAAGGTCATGCCGAAAGACTACAAGCGCGTTGTCGAAGCGACCCGACGCGTGAAGGAGGCCGGCCTCAGCGGCGAAGAAGCGATCATGGCCGCTTTTCAACAGAACGTGCGCGATCTGGCGCGCGTCGGCGGGAACTGATGGGCAAGCCCACCGGGTTTCTGGAAATCAAGCGCGAGCTGCCGGCCGATCGGTCGCCCGCGGAGCGCGTCCGCGATTGGCAGGAATTTCATCTGCACCTGCCGGCCGACAAACTCCAGCAGCAGGGCGCGCGCTGCATGGATTGTGGCATCCCGTTTTGTCACACGGGCACGTTGCTCAGCGGGATGGCGTCGGGGTGCCCGATCAACAACCTGATCCCCGAATGGAACGACCTCGTTTACCGCGGGCTGTGGAAAGAGGCGCTCGCGCGGCTGCACAAGACGAACAATTTCCCCGAGTTCACCGGCCGGGTTTGCCCGGCGCCCTGCGAAGGCTCCTGCGTGCTGGGCATCAACGAACCGCCCGTCACGATCAAGAACATCGAGTGCGCGATCATCGACCGCGGCTGGGACGAGGGATGGGTCGCCGCCGACCCCCCGAGGGCGCGCACGGGCAAGAAAGTGGCGGTGGTCGGTTCTGGCCCCGCGGGACTCTGTGCGGCGGCACAGTTGAACAAGGCCGGCCACACGGTGACGGTGTTCGAACGCGACGATCGCGTCGGCGGATTGTTGATGTACGGCATCCCGAACATGAAGCTCGACAAAAGCGTCGTGCAGCGCCGCATCGATCTCATGACGGCGGAGGGCATTCAATTCGTTGCCAATACGGAAGTGGGCAGGAATTATCCCGCGCGGAAGCTGCTCGAGGAGTTCGACGCCGCGGTCCTCTGTACGGGGGCCACCAAACCGCGCGACCTACCCATCGAAGGCCGGAAACTTGAGGGCGTGCGGTTTGCGATGGAATTCCTGACCGCGAACACGAAGAGCCTGCTCGATCGTCAGCAGAACGGCAGTTTCATCTCCGCCGAGGGCAAAGAGGTGATCGTCATCGGCGGTGGTGATACCGGCACCGACTGCGTGGGGACGGCGCTGCGTCACGGTTGTCGGAGTCTGGTTCAGGTCGAGATTCTGCCGCAACCACCTCGTGAACGCGCGGCAAACAATCCATGGCCGGAGTGGCCCAAGGTCTGCCGCCTCGACTATGGCCAGGAAGAAGCGCAAGCGGTTTTTGGCGACGATCCGCGGATCTACTGCGCGACGGCCAAGCGATTCCTTGGCGATGGGGGTGGACATCTGAAGGAAATCGAGCTGGTACAGGTGGAATGGGAGAAAGATGAGCGAGGCCGCTTCGTTCCCCGGCAGATACCCGGGACGGAAAAGGTTGTGCCGTGCCAGCTGGCGTTGCTGGCGATGGGCTTTCTCGGGCCTGAAGATGCCCTGCTCCAAGAACTCGGCATTGAGCGCGACGAGCGGTCCAACGTCAAAGCGGGCTACGGCAGGTACGAGACGAGTCTGAAGGGAGTCTTCGCCGCAGGAGATTGCCGTCGCGGGCAAAGCCTTGTCGTCTGGGCATTTAACGAAGGCCGCGGAGCCGCTCGCGAGTGTGATCGCTATCTGATGGGCAGCACCGGTTTACCGTAAAAAAACTTCTCTTACTTTCTTGACTTTTTTAGCTCTAGACCCTAGCATGTCAACTGGTCTGTTTGGCCGCAGGGGGCCAGAAGAAGTCACAATCGCTGTGGCGTGAAGCAAGCTAGGTTGTGTTGTCCCAGTTGTGCACGAGTGCCACGATGGTTTCACGAAGTTGTTGCGCTTCGCACGACCGTTCGTAACCAAACGTTTGGTAGAAGAGAGTCACTGAAACAGTAGGGGAAATCATCATGAAGAGACTAGCATTTCTATTCGCGGTTATCCTTGGTGCGTGCGTCATCGGAATTACAGGCCGCGCTCAATTCAGCAGTAACCCGGCGGTCGAGGCGACGACCAATAACACGCAGCTTACCCCCATTGGCAACGGATTTGGGGTGGCGCTGTTGGGATATGGCCTGCCCGAATCCAATGTGAATACGGGGACGTCGAGTAATTACCTCTTCTTTGCGACTCCGATGGGCCAGCCCAGCGCCTCCGACGGCATGTACGTGAATGGAAAGTATCAGTTTTACGTCGTCGGCACGGATCGGGACGGCAATGCGCCGTACGTTCACAGCGATTTGTTCGCCTTTAAAGTCGTGCAACCTTTGTCCGATCCCTCGAAGTTGACCGTAATCAGAACCTGGCCTGCCCGGGTGGTGACCAACGCGATAACGGGTGCGGTTCAGGCCGGCAGCTTGGCGGCTTGTGGAATAACCGATAACGGGACGATTGCCGTGCGCGTTGACGCCAGCTCAAGCGTGACTGGAAACGGAAACGCACAAGGGATGTATCTGTTCAGCGCCGACTCTCTCAACACGGTGGTCATTACCAACGTGCAGACTTCCAGTTGCCTCGTTACGGGCGACACCGCCACATTGAAGTTCGGCCAATTGGGCAAGATCAACGCGCTGCTGTCTGGCAACAGTTTCGGCAACACGCAGTATGTGGCCCGGGCGGACATCTCGGCGACCGACCCCAACTTGAAGCCGCACGCCCAATTGCTGAGCGCTGACCACGACCGCAGTTCGCTTGCCATTAACGATACCGCCAAGCTTCTCGCCTATTGGAGGAAAAGTCCTGATGAAGTGGACCTGGGCGATGGAATTGACGTTTGCACGCGGCTGACTGTTTACTATTACAACGACACAGGCGGCGCGATCACGCTCGACACCACAAAAGGTAGCGGTACGGGCTCGAATGTGTGGGCGTTCGGCAACCGAACCGGCAACAACCAGTTTACCGACACGATCAACACCAATGCGATTGACATCTATAGCGCCACGGCGTTCAACGGACCGCCGCAGATATCGGTTAATGACAACGGGGAAATGGCGTTTCCGGTTGCTATAAACTGTTGGCTTGGCCCGCTCAATTCCAACGGCACCCGGACAGCGACCATCACCGGAATTGTGTGGAAGGACGCCAACACCGGCACGTTCAGGAAGGTGGCTGCCAGCGACGATTCAACTGTTTTCCTTCAGATTCCGCCCGTGGTTGGCAATGGTACCCCTAACACGAACAATCTGTTTAGCCCACCGTCCTTGGACAACAGGGGAAATATGTTCTTCGAAGCGACGTTTACGAACACCATAGTCGGCGGAACCAATTACTATTCTGACTTCGACCTCAGTAATGCGGTCTATCAGGCGGTTCCAAACCACTACCCCAATCCGACCAGTTGGACCTCACGGATTCTGATCCGCGAAGGCGACACGTTCACCGAGCCGAATTCGGGTGATACGATCGAGGTTGCTGGACTCCCGCTGGGATCGTTTGCAAGCCAGCGCTCCAATGTCCCACGGTCATTGGGTGCAAACTCCATCAACCGTTCGCCGTTGCCCGGCACGACCAACGATTTGGGTGGCGTGGTTGTTTGCGCTACGCTCTCGAATATTACGAAGAACACGCGGTTTGACGGATTGCTGTACATCGCGCCGTATTACACCACCGCGATTCCGCAGTTCTACATCACGTCGATCGCGCGCAGTGGCAACGACGTGACGCTTAATTGGGTCGGGTGGAAAGGGAGCAACGTGATTCAGACCGCGGTGGGTGGCAACTATGCCAATTCCACCTTTACACCCAGCTTTGCAGATCTGGCGACGAACTGGTTGGCCACTGACGGCGCGAGCAGTTACTTGCACAGCGGGGCGTATAGCCCGCCCAATACGACCAACCGCTACTACAGGATAAAGTGGCTTCCGAACTCGTACCCGCCTGGCAGCTAGGCGAAACTATTGCCTGAAACGGAGGGCGCAGTGCGAAAAAGCACTGCGCCCTTCCTGTTGGCATTGCGAGATTCCAGCCGACCGGCTTCGTCGAGCAAATCCCGCCCGTCAGTTCGATGAAATACGTCAGGGGAGCCAGCCGGTGCGGATCGCGTAGAAGAATTACGGCATCGTCTCCGGCGAGTGGCGATGAGCCGGATTCCACCCATTCACCGACCGGTCCTGAGTCGCGCCAACCTCTGCCGGGCCTCGACGAAGCCGGGTTCGAGCCGCAGCGCCTGTTCATAATGTCCCATCGCCTCTTGCACCCGGCCGGCTTGCTCTAGGGCGACCCCGAGGTTGCAGTGTGCCTCCGGGTAATCGGGCCTGAGCCGCAACGCCTGTTCGTACCGGCTGATTGCCTCCGGTATCTTGCCGGCGTGCACGAGGACGAGCCCCAGGTTGTTGCATGCTTCGGCGAAATCGGGCTTGATCTGCAATGCTTGCTGGAAGCGTTCGATCGCTTCGTTCAACTCGCCCACTCGGGCCAAGGCGATCCCCAAGTTGTTGTGGGCGTCAGGGTCGTTCGGCTTGATGCGGAGCGCTTGCTCGTAATGCCCGATCGCCTCCTTGAACTGGCCCGTTCGCTGCAACTCGTCCGCCAGATTGATGCGCGCATCGGCGAAATCCGGCATGAGACGTAGCGCTTGCCGGTACTGTTCGATCCCCTCCTGAACTCGGCCCGCCTGAATCAAATAGACTCCCAGGCTGTTGTGCGTCCCCGCACGAATGACGGCCTCAGACAACATGGGATGGTTGCAGATGACCGCCGCCACGGCTGCCGTTACCAAGCCGGTCCAGATGGCTCGCCATCGCGTTTCCCTGAGGACGTCCCGCAGATAGGTCAGCCCGGCGGCCACAAACAGGAGGAGCATGGGCACAAGCGGAAACCGGTAGCGCGAGCACATGGTCGACACGATCGCGCTTAACGCAAACCCGGGAATCATTGCATACAGAAGCCACAGGCGTTTCCACTGTCTCCAGGTCAGACAGACTCCAAACGCAGCGAGCGGGCAAAGGATTCCAAAATGCAGGAGACGACTCAACGTTCGCAGCAGCGGCGACCAGTCGCCGTACGTATACTGATCCTCGGTGTCTCCCACTTCACTGATGTTCCAGACCAACAGCCACTTCTTCCACATCAACCGGAGCCAGTGTGGGACATCCGCGCGAATCTCATTCAATGTCCGGGCTGTCCAGTAGTGCGATACTTCCGACGGGGTGAGTCTCCGTCCCATCGCACGTTCTGCCAAGGCCGTGGCCTCCTCGCGGTCGGAGCCCGCGACCGCATGGCCCAACGGCAGAGGTCTATAGAACCCCGTTGCTTCTTTGCCGTTCCCGCTGTAAAAAGTTGAGCCGAACTGCGCCGTGGTCAGATAAAACTGGCCCCCTACCAGCAGGTTCCTGACCCCGACGGGCAAGAGCACCATCACCAGGCCGAGCAGGAGCAACCCGGCCCACTGCCATCGCTTGGTCCACGGGTCTCCGCACGAGCGGACAAATAACCACGCCAACACGATTGGCACGAACACGAGCGCATTCTCGCGCGTCAACGCCAGCAACCCCAGCACGATACCGGTTCCCAGCCACAACCGGTGGCGAGGACGCTCCGCTACCCGTCCCAACGCGGCCAGTAGCCCGCAGACGAGGAATAAGTCCAACACCGACTTTTGGATCGAGCAGTCGAAGAAGATGGCCGTCGGGTACACGGCAAGCAATGCGCCGGCTAAGAGACCGGTGGATCGCTTGAAAAAGGAACGTCCCGCAGCCGCCAGCAGCACGCACGAACAAGCGCCGATCACAACCTGAACGAGCCGAACAGCCAGCAAATTCCTTCCAAACCAGGCGTAAAGCCCACCGAGAAAATACGGATACAATGGAGCCTGGTAGAACACGCCACTGCCAAGCCAGTTGCCATTGGCGATTTGCCTGGCCCACTCGTCGTAGACCGCCGCGTCTCCCATGAGCAGGGCAAATCCCGGCGCGCGCCTGATCTGCCACAGGTAGACCATCCGCAGCAGCAGGGCAACCACCCACACGGAGAGATACGCCAAGGTCTCCCGGCCGAACTTGGGGGACTGTTCCGAGCACGCTGGATTGCTCATGGAGACGTGTCTCCTGTTATCAGCCGCGCTCTAGGGCGTTCGTCACAAACTTTGACCGACCCGTTCGGGCTGAGAAACCTGAACGGGGGCCGTTTGTCGACGGAGAAGCCGACGGGTTCCGTCGCCGTGAGATTTCCACTCCTCGGGCTGGGGTTTTCGCGCTCGATCATCGCATCGTCAACCATGACTCTTCACACTGGATGATTGTCACCCATCCATTTTCAAATCGCCGACCCAAATCATTCATTGACGAATCCCCAATCGCGCCAGCGCATTTCGCGCGATGGCGAAATCGGGTTTGATCCGGAGTGCCTGCTCATATTGGTCGATGGCCTCTGGCGCTCGGCCCACCTGCTCCAAGACAAACCCCAGATTATAATGCGCCTCGGCGAGGTCGGGCTCGATCCGCAACGCCTGCTCATAGTGTCCTACGGCCTCGGCTGGCCGGCCCAATCTCATCAAGGTTATCCCCAGGTTGTTATGCGCCTCGGCGTAATCGGGCTTTGAACGCAGGGCCGCTTCATATTGACCAATGGCGTCTTCGATCTGGCCTGCTTCCCACAAGGTGACCCCCAGATTGTAGTGCGCCTCGGCATTATCGGGCTTGAGTTGCAACGCCCGCTTGTACTGCGCAATTGCCTCGGTCGCTTGCCCCAGTTTGTGGAGAGCGTTCCCAAGATTGTAATGCGCCTCGGCGTCTTCGGGCCGGATCCGCACCACTTGTTCCCACTGTTCGATTGCCTCCCGAACCTTGCCGGCCTGCCTCAGCGCGAGTCCCAGATTGTAGTGCGCGTTGGCGTAATCGGGCTTGAGTTGTAGCGCACGCTCAAATTGTCCGGTCGCCTCCGCCAGCCTGCCAGCATGGAACAGGGCGGTCCCCAAACTGTCGTGTGCCCGTGGGCTCTCCGGGCGCTTGGCTACAGTGTCTTGCCAGATGGCCAATTCGCTGCGGTAATCCTGATTACGCCGCCAGGTGAGAGAGCCCAGCCCGATCGCCAGAACGGCCATTGCTGCCATGCTGCATCGCCCGCCCAACCATCCTCGGAGCGCAGCCAGTCCATAAACCCCCGCCACCACCAGCATGACGACCGCCGCCAGCGGCAAATACATGCGATGCTCATACGCCGGGCTGTCCAGCGGGATGACGCTGGAACTCGGCGCAAGAATTAGAAAGAACCACGCGCCCACGAATCCCCAAGCCGGCCCCATGTGGGGGCGAGCCGGGTTCGTTCTCCATGCCCAAACAGTTGCTCCCAGCAGGATTACCACCACCACCGCTGCCGGGAGAACAGTCGTCCACGTCCCGGCCACGGGCGATCCGTAATAATCGAAACAGAGTGGATGCGGCCACACGGACAGCCTTAGGTAGTACAGAACGACACCGGGCTCGGCCGCCAGATACTGCCACCAACTGAGACCGACCCGCTCCGCGTTCCTCGACGTGGCGGGAAGCTGTCCACCAGCCAGCAGGAACCCCAACAGGATCCAGGTGCCGGCCAACGCCAGATACAGTGACCGTCGCCGCCGCCATGCTTCCTTGAACGTCCCGGAAACAAACGCGCGGTCGTACAACAACACCATCACCGGCGCGGAAACCATCACCTCTTTGCTGGCCATCCCCAACGCACACGCCGCCACCGACAACCCGTACCACCGCCGGGGCCGCGGCCCCCATAAACCGGTTTCCGTGGGCGTCCATTCAGCGCCCCGAATGAAGCAGTACAACGTGAGCAGGTAGCACAGCCCCATGATCGATTCGGCCCGCTGAACGATGTACGTCACCGACTCGGTTTGGAGCGGGTGAACCACCCAGATCACGGCCGTGGCCGCGGCCAACTCATCGGCCATCGTCCCAAACCGCTCGCGCAGGCCCGGCTGGAGCAAGGTCCGCCGTACAACGCCCAGCAAGGTCAGCCCTGCAAGGATATGGATGGCCAGATTGAACGCGTGATAGCCCCACACGTTGTAGCCGCCGAGGGCGTAGTTGACGGCCAGCGACAGATTGACAAGCGGTCGACCTTCGACCGTGATGCCGCCCTCGTGCGGCGGCGACAACGCCCGCCAAATTGGCCAGAGATGCCGAATGGTCGGGTTGTCTCGGATGGACAACACATCGTCGTAGATGAAGGGACCCGTGAAGCTGTTGAAGTACGCCAGCAACCCCGCTGCAACCACCAGCAAGGGAATGAACCTCCGCGTCTTCAAGAATGTCGTGTCTGTTACCATTTCACACTTACCGTGCCGCCCGGAGTCGAGTCGGCCTGTTCTCGACCTCCGTGGAATCAGGTGTGAACGCCAATCTCTGATCGTTATACCCCATCGTACCAGTACCCGGCCGGCTTGATCGAGGGTGCCGCCTGCACCTTGCGCGGGATGAATTCGGGTTGTCGATCGATCTGCTCGATCGCGACGGAAACGCTGCGAAGGCCCGCGGGACGGTGGAACAACCACCACCCGGCGCTCAGCGCGACTGCCAAGGCAATCATCCTGGCAACCAGCGCGCGTTTCCCATCCATGGTCCCGACATTAGCAAAGCCTTCGCCTGCGTTCAACGCATGACCGGTTTCGGTTGACGCGTTGGGGGCGAGCTTGCAGAATCGCGGGGCTCATGGATCGCGACGCATTGTTGTGGGGCGTTTTCGGCGCGCTGGTGGTGGTGATGATGACGCTGGATCTGGGCGTCTTTCATCGCCGGGCCCGGGACATTGGACTCAAAGAGGCCGCGACGTGGAGCGCGGTGTGGATCGGTCTGGCGTTGGGGTATGGCGGTTTGATTGCCTGGGTGCGGGGCGGCCATTCAGCGTTGGAATTTCTCACGGGTTACATCATCGAAGAGTCGCTGAGTGTCGACAACCTGTTTGTCTTCCTGTTGATCTTCGCGTATTTCGCGGTGCCGACGCGCCACCAGCACAACGTTTTGTTTTGGGGGATTCTCGGCGCCATGGCACTTCGGGCGGTGTTCATCGTCGCCGGCGTGGCGCTGATCGAGAGGTTTGCGTGGGTGATTTACGTGTTCGGCGCGATCCTGATCGTGAGCGGCGTCAAGATGGGCTGGGAGAAGGAGAAGCGAATCCGCCCGGAGCAGAATCCGATCTTGAAATTGTTCCGGCGGCTCATGCCGGTAACGCAGGGCTACGAGAGCGCTCGATTCTTCCTGCGCCAGGGGGGCCGAACATTCGCCACGCCGTTGCTCCTTGTATTGGTGGTGGTGGAAACGACCGACTTGGTTTTTGCGGTGGACTCGATCCCGGCGGTACTGGCCATCACCCAGGACCGGTTGATCGTGTATACGTCGAACATCTTGGCTGTCATGGGGTTACGGGCAATGTATTTCGCGCTCCGAGGCACGATGGATCATTTCCATCACCTGCATTATGGGTTGTCGATAATCTTGGTATTCGTCGGCGTGAAAATGTTGATCGGGCACTTCTACGAAATACCGACGGTCATTGCACTGGCAGTCGTCGCGGTGGTCCTGGCGCTGTCGGTGATCGCGTCGTTGGTCTGGCCCAAGAAACCGTAGTTGGACCA
Source organism: Verrucomicrobiia bacterium (assembly GCA_035515475.1). GTDB lineage: Bacteria > Verrucomicrobiota > Verrucomicrobiia > Palsa-1439 > Palsa-1439 > DATJBF01. Next base: position 45,854 of record DATJBF010000035.1, read on the forward strand.
CGCACCTACAGGATCAGCATGCAATCCCCGTAGCTGAAGAACCGGTAGCGCTCCGTCACCGCCTCTTCGTAGGCCCGCAAGACCAGTTCTCGCGAGGCGAACGCGCTCACCAGCATCAGCAAAGTCGAGCGCGGAAGATGAAAGTTCGTCAGCAGCACGTCCACGAACCGAAACTGGAATGGTGGACGAATGAAAATGTTCGTGGTTCCTTCGCACGGGCGCAACTCCGCGAGCGACTCCAGGGCGCGCACCACCGTTGTACCCACCGCCACGACGCGTTGCGCGCGGCCAATGGCTTCCGCAGTCCCGGCGGAAACCGAGAACCGTTCCCCGTGCATCTTGTGCTCCTCGACAGTCTGGACTTTCACCGGTTGAAACGTGCCAATCCCGACGTGAAGCGTAATGAACGCGCGCTCGACACCGGCGGCGCCAAGTTGCCGAAGCAACTCGTTCGTGAAATGGAGTCCGGCCGTAGGCGCAGCGACGGCCCCGGGCCATTGTGCGAACACGGTCTGATATCGCGGGAGATCAGCAGCGTCTGGCGTGGCCCGTTTGATGTACGGCGGCAAGGGTGCCGCGCCGTGAGCGGCCAGGTAAGCATTCACGTCGCCGGAGAATCTGAGCACGCGACCTCCGAAATCCGTTTTTGCCTGGACCACCGCGCTGAGGCCGTCTTCGAACTGGAGTGTCGTGCTTACCTTGGCCCGTCGGCCGGGCTTGACCAACGCCGTCCAGCGTTCCGCGTCGACCCGCTCCACGAGCAACAACTCCACCGCTGGTCGTTTGGCCCAGATCCTGGCCGGGATCACTTTCGTGTCGTTGAGCACCAGCAGATCGCCGGGGCGCAGATACTGTCCGATGTTGCGGAACCGGTCGTGCCGAATCTCGCCCGTGGCGCGATCGACCACCAACATCCGCGAGGCCGCGCGATCGGGAAGGGGCTGCTGGGCGATCAAGTCCGGCGGAAGCGCGTAATCAAAGTCGGAGGTTTTCATTCCTTGCAGCCGCAGCCGAAACCTGCGCTTCGGTTCCCCATCATCTTTTCCGCAACAGCCACAGGATCAACGTCAGCACCACACTGATCAAAACGCATGTGGTCAACGGAAGGTAAAACTTGAAATTTGGGCGGTCGACGCGGATGTCACCGGGCAATCGCCCCAACGGCAGGTTCGTCTTGCCGCCGAGCCAGACCAGCAACCCGAGCGCGACCAGCCCCAAGCCGATGACAACCAGGATTTTTCCAATGTCACTCATCCCGCCCTCGCCATTAGCCTATCGCCGCTAGAAGTCGCAGTCCAGCTTCAGCGCGCGTTCCAGCCGCCGCAGGTATTCCCGTCGTGAAACCTCGAACGTGCCGAATTGTTTGAGGTGCGGCGTTTGCCATTGTGTATCGAGGAGCACGAATCCGCGCGAGCGCAGCCGCTGGACCAATGACACCAGCGCGACCTTCGACGCGTCCGTTTCACGGTGAAACATGCTCTCGCCAAAGAATGCCCCGCCGACGTGGACGCCGTACAGGCCGCCGGCCAGGCGCGTGGTGCGTGAAGCGCGGAACGCCGAAGCGGCGGTTTCGGCCAGACGCACTTCCACGCTGTGCGCGTGGCCGAGACGATGCAGGTTGCAGTAGCTCTCAATGATCTCCTTCGAGATCCACGTCCCTGCCTTGCGTTTGGCGCACGCCCGAATGACGGACTCGAAGTCGGTATCGAACGCGACGGCGAATTTCTCCCGCTTCAACACCCGGCGCAGTCCGTGCGGTACATGAAACCGGTCGTCGAGAGGAATGACGGCCCGGGGATCGGGCGAGAACCAGCCGACGTCGCCGCGCGTGCCGACGGCCATCGGGAAAACGCCGCGGCGGTAGGCGGCCAGCAGCAGATCGGGTCCGAGCATGACCCCATTCTAGCACACGCAAGCCACGGGGGTCGGCGCGGAATTAGGACCTCGAGTCGCTCCCGGTCTCCACGCACCATCCGTAACGAGCCCGACGGCTTCCTATCGGACCGCTGCGCTCTGGAGAGCAAAGGGGAAGCGTTGACACTCTTTCCCGCATCCCTTAGCATCGCCGCATCCACTTGGAGGTCCAAATGACGACTGCTGATAAATTTGCCGCGCTGAGAGATGTCGCGACCCGATTGCGCATCCATTCCGTCAACTCCACCACCGAAGCCGGGTCGGGACATCCAACTTCGTGCTGTTCCGCCGCCGACATCATGGCGGCGCTGTTTTTTGCCGCGATGCGGTTTGATCCCAAGAACCCGAAGAACCCGAACAACGATCGATTCGTTCTGTCAAAGGGCCACGCCGCCCCCGTCCTCTACGCGGCTTGGGCCGAAGCGGGTTACGTGCCCGTGGCCGACCTGATGAAACTACGCACGTTCGGCTGCAATCTCGAAGGGCACCCGACGCCCCGGCTCGATTTCGTGGACGTCGCAACCGGCTCGTTGGGGCAGGGACTCAGCGCGGGCGTGGGCATGGCGTTGGCCGCGCGGCTCGACAAACGCGATTATCATACCTGGGTGCTGACCGGCGATGGCGAGAGCGCCGAAGGCTCGATCTGGGAAGCTGCCGAAATCGCCAGCTATTACAAGCTCAATAACCTCACCGTGATCGCGGATGTCAACCGGCTCGGTCAGTCCCAGCCCACAATGCTGCAGCACGACATGGACACCTACAAGAAGCGATTTGCCGCGTTTGGCTGGAAACCACTCATCGTCGACGGACATGACATGGCGCAATTGGTGTCCGCGCTGCGCAAGGCGCGACGCAGCAAAGATCAGCCGGTCGCGATTCTGGCCAAGACAATCAAAGGCAAAGGCATTTCGTTTTGCGAAGACAAGGAGGGCTGGCATGGCCGCCCCCTCAAGAAAGGCGAGGAACACGACAAAGCCATTGCCGAGCTGCAAAGCCAGCTGACAGGGGCTACCGGCGCGAAGATCAAACGCGCTCCGCGCGAGAAAACCCCCGACGTCCACGAGCCCGCCCCGATGGATCCGCCGGCCTACAAGCTCGGGGACGCAATCGCCACCCGCGAAGCCTACGGCACCGCGCTGGCCAAGATCGGGGCCGTCGATCCGCGCGTCGTGGCGTTGGACGGCGATACCAAGAACTCGACGTTTTCGGAGAAATTTCTCAAGGCGTATCCGGACCGGTTCTTCGAGGAGTTTATCGCGGAGCAGAACATGGTGGGGGTCGCCGTCGGGCTGGCGTCGCGGGGCAAGGTGCCGTTTGCCTCGACGTTCGCGTGTTTCATGGAGCGCGCCGTTGACCAGGTCCGCATGGCAGTCATCTCGTTTGCCAATATGAAGCTCGTTGGCTCGCACGCCGGTGTCTCCATCGGCGAGGACGGGCCGTCACAAATGGCGCTGGAAGACATCGCGATCTTCCGCGCCATGGCCGATAGCGTCGTGCTGTACCCGTGCGACGCCGTGAGCACGGAGCGCGCGGTCGAGTTGGCCGCCAATCACGTCGGCCTCGTATTCATTCGCACGTCGCGCCCCAAGACGCCGGTGATTTACGACAATCATCACGAGTTCAGCCTCGGCCGGGCCCACGTGCTCCGCCACGGCGAGAACGACCGCGTAACCGTGGTCGCGGCTGGAGTGACGGTATTCGAGGCGCTGAAAGCTTACGATCAGCTCAAGGCGCAGGGCACATTGATTCGCGTGATCGATCTGTTCAGCGTCAAGCCCGTCGATCGGCAATTGCTGATCGAATCCGCCAAGCGCACCAACAACATCATCATTACGGTTGAAGACCACCACATCGACGGCGGCATCGGCGATGCCGTGGCGGCAGCCGTTTCGCCCGAGGGCGTCCGCGTTCACAAACTGGCGGTGCACGAAGTGCCGCGCTCGGGGAAACCCGAGGAATTGATGCACCAATACGGCATCAGCGCCGCCCGTATCGCCGAGAAGGTGCGCGCTCTGTAATCAGGATCTCCCGCCGCCACCGGGCTCTGGCCGATGAGATTCCCTGCTTGAATCCAATGTGGAAGTACGTGTCGAGGGAACCGTTGCAAATCGCAGGGCTTTCCGTTAGAGTCCGCGCGATGAAGACGACTCTGCTGCTCTGCGTCGCGTTTGCGCTATGCAGCCGGGGCGCGACCCAACTGTGGGCCGCACCCGATCCAGGGGATCGATTCCTCGAAGCCTATTTCCTTATTCAGGACGGCGACGCCGCCGAACGCCAAGGCGATTGGGCCAAAGCCAATACCAAGTTCAGCAGTGCATTGGACATTCTGCGCGAGATCAAAGCCGACTCCCCGGACTGGAATCCGCACATCATCGAGTTCCGCCTGAAGTACATTGACGACCGGCTCACGGAGCTCAAACCGAAGCTTCAACCCCCCGAGCCGGCACCGCCGCCCGCTGCTCCAGCACCCGCGGCGGTCCAGGCGCCCGCCGCCTCCCCCGCGCCGCCGGCGGCAGCGCCCGCCGCCGAGGCAACCAATCCGCCCCCCGCGGTGGCCGCGCCTCCCCCGCCCCCTGTCGAAACCGAACAAGTTCGCCAGCTGACGACCGAGCTTCAACGCGCCCGCGAGCAAGTCCAGCAGTTGGAAGCCACCCGGGACGAACTCAACACCAAGCTTCAAGAGCAGCTCAAGAAGGTCGCGCCGGCGCAGACCACGCCACAGATCGAACAGCTTCTCAAGACGAATCAAGAACTCGCCGCCAAACTCGCCGCCGCCGAGACCGAGGTCGCGCAAATGCGCGAACGGGCTTCCACGAACGCACCAGGCGCCGCGGCGGCGCCGCCCACGCCCGCGGCTGAATCAGAAATTGTAAAGCAACTTCGGGCCGAGTTGTCCGAGACCCGCGGCGAACTCCAGCACACCAAGGAACAACTCGAGTCCACGCGTCAGGAATTGGGCAGCACGAAGCAAGCGCTCGAAAAAGCGCAGACCGACAGCCTCGAACTCCGGCGGTCCTATGACCTCGTTGTGGCCCAACTCACCGACGCGAACAAGCGGCTTGCCTCCGCCCACGCCGCCGGCGACAAGGACGACGAGATCATCCGCCAATTGCGCAAAGAAAACGCTCTGCTACGCATCATCGCCGAGCGCAAAACTCTGATCACCGCGGCCGAACCGGACGAAACGGAAGGCGGCCGCACGATTCCGGAGCTGCGCGGCTGGCATCCACGCCCGCGTGCCGAGCCGGTGATAAAGGCCCAACCCAAGAAGGAGCCGCCACCCCGGCAACCGACACCGCCATCGACGGCTGAGGAATCGAGCCGCGGAAAGTTGGTCGCCAAGTTGACCGCGCCACAGAAGCCGGTGACGTCTCAGCCCGTGCCGGTTACACCGGCGCCCGCCCCGGCGCCTGCGCCGGTATCCGCTCCGGCTCCCGCCCAACCTTCGCCAGGGCCTACGAACGCCGTGCCGGCCAAGCTCGCTGTCGCAAAACCCATTTCGGCCAAGCCGGCTCCGCCGGTGACACCGGTGACACCGGTGACGCCGGCCCCGCCGGCTTCGCCCGCACCGGCAAAGGAGGCCGCCAAGCCCACCCCGACTGCGCCGAAGGCAACGGAAAAAGCGAAAGCTGCGCCCGATGCCCGGACGCTGCTCAATGAGGCACGCGCCGCGCTCGCGTTGAAGGATTTCGACGGGGCGGCCGCCAAGTACGACGCCGTGCTGAAGCTGGAGGCTGACAATGTGGTTGCGCTCTCCAATCTCGGCGTGATCCGCTACAAGCAAGGGCGACTTGATGAAGCCGAGCGGGATCTCCGCAAAGCGGTCGCCGCCGCCCCCAATGACAGCAATACGCGGTCGTTGCTCGGCGTCATTTATTTCCGCAAAGGATTGATCGAAGAATCGTTTAACGAATTGACCCGGGCCGTCGCCCTGGACCCGCGCAACGCCGAAGCGCACAACTATCTCGGCATCGTGCTCAGCGAAAAAGGGTGGGGCGCCGCCGGCGAGCAGGAAATCCGTCGGGCCATCGAACTGGATCCGCAGTATGCCGACGCCCATTTCAATCTCGCCGTGATCTACGCGAAAGAACGCACGCCCAAGGTCGAGTTGGCGCGCTACCATTACCGAAAGGCGCTCGACATGGGTGCGCAACCCGATCCGGAACTTGAAGCGCTACTGAAAAAGCTTTCGGAAAAATCCGCCGAACCCGCTGAACCCAAGGCGGAAGAGCCTCCGCAAGAGTGAACCGACTCCGTTTGGCATGGTCGTTCTGGCTGACGTTCGTTTTCGGGCTCGTCTGCTCGTGGGCGGCGCTGGGCCAGACAGGCGCTCCGACCAGCGGCAACCACGTCATCGTGATTTCACTCGGCGGGCTCCGGCCAGAGTTTTATTTGCCGGGGCCGAAATCGAAAGCCTGCGAGACACTGGTGGAATTGCGCAACGGCGGCAGCTGCGCGAAAGGCGCGCTGCCGCCCTATCCGTCGGTGGCCTACCCCGGCCACGCGACCATGGTCACCGGCGTATCGCCCGCGCGCCACGGTATCACCGCCAACACGCGGTTCGAACCGCCCGCCACCGAGGGTCGCGGGTTCTGGTTTGCCAGCGATTTGCAGGCACCGGCACTCTGGGATCTGGCGCACCAAGCGGGCAGAACCGTCGCCACCGTTTCGTGGCCGAGCACGGCAGGCTCGAAGTCGATCGATTGGAACCTGCCGGAGTTTTGGACGACCCCCTTGGGCAGCGAGTTGGCATTGATGCGCCAGTACGCGACCCCGGGATTGATCTCGCAAATCGAACAGTCCGCCGGGTCCATGCAAACCGCACGGAACCGCGACGCCGGTCATTGGGACGCCTTTCTGACCGCGGCGGCCGCGACCATTATCCGCGAGCACAGGCCGGACTTGTTGTACGTTCATCTCATTCAGGCGGACAAAGTGCAGCATAAGGGTGGGCGCTCGGCGCCTGAATTGCCGGAGGCGATGCGTCAGTTGGACAGCGATCTATACGACATCATTCAAGCAACGAAACAGGCCGGCACGTACGAGAGCACGGCGTTCGTCGTCGTGGGCGATCACGGATTTTCGGATGTATCGGAAGCCATCGCTCCGAACGTGGTACTGTCGGGACTGGGCTTCATCACGCAAGACAAAGCGGGGGGGAGCTGGAAGGCAATGGTGCACAGCACCGGCGGCTCGGCAGCCGTGTACCTGAAGGATCCGAACGACGCGACGACAGCCGCGCAAGTGCGCGGATTGCTCGCGAATCGCTCGGTCGGCCAGGACGGCAAACGGATTTACAGCATTATCGACAAGGAACAACTCACCAAGCTTGGCGGTCCGCGGGACGCGGCGTTCTTCCTCGAGGCCGAGCCGGGCCATATGTTCGTGGACGCCACCACGGGTGAGTTCGTGCGTCCGGCGCCTGTCAAGGGCAACCACGGATACCTTCCGGAGAAACCCGAGATGCGCACCGGCTTCCTGGCTGCGGGCCGCGGCATCAAGACCGGCGTCGTCCTCGACACCATCCGCCTCGCCGACGTTGCCCCCACGGTCGCGGAACTGCTCGGCATCAACATGAAGAACACCGAGGGGCGGGTGCTGACGGAGATCCTCGAGTAGCCGGCGGCGCGACGCGTTGGGGCTGCGCGGTCACACGGGCAGCAGGAGTCGAACCGTCGTCCCTTTCTTCGGCGCGCTTTCGACCTCGATCTTCCCCCGGTGGGCCTCGACGATCTTCCTAACGATGGCCAGGCCAAGGCCGGTGCCGCCGGACTTCATGGTGAGAAACGGTTCGAAAATGCGCCTCTGCTTGTCGGTCGCCATACCCGTGCCGACGTCGGCAAAAGTCAGGGCGATGAACTCCGGAGAATCAAGCACGGTGGCGACTGTAAGCACCCCACCGTGAGGCATGGCATCCGCTGCATTGAGGATGAGATTCAGGCACGCTTGCTCGATCTGGCCGCGGTCGGCCCGCGCCTTCGGGAGTCCTCCACCGAACTTCCGCGTCAATTGGATGTTTTGCTGGCCCAGTTTCTGGCGCGTGAGCAGCAAGACGTCGTCCAGCAAGTCATTCACGTCTACCAACTCAAACGTCGGTTCGGTCGAGCGGGCATAACCCAGGAGTTGATCCACGATCTTGTTCAGGTGGTTCATCTTCTCGGTCATGATCTCCGCATCGCGTTGGCGGGGATCGTCCGGCGGAAACTTCAAGTCAAGGGAATGAAACAGCATCTTCATCACGGTGAGCGGGTTGCGGATCTCGTGGGCGACCTCGGCGGCGAGCAGGCCGAGGGTGCTCAGGCGTTCGTTGCGGCGCAGTTGTTCTTCGACGTCCACGATTTTCTCGTGCAGCCGCGCGTTCTCGATGGCGACTGCCGCCAGGTTCGCCAGCGCGGAGAGGATTCTGACGTCCTGGTTTGAGTAGCGGTACGGTTGCGCAGTGTAAACATTGATCACGCCAACAACAGTATCGCCGACGGCCATCGGCACGGACAGCAACGAGACCAACCCTTCCCGGCGGGCCAGTTCGGTGTGCCGATAAGCGTCGTGCTCCTGCACGTTGAACACGCGCAGGGGTTTGGCGCGGCGGACGACGAAGCCGACGAGGCTGTCGGCCACCGGCAGGGGCGGCTTGCGCAGATAGTCGGCGCTGGCACCGTGGCAGGCACGGAGTTCGAGGTGGTCGCGCGTTGGGTTGAGCAACATGAGCGAACAGACCTTGGTGTCCATCAACCGGCACGCGTCCCGCGTCACGCGCTGGAGGATTTCCTGCAGGTCGAGCGACGAGATGATCGATTGCGCGACCGCGTGGAGCGACTCGAGTTGGCGCGCGTTGTGGGCGACCGCCTGGTACAACCAGGAATGCTGGATGACCTGGGCCGACTGGTTGGCAATCGCCACGAGGAGTTCTTCGTCGACAACGCTGAACGCGTCGCGGCGCGTGGAATCGACGTTCAACACCCCGATGAGCGTACCTTCGACGAGCAGCGGCACCGCCAGTTCACTCCGAATGTCCTTGCGAACGGACACGTACCGCGGGTCGGCGGTGACATCCGGCACGCGCAACGGGCTGCCCGTCTTGGCAACCCAGCCCGTGACGCCGCGGCCGATCGCCAACTTCGTTTGACGGGCTTGTCGGCTCAGGCCGATGGCGACTTCGATTTCCAACAACTGCGTGTGCGGATCGATCATTACGATTGAGCCGCTCGTGGCCTGCATGACCCGCACGGCTTCGCCCAAGACGCGGTTGAGCACCTCCTGGGGTTCAAGCGAGGAATTGATGACGCTGCTGACGCGCGCCAGCACCTCAAACTGGCGAAGCTTGCGCTCCGACGGAGTCGGTGCGCGGCGCTGCGGAGATGACCTGGCCATGAGCGTTCAGTTTAGATAAATTCGACGCAAGAAGCACGCAGGTTTCTCAGCCGAACTGCGGGATGATCCCGCCCCCTGGTGCGTTGCCGAGGCCTCATGGCTCGGTGGTTTCTTTGGACTGGCCCGTTTGCGCCACGGCTGCCGCCAGATTGCTGCGAGCGATCACAAGATCGGGCTTGAGCCGCAATGCCTCCTGATACTGCCCGACCGCTTCGCCGATTCTGCCCACTTGCTGCAGGGTCTCTCCCAGGTTGTTGTGCGCTTCCGGGTCGTCGGGGGCGATCCGCACTGCTTGTTCGAGATGCGCGATGGCCCGGGCCATCTTGCCCTCCCGTCTCAAGGCGAGGCCCAAATCCTCGTGGGCGATCACCAAGGCGGGCCGAAATCTCAATGCCTGCTCATAGTGCGGAATTGCCTCGGCAATCCTCCCCGCCTGCGACAGCGCTTTCGCCAGGTTGTAGTGAGCTTCTCCAAAATCCGGTCGGAGCCGCAACGCCACTTCGTACTCCGCCATGGCTTCACCGGACCTGCCCATTTGCTGCAGGGCGACTCCGAGATTGTTATGCGCCTCCGGGTAATCGGATTTGATCCGTAGTGCCTGCTCGTACTGCCGAATCGCCTCGCCGAGGTTTCCTTTGCTTGCCAGGAAGTTACCCAGACTGTAAGGCACGTCGGCGTAATCGGGCTTGAGGCGCAACGCCTCCTCATATTGTCCCATCGCGTCTTGAACCCGGCCCGCGAGCAATTCGTCAGTCCCCACGGCATAGTGATCCTCGGCGTAATCCTCGACGGTGGCGAGCAGGTTAAACAGTACGGAGAAGGCCAGCAGCAGTCCCCAACTCCAGCGCATGATTCGACGCTGCCGTGGGCGGTCTGACAGTACTCGCTCCAGTCCGAGGATTCCCACGATAGCCGCCAACATCAGTGCGGGTAAGAAGTCCACCTCGTAGCGCATCGCCACCCCACAATAGAGACAAACGGTCAGCGCGCATATCCCAAACAGCAGAACTACGGTCCCAACAAACCAACGTAAGACCGGGCCTGCTTGGGACCTGCCTCGCCAAGCCAGCGGGGCAGCCAGCGCCAACCAGACCAGCGGAATGTTGGTCAGGATGCCCAATGTTCTCTGCTGGTAGTAATAGCCCGGCGGCGCGTGCAGTTCACTGGCGCGAACGAATGGAGGATCAAAGCTCCAGCGGGCCCGACTGAGAAAGTAGAGACGGAAATTGAACGGGAAATTGCGCGGACTGAGCACCTGCTGCGTTTCCTGCTGCTTGGCGGCCAACACGTAGTGCCAGCCAAATTCGAACGGATCGTTGAACCGAAGGACGTTGTACAACATCAGCCCCGACCCGATGAGAAGGATCGGGACGAGCGTGGCTATCAAGACGCTGGAAACTCTCCCTCGTTCGCGCCAGGCCCGGGCCACCGGCACCAGCAGGATGACGGCCCCGAACAGCAAGTCGGGCCGTGCTCCGACCGCCAAGCCATAGGCCGCGCTGGCCAGTGCCACCCATCGGGGGCGGTGCTCGGGCTCGTGCAACGCGCGCCAGATTGATCCAAGCGCCAGTATCGCCAACGCATACCCGCAACTGATCGGCACGGCGTAAATGTCAGACTGCGCCAGCAACGTCGGCACTTGGATTGTGAGACCCAATGCGAGTGCACAGGCGGCCACGACCATCGCACTCACCTCCGCGAAGTAACGCAACCAGAGCGCGCGCAACAAGCCGACGCTGGCAAGAAAACCCGCCACGCAGAAGAAAACCACAGCTTGACCGTGGGAGAGGTAGTGGCCGGTCAACGCCACTGCCGGCCAGAATAATAGCAAGGCCGGCGTGACCCCGAAGTAGAGGTAGAGCCGTCCCTTGTAATAGCTCAGATCGTGCAGCCGATACGGCGGGTCCTGGTACACGGCATTGGCGGCCCGATCATAGGGATCCGCAAGCTGTTTCAGCCCGGGCGGCGCCTCCTTTTTCAGACTCAGTTGGCCAGCGCGAAACCCTTGCACCAGCAAATTGTAGGAGGCGTCAGCCGCATTCGGACACAGCAATTCCGACACGGCCAGGTGCGCCGTGTACGCGTACGCCGCAACGACGAGGGCCGACGCCAACGCCAATGGTTTCCATCCGTCCTTCATCGCCATCCCAATTCTCTTGTCACGATCCTCGGTTTCTATCAGCAAAGAGCTTCTACTCGTCTCCAAAACATCAAGTCAAGAATGGGCTATGGGATCCCCTGAGGTTGTGGATCAGGTGCGAGGATTGATGCCGACAAGTTGAGGAATCAGGGCAAGGCGGGTCCCACAAACTGGCCCTGTTTCCACAAGCCGTCCTCCACCGTGCCGTCCGGATAGGTCATCCTACCTGTGCCGTCCGGTTGACCATAACGAAATTCGCCGATGTACTTTCGTCCATCGGGCCACGTCCCAGTCCCTTGGCCATTCGGCTTCCCATCTCTGTATCCCCCGACATATCTTCGTCCGTCGGGCCACGTACCGGTGCCTTGTCCATTCGCCCTGTTATCCTTGAACTCTCCCTCATACTTCTGCCCATCGGGCCATGTGTAGGCCCCTCGGCCACTCTTGATTCCACGCTTGAACTCGCCGACGTATTTCTGCCCATCGGGGAACGTTAATGTGCCTTGGTGTTGTGGTGTGATCAGCATTTCGAGCGTCGTGTCGGAAGCTGGATAGAAATGAAGTCGTGTCAGCCCTTCCGGCAGAGGCGTCGCCAGCAAGCGTCGATCATCTTGGTCAAGCAAACTGAGCAGCAGGTGAGTCGTCCCGGGTATCAACGGATCGCTCGGAGGCAAGCCACAACTGGTTTGCAAGACTCCCCATTCATAAATGGTCAGCCAATCGTAGTTCCTTAGAAACGACACTTGGTTCTCGGAAAGCTGGGGAGACGATTGTTGTAGTCCGAGCAGGTGTTTTGCATAATACCGAATTGTCCACATGCTGCGACTGATCCCCACCGTCACGTCCTGCCCCGTCCGCTGGTGAACTTCGCGCAACGCGAACAACGCCGATGGGATGTCCGCACACTCGCGCCAAGTGAGGGTGTGATCAAGATTTACGCCCTGCAATCCGATTGCAGCGAAGACCAGGACCAATCCCCAGAGAGAAACGCGCAGCCAGCGCACTGGTGACCACGCCGCCACCACAGCGATCATTAGAACCACCAGCGGCACGAGATACAGCGCGGCGCGCTCTACCGGGTATCTTATGCCCCACAGTTTGTTTGCCACGGTGGAAAGTATGGCTACCAGAATACATAGTACTCCCGTGATAAACGCCCGGTGAATCCGTTGGCGATAGCTCCAGTACGCCAGCAGAGACACGAGCAACGCAAGAACACCAGACACTAGCCGCACCAATCCTGCAGACACGGAACGGTCGTAAAAGCTCGAACGAACCAATGAGCCCACCGTGTCGTGGACAAATCCGATATTGCCTCCGTAGCGGAACAGGTTCTGGCTCGGCGCCACCAGCACACGAGGCACGTAAAAAACCCCGAGCAGGACGGTGCTGGCCCACCAGCGAATCTTCACACCCCTGCTCCAACACAGCCAGAAAATCCCTGCCAGCAACGCTGCATAGAAGTACCCGAACGCCATATTGGACAAGGCGGCTCCGAACCCGAGCCAAAGCGAAGTCGCAGCTTGTCGTCGGGCATACACGTCACCTGTCGTTGTCAGCGCGCTTGCCTGCAAGAGACAGGAGAGTGAAAGCACGGTCAAGCCAACAGCCAATCCATAACCACGGGAAACGCTAAAGAAATCTAACAGAAAGGCATTGGACACGAGCGCCAGTGTGACCAGTGCCCTTGCCGTGCCTGTGGGAAACATCAGTCCAATCCTCCAGACACCCCAGAGGAAAAGAGTCAGACCGACCAAGCTGGGAAGCCGATTGGCGGTAATCTCACTCAGCGGGAGAAGCTCGACGCAAGGTTTGGCCAGCAAAGCATTCAAGAACTGGGCTTGTGCATTCCAGTTCTCCGCCCAGAACAGATGGGCGTAGCCAGTCTGGTGGATGCAGTTGAGCATGTCCACTTCATCATCGGTAATTGCCAAGCGAAGCGCGCGGTAACCCCCATAGAACCCGCAAAGCAGTAGCAGGAGGAGACTCAATCGGCTCGGCCATCGAACATGTGTAACGGACCCGCTAGTATCCATGGCGCTCATCGCAAAAACGTGTTATCCAGCGCGTGAAAACTCTATGTCGTTGGCTATGCATGGACAAGATGAAAGCGAAAGCAGGACGTTCTTTGCGGGGCGCTGCAGCCCTCATGTCGAGAGTTGCAGTCTTAAGCAGTCATGTTAGAAACGGATTCCGCTTGCTTCCCGCCCTTTCCAAGGGCCAGGGCCCTTGCTCTTCCGGTCATTCGATCTTGCCCACAAGCGAATAGCAGCGGGCATCAGGACAGGGTGCGTTCGTGGGCTGATAACCATTCGTAGCGCAAGGGGGCACGTTGTTGCTGTGGTCGTACCCATCTGCATTGTATTCATACGTGGGACCGCAGCCATTACACGGCGAGCACCACCCGCTTGCACTATAGATGTACGTGCCTCCATTGGTGACGATACCGATGACTACCCCGTTTGCTGCGTTTCCCGGCACATTTGTCTGCCCGAGGCCACTGACCGTCACCGTGTACGCGTTCGTCGAATTGTCACTGGGGACATCGTTATTGAAGTAAAGGATCAATGTGCCCGAGGATTGCGCTGCGAACTGTCCATTGGTCCCCAATTGGATGCATGGCCCGCAACGGTTGTAGAATTGTAGCAGCACTGGCGCATACTGGTCGACGGTTGTTCCGTTGCCGACTTGTCCGCTCCCATTGCGACCCCAAGCCCAGTACTGTCTTGCTCCCTGATCCACGGTTACTGCCAAACTGTGAGCGCTACCGTCATCCACGGAGGCCGGACCGGTGCTCACCAGCACGGCATTGCTGATGCCAGCCACTCGGATCGGATGGTTGATCGAACCTAGCCCATTTGTACCCAATTGCCCGTAGCCGTTATCGCCCCATGCGTACACATCGCCACTGCTGGTCGCAGCAAGGGTGAAGCTGTACCCGCCAGCAATTGCCACCACATTCGACAGCCCGCTCACCGACACCGGCGTGAGTCTCTCCGTCGTTGTGCCATCGCCGAATTGACCAGAGTTGTTGTTTCCCCATGTCCACACCGTTTTGTCCGCCGCCAACGCAATCGCGTGGTCATAGCCCGCGGCAATCGCTACTACGCTGGAGAGATTTGTTGGCAACGTCGGAACAGTAAGATTCGTGGTTCCACCATTGCCTAACTGACCCGAGCCGCCGGCACCCCATGTCCAAACCGCCCCATCCTTGTCCAGTGCGATGCTGTAATAACCGCCAGCAGCTATTGCGACAGTCTGAGTCGGTAAGATTGACTGGATGGGCAAGTTCGTCTGACCCGAGGCCAGCCCTCCTACGCCCAATTGTCCGTAAGAGTCATCTTCCCAAGCCGAGACCTTCCCGTCGGCTCGCAGCGCGAGTGCGTGAAGAGACCCGGCTGCGACGCTAATCGCGTTGCTTACATCAACAATAGAAGACGGCGTAGGTGAAATGAAATTGCCACCCTCACCGTTCCCCAGTCGTCCACAGCCGTTGTCTCCCCACGCCCACACCGTTCCGTCGGGCCTCACCGCCAAGCTATGCAACGTACCTGCTGCAATGGGGTTGGAAAGGATCCGCTGCACTTTGTAGAACCGATGAGGAGCATTGGTTGTGGCCGTGTCCGTCCAAGTGGTTGCAGCCGCATTGGTTTGACCCCAAACATATGCCCGACTCAGCCACGACGTATTCGTGCTAAATTCGTCTGCGGAGAACGCGAGATAACGAAACACAGGGCACGATTGCCACGCGATGCTTATAAACCGATTCGTGTCTTGTTGAATTTGGGTGATAGTAAAGGGTTGGGTGAGATTGGTGATAGCGCAGGAGGAGCTGTCCATTAGGGACAGGATCCCGCCGCCCTCGTCTTCCTGTGGTGAAAGTACTTGTGTTTGTCCTTCGCCGTCCTCGGTCTGCGCTTCCTCCCAAGCCGCTTCCTCAGTGGCGACGTTTGCATCGTAAAGCGGCTTGTCGTTGATGTCCGCCAGTCGAACCAGTTCAACGAGGATGAACGGATCGATCCCCCCTCCCATTCTTCAGCGTATTGCTGCCATTGCTGCCACATCCGCAACACGGTTTCGTCCTGCGCCGCCGCATTGCCCGGATTGATAATCCGCAGGCGGCGCGATGCAGGCAATCTCCTCACCTGACCACTCGGCCCGCACGATCGTCTCGCCAGTCACAAGATTCCAGATGAGCCGCAGTGGCAACAGCCTGACGCCGGCTGCTTCCGGCAAGGCGGCTGTGGCGGGCGGACTGAATTCCTCAGGAAGCTTGGAAAAGTCAGTCCACCACGGTTGACCGTCAGCCGGATACACTTGGCACTCCCACGGCAACACTTGGAAATATAGCCAATCTCTGGTGCCGAGTTGCTGCGCCAACTGCGCAACGTTCGTGATCGTCTCCTGAGCATGAACTCGGACGAACGTCCAAAGAAATGCCATGACGGCAACTCCAAGAAGATACGCTCCTCGCCGCTTCCTATCGCACACCCACCCTAGCCACCGTGATGGATACTAACTACGCTGCTCCGCTGGATGCAAGAGCAAAAAACAAGTATTACCCTTGTGGCACAAACGGGGGTTTCTTGTTTGTTTAGCTGCCTCGTGCAGGCGATTCCGAAACAATACCGGGTCATCGGGGAAGCAATCCGCACCTACCGGAAGAAGGCGGGCTTTACACAGGAACGGCTTTCAGAATTGGCTGACCTTCATCCGAATTATCTCGGCGAGATTGAGCGCGGGGAAACGATGGTTTCCTTGTTCGCCCTTATCAGGATTGCGAAGGCCCTCCGTGTTCGCCTGCGCGACCTCGTGGCAGACATCTGACGGCGCAAATGTGATCTCACTATTAGAGTACGAGCCGGGGGATAGTCTGGGTCAGCTCGCGAGGAGATTGATGGAGGTCTCAAGCTTGGAGCGGATCGTCGCCAACTGCGCGGGGTCGGTGATCTTGTTGCCGAGTTGGTCTTGCACGTAGAACACGTCGATCGCCGCGCCTTTTTCGGTGGAAATCTTGGCGAAACTGATATCCAGGCCAACCTCGCTGAGCGTGTGTGTGATCGTATAGAGCAGTCCGAGACGGTCTTCGGTTTGGATTTCAACGATCGTACGGCCTTTGCTGATCTCGTTGTCGAACTCGACGGTCGTGGGGATGCGCACCTCGCGGATCTTGGGCGTGGCGCCGCGAATCGCGCGCAGCCGCGTCAGGACATCGTTGAAGTTGATGGTTTCGCGGTTGGCCAGCATTCGCTCCAACATTCCTTCCGCCACCTGGATGGCCCGCTGGTCGGTGACGGCCGCGAGGTCTTTGTCGCAAACGTCAAACACGTCGAGCACCACGTGGTCGCCGCGGGTGTAGACGTTGGCGCGCAGGATATTCAACTCCGCCGAAGCCAGGGCGCCGCAAATCTTCGAAAACAGCCCGAGCCGGTCCCAGGTGGTGATCGACACCTGCGAGCAGCTTTGCGCGGGGAGGGATTGCCAGTCCAGCACCGGCACCAGCGCGTCCTCGGCCGCTTCGACCTCGAGCTGGCGTGTCAGGAACCGGTGAATCACCATCAGGTGCCGGGCGACCTCTTCCGCGCTCGTGTTGATGTAGTAGCTGGCGGGCATCAACTCAAAGTGCGAATAGATTTCTTCCAGCGGGAGTTGGTCCTTCAGTTTGGCGCTGACTTCCTTATAGAGTTGCTCGATGCGGCGGGACAGAATATTGCGGGCCCGCTCGGCGCCGGAGAGCATCTGCTTGGTGCGGCGATACAGCTCCCAAAGCAGCGCTTCTTTCCATTCCGTCCAGGTCTTCAGACTCGTGCCCGCGGCGTCGGCAAACGTCAGCAGCATCAGCATATCGAGGTTGACTTCGTCTTTGGCGACGCGGGCCGCCGCGTCGACTGTGGCCTGATCGTCGATGTCGCGCCGCTGGGAGAGCATCGACAGCTTGAGGTGATCGCGCACCAGGAACAGCAATTGCGCCGTCTCGTCGGCGCCCAGACACAGGCGCTGGGCGACTTGGCGCGCCATCTCGGCGCTCGCCTCCGCGTGATGATCGACGTTCGACGCTTTGCCGACGTCGTGGAGCAGCAACGCCAGATAAAGGACGTGGGGATGGGCGATTTGCTGGAAAATCCTCTTGTAGCTGGCGTGCGGCGGCGCGGTCGCGTCGATGATCCGATCGAGGTGTTCGATGACCTGCAACGTGTGCTCGTCAGCGGTGTAGCGGTGGAAGAACTCGTGTTGCACGAGACACGTGAGCCGCCCGAACTCGGGAACGAACTTGCCGAGGAATTCCACTTCGTGCATCAGGCGCAGAATGCGGGCGACCTGCCCCTTGCGCTGGAGAATGCCCAGAAACGTGTCCCGCGCCTCGGGCGACCTTTGGAACGAGCGATCCACCAGCTTCAGGTTTTGCCGAATCTGGGTGCGCAACTCGGGGCTGAGTTCGACCTCGCGCTGTTGCGCATGGCGGAACAGACGGATCAACCGCAGCGGTTCCTGCTTGAAGATCGCCGGGGCGCTCGCGGAAATCATCCCGTCGCGGATCACGAACCCGTCGATTTCCTCCTCCTTGCGGGACCGGCGGCCGAGCAACGAGCCGAGCCGCGAGGACTTCGGCGGCTTGAGCGCCAGGCGCTCGGCCAGCGCGTTGGTAAGCAGGAAGATGTTGCGCGAGTGCACGTAGTAATCGCGCATGAACGCTTCCGTGCGCCGCAGCACATCGTGCTGGCGGTAGCCGAACTCGCCGGCGATTTGCGGCTGCAGCCCGATGCCGATGACGTCGCAGGCGCGATTGGTCATATAATGCATCGCGTTGCGGACGCGGAGGATGAAATCGTAGGCCGATTCGAGCTGCCGTTGTTCCGTCGATTCCAGGAACCCGCGCTGGCGAAGCTCGGACAGTTTCAGGCAGCCGTACTTGAAGAAGGACATCCAGATCAGGTTCTGAAAATCGCGCAGCCCGCCACAGCCGCTCTTGACATTGGGCTCCTGCAGGTAAACGGTGTCGCCGAATTTCTCGTGGCGCGCCTTTTGGTCCTCGATCCGCGCGGCGATGTAGTCATCCTCGTGGCCCTTGACGCACTCTTTGATCAGCGCCTGGCGGAACAGTTCGTAAATCTTCTGGTCGCCGACCAGCAACCGCGACTCGATCATGGACGTCTTGGATTGCATGTCCTTGTTGGCTTGCGTGATCGCTTCGTTGATCGAACGGGTGGAGTGGCCGACCTTGAGGCCGACGTCCCAAAGCATGTACAGGATTTGCTCGACGATCTCTTTCAGGTAGGGATGATGCGCCGCTGTCCGCCCGGCCGAACCATGCAGGAACATGAGATCGATGTCAGAGCACGGGCTGAGTTCGCCGCGTCCGTAGCCGCCGATGGCCACGAGCGAGATGGGCACGGCCTCGCCGGAGTGGGCCTGCCGGTAATGATCATCCGCCGCCTTGAACACGTGGCGCAATACGACGTCCATCACGTGGGCGCGGCCCTGTGCAATCTCGCGCCCGCCCGCTCCCGCCCGGTGCAACATCCGCAGTCGATGTTCTTCGACCTTGAGGAATTTCTTGTAGACGTTGAGGATCTCGGCGGGGCGCGTGCCCGATTTCAAGACGAGCCGCTCTTCAGCGTGCCGAAGTACCTTGTCGAGATAACGCTGCTGCGTCATAGCGGACACCATACGGGACTGGCGAAACACGGGCAAGTTGAAATGGCCCTCCCGCAAGTCTTTCGACTCCAGAGGACTAGGTTGTCGACAACTTGTCACGCAGGGGCATTTGACTTCGCCTGATTTTGAGCTATTGTGACGGCCAGTTTCCCCATGAGGAGGGGGGCGAAAATGACGTTGCGACATCGAAAACCAGATCCTCTGACTGACATTTTTCGGTCCCAGCAAGAGGAAATAAAAAAATACAAGTGGATCGAAAGCGAGAAGGCAGGACAGGACATCGGCTGGGAGCGCGCCACGCGGGAGTGGATGCAGAAACACTTTCCCGGTTGGAAACAGGACCGTTGGCACCGGTTCGTTGAGGAGGCGCTTGTTCGGCAGGACAGCCTGAACTGACCACGCTGGCCAACCACAAGGGCGGGTCAAGGACCCGGATTGTCTGAACGACGCAGCATTGCGGACGGGCGCAAAAGCAGGTACCCTGTCCCCATGCTGAAACTCGGGGTCAACATCGATCATGTCGCCACACTGCGACAGGCACGCTACACGTCTGTCCGCAGCACCCCGGGGAGACCTCGCGAAGCGTCCGGTGCGATTCCCGAGCCCGACCCTGTATGGGCCGTCGTCGAAGCGGAACTGGCCGGGGCCCACGGCGTAACGGTCCATCTCCGCGAAGATCGTCGTCACATTCAGGACCGTGACGTGCGACTGATCCGTCAGGTCGTCCGCACCAGCCTCAATTTGGAGATGGCGGACGTGCCTGAGATCGTTGCGTTCGCCGAAGAGGTGTGTCCCACCGAGGTCTGTCTCGTCCCGGAGAAGCGGCAGGAGGTCACGACCGAAGGCGGACTCGACGTCGCGAGCGCCGCGAAATCACTCGCGCGCACCGGTGCGCGTCTGCAAAAGGCGGGGATCGCCGTCAGCCTCTTCGTTGATCCCGATGGGCGACAGATCCGCGCCGCCGCCGATGTCGGAGCGGATTTCGTGGAGCTGCACACGGGGCGGTACGCGAACGCGCGCGGCGAAACGGAAGCGGCGGCCGAGATCAGGAAGTTGACGCAGGCAGCGGAGTTGGCGCACAAACTTGGCCTGCGCGTCAACGCGGGGCACGGCTTGAATTACCAGAACACGCCCGGCATTCTCGCGGTGCCGCACTTGGAGATGCTGAACACCGGCCATTCCATCGTCGCGCGCGCGCTGTTTGTCGGGTTGCGACAGGCGATCCGCGAGATGCTGAAACTGATGGGGAATGGTCAGCCAGGCGATGGTTCATGAATCATGACGCATCACCCATCTCTGTATCGATCCTCGGTACGGGTGTCGATATTGTCGAGACCGCGCGCATCCAAGGTTCGCTGGATCAATTTGGCGAGCGGTTTCTGCGGCGGTGCTTCTGGCCCGATGAAGTCGCGTACTGCAACAGCATGAAATTTCCGGCGTTGCATTTCGCCGCACGTTTCGCCGCGAAAGAGGCCATTTCGAAGGCGTTCGGGACGGGCATCGGCCGTCAACTCGGCTGGACGGACATGGAAATCCGCAAGCACGGCAACGGCGCGCCCTACGTTGTTTTTCACGGACGCGGGGCGGAACTCGCGAAGAATCGTGGGGCGACCGAAGTTTTTGTGAGCCTCTCGCACTGCAAGGAGTACGCTGCCGCGCACGCCGTGCTGGTTGGCCAAGGGCCTCCGTCAGCGCGCGCGAGCCAGTAACACCAGCCCCACGCCGGCAAAAACCGCGTTCGTCATCCACGCGGCCGCCGCGGCCGGAATCCGTCCGCCCTCACCCAGCGCGAGGGTGATATTGTTGAGAAAATAGAAGGCCACGACAAGTACCAGCGCGGTGCCGACGCTCAACAAGGGCCCGCTGCGGCTCACCTGCATTCCCAAGGGGATCCCCATCAGCACGACAATCAGGCACGTCAGCGGGAAGGCGTAGCGATACTGGTAGGTGACTTCGTACTTGGCGAGACCAGCGACGTGCCCCGCGCGGCGTTGGGCGCGGATGTACCGCCGCAGCTCGGCGGAAGTGAGTTGCGTGGGGTTCTTCCCTTCGACGGCCAGCCGACCCGGCGGGTCTTTGATCGACGGGAAATTGGTCTCCGCCACGCGGGTCACGACCGGCGGATTCTGGCGGTGATCGTAGACGTCGGCCGTGAAGAAGTGCCACCGGCCGTCGATCCACCGGGCGCGTTCGGCGTACACGTCGAAATCCGGTGTGCCGTCCGGCTTGCGGTCGTGGACTTCTGGATTTTCCATCTCGAACGTCCGCGTGTTGAACCGACGGGCGTACCAGTCGCGACGCTCGATTGGATCGGCAAAGAAGAAGTTCTCCAGCACGCTGCGTTCGCCTTTTCCCTTCAGCGCTCCCATCAGCGCATCGGCACGTTCTCTGGCGCGCGGGACAAACAATTCGTTCACCACGAACACGACGAGCGTAGCGGCCAGGCCGCTGCCCAGCAGGGGAAGGGCCAGGCGCGCCAGGCTGATGCCGCTGGTGCGCATGGCGATCAGCTCGTTGTGTCTACCGAGGTTGGAGAGACAGAACAGGAGGCCCAGCAGCAACGACATGGGCATGATCAACACGAACATCTCGGGGAGAAGGATCAAGTAGTAATGCACAACCGTACCCAGACGCGCATGGAAATCGATGAACTCGTCGAGGGTGCCGAACAGATCGATGACGATCATCAACAGCACGAACGCGTCGAAGCAGTACAACAACGGCCACGCGAACTCGCGCAGCAGGTATTTGTCAAGAATCCGCACCCGAAGGAGATTAGGCGAACGGCAGCGCGGCCGCGAGAAAAAACGGCGCGGCTCAGCCCTTCAACTCGTAGACGGCGCGCGAGACCCGCCGCGCCTCGGGCATGAGATTGAGGACCCGCAGGATGTACCCCGTCCCTTTACGGCTGTGCGGGAGCATCCGCTCATTGTACAGGCGCGTCAGTTCGTGGAAATGGACGGGCTCTCGCCGTCCTCGCAGGATGTCGACGATCACCTGGGGCGCACCCAGCATGGGCAGGAAGTAAAGCCGATCTACCGTGCCGCTGATTTCGGGATGATGATCCAGCAACACCGTAACGAGCCGCGGGCGCTGGCCATTGAGGAAGCTGAGTTCATCCGAAACGCTGGCCAGAATCTTTTCGAAGGGAACGGGCTCCTTGGCATTGTGCAGGAGTTGCAGAATCTGCTTCTCGACCTGGTTGAGCACGTGGTCCGGCAGCACTGAGAAGTAGTCGTAACGGAACGTGATCCGTTCGAGCGTCTCGCTCAACAACAACAGCGCGCCCCATGGCTGGTAGCCGCCCAACATCGGGTCGCCTGCCCATTCGGATACTTCTGAGGAGGCGACGACGCAACCGCGCGACAAGACGCGGTTGGCCCAGTAGATTTCCTGGCTTTCCCCCACCGCGCGGGCCAGCCGCGAGCGCAAGGCAGCGATGCCCGACTCCTCGATCTGACGCACGCGTTCACGCGTAACGCGGATGTGCATTTCGGCAATTTCCTGAAGCGTGCGCCGCTTCATATGGGGGCGGAACAGCGGATCGGTGAGCCCATAGCGTTGTTCGAGCACGAAAACCTCTTGTTGATTGAGGAATTCGCGCAGCAAAGCCCGAAAGCTGGCAATGTGACCGTTACCTGCCTCAAGGCGACGGGTCCAACCGAAGAACCACCGAATGTTGTCGAGGGAAGTCGAGCCGAAATTGGTTAGTTTGAGTAATTGCTTGTCATTCCAGTCCCGGAGATGGCCGATCGTCTTGACGTCTGCTTGGCCGAGGCAATGTACGACACGTGCACTGAGTCCAGATTCAGGCACCGGCCAATCGTCTATCGCCTGCCGCGTCAACTGGTTTGGTTGGAATTTTTCCATGACAAACCGCTTATATAAGCCTCAATAGGTGGCGTCCTGGCAGCCCATCACATCTAGCTGTGGTATGAAACCCTACACCCCGCAAAAATTCAAGTAGATTCTTTTTGCTTTGGCACGGGGGCAATCCGTGGGTAAGATGCCCGTATGGAGCCATTATTGCCCAAGCTGGCTGCGGACGCCTCTCGAACCATGTTGGCGTTAGCCGCGCAACAGGATGTATTCCAACAGGTTGCTGAAGCGGCCGTCGCCACGCTCAAGTCGGGTGGTAAGATCCTGACCTGCGGCAATGGAGGCAGCGCTGCGGACGCGATGCATTTGGCGGAAGAATTGGGTGGCCGGTACCGGGGGAACAGGCGTCCGCTACCAGCCATCAGCCTCAACGCGGATGCGACGTTGCTCACCTGCATCGCTAACGACTACGGGTTCGACGAGGTTTTCTCGCGGCAGGTAGAGGGACTGGCGAACAAGAACGATCTGCTGGTGTGTTTCTCGACGAGCGGGAATTCACGGAACATTTTGCGCGCCTTGGAAGCTGCGAGATCCAAAGGGGTTAAATCGGTCGCCCTGCTTGGAAGAGACGGCGGCAAAGCCAAGGGTAAGGCTGACTTGGAGATGATCATCGCTCATGTCGACAGTGGTCGAATACAGGAGGCGCATACGCTGATCCTGCACGCGCTGCTGGAAGTGATCGAGCGGGAGATAGCGGCGTAAGTTACTTTGGAGCGGGTGCCGGGGGAGGCGTCGGCGGGACCCCGGCCGGACGCGGCGCTTGTCCCTCGGCCTTTCCTGCCTGCAATTGCATTTCCAGCATCGGGGTCATGTCCATCACTTGCGTGTTGGCCGGTGGCCGGTACACGAACGTGGAGTCTGGGATGTCCACATTGAATTTGAGGTTTCTGAATTCCATGGCCGTCACCAAATTCGTCCTCGTCTTATCGAACTGTTCGAAACGGTGGGGGAATCCATCGATTTGTCCGATGAATACGCGAGACCGGCCGATCAGGGCGACCGCCCGAGCCATCCGCTCGTTGGTGAGCGCTGCGGACTTCCATGAGCCTTCCAAGACGTACATCGGTTGGCCGTCCAGCTCTTGAGGTTTTGTTGGGGTGAAATCGAAAATCTGCCGGCCGGCTTCCCATTGTTTACTCGGGTCCATCTTGGCGAGCGGGTCGATGCTCAGGCCGGTTTGCGCCGTGGTATTACTCGTGACTCTGTTGACATCTATTTTGATGATGCGGTGCTCCATACCCGCATCCATTACCTGCCAGAGGATCCCGTCGCCGCCGAGGTACATGGTCATCTTGGCCTGTTGCCCCATCGCGGGCAGATCCAGGTGCACCCACATTTTTCCGGGCTGCTTGTGGATCATCTGGCCGTTCACGGTCATTTGACCGCCGGGCATGCTGGCGGTTTGCGAGTAATCCGCCGACCAGGTCTTGTAGCCCGCCGTTTTCGCATCGGAGAAATCCATGATCTCCTTGGCGGTCTTGAGTCCCTGCGCGCTGGCGTCATAGGCGACGAGGGACGATACGAGACAAAGGGTTGTTGCGATTATGTGCTTGCCGAGGCCGTTCACGAAAGATCTCCTTCCATTTCCTGGCGAGCGTACCACTCGGCGTCAATCCGTGCAAGCCAGAGGCGATACGTTTTCAATTTGACGGGTCTGCCGGATTCGCTTAGGATTCAGACAGCGTTGCGGGTAGTAGCTGCTCATGCCCTTTCTTGCAGTGTTGCCCCGTAGTGTGTTATGAGGAGATGAATACAATGGCAATCAAAGTAGGCATCAATGGGTTCGGTCGCATCGGGCGGTTGGTCTTTCGTGCCATCTGCGACCAGGGCCTGCTCGGCAGGGAAATCGATGTCGTCGCGGTCAACGATATCGTTCCCGCCGACAACCTGGCGTATTTGTTGAAGTACGACTCGACGCAGGGCCGATTTCAAGGCGCGGTTTCGAGCGAGAAATCCAGCCCCTCGCTGACTGACGACGATACGCTCGTCGTCGACGGGCACAAGATCAAGTGTCTTGCGGTGAGAGAAGGTCCCGCGGCGTTGCCGTGGAAAGCGTTGGGCGTTGAGCTGGTGGTCGAATCCACAGGGCTGTTTACCGATGCGACGAAGGCCAAGGGCCACCTCGACGCGGGCGCCAAGAAAGTCCTTATCACCGCGCCGGCCAAGGGCGAAGACATCACCATCGTGCTCGGCGTCAACCACACCAAGTATGACCCGTCCAAGCACCACATCGTTTCCAACGCGAGTTGCACGACCAACTGTCTCGCGCCGCTTGCGCACGTTCTGCTCAAGGAGGGATTCGGAATCGAAGAAGGCTTGATGACGACCATCCACAGTTATACCGCCACACAAAAGACGGTGGATGGCCCGTCGAAGAAAGACTGGAAAGGCGGACGCACGGCGGCGGTGAATATCATTCCTTCCACCACCGGAGCGGCCCGGGCAGTCGGGTTGGCGATTCCTGAGGTGAAAGGCAAATTGACGGGAATGGCGTTCCGCGTGCCGACGCCCACGGTCAGTTGTGTTGACCTCACCGTTCGCACGGTCAAGGAAACGTCTTACCAGGAAATCTGCGCCGCGATGAAGAAGGCCAGCGAATCTTACCTGAAGGGCATCCTCGCCTACACGGACGAGGAGGTCGTTTCCAGCGACTTCATCCACGACAACCACTCGAGCATTTTCGACGCGGGCAGCGGCATCGAGTTGAACAAGCGGTTTTTCAAGCTGATTGCGTGGTACGACAACGAATGGGGTTACTCCTACCGCTGCGTCGACCTTATCCGCTATATGGCCAAGTAGGCCTGCAAGCCATGTAATACAAGGCGCCCAGGGCTGGACGTTGCACTTTGTTGTTGCTGTCACCCCCTGTTTGGGGTAAGAATTGCGACTCCGCGAGGGAAACTGGGTCGCAACATGAAGTGGCCTCTTTTTAGGGAAACCGCACTTGTCTGTCTATTCTCCGGCATAACCTTCGCCAACGCTGTTGCATTTGAATCTCACGACAAGTCGACCCCGCCCGATTTCGACGTCCGCCGAGAGTCGGCTGCTGAATCGCGACGGGTTTTTCCGCCGCGTATCACGGCGCTCGAGCGTCTGAGGTCTCGCGCGCCGGATGTTCAGATCGGCACGGACGAGATTCTTCGGCATCCCACGTTTGTCATGCGTTGGCAGGGCTTCCTCACGGGGCGCGGGGGCGCCGGCCGGACCGTCCCGGCGGCTGCGTTAGCGGCGGTTTCCGCCGGTGATCCGCACCGGGTGGTCAAGGCGTTCCTGAACGAGTACCGCGCCTTGTTCGGACACGACTCGACGGCCCTGAATTTCGCCACGGTCAAGCGCGACTACGTGACTGCGCACAATGGTTTGCGGACGACGGTTTGGGCGCAGCAACTCGACGGGATCCCCGTTTTCGAAGCGGTCCTCCTCGCCCATGTCACAAGGCGCGGTGAATTGGTAAACATCGAGAGTCACCTGCTTGCTGACCCGGCGGAAGCGGCGGATGCCGCTGGCACAAATCATTCAGTCCTTGAATCTGCGCCTCCGGTCCTGGCCGCGCGGGCGATCGCCAATGCTGCCCAAACGCTGGGGGTAACGATCGATCCCGCGGCCCTTGCTTCCGTCGCGACAGCAGCGGGTGCCGAAAAGCGCCAGCAATTCAGCGCGCCGGGATTTGTTGGGGCCATCGAAGCGAGCCTGGTGTGGTTGCCCGTGAGCGACACGGCCATGCGGCTGTGTTGGGACGTCACCCTCAGGCCGCGGGAGCGCGACGAGACGTCCCGCGTGCTCGTCGACGCCCAGACCGGCGAGGCCCTGCTGCGACGCTGCCAGACCGTGTGCCTCAGTGACGCCAGCTATCGCGTGTTCACCAGCGACAGCCCGTCGCCGTTCTCGCCGGGTTGGTCAACGCCCAATGCGGGACAGCCGCCGCAGGTCAGCCGCGCGCTGGTCGTCACCAGCGCCGTCGATGCCGTTGCTTCCCCAAACGGCTGGATCGACGACACCAACAACACAACTCTGGGCAACAACGTGGACGCCCATCTTGACCGCGACGCCAACAACGTACCCGACCCCGGCTCGCGACCCGTGGGTTCGCCCTTCCGCGTATTCGATTTCCCCGAAGATTTGGGCCAGGACCCCGTTACCTACACGAATGCCGCAGTTGTGCAGCTCTTCTACTGGTGCAATTGGATGCATGACAAACTGTATGAACTGGGTTTCACCGAGGCCGCGGGCAATTTCCAGGCCGACAATTTCGGACGCGGCGGTGTCGGCAACGATGCGATGCAAGCCGATGCTCAGGACGGGGGCGGAGTGAACAACGAGAGCTTCACGATGACGGCCGATGGCACGCCCGGGCGGATCGAGGTGTATCTGTTTACGGGTCCGTCGCCCGATCGTGATGGCGACCTGGATGCGGAGCTTGTCCTCCACGAGTACACACATGGATTGAGCAGTCGGCTCGTCGGGGGCGGGGTGGGCCTCAGCGCCCTGCAACCGCGCTGCATGGCCGAGGGCTGGTCGGATTTTTACCCGCTGTCGCTGCTGAGCGAGCCCGCCGACGACCCAAACGCCACCTACGCCATGGGCGGATATGCGGCCTACCAGCTCAATGGTCTGACGCAGAATTACTACTACGGTCTCCGTCGTTATCCATACACCACGGACATGACCAAGAATCCACTGACATTCAAGGATATCGACCCGGCGCAGGCCAGTGCTCATTCGGGCGTGCCGCGCAGCCCCCTCGTCGGCAACGGCATCAGCACCAGCGCCTCTGAAGTCCACAACGCGGGCGAGGTGTGGTGCGTCACGCTGTGGGAAGCACGCGCGAATTTGATCAAGAAATACGGGTATGCCACCGGCAACCAACGCATCCTCCAATTGGTCACCGATGGCATGAAACTGTCGCCGGTCAACCCGAACTACATCCAGGCCCGGGATGCGATATTGCAGGCCGACCAGGTTGATAACAGCGGCGCCAATCTAAACGAATTGTGGGCGGCGTTCGCCAAACGCGGGATGGGCCTGAGCGCCACCGCGCCGACGAATTGGACCACGACAGGCGTAGTCGAGGCGTTTGACCCGCCGGATAATCTCAAAGTTCTTCCGGTCGCAGCCGGCGTGTTTACGCCCTCGGGCCCCGATGGCGGGCTGTTCAACCCACTCTCGCAGACATACACGCTGACAAGTGCCACTTCCTTGAACTGGACCGCGACGAAATCGGCAAGCTGGCTTGATTTGTCGTCAACGGCAGGCAGTCTGGCCGCTGGGGCATCCAACGCGGTCACCGTCTCGATCAATGCCGGCGCCAACGCCTTTGCACCGGGTGTTTATGGCGCTGCCGTCACCTTTTCCAACGTCGCCAGCGGCGTTGCGCAAACACGCCAGGTCACCCTCGACGTTATGGACAGCCTTTCCGTGACTCCGCAAACAAACTTCACGTCCAGCGGCTCAGTAGGAGGTCCGTTCAGTCCCGTCTCGCAGGTTTATGTGGTATCCAACCAGGCCTCGAGTGCCCGCGGATGGACCGCCACAGCTACTGCGACCTGGCTCAGTCTGTCTGCCAGCGCGGGCACATTGACCCCCGGCGCATCCACCAATGTCACCGCTTCGATTAATGCGAACGCGAGCACCTTGGCGGCCGGCACTTACGCTGGATCGGTTGTCTTCAGCAACACAGTGAACGGTGTTGCGCAGAGCAGAAGCGTCAGCCTCATTGTCTTGCAGAGAGTGTATTTCTTCCCGCTCGATACCGATCCCGGATGGACGCGGACGGGTCAATGGGCGTTTGGCAAGCCCACGGGTGGCGGCGGCACGTCCTACGGATTTCCCGATCCCACCAGCGGGGCGACCGGCACCAATGTTTTCGGCGTGAACCTCAACGGCGATTACTCTACCACGGTCGGCGCCTTTTATCTGACGACGGGGCCGCTGAACTTCGCTGGCCAGACGAGCACCCGACTGCGATTTCAGCGCTGGCTCAATACGGACACTTATTCTCTCGTGCCTGCGATCATTGAGATATCGACGAACGGCGCGACTTGGTATCAAGTTTGGAAGAGTAGCGGGATCGTTACGGATTCGGCGTGGAACGTACAACAGTACAATATCTCCTCGTGGGCTGACAATTGCACCAACGTCACGGTGCGCTGGGATTATCTGGTCGCCTCCGGCGCTCATCCTTATTCGGGGTGGAACATTGACGACATTGAGTTTCTCGCTGCGCCCATGGCCTCAAACAGCCCGCCATTCATTACCGCGGCATCGATCAGTCCCAGCGCGCCGAACACGACGCAGGACCTGGCCGCCGCCGTCACTTCCTACGGCGATCCCGACGGCGACCCGGTAACGTTTGCCTATCAGTGGCAGGAATCCACCGACGACGTCGCGTTCAGCAATATCGGGTTCACTGCCGCCACGCTGCCTGCTTCAGCCACGGCCGTCGGCCGCTACTATCGAGTGGTCGTCACGCCCAACGACGGCCACGTCGATGGTGCGCCGTTCACGACTGCTTCCGTGCAGGTTGCCCTCGACTTTGACGGCAATGGACTCGACGACGACTGGGAAGTGAAGTACTTCGGCCACATCGGTGTGGATCCATGGGCGGATCCGGATGGCGACGGAATCCCCAATATTCAGGAATACGTAGCGGGCACCAGCCCGATCGATGCCAACAGCGCATTTCGCATTACGTCAATCACGACGGATGGGTCCAACGTCGTCGTGGACTTCACGACCCTCTCGAACAAGCTTTACGCGTTGGAGTCTGCTGACGATCCCCGGAGATCGAAGTGGAACACGGTCGCGGCGGACGTTCCCGGGACCGGTGGAATCGTGACGGTCACCGACCCCGGCGCCGTTGGTCCCGTCAACCGGTACTACCGGGCGCGGTTGCTCACGCTCACAACCCCGCTCGATACCGATGGCGATGGACTGCCCGACAGTTGGGAGCTCCAGTATTTTGGCGACCTGTCAAAGACCGGCAGCGACGATCCCGACAACGACGGCATGTCGAATCTGCAAGAGTTCGTCGCGGGCACCGACCCGACCAATGCCATGAGCGCGTTGCGCATTACCTCGATCGCGCTCAATGGGATCGATGTGCTCGTCAGCTTTACGACCAGCTCGAACAAATTCTACGAATTGCAGGACAACGACGACGTCGCGACGTTGGACTGGTATGCGGTTCTCACCGATATCCCCGGCACCGGCGGCATTGTTACGGTCACCGTCCCCAACGCTGCCGACGTCCCCAACCGGTTTTACCGCGTCAAGGTGCTTCCATGACGCAGCGCTACGCCGAGTGGGTACTGCTTCATGCTCTGTTCCTCGCAGAGATTGACTCGTCGGCTTCGGCGCCGGTAATCGATTGCCCGGTTTTGATTGAAAACGGCCTCTCAATGGAGTAAGAATGTGAGGTTCTGGCGTGAATTCTAACGTGGAGATGCGGTGTCTTTTGCGCTTGGGGTTGGCGACGACTGCCCTCCTCGTGTTCGCTGCGCCCGTTCGGGCACGGGAGCGGCAGGTTCTACATGGTCACATACCAGGGGCCGTGACCCGGCTGAAGCTGCCATCCATCGGCCGACTTCCCAGCGTGACCCAACTCAGACTCGCAATCGGGTTACCCTTGCGCAACCCGGAGGAACTCGCCAACCTGCTCCAGCAGATCTACGATCCGGCCAGCCCCCAGTACCACCATTACCTGACGACGGAGGAGTTCACGGAAAGGTTTGGCCCGACGAAGGAGGCTTATCAGACCCTTATTGATTATGCAGGAGCCAACGGATTCACCATATCGGGAACCTATCCCAACCGCGTCGTGCTGGACGTTGATGCGTCAGTGGCAGACATCGAAAAGGCCTTCCACTTGCATATGCAACTGTATCAGCACCCGACTGAAGGACGGACGTTCTACGCTCCCGACGCGGAACCGACACTGGACAACGCGCCGTCGATTCTCGACATCAGCGGCTTGGACAATTACGCAGTCCCCCGGCCGCGCTACGTCATCAATAAGTCTGGCGCGGCGCCCACTGCCGTTATTCCTCAAGTTGGCACCGGCTCGGGGCCGAGCGGGAACTTTATTGGAAACGATTTTCGGGCCGCCTATGTGCCGGGCACGACCCTGAATGGCTGCGGACAGGTGGTCGGGCTACTGCAGTTTGATGGATATACCGCGAGTGACATTACCTACTATGAGAATCTGGCCGGGCTGCCAAATGTCACCTTGACGAACATATTGATCGACGGCGCCACGGGAGGCCCCAGCGGCAACGGCGGAGAACTCGAGGTGTCGTTGGACATTGAGATGGTTGTTTCCATGGCCCCGGGTGTGTCGAAAGTGGTTCTGTATATCGCGCCCAACCCCAGCCCATGGCCGGACCTGTTGGGTCGCATCGCCAGCGATAACATCGCCAAGCAGATCAGTTGCTCCTGGGGCAATAACGCAGCTGGCAGCCCAGATCCCACATCCGAAGCGCTGTTCCTGCAAATGGCCGCCCAAGGACAGAGCTTCTTCAACGCCAGCGGAGATTCCGACGCCTTTTCAGGCGGCATCCCCTTCCCGTCAGAAAGCACCAATGTCACGCAAGTCGGCGGGACGAACCTGAAGACAACCGCGCCGGGAGGCTCCTATCTTTCGGAAACTGTCTGGAACGACGGCGGCGGCATCGGGAGCAGCGGCGGCATCAGCGCCAACTTCTCGATTCCACCTTGGCAGCAGGGCATCAGCATGACTAGCAATTATGGATCGACGACGATGCGAAACGTCCCCGACGTGGCGATGACGGCCTCGAATGTGTACGTTCGTGCGGACGGTGCCGACCAGCCAAACGTTCGGGGTACGAGTTGCGCGGCACCGCTGTGGGCGGGCTTCACGGCATTGATCAACCAGCAGGCTGCGGCCAATGGTCAGCCACCAGTCGGCTTCATCAACCCGGCGATTTACGCGATCGGCAAGAGCGCCAGCTATAGCAACTGTTTCCACGACACCACCGTCGGCAATAATGGCACCAGCACCAAGTATCCCGCCGTCAGCGGCTACGACCTGTGCACCGGTTGGGGGACACCCAATGGCACGAACCTGATCAATGCCCTCGTCGGCGCGCCGATCTTCGCACCGGTGTTCGTGCCCAGCGGCTCGACACTGTTGACGGAAGGTTGCACCCCGACGAATGGTTTCATTGATCCTGGTGAAACCGTCACGGTCGGCTTCTCGCTGCAAAACTGCGGTTTGGCCGATGGTTCGAACGTCGTCGCCACGCTGTTGGCCATCAACGGTGTCACCGAGCCCAGCGGCCCGCAGTCCTACGGCACGCTCGTCGCCTGCGACGGAGCCGTATCCAAACCGTTTACCTTCACCGCCAATGGCCTGTGTGGCAGCAACATCACCGCCACCTTGGACGTTCAGGCCAACTCGGTAGACCTAGGCACTGTCGACTACACCTTTGCGCTCGGCGGGCTCGCGGCAGTCCTCACCCAAAACTTCGATGCCGTAACCGCGCCCGCGCTGCCAACGGGCTGGTCGACTTCAGCGGGTGGTGCGGAATCGAGTTGGGTGACTTCCACGGCGCAACGCGACACGTTGCTCAACGCGGCATTCTCACCCGATCCGGGAAGCGTCGGCTCGAACGAGTTGGTTTCGCCGATGATTTCGATAGCGTCTTCGTCGGCGAAGCTGTCGTTCCGCAACTACTACAATCTGGAAGCCCCCAGCTCGGGAACGACGGGCTACGACGGCGGCGTGTTGGAGATCAAGATCGGCAGTGGCGCATTCCAAGACATCCTCACGGCGGGCGGCTCGTTTGTCAGCGGCGGTTACACGCGCACGATCAGCAGTTCCTACAGCAATCCGTTGGCGGGGCGGCAGGCATGGAGCGGCAACTCGGGCGGATTTATCACGACCACGGCCAACCTGCCGGCCGCTGCCGCGGGTCAGACGATTCAACTGCGCTGGCGCTGCGGCACGGACAACAGCGTGAGCCGGACGGGATGGTACATTGACACTGTTTCGGTGAGCGACCTCTCGTGTTGCACGGGCACCGTCAACCATCCGCCCGTGATCAACGCTGCTTCGATCAATCCCGTCTCGCCGACGACCACCAATGACCTGGTGGCTACCGTTGCCTCGACGAACGATCCCGATGGCGATCCAATCACGCTCACGTATCAATGGCAACAGTCCACGAACGACGTCGCGTTCGCCAATCTCACCGGCCAAACCGCCAGCACGCTCAGCGCCGCCGTGACCGTGG
The DNA here is from genome assembly GCA_035515475.1 of Verrucomicrobiia bacterium. GTDB lineage: Bacteria > Verrucomicrobiota > Verrucomicrobiia > Palsa-1439 > Palsa-1439 > DATJBF01. Next base: position 79,064 of record DATJBF010000035.1, read on the forward strand.
CCGGTGATTACTATCGCGTGATCATCACGCCCAATGACGGCCACACCAACGGCGCGCCATTCACCACCGCTTCCGTGCTCGTGGCCGCCGACTCCGACGGAAACGGCATCAACGATGATTGGGAAGTGCAGTACTTTGGCCATATTGGGATCGACCCGAACGCTGATGCCGACGGAGACGGCTTCAGCAACCTGCAGGAATACCAGGCGGGAACCAATCCCACGAACTCAACCAGCGCGTTCCACATCACGTCGATTGTCACCAGCGGCAACGACGTGGTTGTCAGTTTCACGTCGGTGACCAATCGCACGTACGACCTGCAGGACACGGACAGCTTCAATCCCACCAATTGGAACCCCGTGGTGACCGGCATCGCCGGCGACGGTACGATCAGCTCCGGCACGGATTCGGGCGCGGCCGGTATTTCCGATCGCTTCTACCGCGTGCGGACGACGCTGCCGGGTCCTTGATTTTGGTCCCGGCGGGGCGTAGGTTGCGCGCGAGGTGTTGGGCATGGGTCGCAGGAAGGCAATCATTGTGTGCGGACTTCTCGTGGCGTCGGGTCGCATTGTGGCGGCGTTGCCAGCGCTGGACCTTGAGCTCGTCACCTCGAATGTAACGAACGCGGTGTATATCACGCACGCCGGCGACGGCTCGGGACGGCTGTTCATCGTCGAGCAACCCGGCCGAATCAAGATCTTCGACGGCACCAACCTGCTGGCCACACCGTTTCTGGACATCAGTCCGCAAGTGCGATTCTCTGGCGAAGAAGGCCTGTTGAGCGTCGCGTTCGATCCGGGGTTTGCCACAAACGGCCAGTTCTTCGTGTATTTCACGCAACCGGACATGAACAACGTGGTCGCACGCTTCACCGCGGCGCCTCCCAGTGCCAACACGGTCAACACCAACACCATGGTCACGGTGTTGCACATCAACCATCCGACCAATACGAATCACAACGGCGGGCAGATGCAGTTCGGGCCCGACGGCTACCTGTACATCGGCACGGGCGACGGCGGCTCGGGTTGCGATCCGCCCAACAACGCGCAGAACCTCGGCGTGTTGCTCGGCAAGATGCTGCGGATCGATGTCAGCAATTCCTCGACAAATTACACGATCCCGCCGGGCAATCCGTTCATCGCCACCAACGGGGCGCTTCCGGAAATCTGGGCCTACGGGCTGCGGAACCCGTGGCGGTTCAGCTTCGACCGAGCCACCGGCGACTTGTGGATCGGTGACGTTGGGCAGAGCGATCGCGAAGAAGTCGATCTTCAATCCGCCGGCAGTCCGGGGGGCCAGAACTACGGGTGGCGGCTCTATGAAGGATTCCTCACCAACACCTGCAGCGTCACCTTCAGCAACGTTCCCACCGTGCTGCCCATCCTCGATTACGACCACAGTCTTGGACGCTGCGCCATCATGGGCGGCTACCGGTATCGCGGCGCAAAGATCGCTCCATTGACGGGCACGTATTTCTATGCCGACGAATGCGGCGGACAAATCTATGCCGTTACCAATTCCGGCTCCGGGTGGATCAGTACGCTGGTGACGAACTCGGGACTTACGATCACCACCTTCGGCGAGGACGAAGCCGGCGAAGTCTACCTGTCAAACTACGCCACCAGCGGCGCGATCTATCGGATCATCGGCCGGGACAGCGTGGGCGACGGCATCGCCGATTGGTGGCGGCAACAATACTTCGGCACAAACGCGACCAACAGCGCGTCCTGCGCCCTCTGCGACCCCGATGGCGACAGGTTCAACAACCTGCAGGAATACACCGCCGGCACCGACCCCACGAATTCCCTCAGCGCATTGCGCATTCGGTCGATCGCTGCCGCCGGCAGCAACGTTACCGTCGACTTCGACAGCGTCAGCGGTCACACGTACCGCCTCGAACGGACCGATAATCTCGGCCCGGCAACGTGGACGCCGGTTGTCAACAACGTCGCCGGCACCGGCAGCATCGTGCCCGTGACCGACACCGGCGGCGCATCGGCCTCGAATCGCTTCTATCGCATCCGGCTGACGCAGTGATTTCGCGACGCGCCCCGCTCTTGCGTTTGGCGAATCGCTTTGGTAGCGTAGCCCGCCGGCGAACCTGTGCGCCCTTAGCTCAATTGGCAGAGCAAGTGACTCTTAATCACTAGGTTGTAGGTTCGATTCCTACAGGGCGCACCATTCCACCAGTCAGAGATGTTTCCGCGAGGAACGACCACGGTTTCAGGCAGGAACCACGGGCTTTTTTGCAGTCGAGAACCAGGTTCGAGCCGAAGATTTTCAAGGCGAGCCCCCTCTTGTCTTGAAGAGAACCCGAAACAGCGATTTCACCCGCATTCTTGGCGGCTAAAATCCAATTCTGGAACGGTTCGAGCCAATCAGATCGTCCGACGGATAAGGCGGAGATTTGATCCTGCAAAGATTTCTTGTGGCTCATCAGTTTCGCCTTCTCGGTGGTGTACTCGGCGCGGTCGATCACGTTGTCGAGAAAGGCGTCCAAGAGTCTTCTGGCCTGCGGTGATGCCGTTGCGGTAGCTTTCGAGAACTTTCTCGGAAACCCAGCGGACGATAGACGATGTGTCCTCGGCGCTTTCGAGCTTCGCCAAAAGCTCCGCTTCGAACTGTTCGATGTACGACATGTGCGTGTAGTTGGCTGATAAAGTGCGACCTTTGTGCGTGCGGGCCTGAGCCGTTACGCACTCTTGACGCACCGTCCGTAGTCAAGCGAGAGCTTGACCGGACGGTATAATGGAAAGAGGGCGCGGCGAACGCCTAAAGAGGGGCGTGCGGGGGGTCTCTGCGGTTGCTGCGGAAGAGAGATTATCTTAGCCGGAATTATGCAGTAGGCAAAAGGCCACCGGATGAGTTTGGATGGGTTTGATTATGCGAAACTCATCCTCAGCCCTTGGCGGGGTCGCTCACCAAACGGTGGCCGCTCCGATTCAACTGCACACAGGCACAAAG
>DATJBF010000036.1:0-10946 GCA_035515475.1 Verrucomicrobiia bacterium
TCGTGCGGTTTGCGCGGCAGCACAAGAGTTGGTGGATCTTGCCGGTGGTGCTGGTGTTATTGTTGTTGGCATTTCTGATTGTGGCGGGCAGCAGCGTGGCCCCGTTCATCTATCCGCTGTTTTGACTGGGCTGAAGCGATAACCGTTCACAGGTCTGGACCCGGCCGGCGGCTGGCCAGCGCAGGCCGATGTCAATCCAGAACGTAATCCTCGCGCCAGTTCTGCTTCTCGGTCCAGGAAGGCTGTTCGCGCTTGTCGAGCAGGTACGACCCCAACACCAGATAATCCATGCCGGTGCGCATGAAACACTTGTACGCGTCGGCCAGCGTGCACACGATCGGTTCCCCGCGGACGTTGAACGACGTGTTGATGACCAGCCCGCACCCAGTTCGTTGTTCAAACGCTTTCAAGAGTTCGTGGAAGCGCGGGTTGTTCTCCCGGTCCACGGTTTGGATCCGCGCCGAGTGGTCCACATGTGTCACGGCGGGAATGTCGGAGCGAACTTGGTGGATCCGTTCGTGCAGGCTGGTATGATCCGTCGGCCCGGTGTCCCGGAGCCGCTCCCGTTTCACCGCCGCGACCAACAGCATATACGGGGACGGGCGGTCCAGGTCGAAATACTCGCTCACCCGCTCCACCAGACAGGCCGGCGCAAATGGACGAAAGGATTCACGGAACTTGATCCGCAAATTCAGCGTCGATTGCATGTCGCCAGAACGCGGGTCGGCCAGAATCGACCGCGATCCCAGGGCCCGCGGACCAAACTCCATCCGGCCCTGGAATAATCCCACCACTTTCTGTTCGTCGATGAGCCGGGCAATCGTGGACGCCCACTCCATCGGGGCGAGCGCGCGCGCCGGATAGCCGTGTTGCTCGACGAACAACCTGACGTCTTCGTCGGTGAAAGCCGGGCCCAGCAGGCTTCCCTGCATCTTGTCATGGGTACCATCGGCTGTCCGGGGTTGATTCTTGACGTGGTGCCATACGATCAGCGCCGCACCCAGGGCGCCGCCGGCATCTCCTGCCGCCGGCTGCACCCAGACATCGTCGAACACTCTTTCCTGCAACAGCCGGCCATTCGCCACGCAATTGAGCGCCACGCCGCCCGCCATGCAGAGACGGTTCATATCGGTCAGCTTGCGCAGGTGACGGGCCATCTTGAAGATGACCTCTTCCGTGACCGCTTGGATGGATCGGGCGATATCCATGATCCGCTGGCTGATTTCGGCGTCCGGTTTGCGGGGTGGACTGCCAAACAGTTCGTGAAACCGTTCGTTGGTCATCTCCAATTCGTCCAGGTAACCAAAGTAGTCCATGTTCAGTCGGAACGATCCGTCGTCTCGAATGTCGATCAGATGCTCGCGGATGACATCCACGTATTTCGGTTCTCCGAACGGAGCCAGGCCCATCAACTTGTACTCGCCGGAATTGACCTTGAAGCCGGTGAAGTAGGTGAACGCCGAGTACAACAACCCGAGGGAATGTGGGAAGCGGATCTCGCGAATGATCTGCACGCGATTCCCGTCGCCCACTCCCATCGTGGTGGTCGCCCATTCTCCCACCCCATCCAACGTCAGGATGGCCGCCCGGGGATACGGCGACGGGAAGAACGCGCTGGCAGCATGCGACTCGTGGTGCTCGGGAAAATACAGGTCAGGCGGCATCGCCACGCCGGAGTGCCGCAACGCCCGCTCGATCTCGAGCGACATCCAGAGCTTCTGTTTCAGCCACACGGGCATTGCCATGACAAACGCGCGCAGGCCCCGGGGGGCCACGCTGAAATGGGTTCTGAGGATTCGGTCGAACTTCAGAAGAGGTTTTTCGTAGAACGCCACGGCGTCCGGGCCGCCCGAACCCACTCCGCCTTCCGCAAGGCAGTACTTGACCGCATTCAATGGAAACCGGGCGTCGTGCTTGACGCGGCTGAACCGTTCCTCTTGCGCGGCGGCGATGATCTGTCCGTCGCGCACCAAGGCCGCCGCCGAGTCGTGGTAGAACGCGCTGATCCCCAGAATATTCATCAGGATTGGCTCCGGTACCGGTCGGCGTCCGGCGGTGTTCCCCGGTCCATCCAGTAAGATGGCTTGTGCCCGGGAAATCCCCGATCGAGCGGATCTTTTCTTCGCACCATCAGGATGGCGCGTCCGGGCACGAAACAGACGTAGTAAAACAGGGCCAGCAGCCCCCACGTGAGAGCGGTGCCCACAGCACGAGCGACGAGGTTTCCGAACCGGTCGAACGCGTCAAACACCGGGGGAATGGCCCATCCGCTCGCCAGTACGATGGCGGCCAACCCGATGATTGCACCGCCCAAGGCAGAATGGTTCCCGTGCCGTGTCACGAGATAACCGATCCCTGCCATGACCACGGCTTGGATCGTGGCGCGGCGCCGGCGCGAGCGCGCTTCGGTGATGTTCTGTGCCTGCCCGGTGTTCCGCAGGTGCACGGTTATCCTACCGCTTCCGTTGTGGCCGTCGTTCCCAACATACTGAATCTGATCAGGCGTTCTTCCCCGGTAGACGAGTGGGGACTACGGTTATCCACCCGACCGGACACGCCCCTGCTGCCTCGGCGGCAAAGGCCGATGAGACCGAACCGGTCTCCTCGTGCCAACCCCGCGCCTTCGTCCGAGGCGGTTCGTTCATGTTGCCCCAACGCCCTGAGTTTGTCCATCACCGACGTGCGGAGAGCGACATTCGGCCGGGTAGGGTGTTGACTTGGCTGTCAACCATGGGGAAACTTCGAGTGCTTGGGCCGGGCCGGCGTCGGAATGGCCCGCATGAGGTACTTGCCCGGTTGCCTCCAAGGGGCGTAGGATGGATTCGACGCTCCTTGAGCACAAGATTTCTCAGGTAACCCGACGACTCGAAACGGCAGCATGCGACCCAAGAAGACACGACCCGATCCCGAACGGCAAGCGCAGATTCTTGCCGAACTTCGGCGAGACGCAGAGCTGCGTCAAAAGGGTTACCGCGAGCGGGCCCTGGCGATGTTTCCGCACGTCTGCGCGAGCTGCGGCCGTGAATTCTCGGGGAAACGGCTTCGCGAACTCACGGTCCATCACAAGGACCACAACCACCAGAATAATCCGTCTGACGGCAGCAACTGGGAGTTGCTGTGCGTGTATTGTCACGATCACGAACACGAGAAGTACCTGTTGAAGGGCTTGGTCGATGGGTCGGCACCCGCCAGCGGACCGGCTCCGTCAGCCATCGCCAATCCCTTTGAGAATCTGGACGGTTTGCTGAGAACCAAGACCGGTGATGCAGACCCGGCGGATACGAAGAACGCTGAGAAGCAAAGCCGGCCCGACAAACCGGAACCGGACGACGTCCCGTAGGTCGGATCCGACAGACGGCGGAGCAGATTCCTCCTGTAACCGAAGCGCTTGCCCGCCTGAGGCGGGTGAAAGCTTCGGGCCTTCCACAACTTACGCCGCGGGGTTACCCCTCAGCCAGATGACGACTGTTGGGGATTACGGTTTTAGTTGCCTACGCCCACTGATTCAGGCATGATGCCGCGGGTCGCGTTGGTTTACCTATGGGGCGTACGGGGACAAATTATGTCAGGGGCAGGGGAACGGCTTTCCGGGCTCGTCTTCACTCCACGATTCCTATCGCAGCGCTTGGTTTCGTTTTCTTCGTGAACCTTACGGTCTGGGTTCGCGCGGCCGATCATTACATGTCGCCCACGGGCAGCCCGAGCGGCGACGGCAGCATCGACCACCCGTGGGATTTGTATACGGCGTTTAACCCCGGCGCCGTCAATCCCGGCGACACGATTTGGGCGCGGGGCGGCATTTACATTCCGGAAGACCCTTCCTGGCCGTCGCTGGAATGTTATCTGCAGGGTTCGTCCAACGCGCCGATTATTGTGCGGGCCTATCCGGGCGAACGGCCCATTTTTCAGGAGCATCCGAATTACAGCAATCCCAACAATTACGACCAGACCATCTTGTTTCAGCAAACCGGCGGCTACGTTTGGTTTTGGGGGATTGAGGTCCGCAGCACCAACACGACGCGATACACCAGCGTGACCGGGTCCGATCCGACCCACGCTCAGTTGCCGTTGCCCAACAGTGTCGACATCGAAGCGATCGGCGACAAACTGATCAACATGATCATCCACGATACCCGCGGCGGCGTGGGGACGTTTGCCGGGGGCGTGAACTGCGAGGTCTACGGCTGCCTCATCTACAACAACGGTTGGGACGCGCCCGACCGCGGCCACGGGCATGGCATTTACCCGCAGAACCTGACCGGGACAAAGCATTTGTCCGACAACATCATCTTCGACCAATTCGGGATCGGGATTCACGGCTACACGCAAGGCAGCGATCTCAAGCATTTCTTGATCGAACGGAACGTGGTGTTCAACAACGGGTGCATTGCGAATGACCCGGGCTACCCCAACGAGCAAATCCTGTTCGGCAACGCGCCCGTTCAGGACCTGAATCTCCTGAACAACTACGTCTATTTGCCGTTGACCGTGAACGCCACGCTTCTCCGACTCGATTACAGCGGTAATTCCAACGACAGCGCGGTGGTCGCCAACAACTATGTGGCCGGAGGTTCCGGCGGGGGCAACTTCGTGGTGAGTGCCCAGCATTATCAGTCCCTGATCTTCACCAACAACATCCTGTCCAGCACCAACGGTTCCCTACTCCAAATCCAGTCGAAACCCGGCTACGTCGTCGATGCCAATACCTACTACGGAAACAGCAGCGCGAATTTCAACAACAACGGCACCCAGTACAATTTTGCCGGCTGGCAGGGAGCGGGGTTTGACGCGCATGGCAGTTATCTGGTGAACGCCGTCCCGCCCAACAAGGTCATCGTCAACCGAAACGCTTACGAGCCGAAGCGGGCCAACATCGTCGTGTACAACGGGGGCAATTCCAACACCGTGAGCGTGGACGTGAGCGGCGTGCTCGCCCCAGGCGACAGCTACGAAATCCACAACGCCCAAGATTACTTCGCGCCGCCGGTGCTCACCGGCACGTACACCGGGACCCCGCTCGTTCTGCCGATGACCAATCTGACCACCGCGATTCCCACGGGTTGGACCGACACGAACTCCGTCCCCACGACCGGGAAACAGTTCAACGTGTTTGTTCTTCTGGGCACGTCGGCATCTTCAAGTTCATCCTTTATGATCACCTCGCTCGTCCCGAGCGGGAACAACATGAAACTGGTTTGGAACGGTTTGCCGGGGAGCAACGTGGTGGAGGCTTCGAGCGGGACGACGGACGGCGGCTACAATACCAATTTTGTGGGTTTAACGACGGTCATTTTGTCAACGGCGGGAACCACGAACTACACGGATGTGGGCGGGGCCACGAACGCGTCGCGGTTTTACCGGATAACCCTCAGGCAATAGACTCCGTGCGGGTCGGCACGCGAACCTGCGGGAAGGTTCGTCAGACAGCTTCAGTCATCGCGCGGGAAGACTGTCGTAGGTAGGTTGTCCGTGCGTCTCTCCCTTATGTAGCGTTGGTTACTCGCATCTTTACTACCCTCGTGCCCACGCTACCCCCTCACGGACAACCCCCCACGCTTCCGTCTACGATGTCATGCAGCTTGTACAACCCGTCGCCGCAGCAGGAACCCCCGGCTAATCGTCCCGTCCCATTCGCTGCAGCGTGGCCAGCGGCACTCGGCACCCCTGAACTCCTCTCGTCCTGACACATGCTTCCGTGACAATTTGGTCGAGAGTTTTTCGCTTGGCGATGGCCCGGTCAATGAATTCGTTGTACACATCGTCTTCTACAAGAATTCGTTGGGTCGGACCGGGCTTTTCATCCGAGCATGACACGTAGGCGGGTGCTCGCTTCTGAAGCAGACGGAAAACTTCAGTAGAAATTTCTATGACCTGCTCGCCCATTTCCAATCCCTTGGAGCTTTGGCGTTTTGCATAGCACATGCCAACGCGGCGGAATTCTTTCGTGTGAGCGCGCAACATCCTCATGTGGAATCGGTATAGAAAATCTTGCACGACACGCTCATCAACCAAAGAGCTGACATTCTGGCGGTACACTACGCGCCGACGGACAATCTGTCGGCTCGTAGTCGAGCGCCTGTTGAACCAACTCCCGGGTGCAACGGCGTTTCTGAAGAGTGGACATTTCGGTCGGGCTGTAACAAAGTCCGACATGCTGTCGAGGTTGCTCTGCGGAGTGATTCTGATGCTCTGGGCTGCGTGCCCGTCGAGCCTTCGTGGGGAGGTTCTTCCCGCGTGGGACGCTGCGGACGAGCACGCCATCGACTGCGCCCTGCGCGCCCTCAAGATGACCGAGCCCGATCTGTCGTTCTCGAAGACAAACGCCGAGTCGGAACTGGTGCTCGGGAAAACCCGCCTGTTTCTGCAAGAACCGCTTGTGTTGCCAGCCTACGGGCAGTCGGTCTTGACCAATCTCCAAGCGGCCGGATCGCTCGAAGCGTTGGCCGGTTTCGCCCGGGAACAACTCGAAATTCCACGCGTCAACGTCATCGACCAGATTTCGCGCTCCGTGAAGTTGGACCAACGGTTTCTCTCACAACTTCCGCCCACCGTGGCGCGCGTCGTTCAGCAAATCGCGTCCGCCGCTTCACAAAGCGAGGCCCTCTTGGAGCAGGCCTTCCCGCCCGACAAGAACTCCGCGTTTGCCGCGTTTGCCCTCGATCCCCTGCAAATCGACAAGGACAAGCCCGAACTACAAGACTGGGAGAATCGGGGAATCGAGACGACAAAGATCCGAGAGTTGATCCGTCGCGACGAGCGCTTGGAGCTTCAAGACACGGAACTCGCCGAGGCGCTGTTGGGCGCCTCCGACCGATTTCGTCCCCCCCTGCTGTTCGCGGCCGCCGCGACGCTGGCCCACGCGGTTGATGAGGCGGTGGCCGACTTGCAGACGAACGCGTTCACGGAGGAATTCGAGTATTCGACCGATACGCCGCTCGGCAAGATCATCTGCGGCGGCGCGGGACACAACGTCTACAGCAACGAGGCCTTTTTAATCATCGACACCGGCGGCGACGACACCTACCTGAATTCCGCCGGGGGAGCGAATGGCCTGGTCGGACGTCCGATCTCCATTGTCATCGATTGCGGCGGCAAAGATCAGTTCATTTCGCGCCGGAGTTTCTCGCAAGGCTCGGGCGTGTTCGGGATCGGCATTTTGGCCGCGCTCGGCAGCAACGCCACGTTTCAAGCCAAACATCTCTCGCAAGGCGCGGGTCTCTTCGGTTGCGGCCTGCTCATGACGGGGCCGGGCCAACAGACGTTCGAGGCGGATACGTTTTGCCAGGGGGCCGGCGAGTTTGGCGCGGGCATCCTCTGGCAACGCGGCGGCAACACAAGCTACAAGGCCGCCGAGTTGGCCCAGGGCTTTGCGGGCGTGCAAGGTTGTGGACTCTTGCTCGACGGGGGCGGAGACGATTCGTATGTCGCTGGCGGGAAATACTTCTGTGGCTGGCTCCCGGGACACAGCTTCTCGTTGTCGCAAGGTTTCGGCTACGGGATGCGGCCGTTCACGGGCGGCGGCGTCGGAGTGCTTTGCGATTTGCAGGGCAACGACCGCTACGTGGCCGACGTCTATGGCCAGGGCGCCAGTTATTGGTATTCGACCGGGCTGCTCCTGGATGCGGCCGGCGACGATGTGTACCGCGCTTACCAGTATTGTCAGGGCGCGGGCATCCATCTCAGCAACGGCGCGCTGATCGATTGGAGTGGCAACGACCAGTACCATGCCGGGCACATCTGTCAGGGCGCCGCGCACGACTACAGCGTCGGCATGTTGATCGACCGCGCCGGCAACGACAGTTACGACGGCATCACCACCGCGCAAGGTTCGGCGATCAACAATTCGGTCGCGCTGTTGCTGGATCGCGCCGGCGACGACGTCTATACCGGCCGCGACCCGAATGCGTCGCAGGCCGCCGGCCATGACGGTGACAAACGTGAGTACGGTTCCATCGCGCTCCTGCTCGATCTGGGGGGCCAGGACAAATACTCCCAGGGCCAGTCCAACAACGTGCTGTGGCTGAAGCCGTTCTATGGCGCCGGACTGGATTGCCAGGCTCCCACGAGCGCTGGAGCTGAGCTCCCTTGGCCCGGGAACTTGCGGAGTCAACCAGCGGCCGAGTTCACCGGAACGACCAACCTCCCTTCGCCGAAACGCTTCTACGTCATCGCTCCGGTCGATCCGCATCAGCCGATCGAACAACTCTTGCGCCGCTCGATCAGCGACCGGCCGGATGCCGAGGCCGCGTGGGACCAGCTCAAGCAACTGGGTACTCAAGCGCTGCCGTACCTGCTGACGCGTCTCGACAGCCCGGACGTGCTCGTTCGCGCGAAAACGGAACAATTGATCGACCATCTCGGCACGAATTCCGTGCCGGCGTTGATCGCCGGGATCAACACCGCGAAGAACGACGAGGTGGCACGCATGTGTTGCTATTTCCTGGCGCGGTTTGGCGATCAAATCCGTGGGGCCAGAAGTTCGTCCGTCGATCGGCAACGGGTCAAATCGACAGGACGCCCGTTCCACTACGACGAGGCGGTTCGCGCCGTGCTGCCGCTGTTGGATCGAGAAAAAACGCGGGTGGTCGCCCTCTACACGTTGGGCCACCTGCACGCGCGAAAGGCGTTCCTCCCGGCGCTGGCAGCATTGAAGGAGGCGAAGGAAGGCCTGCGCCTGCGCGGGGCGCAGGCGCTCGGCCGCATCGGCGACCGACGCGCGATTCCGAACCTCGTCGCCGCCCTGGACGACAAACTGTGGGACGTGCGCTATGCGGCCGAGGATGCGTTGGTCACATTTGGCAACCCGAGTATCGGCCCGCTGCGTCGGGCGTTTGCCACCGCGTCAGCGCGCGCGCGTCCGCACATCATCGAGGCGTTGGCGAAGTTGGGCGACCGGCGGGCGCTGGTCTGGGCGCAGTCGGAGTACAAGCACGACAATCCGCTGGTGCGGGCGGCGATCGAGCAACAAGTGACGGACCAACTCGCAGCCGCCCGGAAACGCTGACTTACATCTCGACCGGGGTCTCGGTCGAGCGCGTGACGATGATCACCACGGCGAGGATGATCGCTGCTGCCGCCATCAGGACGCGAGGCGTGATCGGCTCGCCGGCAAATGCCCAGCCGAGAACGACGGCGACAACGGGATTGACGTAAGCATAAGTCGAAGCCCGCGCCGGCGTAGTGGCCTTCAGCAGCCAGACGTAGGCGGTGAACCCGACCAGTGAACCGAACACGATTAGATAGGCCCACGCGACGATCGAGTGCGGGACGACGCGCGTGGGTTCGAAGCGCAGCCATTCGCCCGTCAGGCCGCCCGCCAGCAACAAGAGCGCACCGCCCGCCAGCATTTCCATGCTGGCCGCCATCAACTGTGACGCTGGCAATCGGGCCCGCCGCGAATACAACGAACCCGACCCCCACAGAAACGCGGCGAGCAACAATGCTCCCGCGCCGAGGGGGTCGATTCGGTTCATGTCGCCGAGTTTGCCCGGGGCCACCAGGAATCCCAGGCCAGCGAAACCGACGAAGAGTCCCAACACGATCCCAACTGTTGGTCGCGGCCCGCTGTGCCAGAGCCATTCCAGCAACGCCATCCACAAGGGCACCGAGCCCACAATGAGCGCCGCGATGCCCGACGGCACGCGTTGTTCGGACCAACTGACCAACCCGTTTCCGCCGAGCAACAGGAACCCGCCGACAATGGCCGCGGCGCGCCAGTGGACGGGTTCGGGGCGGGGAGCGCCGCGCCACCGTGTCCACGCGTACAGCAGTGATCCCGCCACCAACGCCCGTGCGCCGGCCATCGAGAACGGCGGGAGCGTCTCAACGGCCAACCGAATAGCGAGATACGTCGAGCCCCAAAACAGGTAGATCGACGCAAACGCAGTGGCGATCTGCCAGCGAGCAGCCGTCTTGTGCGTCGGCAGTGATGGACGCATTGCGCAAGCATATCACAACCGAGGGAGCGGTACTGACCAAGAACGATTCGGTAGGAGTGCGGCCGCCGCCGGTCGCGCTAGGTGAGAGTGCTGTGACCGCCGGTGATGTAGCGTTCGAGTTCACGGATCGTGAATTCGCGGTCGGAGATGATCGCCTTGACCACGTCGCCGATGGACACGATGCCGGCGAGGTTCCCACCGTCCATGACCACCAGATGACGCAGGCGTTTGTCGGTCATGATCGCCATGCAATTCTCGATCGTATCGTCGGGTCCGACGTAAAGAACCTCCTGGGTCATCAACTCACCGACGCTGGTCGTTTTCGATGACCGCCCGTGCAGGGCCACTTTGCGGGCATAATCGCGTTCGGTGAACATGCCCGCTACATTCCCGCTCTCCATCACCAGGACGGCGCCGACATTCTTGTCGGCCATCAACTGCAGCGCTTCATACACAGTTGCCTGCGGCGCGATCGACCAGACCTGGCTGCCTTTCTCCTGCAACAGATGCCTCACAGTGTACATGAACGTTCCTCCGTTGCCCGTCGCTTGCCAATGTACTCGCGGACCGCAGCGGAGGGCAAGCGAAAGGATGGAAAGAAAACGGGTGGTGGTTGCCTTCCGGAGGCTTTTCCAATAGACTTCTTTCACGTCCGTCGGGGCGTAGCTCAGCTTGGATTAGAGCGCCTGCCTTGGGCGCAGGAGGTCGCTGGTTCAAATCCAGTCGCCCCGACCAACTTGCACGGTGTCACCCTGAGCGACAGCGAAGGGTCTCCCGCGCGCAGGAGGCAGATTTGCCGCAAACGACGGATGGCTTCTGCGAATTTCGCTTCGCTCAGAATGACAGTCAGCCGCGGAGTAAAGCAGACCTAAGCCGGAACGATGCGATTGACGTTTGGTGAGGCCGTAGGGTTTGGTGGTTTCTGCAATGAAAACTTCCCAAACCTTGATTTGTAACGGCGCTCACCAAACGGTGAGCTTGGAGATTAGCACCGCCACCGGCCCACAG
>DATJBF010000037.1:0-20330 GCA_035515475.1 Verrucomicrobiia bacterium
TCCCGCACTCGTGATAACAGCTCCAATCGTCGCCGCTCCTTACAGCTCATCAGAATCGCTCCCATCTGACCTCCTCGTGGAGGCCGAAATGGGGACATTTCTAAAGAGTTCGCAAGGGGACATTCTCATGGAGTCGCGACAGCGGCCGACGGCGGACTTGCACACGCGCTCGCCGCGAGTATACTTCCACGCTCAATACAGGGGTTTGTTTATGGCACGAGAGTACAACGTAGCAGTGGTTGGCGCGACCGGGGCGGTCGGCGTCGAGATGATCCAGACTCTGGAAAAACGGGAGTTCCCCGTCAAGAGCCTGCGGCTGTTCGCTTCCGAGCGCAGCGTGGGCAAGAAACTGAAATTCAGAGGCGCAGACGTCAACGTCGAGTTGCTGAAGGCGGGCGTGTTTAGCGGCATCGATTTCGCGTTGTTCAGCGCCGGGGCATCGCGTTCGAAAGAGTTTGCGCCCGGGGCCGCGAAGCAGGGTGCGGTGGTCATCGACAATTCCTCGGCGTTCCGCATGGAGCCCGACGTGCCACTGGTGGTGCCGGAGGTCAATCCCGAGGACGCGAAGAAGCACAACGGCATTATCGCCAACCCGAATTGTTCGACCGCGATCATGCTGGTGGCGGTTTATCCGCTGCACCGGGTCAACCCCGTGCGGCGCATCGTGGTCGCCACCTACCAGGCCGCCAGCGGCGCCGGCGCGAAAGCGATGGCCGAACTCGAAGAGCAGACCGCCCGACTGATCCGCGGCGAGAAAGAAGTCCGTGCCCAGGCGTTGCCGCAGCGGATCGCGTTCAACCTGTTCCCGCACGTGGACGTGTTTCTCGACAACGGCTACACCAAGGAAGAGATGAAGTTCGTCAACGAGTCGCGCAAGATCATGCATCATCCGACGCTGAAGGTCTCGGCCACCTGCGTGCGCGTGCCCGTGTACCGCGCGCACAGCGAGGCCGTCAACATCGAGTTCGAGCGCCCGATGTCGGTGGACCAGGTGCGCGACGTCCTGGCCAGGGCCCCCGGCGTGAAATTGGTGGACGACCCGGCGAACAAGAAATATCCGATGCCGATCGACGCATCGGGGATGTACGACTGTCTGGTGGGCCGGATTCGGCAGGATTGCTCGCGCGACGACGGGCGGGGGATTGACCTGTTTGTCAGTGGCGATCAATTGCTGAAGGGTGCCGCCCTGAACGCGGTGCAGATTGCCGAGCTGCTGATCTAGGAACGGCACTTCGCGGAAGCCCCGCGATCCTCAGTATCCCTGACCCGGCGGACGGAACCCGCCAAGGGAGCCCTGACCTTCCCAGCTCTGCGGACGATTCCACGGAATGGAACTGACGTCGTTGTCCCCCTTGGGAGTGGCACAGCCACCAGCCAATACGACAAACCCCGCCAGCAGTGCCGTCAGGAAAAACCTCCGCCGCATTGTGCCCGCCGTGTGGGATGCGCCCTGCAGCTAGTGTACCGCCATGTCGCCGGCGCGCGGCGGACCACCTTTGTAGCCGGGAAGAATCTGCGCGATGCTGGTGTTGGCCGCGACCTCGGTCACCTGCACTTTGCCGACGAGTTTGTTATCACGGTAAACGAGAAAATCGGCCTTCGGGCGCACGCGTTGCGCCTCGCCGACGTCGAGGACGACGAAGCCCCAATCGTTCTCCACGACGGAGACCTTCCCGCGGACTCCCGGCGGTGTAACCGTCAACTCCTCGACCTTCTGCTTCAAGGAGATGTTCTCCTGGCGCATGTTGGCGAGTTGTTCGCCCAGCATCTTGTTCTCGTCGGCCTGAGCGGTCAGTTTCTCGCGGAGCTTCCCAAGGTCCTGGACGTCGGTGGTTCCGGTGATCTCTTGAACGAGTTTGATGGTCTCCTTGGCCGCGGCCAACTCGGTCTTTGTCCCCGCCAACTGCTGTTCGAGTTCGCCGTTCTTGGTCTGCAATCCAGTGGCTTCGTCGGTCTTCTGGGCGAGCGCGGCTTTGGTCGCTCCCAAATCCGTGTTGGCCTTGTCGAGATCGCTCTTCGCCTGGGCGAGCAAATCGGTGTCCTTCTTGAGTTGGGACTGCGCCTGGGTCAATCGCGTCTGCGCCGAGGCGAGATTCTGCGTGAGTTCCGCGTTGCTGGCCTGGAGCGCTTTCTTCTTGTTGCCCAGCGTAAAGGCCAGGAATAGCGAGCCGAGGCAGGCGATGATGACGATAATCAAAGAAATCTTACCAAGTTTATTCATAACGCGGCGTCCTCCGTCCGAAGATGTGCCGGGCATCCTAGCCATATTCGGGTCGCTGTGTCAACCACGCCTTGACGGCAATCCGTCATCTCTCCCAACGGTCGCGCACCGTGCCGATCCGCCGCCGCCGGCTGTGCTGTCGCACCAGCCCCGCCAGCCCCTGCAAGGCCGCATCCACTTCGCTCTCAAAAACCTCCGCCGACAGGCTCTGCGCTCCCATGGCCTCAACCGTGCGGCGTTCCATCGTGTCCGACGTGATCACCAGAATCCGTGCCTTGTATTCTGCCCGCGCGACCAAGCGCTCGATCGCCTCGTCGGCTGTCTTGCCCCGCTCCGAAAACACCGTCTCCACTCCCTGCGTTGGTTCACTGCCCTCCGGCTTGTGTTTTGCCGCGTAACCGTCGAACACCACCGTGACCCGCCGCCCGCTGTGGTCGGCGTATTGACGCAGCAGCTTGACCAACATTTCGCGGCGTTGTCCAAGCGACAACGCCCGTGCTTTGCGTGTGGCGAACCGTTTCCACGCGTGCAACACGCTGTAACCGTCCACCAGGATCCACCGTTCACTCATGGTTCTTTCACCGGACGCAACAGTCGCATTCTCATCTCCAAAACGTCAAGCCCGCCCCGTGCCTCGACTTTCCGAGCAACGAGGATTATTTTCAGCGGGTTAAGACGATGAAAACGGTCAGGCTCCAGATCGATGGCATGTCGTGCGCGAGCTGCGCCAAGGCGGTCGAACAGGCGCTGCGTACCGTGCCGGGCGTGGAGGACGCCTCAGTCAACTTCATCACGAAGACCGCGACTGTTTCCGCGCAAGACAGCACCACGGAAGCCACTCTCATCGACGCCGTCAAGCGGGCCGGATACAGCGCGCATCCGCCCCCTCGGAACCGCGAGGTGGAAGAGGCGCGTGTTGCACGACGGGAACTCATCAAGGTTGTTGGCACAGGCGCCTTGCTATTCATCGGTTGGTTGTTGGGCGCCATGAAACTCGTGCCCCTGCCGGTGGCAACGACATTGGTGATCGTTGCGATGGTGCTGGCCGCCTACCCGATTTGCCTCCGCGCGATCAAGGCGTTGTTGGCCAAGCGGCTCGATGCCGACGTTCTGGTCGCGATTGCCATCATCGCTGCTTCATCCATCGGTGCATTCGTCGCCGCGGGCGAGGTCGCGTTCATCATGCTGCTCGGCACGCAACTCGAGGAATACACGGTGCGCCGGGCCCGCCGTTCGCTTGGCAGTCTGCTCTCGCTCGTGCCGCCCACGGCCCGAGTACGCCGCGGCGCACAGGAGGAAGAGATTGCTGCCGCGAATCTGCAGGTCGGCGACGTCGTGGTCGTCCGGGCCGGCGAGCGGATTCCCGTCGACGGTGTCGTCCTGAGCGGGATGGCGTCGGTCAACCAATCTCCCGTGACGGGCGAAAGCATGCCGGTGGACAAGAGCGAGGGTGACGAAGTATTCGTCGGCACGCTCGCCGAGACGGGCGCGCTGATTGTCGGGGCGAAACGGGTGGGCGCGGAGACGACCCTGGCGCGGATTGCGCAACTCGTCGAGGCCGCACAACAACGCGAAGCGCCGATCCAACGGACGCTCGACCGCGCCGCCGGCTGGCTCGTGCCGGTGATGCTGACGTTGTCCGTGCTCGTGTTCCTGTTCACTCGCGACGTGGCACGGGCGATCACGGTGTTGATCGTGGCCTGCCCGTGCGCGCTGATTCTGGCGACGCCGACAGCCGTCATGGCCGCGATTGCCCGGGCGGCCCGGGCCGGCGTGCTGATCAAAGGCGGGCAATACCTTGAAGCCACGGCCCGGTTGCACACGATCGTGTTCGACAAGACCGGCACCCTCACACATGGCCAGCCCGAAGTGGCGCACATCAGCCGGTTTGACGAACATACCGAGGCTGAACTCGTCCAGATGGCCGCCGTGGCTGAGAAACTGAGCGGGCATCCCGTGGCCCGCGCCATCCTGCGCAAAGCTGCCGCGCTGGGTCTGGCGGCTGAAGATCCGGCGAAATTCCAGGCGCATCACGGTCGCGGCGTTGTGGCCGAGCGCCACGGTCAAAAGCTCGTGGTCGGCCAGGCCGGGTTGATGGACGATCAATCGGTGGCCATCAGCGATGAATTGCTGGCGCACATGGACGAGCATCACGAGGAAGGGCATACGACCATCGTGGTGGCGCACGACGGCAAGGTCTGCGGCACGATCTGCGTGTCCGACACCGTCCGCGCCAAAGCCGACGAGGCGATCCGCGATTTGCGCGGCCTCGGCGTCGAGAAAGTCGTGATGCTCACCGGCGACAACAAGCGGGTCGCCATGGAAATCGCCGGCAAGCTCGGCCTCGATGAAGTGAAGGCCGAAGTACTGCCTGAACAGAAGGCGCAGCACATCGAGTCGTTGAAAGTGGCCGGACGCGAAGGCGGTGTGGCCATGGTCGGCGACGGCGTCAACGACGCGCCGGCGCTGGCGGTGGCCGACGTCGGCATCGCCATGGGCGTCAGCGGGACCGACGTGGCGCACGAGGCGGCGGACATTGCGTTGATGGCCGACGACTTATCGAAGATCGCGTTTGCGGTCGGCTTGAGCCGTCAGGCGCTGCGCTTGATCAAGCAGGGGTTGCTATTCGCGCTGGTCTACAACGTGACGATGGTCGCGCTCGCTTCGACCGGGTATCTCCACATGATCGGCGGCGCCATCGCTCATCAATTCAGCAGCGTGCTGGTGATCCTGAACGCGATGCGGTTGCTGCGGTACAGGTAACAGTCGGCACGGTCAGGAGACCTGCGCCGAACGAAAAAAGAGCGATTGCTTAATTTCGCGCTTTACTGTTTCTCGTTTTCGACAACGAGGTTTGGCCGGGAGCGAATGTTGCCGTAGCTCATAGGGTCGCCTCTCGCGTGAAGGCACAAATATTACTTGTAAGGCAGAAACAACGCGTGACCTCGACTCCCGGCAACCTCAAGTTGTCGGCAAACCTGCGCGTAAACATTTGAAATCAAGACACGTGGTGGACGCTAGCCTTTTTGGCATGGCGGCGATCAACACTTCGGTTGGATGTTCCTCTTGCCACCGCTCGTCAAATACTGGATCGAGCGGATCAGGGCCAACTCCGACTTCGGCACCAAAGCATTCCTTCATATCGTCCTTTAACTCCGCGTGTGTCTTCCCACTGCCGCAATAAGTGATTTTCGCCGGATAAGGATCCAAATGCACGATGTTATACCACTCCCCGTCCTTGATATGAGCGAGGTCCGCGTCCAAGAGCGCGACATCCGCAACTCCGCGGAGAACATACTGACGGTTGCGGAGTATCTCGAAATACGACCTAGGATGAGCCTTCCCCAGCAAATCCAGGCAGTCGGTGAGTGAGCGAATGAAGTAGCAACACCCACCACTTCCGCTCCCCACCCAGTCGTAGTGCACGAACAAATCGCCCGCAGCGGATAACCACTGTGAAACAGTCGCGAGAACCTCGGGGTTGTCTGGTCTTGGGTAGCTCACAGATTTCTTGCACGATCCTCAAGGTTCGGCAACAGGAATATTCCAGTGCTTCACCTTGTAGACGAAATTCCGCTGGACGGCGCTTGGAGCATTCCTTGCATAATACGATAGCGCTGTCTTTGTTGCGTCTTCCGAACCACAAACAAGAGACCAGTGATCCGAACCGCGCGGATCACTCGTAAGGCATGAACAACGCATGCTTTCGACCGCTGGCTGTTTCGAGTCGCCGGCAAATCTCTGCGTAAGCATCTGTAATCAAAGCCTGAGGTTGTTGTCGCGGTAGGGTCCAAGGGACAACATGCTCGGAGACGGAGCGCAACATTTCTTCACTGGGATTGCGGAAGTTGGACTCAACTGCTTGGATGTCGTCAAGGAACGATTTCACTGATTCAGGAGATAACCATGAGCCGTGCTGCCCTGGCCCGAAGACAAAATAAAATAAGTGATTCTGCGAGCTATGAACCAATTGGCTCAAGGGCTGCCCTCTGCACAAAACTTCAACCCGCTCTTCCGACCACCCAAGGATGGGGAGCACTCGAAGCAATACGCCCATCGAGGCATTGCTCACAGGCGGGGCATCCTCCAAAACGCTGGCCAACACGACGACATAGCATTGGCTCGCGTAGCTGCACTCTGGATCATCAGTGGTGTCGAACCACCGCTCCTCATCAAAACGTAGAATATCCAAAGCCCGAAGCATCGTCGGCGACGCCTTTACAACCAAGCTCTTGGCCATTGCCAACAAAAGGTTAGCGCGCAGGTCGCCACCAACCATGATGTTCTCCTCGAGGAGACGGTGGAACCGAACCGGATCGAACGTGTACGCCGGAACATTTTTCATCTTCGAATTCCGTCACAATCCTAAGGTTCGGCAACAGGAACGTTCCAATGATTCACTTTGTACACGAAATTCCGTTGAACAACGCTGGGGGTATTCCTTGCGTAAAATGATAATGCAGTTTTGGTTGCGTCTTCTGGGCCGCAAACGAGAGACCAATGGTCCTTACCGCCGCCATCTTCCGGCGTCCATGTCGCAACACACGCCGGGATTCCCTGAACGGGGCCTTTTGTCAGGCCGCCCGCCTTCTTCGGCTCGTAATAGTTTACGACAAATCCGACAACGTATGGCTTACTTCCTGGAAGAGATTGGTATTCCCACGCTGAAGTACCTGGGAACTTCCCTTCTTTCCCCCAACCGAATGCCGAACGGCCTGTATCTGGTTTCCTCCAACCAACGATCTCATTCCCCTTTTGCGCGTCGATTTCCCTGAATACCGCGACGCTTGCCGGCCCGCCTTGATCGGTGGGATCGACAGCGCCTATGGTCGCAGCCAGTAAGGGCGCTAAAGCAGTCCCAATCGCCTTGCTGATTTGGTAGACGGCTTGCCGCTTTGCCACTTGGCTAGCACCTGCGCTTATCGCGTCCAAGTACGCCGATTCCGTCTGCGCAATCGAGATGCTGTTGATGTCACAGAAGTTCCCCGATGGATCAATTCCATTGACGGGGTCGTCTACAGCGTACACGTATCTGTGTAAGGAGGGTGGGTCTTCCTGATCCCCTTCATATGAGTCCGCCGTTTGGAAGCGGCCGGTATTGGGATTCATCCAGCGCGCCTGCGACGTTACCGACATGAAAAGCGGTGCTATCGCGAGAAACGCGCCGAAGACGACTTGCCGATTCATGTTCGATTCCCTCCTATTCCTTCAGTTTGATTCTAATATCGATTGCGGCCTGTTCAGGCTTAATGCCGTAGAAGTTAAAGACGCGTTGATGTGCCGCCTTGATTCCGGGATCGTTGGGCGAGAGGTGGCGTGCCCGGGACAAATCGAGACACGCTTGGGTCTCGCGCTTGCCCATTTTCGTGAACCAATAGCCGTATCGTGCGAAAAAGAGTTGGCCCACGACCTCGCGATTGGTCAGGTCCTGAAGGTCACTCCCTTTCAATTGATCGCGCGTCATCCCTTCGACATCGAGATAGGTCGAGTCGTCAGTCAAGCATGCATCTTCAATGATGGTCGGCTCGATGTTCACATAGAAGCCCGGTTCTTCCCAACGGATGAAGTAATGCTTGCCAATCGCCACAAGACAAATGGGGAAACCGAGCCGTTGGCCGATCACCAGATAAATCAGCGGCATGGAAACGCATGATCCTCGATGAGTGCGAAGCAGCCCGACCAGAAAGATGTTATCGGCGTCACCATACAGTGCCCGGGTCTCTGCCGGCGACAAATCCTCGTTGTGGAATTCCTCGTTGTATGCAAATCCCAATTTGTGGATAGCATAGGCAAACGCCCCGGCCCTACACATCGGGCTGTTGGGATTGCTCCTGTGCCTCCCGCTCGCTTGCGTCGCCATGTCTTGACGCACCTGCTCCGTCAAGGACTCGATCTGTTTGAAATAGGCTTCCCGCGTGAGACTGCGAAGCTCCGGGATGTCCGCCGCAATCAGCCAATTTGCCAGCACCAGATCGATGTCCTCGTCTTTTCCGTGAAGCATCTTCTCAAGCTCGCGTTCGGCTTCGGTGTATGGCGGAAACTGGCCAAATTCAGTTTTCCACGAAAGCGCACGTTCTTCCGGGGTAACCACGTGAGTTGGCGGCGCAATCTCTTGCAAGGCCGATTCGGCGGAGGCTGATGGACTGCTTGGCGCGAAGACGATCGGCTGACGGGGATTGCGGGTGGGTTGTTGAGCGAAAGTAGCTGCGTGAAACGAAAGAGCCGCGGTAACAAGAACGGAGCCTCCCAAGGCCCAACAACGTCCAGCCCGCGATCTTCGCTTTCCTTGATGGAGCCTCACCATCGTCTCCTCGCCTCTCCTATCAACGACGCGCGCAAAACAACGTTCGTTGTTTACTCCCGCGTGCCAAACGGTGTCAACGACAAATACAGCGACGGCCGGGAGGTTTACCACGCTCCGCGTGGCCGCTCCTACAAACAACGGCGCGCCCGGCGGTCGCGCCCTACCATTTCTACGCCGCCGGTTTTTCGCGGACGCGGATGAGCATTCTCTTCATGCCGGCTTCGTCGCCGTCGCCTTCGCTGATGGCTTCCAATTCGCGGTCTTTTTCCATGTGCAAATGAATGACGCGGCGGTCGAACGCGCTGAACGGCCCGATCCTCACGGGATCGCCCCAGCGGCGGACCCTGTCGGCGGCCTCGACGACTTTCTTGAGGATGTCGTCGCGTTGACGTTCGCGGTAGCGTTCACAATCGACGGTGACGCGCGGTGCATCGGGGTTCATGCGCTGGAGGATGCGGTTCAGTAGAAACTGCAGGTGGCTGAGCGTCTGTCCGTGTTTGCCGATGAGGCGACCCGGTTCGGCGGTGGCGATGTGCAGCAGCGGTGCTCCGTCCATGCTGAATTGTTCGACCTTGGTCTGCAGGCCGAGGCCATCGAGCATTTCCTGGAGGATCTTGCGGGAATCGGGTAGCGGCGCAGGGGACGCGGGTTTTGCTGCGGTCTCAGTTTCCATGTCTAGGCTCCTATATTTTGCGGCGTTCGGCCGGCCGCTACGGGGGGCTGGCTGCGACGCCTGCTGATGCCAAGTTGAGCGGTACTCTATCAGAAATCATTTCGTTTTTCCAGTGGATGGTACGGGCACGGCCCGGGCCCCCGTATCCGCCTGCCGCATGCTCCACCATTGTTGCGCAATCGACAGGAATTGCTGGACCGTCCAGTACAGCACCAGCCCCGACGACGAACTGTAGAAGAAGAACAGCATCATCAGCGGCATAAACATCATCATTTGCTGCTGTTTCGGGTCGCCGCCCGAGGGGGTGAGTTTCATCTGCCAGATCATGCTGACGCCCATCGCAATGGGGAGCGGGTTGACCGGGAAACCAAGCAGATGCGCTACGGTGTCGGGTTGGGACAGATCCTTGATCCACAGGAACGAGGCGCCGCGCAATTCGACGGCGCTGCGCAGCATCGCAAACAGCGCAAAGAACACGGGAATCTGCACCGCCATCGGCAGGCAACCCGCAAACGGGTTGATCTTGTGCTCCTTGTACAACTTCATCATCTCCGTGTTGAGCCGTTGGGGGTCGTCTTTGTACTTCTCGCGCAGCTTGGTCATCAACGGCTGGAACTTCTGCATCGCCTTCATCGACTTGATGCTCTTGGCCTGGACCGGCCAGAACAAAATCTTGATGAGGATGGTGATGATGATGATCGCCACGCCGTAGTTCGGGATCAGCCCGTAAAAGAATTTCATGCTCTTGAGCAACACCACGCTGATGACGCTCCAGAAACCGAACTGCATGACTTCTTCCTGGCCGCCGTGCAACGCGACCAGCCGCTCGTATTCCTTCGGGCCCGCGTACCAGGTGAACACGTAGCGCTCGGTGCCGTTGCTCGTCGTGGCCATCGGCACGAGTTTCAGCGCGGCGCTGACGCCGTGTGGCGGCTGTTTCGCCTTCCAGTCAGCGGGGCGCGGCAGTTCCACCTCGTGGTAAGCGATCTCGACGGCATTGGTTGACGGCGTGAGGATCATCGTGAAGAACTGGTCCTTCACCGCGCCCCACCGCGCGTTCACCGTCTCGTTGCTGATGCCTTTCGCGGCATACTTGGCGATGTGTCCCAAGTCGCGGTACTGATACTTCTCCCCCACCAGCCAACTGGCCGAGAGATAGTTGGGCGGTTCCTTGGGATTCGCAGGCGCGGCCGTGCCGATGGTGAGCTCCACCGTCGTCGGCAGGGGTCCGCCTGCTTGCGGGGCGCGGGCGATTTCCACCGTATTGCTAAGCAAGTAGCCCTCGCCGAGCCTGAACGTCTTGGTAACTTCCAGTCCCTCCCTCGTGCGGCGCCGCATCACAAGCACGTCGGCGGCGGGTCGCGCAACCGTGTACGCGGCGTCGGGCCCGGCGTTGGTGACGCCGTCCAGCGCGAGCGCGGGGACGAAATCCCCTCCGTTGAGCACCACGTTGCCCGAGCCGTTGGTCTTATGTTTGAGCAACTCGACCTGACGCACCCCACCTCCCCAACTGGTGAACTCCATGCGGACATAATCGTTGGTGAGCGTGACGGTTTGTTCGGCTGGCCGTGGTTCCTCAGGCTCGACCATGGCTGCCTTTGTCGGCGGCGCCGCAGCGGGTTTCTCAACCGTCGGGGGAATCTCCGCCTGCGGTTGAGGCGCGTTGGTAACGGCAGCCGCTGCCGGTCGCGGCGGCTTCGGCTTCGGCGGGTAGATCTTGTTCACCAGCGTCTGCCAGGCGAACAAGGCAATCAGACACGCGACGACCACCAGGACTGTTTTCTTGTCCATCATGATTTGGGGACCGGGTCAACGCCGCCTTCGGCAAACGGATGGCACCGCCCCAGCCGTTTCGCAGTCAGCCACAGGCCGCGGGCGGGGCCGAATTTCTCGATGGCTTCGCGGGCGTAGCAGGAGCAGGTGGGATGAAAGCGGCAGCACCTGCCCGCCAGCGGCGGCGCGGGCAGCAGCATCTTCAGCGGCGACAGGTATCGATACAGCCGCAGAAGAAATAAAAGTAACGCTTTGATCACGTCTCGTTGAGGACGCCCGCCGCTCGGAACTGGCGCAGCAAATCCGCCTCCACATCCTGAAGGCGTTTCCCGTTGATGGCACTGCGGGCAATCATGACGATCTGCAAATTGGTTTTGAGTTTCTGTTTGTTCAACCGATAGGCCTCGCGCAAGAGCCGCCGGGCGCGACTGCGGACGACCGCGCCGCCCACCTTGCGGCTGGCTACGACACCGACCGTGCGGCCCGCGACGGCATCCTGGCCGGGCGGCTCGGGAGGACGGTCGAGGACATACAGCACCGTAATTCGACCCTCGAACTTTTGACCGCGTTCATACACGGACCGAAACTGGTGCCCGCGCTGGAGTCGCTCGCGTTTCGGCAATGTGTGGCTGGCATCCAACCTGGCCTCCGCCAATGCACGGCAACCGGCCTCCAGCTCAAACCGAGAGGCGTTTCCGCCCTTTACGGCGACGCCGACTGAGGATCGCGCGGCCGCGTTTCGTGCGCGTCCGCTTCAAGAACCCGAATCTCCGTTGCCGCCGAATCTTGGACGGTTGATATGTTCGTTTCATGCGCTCCCTTCGCTCAGGGAGCGCGCATCATATCAGGCTCGAAATCGTTGTCAAGGAACGCGGTCACAACCGACAAACAGCCGCGCGAACCGGTCGTAAATCCGCATCGATACCGGGCCCGTCTTCCCCCTGCCGATTGGCTTTCCGTCGACCGCAACCACGGGCATGATCTCGATCGTCGTGCTCGTGAGAAACATTTCGTCCGCCCCGTACAAATCGGCCTTCGTAATTCGTTCCTCCCCCGTTTCGAGCCCCACCTCCCGCGCGGCCACCAGAATTTTGTCACGGGTGACTCCGGAAAGGATCCGGGTGCTTTTGGGCGGCGTGCGCAACCTCCCCCGCGTGATAATGAACACATTCCCGGCAGTCGACTCGTTGACCGTACCGTCGGCTTCCACGAACACCGCGTCCCCGGCGTTGGCCTTCTTCGCCGCATGATAAGCAAGGATGCTCGGCAGCAGGGCGATGCTTTTCACGTCGCACCGGGCCCAGCGAAATTCAGGCAAGGTAATGACGGCGATGCCGTCCTCGCGAAGCCGGGCCGCACGTGCCGGAAGTTCGCGCACGGTCATCACGACCGTCGGCTCCGTATCCCTGGGGATCCCGCGATGGCGCGGGGCGCGGCCCCGCGTGATTTGCAGGTACACCACCGCCTCGGTGAAGCCGGCCCGCCGGACGCCGTCTTCAATGAGCGCCTTGACCCGTTCCGCGCCGAAGGGGACCCTCAGTTCGATGGCGTCGAGGCTGCGAAACAGCCGCGCCACGTGCTCGTCAGTCGCGAATGGCTTGCCGGCGTACGTGCGGACGACCTCGTACACGCCGTCCGCGAACTGGAATCCGCGGTCTTCGATGTGAACCGTGGCGCGTTCGAGGGGCAGAAACTCCCCGTTGACATAAGCAATCTCTGGCACGATGCCGGTCCCTCCCTGTGGAGTGGGAAATCCGCCGTGACTATAAGTTTTGGCGCCGCGGTCTGTCAACGACTGCGCGGGCAAGGCTGCTCGAGCCAGAGGGCGCGACAACCGGGGAAATTTTTGCATTGAAATCCCGCCTCGATTCCCCTATTGTCCGCGCTCGGGGAACCCTGACAATGGGAGGAAATCGTACCAGCCTGAGGTTGTTCTCGGGATGTGCTGCCCTCTGTGTGACGGTCAGCCTGTTCGTGACCGGCGCTCAGGCTGTTGACACCCGGTCGCCATCGGACGTCCAATCCTTCGAGCAACTCCAAGAGCAACAACAGTCCATTCTCCGAGCCCTCGAGCAGGCGCGACAGGACGCCGCCGCCACGGCGCGGGCAATCGAATCGGTCCGCCAGGAGAACCAGGCCACCGCCAAACGCAACAGCGAGGAGGTCGAGGCGCGGCTCGGCCGGATTGAGGAATCGGTCAGCACCCAACACGAGCGCGAACTGGAGAACCTGCAGAAGTCGCACCGATTCACGCTCATCATCGTCGGCGTCTTCGCCGGCGTCGGGTTTTTCGGGATGTTGTTCTTTGCCGTATTCTTGCTCCGCGTGATGAATCGGCGCACTGAGACACTGATCTCCCAAATCGCGGGCCAGCCGCTCGGGCCCAGTTTCGCGCCCGCCGCGCTCGGGCCGGGCGACACCCAGATCGTTCCCGTCAATCGCGTCGAGCAATCCACCACGCGGTTCCTCAGCACCATCGAACGACTCGAGAAACGCATTCACGAACTCGAAGGCGCCGCTGAGCCGGCCCCGGAGCCTGATTCGCGGCCCCGACCCGTGGCCATCGATCCCGAGCCCAAGAAGCCGGCTGAACCGTCGCATCTGGTCGCGGAAGCGAGCGCTGAATCGCCCGAGCCGCGGCCCTCCACCGAGCCTGAATCGGCCGCGGGCCGCGCGAAAGCCGAGCGCGCGGAACGCGACGCCCGGGTCGCGTTGCTGCTGGGCAAGGGGCAGGCGCTGCTGAACCTGCAGCAGGCCGACAATGCGCTGGCTTGCTTTGATGACGTGATTGCGGTCGATTCGACGAACGCGGAGGCGTTCGTGAAGAAAGGCATCGCGTTGGAGCGGCTGGGCCGGCTCGATGAGGCGATTGACAGCTACGACCGCGCGATTGCGTTGGATGACTCGATGACGATGGCTTATCTGAGCAAGGGCGGCGTGTTCAATCGGCTCGAGCGTTACGGCGAGGCGCTGCAGTGCTACGAGCAGGCCTTACGCGCGCAGCAGAAACCCGGCGTCTCTTAGGTCGACACGGCCGGATCGCTTGGCGTTCTCGGCCTCCAGCGCTTTCCTGGCCAACTGGAAATTGGCACGCTTGAGATCGTGGTTTTCCTCTTCCTTGGCAGCCAACAACTGCTCCAGCTCCGCGATGCGCGCCTGGTACGCGGCGATTCTCTTCTGGATGTTCGCTTGCGCTTGTGCGACCCGTTCTTCCAGTTCGCCCATGCGTTGGGCCGCTTCAGCCTGCGTATCAAGAAGACTCGTGCGCTGCGCAAACAGGGCCTGTACCAGCCGGTTCATCATCATGCGCGCCAGATGCGGGATAAGCGCCGCTCGGACGGGCACCGGGACGCCTCCACCGGGCGCGGCGGCAGGCGGAATCAACTCCACGACGTCGGCTGACGCCATGCGGTGGCGGGCTGCCCATTCTCCGTAAGAAGGTTCCCTGACGGAATGGGGTGGCACGACAATTTGCTCGTCGCAATTCGTGCAGGCGACGACGGCACCAACTCCCTCGTCATCCACAGCCAACTTCTGGCCACAATTCAGGCAGAAAAATCTGATCACGGTCCCTCCTTGGCGAAACCGTGCCGCTACAATGGCGCGCCGCGGCGCCTGAGTCAATTCAAATCCCGCTGTCGGCGAAAGAAAAGACGGCCCCCGTCCCTCCGGTCCCCGGCTGGAATCGGCGGCGTGGATGTTTCGCTCCGGTTACGCCTGTTTCTCGTGTGGTCGGCGCGGCTCCCGGTGGCGCGCCATTCTTGCCTTGACGTTTGCCAGTCGGGCATGTGTTGTTTACTCGAAAGGAAGCGAGCGCGTGTGGCGAAACGGCGGCGCGCACCTCCCTCACTGACACGATTTCCGGACATGATTGAGTTCCCTCGTCGGCAGCAAAGCTTGCTTCTCTGTGCGTGTCTGGCTCTGGCCACCGTGGCTGTTTACTGGCCGGCCCACCGTTGCGACTTCATCAACTACGACGACAACCTTTATGTCGCGGAGAACCCCCACCTGCGGGCGGGGGTGACCCTGCGGGGGCTGAGTTGGGCGATGACCACTCCCCTGGATCTCTGGATGCCCGTAACGTGGTTGGTTCGATTGATCGAGTACCAATTGTTCGGCTCCAATGCCGGCGCGGATCATTTGGTCAACGTGCTGTTCCACGTTGCCAACACCGTGCTGCTCTTCGGCGTTCTCCAGCGGCTGACGGGCGCACCTTGGCGGAGCGCGTTGGCAGCGGCGTTGTTTGCGCTGCATCCACTGCACGTGGAAGCGGTGGCGTGGGTCACCGGACTCAAAGACGTGCTGAGCACATGTTTGGGACTGCTCACGATTTGGGCGTACGCGAGATACGTCGAGGAGCCCGCCGTCCGCGGTTCGCGACGGAAAATCTTCTTTGGTCTGACGCTGACGGTCTACGCGTTGGCACTGATGGCCAAACCGATGATGGTGACTCTGCCGCTGGTGCTGTTGTTGCTCGATTATTGGCCGCTCGGTCGAACGCACTGGGCGAAAGCGGCCAGGGCGAGATCGGGTCGGACGACCCGGAAGGACCTCGAGCAAAACCTCGGCCAATTGGTAAAGGAGAAAATCCCCTTTCTTGTCCTGGCCGCCGGAGCGTGTGCGGCGACTGTTTGGGCGCAGCGCGCCGCGGGGCCGCTGGTGTCGCTCGAGAATCTGCCGCTGGGCATACGCGTCGGCAACGCCCTGCTTTCTTATGTGGGCTACGTCGGCAAGACGATTTGGCCGACGGGGCTGGCTGTCTTCTACCCATTCGACGCGCACTTGTCGCTGGTCGCCGCCAGCGTTGCCGGCACGGTTCTGGTTGGGCTGACAGCAGCAGTGATTTGGCGGGTCCGACGTGCCCCGTGGCTGGCTGTTGGCTGGTTTTGGTATCTGGGCACGCTGGTGCCGGTGATCGGCCTCGTGCAGGCTGGGGTCGTGCCGGCGATGGCGGATCGGTACAGCTACGTTCCCTCGGTGGGATTGTTCATCATGTTGTGCTGGAGCGTGCCGGACGGTGCACGGCAGCGGCGAACCCTGCGTGTGACCGTTGGGAGTGCCGCGGTGGCGGCGCTGGCGGTCTGTGCGGTGCTCGCCAGGATACAAATTGGTTACTGGAAGAACACGGAGACGCTCTTTCGTCATGCGCTGAACGTCACCCGCAATAATTGGCTGGCACACAACAATCTTGGAATCGCCTTGGGGCAGGCGGGTAAAATTGATGAGGCCGTTGCCCAGTGCGAACAGGCGTTACGAATCAGACCCGGGTTTCCCGAGGCGCATTACAACTTGGGGCTCGCCTTGGGGCGCATCGGTCGGATCCAAGAGGCCGTCGCGCACTATGAGCAAGCTCTGCGGATCAAACCCGACTTCGCCGAGGCGCATTACAGCCTGGGGAATATTTTACTGACGATGGGCGACGTCGAAAACGCGATTGTGCACTACCGACAAGCGTTGCGGGTCAAGCCTGATTTCGCCGAGGCGCACTACAACCTGGGGGTTGCCCTGCAGCAACAGGGCCGGGCCCAAGAAGCGATGCAGCACTATGAAGCGGCGCTCCGGCTCAATCCCACTATTGCCGGGGCGCACAACAATTTGGGAATCCTATTGAAGGATCTGGGCAGGGCGCCGGAGGCAATTGAGCACTTCGAAGCGGCGCTGCGGATCCAGCCGGAGGACGCCGGGACGCACTACAATCTTGGGGGCGCCCTGGAGCAAGTCGGGCGGTTCGGGGAAGCGATGGACCAATACGAGCAAGCACTGCAGATCAAGCCCGACTTCACTGACGCACAAACGAGACTGGCGCGGCTGCGGGCTGCTCGATAACGTCGCTCTGCCCCCGAGGTGTTCGGGCTGGTTGGCGCCAGCCATTTCGAATAAACTGCCTTTCCGATGAAAGGACGGACGTTCTTTCCGTTGCTGGTGATTGCCGCCGGGCTGCTGGCTTATCAGAACAGTTTCACGGGTGGTTTTTTTCACGACGACTTCGCTTCAATCCCCGAGAACCCGACCATCCGCCATCTCTGGCCCATCTGGGAGCCGTTGTCGCCGCCCCGCCGTGGCGGGCCCACGGTGGAAGGTCGGCCATTGGTCAATCTATCGCTGGCCGTCAACTACGCCTTCGGCGGCTACAATGTGTGGGGTTATCACGCGTTCAATCTGACCATTCATATCCTTGCGGGCCTGACTCTGCTGGGGATTGTGCGACGGACGCTGCTCCAGCCGGCTTTGCGCGATCGCTTTGGCGCCGCGGCAGGGGAACTGGCTCTGGCTACGGCGATCCTCTGGACGGTTCATCCGCTGCAGACCGAGTCAGTAACCTACATCGTTCAGCGAGCTGAATCGATGATGGGGTTATTCTACTTGCTGACGTTGTATTGTTTCATCCGCGGGGTCGAATCGGCGCGGACGGGAATTTGGTATGGCCTGTCGGTAGCCGCCTGTGCGTTGGGGGTGATCAGCAAAGAGGTGATGGTCACCGGGCCGGTGATGGTGCTCTTGTACGACCGGACGTTCGTTTCGGGCTCGTTCCGAGAGGCATGGCAACGGCACTGGCCGCTGTACCTGGGGTTGTCGGCAAGCTGGATCCTGCAGGCTATCGTGCTGGCTTTTGGACAGGCCCCAACCACCTTCGCCAATGCGAAGCGCATCGACCGCACTTGGTGGCAGTACCTGGCGACCGAGCCGGGGGTGATCCTCTATTACCTGCGCCTGTCCGTCTGGCCGTCACCGCTGGGGCTGGATCACAAGTGGCCGATCGCGCGAACGTGGATGAGCATCCTGCCGACGTCGGTTGTGGTGGCAGCCCTTGTCGCCGCGACGATCTGGGCCTCGAGGAGGAACCGCGCCTCAACCCCGACGTCAGGACCAGCTTGGGGATTTGTAGGCGCATGGTTCTTTTTGATTCTGGCGCCGAGCTCGAGCGTCGTCCCCCTCCTCGATCCGCTTTATGAACATCGCATGTATTTGCCGCTGGCAGCGGTGGTCAGTGCTGTGGTGACGGGCCTGTACGCGGTGGCGGGACGGAAGAGTTTGGCGGCGTTCGCAGTGATGGCGATTGGACTGGGACTCCTGACGTGGCAGCACAATCGGGATTACCAAAGGAACCCACATTTCAGCTTGGGAATTGCCTTGCAGCGGGCCGGACGAGTCCAGGAGGCGATTGTCCAGTTCGACCAAGCCGCGCAGAGCGCTCCTGATGATGCGGAACTGCATTACGATCTCGGGAGTGCCCTGGAGGAAGCGGGAAAGGTGCCGGAAGGGATCGCTCAGTATGAGCAAGCGCTGCGGATCCAGCCCGATTTTGCGGAGGCGCACAACAATCTGGGAGTTGCGTTGGCACGGCTGGGCAGAGGACCGGAGGCGATCCACCACTTCATGCAGGCGCTGCGCATTCGGCCTGATTATGCCGACGCGCATTACAATCTGGGGCTTGCCTTGCAGCGGGCAGGGAGACTCGAAGATGCGGTCGAGCATTGGCGAGAAGCGCTCAGGCTCAGGCCCGATTTTGCCGAGGCGTACAACAGCTTGGGCATGGTCTTGTGGCGCGCGGGCAAAGCGGGCGAGGCGATTGCTTATTACCAGCAGGCCCTGCAGCTTGACCCCGATTACGCGGAGGCGCACAACAACTTGGGCGCGGCGTTCTGGCAGGCGGGCAGGACCCAAGAGGCGATTGGGCATTGGAAGCGGGCGCTGCAGCTGAGGCCTGATTACGCGGAGGCACACAACAACTTCGGGCTTGCCCTGGAGCAACTCGGTAGGCCCCAAGAGGCTATCGCCCATTACAAGCAGGCGCTACGGCTCCAGCCCGACATGGCCGAGGCGCACAACAATCTCGGGAACGCCCTGGAACGAGTCGGCAAGACCCAAGAAGCCATCGCGCAATATGAGGAAGCCCTGCGGATCAGGCCCGATTTCACTGAGGCGCAGAACAGGTTGGCGCGACTGCGGGCCGCGCCGTAGATCATCCCAGACCGGCTGCGTCGTCAGGAGCGCCGGCGCGGACGTTCATGCAGAGTGTGCGCGTTCACAGATAAGCTGCAGGCACCGCGTTGATGTATCAGTTGATGTATCAAGCGCCGCAGCCGTCGCCAGCGCACTCGGGTCTTCATCGTGTTGTCACACAAAACTCGCCCAAATGAATTGGCGTAATCTATAATCCCTCTACCATGCATGAGACCATTTCCCTGTTCGATCTCACGGGGCGCACCGCCTTGATCACTGGTTCCAGTCAAGGCTTGGGCCTCGCGCTCGCCCGTGGTCTGGGCCAGGCTGGCGCAGCGGTCGTACTCAACGGTCGTGACCAGAAAAAGCTCTCCGTCGCTGCGGAGGCCTTGAAAGGCGAAGGCTTGCGGGTAACAACCTCGGCTTTCGATGTCACCGACGCCAAGGCCATCGAGCAGGCCGTCGCCCAGATCGAGAAGGATTTCGCCCCCATCGACATTCTGGTGAACAACGCCGGCATTCACCGGCGAGCGCTCGTTGCCGATATGACCGAGGCACAGTGGCGCGAAGTGATCGAGACCAATCTCACCAGCGCGTTCCTGGTAACGCGGCAGGTTGGTCCGTGCATGATCGTACGCGGGGCCGGAAAAATCGTCAACGTATGTTCGCTGATGAGCGAAGTATCCCGCTCCTCCCTCGCCAACTACGCCGCTGCCAAGGGCGGATTGAAAATGCTCACGCGCTCGCTGGCGGCCGAATGGGCGAAATACAACATCCAATCCAACGGCATCGGCCCAGGTTATTTCGCGACGGAATTGACGAGACCGTTGATGGAGAATCCTGAGTTTAACCGATGGATCTGCGACCGTACGCCAGCCGGCCGTTGGGGCAGGCCGGAGGAACTCGTGGGCGCGGCCGTGTTCCTCGCCTCCCGGGCCTCGGACTTCGTCAATGGGCAGATCATTTACGTTGATGGCGGCCTCTTGGCCTGTATTTGATTGGTTTAAACTTGTCGCTATCCGGCAGTACCGGGACTCCGTGAGGCCCAAGGAACGAATGCCCCCGGCCAGGAAACCAACCCCTGCGCAGTTCGGGAACGCGACAATAGCCGGCCGCGGGCTTGGACGATTAGAAGTTGGCTGCCTCGCTAGGACTCGAACCTAGACAAACTGATCCAGAGTCAGTTGTGCTACCATTACACCACGAGGCAGTGGGGCCCAATCGGCAAAAGAGTAGAGCGCGTTGAAAAGCGTGTCAAGCGCACCTCGAGGCCGTGTCGCGACTCCATGAGAATGTCCCCTTGCGAACTCTTTAGAAATGTCCCCATTTCGACCTCCACGAGGAGGTCAGATGGGAGCGATTCTGATGAGCTGTAAGGAGCGGCGACGATTGGAACTATTATCCCGAGTACGAGA
>DATJBF010000038.1:0-12064 GCA_035515475.1 Verrucomicrobiia bacterium
TCTCGTACTCGGGATAATAGTTCCAATCGTCGCCGCTCCTTACAGCTCATCAGAATCGCTCCCATCTGACCTCCTCGTGGAGGTCGAAATGGGGACATTTCTAAAGAGTTCGCAAGGGGACATTCTCATGGAGTCGCGACAAGTGATCCCCCCGCCCTTGCCAAACGCCGCATCATCCACTATTCTACGAACTCCCGTGCTCCGATGAGTTACGTCAAACTGGCCCGAAACGTTTTCGACATCGAGATCGACGCCTTGCGCCGAACCCGCGCCGGCCTCGACGCCAACTTCTCGGCGGCTGTCGACGTGGTTGTGAAGGCGTTGCGCAACAGGGGCAAGGTGATTGTCACCGGCGTCGGCAAGTCCGGCAACATCGGTCAAAAGGTCGCCGCGACGCTGACCAGCACCGGCACGCCGAGCGTCGTCCTGGATGCGGCCAACGCGTTGCACGGGGACCTCGGTCTCATCGCCGATGGCGACGTCGTTCTCGCGCTCAGTTATTCAGGCGAGACCGAAGAACTGCTCCGAATTCTGCCGGCGATGAAGCGCCTGGACGTCAAGATCATCGCCATGACCGCCCACCCGAAGTCCCGCATCGCCCGCTACAGCGATGTCATTCTTAAGGTGACCGTCAAGAAGGAGGCGTGCCCGTTCAACCTGGCGCCCACCTCGAGCACCACCGCCATGCTCGCCATGGGCGACGCCCTGGCGATGGGCGTGCTGGCAGCACGCGGGTTCAAGAAGTCCGACTACGCGCGCCTGCATCCCGCCGGCGCCATCGGCAGCACGATGCTCGTCCACATCAAAGACATCATGCGCACCGGCGACCGCAACGCCGTCATCGCCGACTACCGCTCCGTGAAGGATGCGCTGTTGGCCATGACCAAGGCCAAATCGGGCACGATCAGCGTCGTCGACGAGCAGGGCCGCGTGGCCGGGGTGTTCACCGATGGCGATTTCCGACGCCAGATCGCACGCAATCCGCACGTGCTGCAGGCGCCGGTCCGATCCGTGATGACCCCGAAGCCGATCACCATCCGCCAAGACGCGCTCGCGATGGAAGCCCTGAAGATTTTCGAACAACATCAAATCGATGACTTGGTCGTCGTCGATGAACGGAAACGTCCCGTGGGTATCGTGGACTCGCAAGACCTGCCGAAATTTAAGATTATGTGACACCAGCCGTGTCACCCTGAGCTTGCCCCGAAAGCTTTCGGGGCGGGCGAAGGGTCTCCCACTTCGCCGGGAGATTCTTCGCGGCACTCAGAATGACAGAATAAGAAAGAAAACGTAGAGAGGTTTAAGCATCATGCCGTCAGCCAACGATCTCCGCAAAGGAATGGCCATCAAGTACAACAACGATGTCTGCGTCGTGCTCGACATGCAACACCGCACGCCGGGCAACCTGCGCGCCTTCGTGCAAGCCACGCTGCGCAGCCTGAAGTCTGGCAAATCGTCCAACGTCCGGTTCGCCTCGACCGAATCAATCGAGGTCGTGTCGATGACCACGCGCCGGCTCGACTTCAGTTACAAGGACCACAACGGCTACCATTTCATGGACCCTGAGACCTACGAAACCACCACGCTCAGCGAAGAATTCGTCGGCGACGCAGCCAAGTATCTTACGGAAAACCTCCCGTGCACGCTGATGGAAGTCGAAGGTAAAGCCGCCGAGCTCGAATTGCCGCCGAAAGTGAAGCTCAAGGTCGTTGAAGCCCCGCCTGGCGTCCGCGGCGACACCGCGACCAACGTCACCAAACCCGCCAAGGTCGAGACCGGCTTCGAAGTCGGCGTTCCGCTCTTCATCGATGCGGGCGACTCCATCGAAGTCGATACCCGCACCGGCAAGTACCTGAACCGGGCGTGATCAAGAGGGCATGCGAGACATTTGGTATGGGGATCATCGCGATTTGGTCAAGTGGTCCGCGCTCTACCGCTTGGCGGAGCAGACTGATTCCCCGCTGATCCTGCAACTGGCCTATTATCGGCGCCTGCCAAGCAACTACCCTACTATCACGATTGACCAGCAGGAAGTGAGCATCCCCAGCGAGGTGCGGAAACATTTCCGAAACCTTCAAAACGTTCACCGTATTTCTTCAAAAATCCAAGTCAAGGTTTTCGGCCGTCTTTTCGATGATCGCGACGCGTACCTGAAGGACGCACTTCGCTTCATCAGTAGTTTTCAAAGCACCAAGTGCGTTGTCTTTCTTGACCCCGATACCGGCCTCGAACCGACGAAAGGCCCAGGCTACGAGCACGTCCTAGAGTCAGAAGCGCGCGCCATCTTCAGTGCGATGAAACCCCGAGATGTATTCGTCTTGTACCAGCATCAGACGAATCGCAATGGGCAGGAGTGGATTGGGCCCAAGAAGCAGCAACTGGCTCGGTCTATCGGCGTGCCGGACCGCGAGATCAAGGTGGCCAATGGAGCGACGATCGCCCGCGATGTTGTCCTCTATTTTGCGCTCAAGGCATAGCCGTGTGGCTGGGAGAAATACTTGCAGCGGCGCTTCGCGTAACCTGTGCGCTTTTGATACTCCAACGCGTCATGCTCGCGGGTGGGCTTTCTCGTACACCTTCTTGAGGCGCTCGGGAGTGACGTGGGTGTAGATCTGGGTGGTCGAGAGGTTGGCGTGGCCGAGGAGTTCCTGCACGCTGCGCAGGTCGGCCCCGGCATCCAGCATGTGGGTGGCGAAACTGTGACGCAGTTTGTGCGGCGTGAGCGACGGGTCGAGTCCGGCGGCGAGTAAATATTTCTTCAACATCCGCTGCATGCTGCGCGCCGTCATCCGGCCGCCGAACCGGTTCACGTACAGCGGACCGCGTGAACTGCGTCCGCGCAACTCCAGATACTTCTGCAAGGTTTCGATGGCCGGGCCGCCCAACGCCGCCAGCCGCTCCTTCTTCCCCTTGCCGCGGACGCGGACAACTTCGCCGAGCAGGTCCACGTCGTCATCGTTGAGTTGGACCAGCTCCTGAATCCGCATTCCCGTGCTGTAGAGAGTCTCCAGAATCGCTTTATCACGCCACATCCGGAATGGGGAGCGCGAGGCTCCTGCCGAGCCGCCTCCGTGACGCTCCGCTCGCCGGGAGGCTCGCCCTCCCCGCTCAAGGGGCGCCTCGAGCAAGGCCTCGATCTGCTGGACCGTTAGAAACTTGGGCAGCCGGCGCGCTTTCTTCGGAAGTGTCAGACCGACGAGCGGATTCTGTTTCATGTGCCCGAGACGCACGATCCACTTGTAGAAACTCCGGAGCGCGGACATTTTGAGATGGATCGTGGCCCGATCGAAATGCCGCTCGGTCAGGTGAACGAGGTAGCCACGGACATGAAACAGATCGATGCCCGTCCAGTCGCATTGCAGCTTGTGCTTTTGCGTGAACCAGACGCTGAAGGCTGTGATGTCGGCCGCGTAGTTGCGAATCGTCAGGGGCGACGCGTTGCGCTCGGCGCGAAGATAATCGAGAAACTTCTCGGCCAGCGGATCCGTTACACGGCCGCCGGCGCCAGTTTTTTGATGTTCTTGCACTTCGGATAAGCCGAGCAACCGAGGAATTCACCGAACCGGCCACGGCGTCTGACCATCGGCGAACCGCACTTCTCGCATTTCTCATCGGTCATCACGGGCTCTTCCCGGGGTGGAGGTGGCGGCGCCTTGTGTTTTAATTCTTCGGGCAACGGTTTTGCGTTGCGGCATTTCGGATACGCCGAGCACGCCAGAAACGGCCCGCGCCGGCTGTTGCGAATCAGCATCGGCGAACCGCACTTCTCGCACTTCACATCGGTGGTCACGGGTTGCGCCTTCTCGATGATGCTGATCTTTCCCTGCTCGTCGCGTTTGAACGACTTTGCGTTGCGGCATTTCGGATACGCCGAGCAGGCGAGGAACTCGCCACGTTTGCCCGCCTTGATGATCATCGGCGAACCGCATTTTTCACACTTGATGCCCGTGTTTTCCTGTTCCACCGGCTGAATGGTTCCGTCCTCCGCGCGTTTGAAATTCTTCGTGTTCTTGCATTTGGGGTAGGTTGAGCAGGCCAGAAACTCCCCGTTCTTGCCCGCTCGAATCACCATCATCTCGCCGCACAGTTCACACTTGAGGTCCGTCGGAATCGGCTTCGGCCGCACGTCCTCCATGTTCTCGGTGGCGGCTTTCAGCGTCGGCTCGAAATCTTTGTAGAATTCCCCAAGCATCTGGTGCCACTCGACCTTGCCCTCCTCGATTTCGTCGAGCAATTCCTCCATCTGCGCCGTGAACTGGACATCCAACAGTTTCGGGAAATGTTTGATCAGGATATCGCTCGTAATCTCGCCGAGCTCCGTCGGCGACAGGCGTCCCTTCTCCTTGTGCACGTAGCGGCGTCTTTGGATGGTCGCAATCGTCGGCGCATACGTGCTCGGCCGCCCGATGCCGAGTTCTTCCAACGCTTTCACCAACGTCGCCTCGCTGAAACGCGGCGGCGGTTCGGTAAAATGTTGTTCGGGGCGGAGCTTAACCAGATGCAGTCGCTCATTCTCGCTCAACGGCGGCAGCTTCTTATTCTCCTCTTCTTCCGATGGCTTCTCCTGCTCGGCTTTCTTCTCGGCTTCTTCTTCGACACCATAAATCTTCAGCCAACCAGCGAATACCACTTCCGTGGCCGTGGCGCGGAACAGGAAGAACTTTTCCACGTGGCGCGCATCGATATCAACGCTCGTGACCTTCATCTCCGCGGGTGTCATCTGGCTGGCGACGAATCGCTCCCAAACCAGTTTATAGAGACGGAACTGATCGTGATCGAGGTAGGTGCGGATGCTCTCCGGCGTGCGCCGCACCGACGTCGGGCGAATCGCCTCGTGTGCGCCCTGGGCGTCTTTCTTCGATCGGTAGAAATTCGGCGTTTCGGGCGCATAGTCGTGGCCGATGTTCTCCCGGATGTAGGCCAGCGCCTCCGCCTGCGCTTCCTTCGACACGTTGAACGAGTCGGTCCGCATGTAGGTGATCAACCCGACCGCGCCTTCCTCGCCGACTTCGACGCCTTCGTACAGTTGCTGCGCGACCAGCATGGTCTTCGACGTGCCCATGCCGAGGGCCTTCGAGGCGGACTGTTGCAGCGTGCTGGTGGTGAACGGTGGCGGGGCGCTGCGTTTCTTCGGCTTGATATCGATCTTGACGACCTTGTATTCCGACTGCCGAAGGTCGGCCAAGAGCGCGTCCGCCTGGGCCTGGCTGCCAATGATGATGACGTCGTCCTTCGCGCTCCCGTTGGGCGCCCTGACCTTCTTGTCGCCAACCTGGACGAGCTTCGCCAGGAAATGGTCTTTCGGTGCGACCAGCTTGTGCAGTTCGGCCTCGACCGACCAGTACTCCTGTCGCTGGAAGGCACGAATCTCGCGCTCGCGCTCCACCACCAGCCGGACGGCAACGGATTGGACCCGGCCCGCGCTCAGACCACGCGCCACCCGCTTGTTGAGCAGCGGTGAAATCTTGTACCCCACGATCCGGTCCAGGATGCGCCGCGCCTGCTGCGAGTCCACCAACTGCATGTCGACGTGGCCGGGATGGTCGAAGGCGGACCGCACGGCGTTGCGGGTGATCTCGTTGAACTGCACGCGATAGAACTCAGGGCCGTTCTTCCTACCCTCCAAGATCTCCTGCAAATGCCACGCAATGGCCTCGCCTTCGCGGTCGGGGTCGGTCGCCAGGTACACCTGCTCGGCATTCGCGGCGCTCTTCTGCAACTCCTCGATGAGCGACTTGCGCTTGGCCGGAACCTGATACGTCGGCTTGAAATCCTTCTCGATCTCGACGCCAAACTTGCGTTCCGGCAGGTCCCGCACGTGACCCATGGACGCCTTCACGCTGAAGTCCGATCCCAAATACTTGTTGATCGTCTTCGCCTTCGCGGGCGACTCAACGATGACCAGTTTCTTCGCCATGCTCGTTCTGCTTATTGTCTGAACGCTGTGTTGCGTACGTACTGTTTGCCGGGCAGTTGTTTCACGACTCGTTTCATCTCCAGCGCCAGCAACGTGGCCGAAACCGCCGCGCTTGTCAAACCGCTGGCGCGAATAATGTCGTCGATCGCCACCTCTTCGTGGCCGATGTGCGCCATCACTTTCGCCTCCACATCGGTCAACTGGAGAGCAGGTTTGATACCCCCAACCTCCGCCGCTCCGTCCCTTGTTTCCTCTGCCTTGCGAGGCAGCAGGTATTCAAACTCACTCAAGACGTCGTCCACGTCCTCCGTCAACTTGGCGCCGTCCTTGATCAGCTTGTTCGTGCCCCGGGACGAAACCGAATCGGCCCTCCCCGGAACCGCAAACACTTGCCTCCCCTGCTCCGCCGCCTGGCTGGCCGTAATCAACGCGCCGCTCTTCAGGTTCGCCTCGACCACCACCACACCCAGCGACCAGCCGCTGATGATCCGATTGCGCATCGGGAAATTCTGTTTGTCGGGCTTCACCCCGAACGGGAACTCCGTCACCACCGCCCCGCCTTTTTCCACGATCTGATCGGCCAGCTTCCTGTTCTCCGGCGGATACACCGTGTCGATGCCGCAACCGATTACCGCCACCGTGCGTCCCTTCGCCTGCAACGCGCCCCGATGCGCTTCCGTATCGATTCCACGCGCCAGTCCACTCACCACCGTCACGCCCACGCGGGCCAACTGAAACGCCAGCTTGCGCGACATCTCTTGGCCATACAACGTCGTCCGCCGCGATCCGACGATCGCGATCGCCATGCGCTCGTCCGGGCGCAACGCCCCGTGGACGTACAACACGAGGGGCGGATCGTAAATCTCCCGCAGGTTGTTCGGGTACTCCGCATCGTCCCAGGTCACCACGCGCACGCCCGACTTTTCAATCCGCAACAGTTCCGCATCCAGATCGATGCCGTCACGCCAACTCGCCAGGCCGCGGGCCACTTCCTCCCCCACGCCGTCCACCTCCATCAGTTCATCCCCCGGGGCCGATAGAATCGCCTCCGGCGATCCGAACCGCTCCCGCAACGCCCGGACGCGAATCGGTCCCACGCCGTCGATCATGTTCAGTGCGATATAGGCTTCGCGACAGGTCATGCTGGAAATGCGGAATTGGCGCGTTGGAGTACCGGGGGACTGGGACGGACGCAGCGTCTCGTTTGTTGCATCACCCCCTCACTCCGCCACTCCATTACGCCGCTTTCTTTCTACCCTTCGGACGAAGTTTCAATTCCAGCTGCGACTCCTTCAGCAGGTCGTAGTTCTTCAACAGCCGCAAGATCTGGAGGAGATCGGACTTCTGATAATTGCGGTTCGTCGCCACCTTGGCGGTCAGTTCCCGCAGGATCGCCCGGAACGAAATGACGCCATCCACGCCCTTCGCCCGGAGCAATTCGACGCTGCGGGCACGGAGCTTCGCGTCGCGCGGCAATCCGGGAACCACGAGAATCTTCGTGAGACTCTCGCCGCCGACCAATTGTTGCGCGTCCTCCAGCGCCCGCTTCTCCACAAACGCAAAAATCTTCGGCTGATGCGCCAGCACCCCCGGCGCAAACACTTCCGTGTGCCAGCCCTTCACTGCCACGACCGCGCGCGCCACGTGCCTCAACTCCGTCGACGTGATCTCGAACTCGAACGGGCTTTCGCCCGGCGTCGCCCGTGGATTGAGCACTACCAGGTCGATCTCCTCGTCACCGGTCTTCCGCCGCGCCTGCACGATGTATTTG
Source organism: Verrucomicrobiia bacterium (assembly GCA_035515475.1). GTDB lineage: Bacteria > Verrucomicrobiota > Verrucomicrobiia > Palsa-1439 > Palsa-1439 > DATJBF01. Next base: position 7,689 of record DATJBF010000038.1, read on the forward strand.
CGGCGCTGGCACACCAGAAACCCGTGCGACTCGAAATACTCGCGGACGATGCTCTCGTCAACAGCAGACATTCAAGGTCTCCTCGATGTCCGCATCGGTCACGGCATTGGTGACCACCGTCTCCCCCAACCGCTTCAACAACACGAACCGGAGCTTGCCGTTGCGCGCCTTCTTGTCCAGCCGCATCGCCGACATGAGTTCTTCAAGCTTGAAACTCTCCTGGAGCCGCGTCGGCAGTCCGCTGGCAGCCAGCAACGTTCTCAGCCGCTCCGCCTCCGCCTTGTCGAATCCCACGCGCTTGACCGACAGATGGGCGGCGCAGCACATCCCCATCGAAATCGCTTCGCCGTGCAACAACCCGATGTAATCCGTCAGCGCCTCCATGGCGTGGCCGATCGTGTGGCCAAAATTCAAAATCGTGCGCAGCCCGGACTCGCGTTCGTCCTTACTGACGATCTCCGCCTTGATTTCGCAGCACCGCCGCACGGCGTGGATCACGGCATCGCGCTCCCGCCGCAATACCCGGCCATGCTCGCGCTCCAACCACGCAAAGAATTCGGCGTCGTAAATCGCTCCGTGCTTGATGACCTCCGCAAATCCCGCGGACAGCTCGCGGTCTGGCAGCGTCTTCAGCGTCTCCGTGTCCGCCAACACCAAGCGCGGCTGATAGAACGCGCCGACGAGGTTCTTGCCTTGCGGCAGGTTGACGCCCACCTTGCCGCCGACCGAACTGTCCATTTGCGCCAGCAACGTCGTCGGCACCTGCACGAACGGCAGCCCACGCAAGTACGTCGCCGCCACGAACCCCGCCAGGTCCCCGACCACGCCACCGCCCAACGCGATGACGAACGACTGCCGATCCAACCCCAGCAACGGCAGCTTCCCGAAAAGTCGATTCGCCTGTCGCAACGACTTGGAAGCCTCGCCCGCAGGCACGTCGAGAACCTTCGTGGTGAACCCCCCGGCTTTCAGCGCCTCATGCACCGGCTCGGCGTAATGCTGGGCAACATTCGTGTCCGTAATGATCACCCCGCGCTTGCCGAGATTGAGTGGCCGCAGGAATTCGGCGATCTGCGACAGCAGACCTTCCCCGATCACGATGTCGTAGCTGCGGTCGCCCAGTTCGACCCGCACGCGCTGCGGCGTGCCTGTAGCCTTGGAATCCATGAAAGCGCTGGATTACAACCCCTCGCCCCGAGTCTTGTCAACCCCTAACGCTTCCGGCGTTGCGTCTTTACTCTGCCACCGGATTGTCGCCGCGAGCCCGCTCGCGGTAGCCCGTTCTCAGCCATAATCCGGAAGGCCGCGAGCAGGCTCGCGGCTACAGAGACTGCCATCCGTTGGTGACAGCGTTCAGATGCGCCCGCTTCCGGGTCAACCTTGGACCGTCGCTGCATGAACCCGTAAGATGCGACGCGTCCGCTCGCCCACCTTGAACGGCTCGGCGATCCGGTGACCCACCACCCACGCAATACGTCCGTCCGCCGCGCACAACAGCGGGACTCGACCCCGAATCCGTCGGGGCACCTTCTCGTCGACGAAGAAATCCTGCAACTTTTTTTCACCATCCATGCCCAGCGGCTGAAAGCGGTCGCCCTCCTGCCAGGTCCGGACGAACGGCGCTGCGCCCAGCCCGTCGGCGTCGAACGATTCCTCGCATTTGCTGTCATTCCGAGCGGAGCGAGGATTCTCTCCACGTAACGACAGAGGCCCCTCGACAAGCTCGGGGTGACAAATAAAGCAAACACGCAGCTCTCGAATTAGTGTCTCCCCTTCCACTTTCACCGGCCATTTCCCCGTCACCGGCTCCGGTTCTTCCCGCGGCGCCTTCTTCAACGTGTCGTACTCGCGGCAGACGCGGAGGCCTCCGGGTAGATCGAGTTGCGCGCTGGGCGGCTCGCCCAGCGCCAACTGGCGCACGGCTTCGATCTGCTCGAACGAGTAGCGTGGACCATGTTCATCCTCCGCGCCCAGCCAGAACCGCAACAGCCGCCGTTGCACGGCCGTCGGGCAGTTGGCCAATGCTTTCACGTTCACGGTGTCGTTCTGGCAAACTGCCATGTAGAACCGCTGCGCGACGTGGTGCAACAGATAGAAATCCTCGTCGCGCAGGATTTCGGCGGTGTTCAGCAGCACGTCGCGAATCGCCGGGTTGTACTCGCGCTCCAACAACGGCAATAGCTCATGCCGGATCCGGTTGCGCGTGAACCGCGTGTCGGCATTGCTCGCGTCCTCGCGATACGGCAGCCCGCGTTCGCGCAGGTACGCCAGCACCTCGGTCCGGCGAACCCGCAGCAGCGGCCGAATCACGCGGAGCGGTCCCATCTGCCGCTCCGGCCAGATACCCACCAGCCCCGGCACCCCGGCACCCCGCAGGAGCCGAAACAGGAACGTCTCGACCTGATCGTCCGCCGTGTGGGCCAGCGCCAGCTTCTTGATCCCCGTCCGAAGCGCCACGTCCGTGAAAAAATCAAACCGCGCCCGCCGAGCGGCGTCTTCGTCGCGGTCGACGGCGCGCGCTTCAACCGTGCATGGCAAATCGTACCGGCCGGCCAGGTCGCGCACGAACTCGGCATCGGCATCGCTGTCGGCCCCGCGGAGCTTGTGATTGAGATGGCACACATGCGGACGCCACCCCGATTGAACGAGTACGTCCAGCAACGTGACAGAATCCGGCCCACCCGAAACGCCGGCGAGAAGAGGCTCGCCGGGCGCGAGCAGGTTGGCCAAAACCGGTTGAATTTTTGCGAGCATGGCATCCACTGTTGTCACCCTGAACTTGCCCCGAAAGCTTTTGGGGCGGGCGAAGGGTCTCACAAACTGCAAAGAGAGATTCTTCGCTTCGCTCAGAATGACAAATTAGACCGAACGTATCTCTGCGAGACCGCTCATATAAGGTAAGAGCGGCTCGGGAATTTTCACACTGCCGTCAGCCTGTTGATACGTCTCCAACAACGCCACGTAAAGCCGCGCCAGGGCCGTGCCGCTCCCGTTCAAAATGTGGACGAACCGGTTTTTGCCGTCCGCGCCCTTGAACCGGACGTTCGCCCGGCGCGCCTGGAAATCCTCGCAGTTGGAGCAACTCGACACTTCGAGGTAGGCGTTCTGGCCCGGCGCCCACACTTCGATGTCGTAGGTCTTCGCGCTGGCAAATCCCATGTCGCCCGTGCACAGCAGCACCACGCGGTAATGTAAACCCAGCAATTGCAACACGCGCTCGGCGTTGGCCACCAGCTTCTCAAGTTCATCGTAGCTCGTCTCGGGCTTCGTGAACTTGATCAGTTCGACCTTGTCGAATTGGTGGACACGGATCATCCCGCGCGTTTCCTTGCCCGCCGCGCCTGCTTCCCGACGGAAACACGGCGTGTACGCGCAGTAGCAAATCGGCAGTTGATCCTCCCGCAGGATTTCTTCCCGATGAATGTTGGCCACGGGCACCTCGGCGGTCGGCGTCAGATACATCTCTTCATCCCGCAGCCGGTACATATCTTCCTCAAACTTCGGCAACTGTCCGGTGCCAATCATTGCGTCGCGGCTGATAAGAAATGGAGGGAACACCTCCGTGTACCCGTGTTCCCGGGTATGCAAATCGAGCAGGAAGTTGATTAACGCCCGCTCCAACCGCGCCCCCGCTCCCTTGTAGAGGATAAAACCGCTGCCGGAAATCTTCGTCGCTCGCGGAAAATCCAAAATGCCGAGTTTCTCTCCGATCTCCCAATGCGGCTTCGGCGGGAAGGCAAACCTGGGCGGCTCGCCCCAACGCCGCACCTCAGAATTGTCGGCTGAATCCTTGCCCACCGGCACGCTCTCGTGCGGCAGGTTGGGGATGACGAGGAGCAGGTCGCGAAGCTCTTGGTCAACTCCGACCATCTGCCTTTCCACTCGCGCGATTTCCTCGCCTGCTTGCTTCATCTTGGCCATCAGATCAGTCACATCTTCGCCGAATCGCTTCTTGTTCGCGATATCCTTGCTGCCCGCCTTCAATGCATATCGAAGAACACTTCCCTCGGTCTCCAAATCGCGCCTTTCCTTGTCCAATGCGGCGATTTCGGAAATGCGTGCTTCATCGCCCCGTCCCCGCGTGGCGAGACGTTGGCGCACAAAATCCGGTTTGTCGCGAATGAGCTTGATGTCGAGCATGGGAACCGATGATACGAGGTGGCCTCGGGTAACGCAAGTTTGAGTAAAACCCGCTCGGAAAACTCAAAGGTTGTCACCCTGAGCGAAGCGAAGGGTCTTAGCCGGAATTATGCAGTAGGCAAAAGGCCACCGGATGAGTTTGGATGGGTTTGATTATGCGAAACTCATCCTCAGCCCTTGGCGGGGTCGCTCACCAAACGGTGGCCGCTCCGATTCAACTGCACACAGGCACAAAG
>DATJBF010000039.1:0-21588 GCA_035515475.1 Verrucomicrobiia bacterium
GATTGGGAGGGCGAGCCTCCCGGCGAGCCGACCGTTTTCTCCGTCAACGCCGCGGCTCAGCAGGAGCCTTGGTCGCCTGTGGCGCCGCCAGAGGCGGGTAAACTTCGCCCTCCCCGCACGCTTCTGATGAACGTTGACGGAGCACCAGTACTCAAAGTGAACGGGCTGGCTTGGCAAAATCCTTGCAACGTCGCGCGGCTGTTCGCATGATGGCTGCGAAATGAACCGTTCCGAGATTCTGGCGTTGTACGATCGCTATGTTGTGCCGAGCTATGCGCGTTACCCGCACGTGTTCGTGCGCGGCAAAGGCGCCCGGGTGTGGGACGCCGACGGCAGGGAGTATCTCGATTTTGGCGGCGGCATCGCGGTGAACCTGTTGGGTCACGCGGCCTTGGCGGGAATCCTCGCGAAACAAGCCGACATTCTCGTGCATTGCTCGAACCTGTATTACACGGAGCCGCAGGGCGTGCTGGCGAAGCGGTTGGTCGAGTTGGTTGGTTCGACTTCGCTCACCACAGGCGGCATCGATGGCAAACCCGCCACGGCGGGTAAATGTTTTTTTTGCAACAGCGGTGGCGAAGCGAACGAAGCGCTGTTCAAATTGGCGCGCAAGTTCGGGAACGAAGGCTTGCCCGCCGAAGCCTCGGCGAAGGCGGATGGCGTGCCACGGGCCGGCGGCTCGGCAGGAGCCTCGCCCTCCCAAGGTGGCCGGTACGAAATCCTGACGTTCGAGAACAGTTTCCACGGGCGCACCCTGGCAGGCATCAGCGCCACCGGTCAGGAAAAAGTGAAACATGGGTTCGAACCGCCCGTGGACGGGTTCCGTCACGTGCCGTTCAACGATCTCGACGCGGTCGCCAAGGCGGTCGGGCCGAAAACGGTGGCGATTCTGACGGAAGCGATTCAAGGGGAGAGTGGAGTCCGGCTGGCGACGGCAGAGTTTTTGCGTGGGCTGCGCCGGCTTTGCGATGAACGAAAGCTGCTGCTGATGTTCGATGAGGTGCAGTGTGGAATGGGGCGCACGGGCGAGTTCTGCGGTTTTCGCGCGATTGCGTCCGACGTGCAGCCCGATGCGATTTCTTGGGCAAAAGGGTTGGGCGGCGGGTTTCCAATTGCGGCGATCTGGGTGCGCGGTCCCTACGCCGATGTGCTCGGTCCGGGGTCGCACGGCACGACGTTTGGCGGCACGCCGCTGGCCTGCTCGGTCGCGCTGGCCGTGTTGGAGACACTGGAGCGGGATGGATTGCGGCGCAACGCCCGCGAGGTGGGCGAGTATTTCATTGGCAAGCTGCGCGGGTTGGCGGCAAAATGTCCGGCCATCCGCGACGTGCGCGGCCTCGGATTGATGATCGGGATCGAGCTGACGCTGGAAGCGCGGCCGGCGGTGCTCAAGCTCGCCGAGCACGGGCTCATCGGCATCGCGGCGGGCACCAACGTCGTCCGGTTCCTGCCCCCGCTCAACATCACCCGCGCGGAAGTGGACGAGGCGATGGAGAAGTTGGGACGGGCGTTGACTGAGGGCGGAAGTACTTAGCATGGATGGCAAGGTCGGCAAATGTGTGGAGACGGTGGACGTCGAACGGGTGTTGCCCGTGGCGTCGGCCCAGGAGAAACGCTTGCGGTTCGAGTGGGAGCAGAAGCCGACGGAAAAGTTCCTGATGGCGTGGAACCAGTACATGGAGCCCAACAGCATTTTTGTTGAAGACGTCAACGACGAAGGCATCACCGTCACGGTTCGGTGGGCCTTGATGCAGGAGACGCCCGAGCAGATTGCGGCCCGGCTCAACCACTGGCTGGAGCAGGTGGAAGACGGGAAGTTCCGGCGGAGTGGGATCAGCGGCCGGCATTTGTGACGCGCGGTTCGCACGGCGGGAAAGAACACGATGAAACATCTACTCACAATCGAGCAACTCAGCCGCCGCGAGATCGACCAGGTCCTCGCGCTCGCGAAGGAGTTCAAGGCCGGCCGCGGAAAAGCGAAGCAGCCGCAACCGTTGCAGGACCAAACCTGGACGCTGATCTTCAACAAGGCCAGCACCCGGACCCGGGTCAGTTTTGAGGTTGGCATTCGCGAGCTCGGCGGTTCGTCGCTGTATCTTTCGACGAACGACATCCAGATGGGCCGCGGCGAAACCGTCGCCGACACGGCGCGCACCCTGTCGCGGTACGTCCACGGCGTTGTCATCCGCACGTACGCCCAGCGCGACGTCGAGAAGTTCGCCGAGGCCGGCACGATTCCCGTCATCAACGCCCTGACCGATGATGAACATCCGTGCCAGATTTTGGCGGATCTCTTCACCGTTGTGGAGAAACTCGGCTCGCTCCCGGGCAAGAAAGTGGTCTTCTTCGGCGACGGTGCCTGCAATGTCTGCAACTCGTGGTTGTTCGGCGCCGCCAAGACGGGCATGGAACTCTGGGTGGCCGCGCCGAAACAATTCCAGCCCCGGGCCGACTGGGTGAAGCGCGCCGGGGGGAACATCCAACTGACGGAGGACGTGGCGGCGGCGGCCAAGGACGCGGACGTGCTCTACACCGACGTGTGGGTTTCGATGGGCAAGGAGGCGGAAGCCGCCGACCGGCTGAAGACACTGGCGCCCTACCAGCTAAACGCGTCGGTCTTGAAGCAGGCGAAATCCGGCGCCATCGTGATGCATTGTCTGCCGGCCTACGTCGGCAAGGAGATCTCGGCCGACGTGTTTGAGGCGCACCAGCGGACGATTTTCGACCAGGCCGAGAACCGACTGCACGCGCAGAAGGCGATCATGACGCTGCTGGCCGCCGGCTGTAGCCGCGCTCGGTGAGCGCGGCCGCGGTCACCGGCCGCGGCTACAACAATGATGAACCACGACCGTCTCCAACGGAGCGTGCGCGCCACGGTGGTGGGATTGTCCACCAACGTCGCGCTCGCGCTGGTCAAGCTGCTCGCGGGAATCTTCGGGAATTCCTACGCGTTGATCGCCGACGCCGTCGAATCGATGGCGGACACCGTCAGTTCGATCATCGTGTGGCGCGGCGTCGTGATTGCCGAGCGTCCGGCCGATGAAGAACACCCGTACGGCCATGGAAAGGCGGAGGCGATTGCCGCGGCGACCGTGTCGGCGATGCTGGTGGGCGCGGCGCTGGTGATTTTCGGGCAAGCGGTCCGGGAGATTCGCACGCCGCATTACGGGCCGGCGCCGTTCACGCTGTATGTGTTGCTCGGCGTGGTGCTCGTGAAGGAAACGCTGTTTCGGTTTGTCGGCCGCGTCGCCGAGGAGATCCAGAGCGGTGCGGTGCGGACCGATGCCTGGCATCATCGCAGCGATGCGATCACGTCCGCGGCGGCCGCGTTGGGCATCAGCGTGGCCCTGGTTGGCGGCGACGCCTACAAGTCGGCGGACGGTTGGGCGGCGATCTTCGCGGCGTTCATCATCGGTTTCAACGGAGTCCGTTTGCTGCGGCCCGCGCTCGACGAGTTGATGGACGCAGCGCCGAAGGAAGACATTGCTGGTCTGGCGCGGGCGGTGGCGTTGCGGGTGGACGGCGTGAAAGGCGTGGAGAAGTGCCTTGCTCGCAAGATGGGATACGGATTTCTGCTCGACATGCACGTCGAGGTGGACGGCGGATTATCGGTAGCGGTGGCGCACGAACTGGCGCACACGGTGAAGGACGCGATCCGCGCCGAGGTCCCGCGTGTGCTCGACGTGACGATTCATATTGAACCATTCACGGGTTCTCGGGTATCAAAGTAACGGTTCGCAGGACTGGTGGCCGTGAATACGAGTTGTTTCAAAGAGGTGATGATTTCTCTGCTGCTTGCATCGTTTCTGATCGTGCAAGCGGACCTGCCGGTCGCGCGTGCCGCAGGGGAGCAGGCCCCGGCCGCCGGCGAGAGCTGCGCCGTGCACCACTGTTGCTGTTCGCCGGAAGCGCGGCGGGCTGGCAAATGCTGCTGCGCAGCCAGGAAGGCGTCCGCCGGGTATGGTTTCCATGCCGGTTGTGTGGGCCACCAGCCGCAGGGCGATATGCCCATCGTGGTTAAGTTCCAGGTTGTTCTTCCCTTGGTCGTGGGCCCGGCAACGCAAGACCCGAGGGGTCTTGTCTTGGCGGCCGCACCGGCGTTCCCGGCGCCACGCGATTCCGAACCTCCCGATCCTCCCCCGAAGCTCCTCGTTGGCTGACCAACGTAAACCACAAACCAACTTGTCGCCGCGTTTCTGCCGGGCACAGTCCACGTCGTGAAACGCGGCCGCAGTCGGCGCCCGGCCGGAGTGCTGCGGCGACGAATGTAACGGGGAGAAATCTGATGATGAAAATCAGAAGTGCGGTGTTCCTTTTAAGTGTGTTGTGCGCGGGCCGGGCCATGGCCTGCGATTTGTGCGCGGTTTATGCCGCGACGGAGGCGCAAGGAAAGGGCGGATCGGGAGTGTATGGCGGCGTCGCGGAGCAGTTCACGTACTTCAACACGCTGCAGTCGAACGGCCATACGGTTCGGAACGACGGCGAATACATTGACAGCCTCGTCTCGCAAGTGTTCGCCGGCTACAACGTGAACAATCGATTCGGCGTGCAGCTCAACCTGCCGGTGATTTACCGCGCGTACGGGTCCGACACGGGCGGCGACCACGCCGAGGGCGGCATCGGTGACGCATCGTTGATTGGCAATGTCCTCCTCTACCAGAAGCTCGAGGAAAAACTCACGTTCAACTGGACCGCGTTGGGAGGGATCAAATTCCCGACGGGCGCCTCGGAGCGCCTCGACCCGAACAAACCGGATTTTGCGACCGGCATCGGCGGGCACGATCTGACGTTGGGATCGGGATCGTACGATGGCCTCGTCGGGACCGGCGTGTTCGCGAGGTGGGAACGGTTGTTTCTGACGGCGAACATGCAATACGCGATCCGGTCCGAGGGTCGGTTTGACTATCAGTTCGCCAACGATCTGACCTGGAGCGGCGGACCGGGCGTTTACCTCGTGCTCGGGCACAAATACACAGTTGCGGCGCAGGGCATCGTGTCCGGTGAGACCAAAGGCCAGGATACCATACACGGCGTGTCGACCGACGATACGGCGGAAACGATTGTATACGTCGGCCCGCAGATCAACGTCACGTGGTCCAGCAAACTGAGCGCGCAAGTGGGCGGTGATCTCCCCGTGAGCATTCACAGCACCGGGGATCAACTCGTTCCCGATTACCGCGTTCATGCCGCAGTGACCTGGCGGTTCTGATCGCAGTCGGGAAGGCCGCAGCGGCTGCGGAAGGCTTTTCGGGGGCAGAGCAATCTTGCCTCGGCCGCAACCGCCCGGCATAATCGGCGGCGATGAGCGTTGGGTTGGAGGAATCCTACGGCCTGTGCTGTCAGGTTGCGCGGCGGACGGCGAAAAACTTTTACTATTCGTTTCTGGTGATGCCGCGTGAGAAACGCCGGGCCATGTGCACGATCTACGCGTTCATGCGCCGCAGCGACGATATTGCCGACGGCGCCGCCAATCCGGCCGTGGCTCTCGACGGGCTCCGGCAATGGCGCGCGCAAGTGGACGCCGCGTTGAACGGCCAGGAATCGCCGCCCGGGACGCCTGTGCCAGCGGGATTCGGGATCCTGCCGGCACTGGCGGACACGGTGCAGCGGTATCGCATTCCGCACCGCCATTTCTGCGAGTTGCTGGACGGAACGGAAATGGACCAGACGCGGACGCGCTACGAGACGTTCGACGAATTGTACAAATACTGTTATCACGTCGCGTCGGTGGTGGGTCTGATCGTGCTGCCGGTCTTCGGGTACCGCGACGAGACGGCGAAAGAGCCGGCGGTGGCCTGTGGCGTCGCGTTTCAACTCACGAACATCCTCCGGGACGTGAAAGAGGATGCCGACATGGGGCGGGTCTACCTGCCCTTGGAAGATCTGAGAAGATTTGGCGTCTCCGAGAGCGACATCATGAAGGCTGGCGCCACGGTGCCCGGTGGGAGCGAATTCCATTCGCGGTTTGTGGAATTGATGAGGTTTGAGGCGGCGCGCGCCCGGGAGTTCTACGACAAGGCGCGGCCGTTGCTGCGGCTGATCGATGCCGACAGCCGGGGCACGTTGGCGGTGATGATCGGCATTTACGGGGGAATTCTCGACAAGATTGAAGCCCGAAACTTCGCGGTGTTCGATGGACGGATCCGGCTGTCGACGGCCGAGAAACTGTGGATCGTCGCGAAGAACTGGGGGAGGTACTCGTAGTGTACGCAATTCTGGCCGCCACATTTCTGTTTCTGAAATCGGGCGAGAAGTTCGCGACGCAAGAGGTCGCGGGCCCGACCGTCGGTCTGCTGACCGCGTACGTCGGTGACAGGACCGGTGTGAAACTGGAGCCGCGCGTGATGAACGACCCTGTCAAGGCCGCCGAGTTCTGTGGTGCCGACAAGCCGCGCGTCGGCATCGTCACGCCGGGGTTCTATTTGCAGTACGCCACGGCGCTGGGGATGGAGCCGGTGCTGGAGACGAGGCGGACCGGGGTGCTGGAGGAGCGGTACGTGCTGGTGGCGCGCAAGGACGCCAGTGGCGACCTTGCCAAGTGGCAGGGCAAAACGGTTGCGACGCCCCTGGCCGGCGAACAGCGATATGTCACCAGTGTGGTGTTGCAGGGCAAACTCGGCGAGGAAATCCGTCTCCGACAGATCGACGACGTGGAAGGCGCAATCTTCGACCTGACCGAGGACGCGGGGCCTCATCGGGACAACGTCGCGCAGGGGACGGCGAAAAACGCGGCCGATGCCGTGTTGATGGAAGCAGCCGCCTGGAAACTGTTTGAGAAGGACGAGGAATTCGGACCGAAGCTCAAGGTCCTGTTCACTTCGGACGAGTTGCCGCGCGATCTGGTCGTGCTGTTTGGGTCGAAGAGTGGCGCGCTGGACGCCGACAAGCTGAAGACGGTGCTGAAGGGAATGAGCCGCAGCGAGGACGGGCAGAAGATTCTCCAGAGCATACGCGTCGAGTCGTTTGTTGATCTAGATCGGGACAAGCTCACCAGGACCGAGAAATTGTTCTATGGCAAATAGCCGCACGACGATTCTGCTTGGCGCATTTCTGATCGCGACCTGCGGCTGCAAGTCCGTTCGCGGTGTGCGCGTTGGACCGAATCCCCCGGTGGCGCTCACCGCGGACGAGGCGGCCCAGGCGCGCCGCGAAGGTCTGGCGTTGTGGGCTCAGCAGCCGCGCGACCCGGCGCGCGTGGCCGACGCGGCCCGCCTGCTGGAGCGAGCCGCGCAAACGTTGCCGGACGACTACGACGCACAATGCGAGGCCGCACAGGCGCTGGCATTCGTGGCCGAGAACGAGACCAACGTGAACGTGCGACGCGAGGTCGCCAAGAGCGGCGTTGTCGCGGCGCGCCGGGCGCGCGCGCTGAAACCCGAGGGCGTCGAGGGCCATTACTATTACGCGATCGACGTCGGCCTGCTCGCCGACGCGGACCGGTTGTACGGCTTGAAAGCGGTGGGCGAGATGGAACCGGCGTTGCGGCGGGCGATCGAACTCGATGAGCGGTACGATTTCGCCGGGCCGCTGCGCGTCCTGGGCGTTTTGCTGTTGCGGTCGCCGGGGCCGCCGACCAGCATTGGCAGTCCGCGCAAAGGATTGAGGCTGCTGCAGCGGGCCGTCGAATTGTTCCCCGATTACCCTGAGAATTACCTTTACCTGGCCGAGGCGCTACGCGACAACCGGCGCCCGGACGAGGCCCGGGCCGCGCTCGCCAAGGTTCTCGACGCTCCCGCGTGGCCCGACGAACAATTCGAGAGTGGGCAGTGGAAGGCGGACGCGGAGAAGCTTCTCCAGACTCTGTCGGCCTCCAAATCTTCGCAGTGATTGTGGATAGCCGCTCGGTTGCTGCAAGTGATCTGGATGGAGTGCTGGAGTCATGGAGTGTTGTAGCTGCGGCGTGAGCCGCGGAAAGCCAATCCAGCGGCTATTTGTCTTGAATCGGAACCTCAACCCGGCTATCATCTGCATGAGTTTCACCCCTGAGGCAGGAGAAAGTTGGTTCGCGGCCGATGAAGCGTGCCTGTCTGATCTTCGGATTTGCCACGGGGATCATTCTCAGTTCCCGACCTTCCGACGCGCAATACACCGCCAACTACCAGACGAACGTTATTAGCGGCGTGACCAGCAACTGGACGGGCGATTACATCGTCGGTTCCAACACTTTGGCCGATGCGTTGTTGATTCGAAACGGCGGCATGTTGTCGAATAGAATCGGATACCTGGGCTACGAAATCGCCAGTCGCAACAACAGCGTGCTGGTCAGCGGCAGCAACTCGGTGTGGAGCAACGCCAGTGACTTGTACGTTGGTTCCTCTGGCGCGGGCAACAGCCTGGTGATCAGCAACAGTGGTCGTGTACTCAACGACTACGGCTACATGGGTGGGAGCCTGAGCAGTAGTAACAACAGCGTGTTGGTCGCCGGCGCTGGCTCGGTCTGGAGCAACGGCGCCGCTCTCTTCTTGGGGTACGCGGGGGCCGGCAACAGTCTGGTGATCAGCAATGGCGGCCGGGTGATCGACGTCTACGGCGACATTGGCTACAACTCCAGTAGCACCGGCAACACCGTAACGATCAGCGGTGTCGGTTCAATCTGGAGCAACCCCTACAGCTTTTGGATGGGCGACGGTGGTGCCGGCAACCGCTTGGCCATCCGCAACGGCGGCCACTTGTACACTGCCTCAGGACAGGATCGCTACAATTTCGTGGGTTCCGCATTCAGCAGCAGCAACAATTGCGTCGTGGTGGCCGATACCGGGTCGGTTTGGAGAACTTCCAGTTGGGTTTATCTCGGCGTCTTCGGCTCGGGCAACAGCCTGGTCATCAGCAACGGCGGCCAGGTGGTTTGTGAGGACACGAACAGCGCGGGCTGCGTGGGAGCCTACTCTGGCAGCAGCAACAATCGCATGCTGGTTGCCGACGCCGGTTCGGTCTGGAGCAACAGCGGGAGCCTGGTTATTGGACTCGCCGGCTCGGGCAACGGCTTGGTGATCAGCAACGGTGCCCAGGTAATCGACGACTTCGGCTGCGTGGGCTCCAACCTCAACAGCCGAGGCAACGGCGTGCGCGTGGCGGATGGCGGCGCTTGGCGCAACGATGTATTGCGCGTGGGCGATCAAGGATCGAGCAATTCACTGGCGGTTGCCGGCGGATTGATCCTCGCAACAAATCTCACCATCGGATTCGCCTCGGGGGCCTGCGACAACGTCGTTCAATTGGACAGCGGCAGCATCATCGTGACCAACGGGACCCACGATGCGGTGTTCGAGGTGCGGAATGGGAAACTGATCCTGAACGGCGGCTTGTTGCAGGTCGACCGGTTTGTCATGACCAATCTCTGCGCCCAGTTTGTTCGCACAGGTGGGATGTTGGTTTACGGCTCTGCCGTGCTCGATCCGACGCGCGACGACGATAACGACGGTATGCCGAGCGGCTGGGAGCAAGCGTACGGTCTCGATCCGTTGGACGCCGCTGACGCCACCGCTGACGCGGACGGCGATGGCATGTCCAACCTGCAGGAATATCAGGCCGGCACGGACCCGTCCAACAGCCGGTCGGTGTTTCGCATCATTGAAATTGCGCCAGACGATGACGACATGCTGCTCACGTGGACGGCGGTGGGAGGCAAACGATACGTGCTGCAGACGGCCACAGGATTCACCGGCAGCTTATCGAATGATTTCGTGGATCTGAACCCGGCGATCGTCGCGACGGGCACAGGTGATACGACTGTGACCGTGCTCCATCTGGGCGGAGCCACCAACAGCCCTACCGGATTCTACCGGGTGCGGTTGGTTCCGTAGGAGCGATCCCCGGTCGCGGCAGGGAGGCCGCTCCTACAATCGCGTGGCCGCGCAGCAGCGCAGCCCTACCGGTGAGGCGGTCGCACGCGTAGCAACGACATATCGACTCAGAATTTTGTCCGCACGTCGCGGCCCTCGTCGACGTCGATGATATCGAAGAAGGTCTGGATATCGTCGTGGTCGGAGATGCCGTATTCCTTTTTGCGTTGGGCGAGACGGGCACTGGCGTCGTCGCGCCAGCCGCGTTTGCGCAGGTAATGGTTCCAGATTTCGATTTCTTCCTCCGACGGCTTGCGGCCGTTGGTAAAACACCACTCGAGGATGTCCTCGTCCTCGCCACCCAATTTCACCCGGGCGATCACGTCCTCGTATTTCACGCCGAGAAAACTGCAGCAGCGTCCGTCGAAGCCGGTGCCGAGGTTCTTGATGTAATCAGCGGGCAGTTTGCCCTGCGCATGAAGCTTGATCTTGTCGAGCATCCGTCCGAAATGAACGATACCACCCACCGTTTCATGGGGACTGCGAAGACCGGGGATTTTCATGCGGGAAGCTTAGCGCACCCAACCGCGCAACGCAACGCACTGTAGCGGCGGTCTATGACCGCCGATGCCCCGTTTTCGACGCTCGCAGAGCGCCGCTACAGCAAACTGCACCAATTACACGAAATCATCCGTCACGAACTAGAACTTGAACGTCCATTCTTCGGTGGCGTACCGGTTCGCGGCCAAGGCCGCCATTCCATCGGCGGGAAGTTCACGGAGCGGTTCTTGAGCGGCCCAAATGGTCTGGAGCGTTTCTTTGATTTGGCGAGCCGACAGGCTGCGGAGGTTGGTCAGGAACTCACGGTGCCGGCGGTTCTGACGATAATCGGGTTGCCGAGAGGGCATTGGCAGCATGCGCTCGATCAACTCGATGTCGACGTCGAGGAGGAACGTACCGTGAAACAGCAGGAACTTGTGCCGGCGACGCTGTGCGTTGCCGGAGAATTTCAGGTCGCCCAGCGCGAGGTCGCTGTGGCCCCGGACGGTGACAGCCGGCAGGAGGGATAAGGGATGACGGATGAAGGATGAAGTCTGTCTTGCCGCCCTCTGCCCTCTATCCTCCGCTCTCAAGAGTGCCGACAGCGCATCCTTGTGGCGATTCATGATGTAGACGTTCGTTCCGCGGATGCTCTTGAACGGACTGTCTTCTGTGATTCGCAGGATGAGCGAGAAGTTCAGGCAGCCGGGCCCTTGCACGACGGCGCCGCCGCCGGTGCAACGCCGCAGCACCGGGAGGTTGGCCCGCCGGGCGGCGGCGAGGTCCGCCTCCGTGTCCGCCTTGTTGGAGTAGCCGAGCACGACGAACGGGCTGGCGTGTTCCCAAAACCTCAGGATCTCGTCGTCGTGACCGTTCTCGCAGGAATCGAGCAGGGCCTCGTCGCAGGCGAGATTCTCTTCGGGCGTCGGCAATGTTAGGTCTAGGTATTTCACTGATTCTCGGGTAATATGGTGAATGGATCGCAGACTGGCCAATTGTTTTTTCGAGCGATTTGGATTATCTGAACGATGATACGAGGACATAGTGGATTTGAACTTTAAAGAGCAATTCAGGCAAAAACGCGGAGCTGCGCTGACGCCATCCACCGCGCTCAGCACGCCGTACGTCAACACGATTCCCGCCGAAGACGAGCCGCCGTACCCGGGCGACCGCGAACTCGAGCGTCGGATCAAGAGCCAGGTGCGCTGGAACGCGATGGCAATGGTCGTCAACGCCAACCGGGTCCATCACGGGATCGGCGGTCACATCTCGACGTATGCCTCGGCCGCCACGCTGTACGAAGTGGGATTCAATCATTTCTTCCACGGCGGCGACAGCGGGCGAGCGGCCGACATCGTGTATTTTCAAGGACACGCCTCGCCGGGCATTTACGCCAGAGCGTTCCTCGAAGGACGGCTGAACGAACGGCATCTCCAGCATTTCCGCCAGGAACTCGCCGAGGGCGGCGGACTGTCGTCGTATCCGCATCCGTATCTGATGCCCAGCTTCTGGCAGTTCCCGACCGTCTCGATGGGGCTCGGGCCGATCATGTCCATCTACCAGGCGCGATTCAATCGGTACCTTCGGGCCCGCAGTTTCTTGAACGGAGTGGAGCCGAAGGTCTGGTGTTTCGTGGGCGATGGCGAAGTGGACGAACCCGAGACGCTGGGGTCGTTGACGCTCGCCTCGCGCGAGCAGCTCGACAACCTCATCTGGGTGGTGAACTGCAACCTGCAACGCCTCGACGGTCCCGTGCGCGGCAACGGCAAGATCATCCAGGAACTCGAAACGGCCTTCCGCGGCGCCGGTTGGAACGTCATCAAGGTGATCTGGGGTTCGGACTGGGATCCGCTCCTCGCGGCGGACGAAGACGGCTTGCTCGTCAAGCGGATGGAAGAAGCGGTGGACGGCGATTACCAAATGTATTCGGTCGCGCCGGGCAGCTACACCCGCAAACATTTCTTCGGCAAGTACCCCGAACTGCTCGAGATGGTCAACCATCTCACCGACGACCAGATCCGCGGACTCCGGCGCGGCGGCCACGATCCGCAGAAGGTCTATGCCGCGTACCGGGCGGCGATCGAACATCGCGGTTCGCCCACTGTGATTCTGGCCAAGACCATCAAAGGTTACGGACTCGGCGAGGCCGGCGAAGGCCGCAACGTCACGCATCAACAAAAGAAGCTGAACGAAAAGGAACTGCGCGAGTTTCGCGACCGATTCAAGATCCCTGTGAGCGACGAGGACGTTGCGGAGACGCCGTTCTACAAGCCGGCTCCGGACAGCCCGGAGATCAAATACTTGCTGGACCGGCGCAAGGCGCTCGGCGGTTTCTTGCCGAAACGCGAAGTGAAGGCCGCGCCGTTGAAGGTCCCGTCCCTCGATTCTTTCGCGGACCTGCTGAAAAGCTCGGGCAAACTCGAGCTTTCCACCACGATGGGGTTCGTCCGACTCCTGTCGCTGTTACTGCGCGACAAGGAGATCGGCCCTCGCGTGGTGCCGATCATTCCCGATGAAGCACGCACGTTCGGCATGGACGCCCTGTTTCGCGAATACGGGATTTATGCGCACCGGGGACAGCTTTACGAGCCGGTCGATCGCAGTTCGTTGTTGTACTACCACGAGACCAAGGACGGCCAGATTCTCGAGGAAGGCATTACCGAGGCGGGCGCGATGTGTTCGTGGCTGGCGGCGGCCACGGCATACGCCACGCACGGCTTCGCCATGATTCCGTTTTACACGTACTACGCGATGTTCGGCTACCAGCGCATCGGCGATCTCTGGTGGCTGGCCGGCGACATCCGCGCCAAAGGATTCCTGTTCGGCGCGACCGCGGGACGGACAACGTTAAACGGCGAAGGACTGCAACACGAGGATGGTCACAGCCTGTTGTTGACGAGCGTGATTCCGACGCTGCTGACATACGAGCCGGCGTTCATTTACGAAATCGCCGTGATCGTTCAGGACGGGCTCCGCCGGATGTACGAACAGGGCGAGGAGGTTTTCTATTACATGGCGTTGCACAACGAGAATTACCTGATGCCGGCCATGCCCGCGGGGGTCGAGCAGGGGATTCTCAAAGGACTTTACAAGTTCAAGCCCGGGCCCGAGGGCAAACGCCACCAGGCGCAGATCTTTGGCAGCGGCCCGATCTTGCGCGAGGCGTTGCGCGCCCAGGAGATTCTGGCTGACCGTTACGACGTGAGCGCCAATGTGTGGAGCGCCACGAGCTACAAGCTCCTCAAGACCGACCTGCAACGGGTGAGCCGTTGGAATATGCTGCATCCGACCGAGCCGCCACGAAAGGCTTATCTGCAACAAGTGCTCGAAGGCGAACAAGGTGTGTTCGTTGCCGTATCCGACAACATGAAATCTGTACCCGATCAAATCGCGCCGTGGATTCCCGGCGGCTTATCGACGCTCGGCACCGACGGGTTTGGCCGCAGCGACACGCGCGAAGCCTTGCGACGATTTTTCGAGATCGACGCCGAATGCACCGTCATCGCCACGCTCTATGCGCTGGCCCAACGCGGTGCGATTGACAAACAGGTTGTCGCCAAAGCGATTAGGGATTTGGGCGTCGATCCCGAAAAGTCGTTTCCGTTTACGGTCTAGAGGCGGCTTGTAGCGGCGCTCTATGAGCGTCGAGGCTTCTCCGTTCGGGTTCTCTGAGCGCGCCGCGAATCCGCGCATGTTTGTCGTGTCATTCCGAGCCTCATCCGCCGAAGCCTTGGCGAAGGAGGACTGTCGAGGAATCTCTCGACGATTACAGCCCGACACCAGCAGGAAAGACATCGAATTGCACAACAGGCTAGTGACAATCTCGGTCAACTCGTCGAGGATGCTAGAGGTGTCCAATGATTGCCAAATTCGGAAAATTCGCGACGCAAGTCGTTGAGAATTCGTGTGCGAAAACCGCCAAAATCAGCCATTGGACATCTTGACCTCCAAAGAGGTGGACAAGCCTCGGCACCGCGAACGCCCGCGCTACCGTTTTCGCAAAAGAGGCCGGCCCCGCGGTGGCCCGCGGGGCCGGGCGAGGGGCGCGGCGTGTGTGTGGTTGCGAGTGGCCGCGCGGCGACTACTAGGCGTCTGCGACAGGAAGATCAGGTGTGTTCTGCTGCGTGTCGTAAGTGTGGCACCGTCACGAGGGCCAGCCCGCCGAGGACAACCAGTCCCCAGGCGCTGGGTTCTGGAACACTAACAGCGGCGATCTGGAAATTATCGATGTTCAGGTTCTCGCCATCGGGATTGCCGATTCCGAACGACACGTTGTCGCAGTCGTTGGTGATTGTGACGGCGAACGCGTACCAGCCCCATTGTAGAACCGACGGCTTTGACACTTGGTGGTACCATCCGTCGACGACAGTGCCGGCGCCGAACGCAAAAACGATGGGGCTATCATCATCTGTGTCGGTATTGCAGTAGTTGAATGAGATCCAGGCGTGCTTTTCGGCATTGGGATCGCCATTCCCTGTATTATCGATTTGAAAGACGACGAGTTCATCTTGACCAATTATGACTGCCCTGCTGGCGTTCTCCCACGGGCCGTCCCCGAAGGAACCTTGGACATTTCCGTTGCGGTTGAGATTCCATCGCGGATCCGAGGCACTGGTGGGTATCGCGTTCAACTGGGACATGCCGAATCCGTGAAGACTGTATAAATCGGTGCCAACGATGAGCGTTCCATTGGCGTCGTGGTAGGTGGCCTTTTCTGGATCCAGAGCGCCATACATGTGTGGGAAACCATTGTAGGGGTCTTCAAAGTCCCAAAGTAGATACCGCTGCGGCAGATTAGCGGGTGTGTAGAGCGTGTTGCCGTCCCACAGGTTGCCGTTGGGAAAGACGTTGCCGTACTGGGTGGCACCGGCGGGAAGATTACTGCTGTCGGGCCAGGGGCTGGCCCATTGGGCACGCGCGTGGACGGCGCCAACCGACAGAATCGACAAAAGGAATACGATGCAGACAGAGATTTTCTTCCGTGAATCACTGCGGGACGTTGTTGTGTTGGTCATGGGACTCCTCCTTGCACGCTCTTGACTCTAAGATTTCCTCACCACTGGATGTTACTTAGTGCACGAAAAGAGCGTTTCACGGAAGTCGACTATATAGTGGACAGCACTGGAGGCGACAGGGACGGAAGCTGTGAGGTAAGAATGGAGGTTGGGAAATGGCTAATGGTTAATGGGAGATGAAGGATGGGAGACGGAGACTGGAAGATTGTTGCTGGGGGATGGAGAATGGCGGATGACTGGTGGGCGGTGAGCCGTTGGTTTCCGGGGATGGAGCGGACAGCGGCCGGCGAACCGGTTGGCGCAGATGGAAGGCAGGGCGCTGCCGGGCGCAACCGTCAGCGAAAGGAATTCATCCATGACGCGCAGGATCAGTGTCACCCGGTCGACCACGCCGAGTTTGCGGTGGATACGATCGATGTGAGTGTGGACGGTGTGGGGCGAGATGCCGAGGTCGACGGCGATGGCGAACTCAGTGTGGTCGTCGAAAATGCCGCGCAGGATTTGCAGTTCGCGTGACGATAGCCTTAACGAACGGGCGATTTCCGGCCACGCCTGCTCGCCGATCATTGTTGAACCGAGTGCCTGTCGTCGTGGACGGGCATCGTCGTGATTCCGTGCTTGTCTGTCCACTAGACCTAGTCCAATTCGAGTCGCATGGCAGGACCGCCGTGCGACGTCTGCGCTTCTCTCCGCATTCTCCAAAGATCCGGCCGGATTGCAAGCCCTTTGAACGGAAATGTATGATTTTTTGTAGCCGCGAGCCTGCTCGCGGCTACAATTCCCGCGGCGTTACCCGGCCTTCGCGATCGCTCACGGCGCTTGAGTTCCGGCGCAAGGCGGGATAATAAGAATGTGTTGGTGACAGAAAAGGCCATGGACTGATGGACATCAAGCTACCCAATTTGGGCGAAGGGGCGGAGTCGGGCACGGTGGTCAGCATTTTCGTCAAGCCCGGCGATCAGATTCAAGAGGGGCAGCCGATCATCGAGTTGGAGAACGAGAAGGCTGTCGCGCCGATTCCCGCGAGCGCATCGGGTCGTGTCGCCAAGCTGTACGTCAAGGAAGGCGACAAACTTTCCGTGGGCCAACCGATTCTCGCATTGGACGGAGACGGCGCAAGTGCGCCCGCTCCGGCGGCCAAGCCGTCATCCGCTGTAGCCGCGGTTGATAACCGCGGCCGCGCTTCGTCAGCGGGGCCGACAACGGTTCAGCCACGTCGGGTGGCGCCGGAGGTGCCGAGCGTTGATATGATTGGCGAGCCGGTGCCGCAGGAGGGAGTTGCTGCCGCGCCGTCGGTCCGTAAACTGGCTCAGGAACTGGGCCTTGACCTGACTCGCGTGCGGGGAAGTCAACGAGGCGGACGCATCACGTTGGAGGACGTGCGCGCGTACGTCCAGCAACTTCAGCAGCGGGCATTTCAGCAACCCACGTCGGGCGCGCCGGCGGCGCCGAGACCGGCCGAGAGCATCGACTTTGCGAAGTGGGGACCGGTTTCCAAGAAACCGTTGACGGCGTTGCGTTCGACGATTGCCCGGCGACTGGGCGAATCGTGGACGAGCGTCCCGCGCGTCACGCAGTTCGACGAAGCCGACATCACCGCACTCGATGCATTGCGAAAGAAATATGCCAAAGCGTACGAAGCGAAGGGTGCGCGGCTGACATTGACGTCGTTTGCGTTGAAGGCGGTGGCGACGGCGTTGAAGAAGCACCCGATCTTCAACGCGAGCCTGGATGAAGCGGCTGGAGAAATTGTTTTCAAGGGGTATTATCACCTCGGCGTCGCAGTTGATACCGAGCAGGGATTGATTGTCCCCGTCATCCGCAATGTGGGCAAGAAAAGCATGTTTGAGTTGTCGAAGGAATTGGCGGAGGTGGCCGCGAAAGCGCGTGACCGGAAGTTGACGGCCGACGAATTGAAAGGGGGCACGTTCACTATCTCCAATCAGGGCGGCATCGGCAGTGGAGCGTTCACACCGATTGTGAACAAACCCGAGGTGGCCATTTTGGGCATCGGACGCGGCGCGCTGAAACCGGTCGTGCGCGAGGGGAAGATCGAGCCGCGGTTGATGCTGCCGCTCGGATTATCATACGACCACCGGGTGATCGACGGCGGCAGCGCGGCGCGGTTCATGGTGGAGGCGGTGCGCGAGTTCGAGAGTTTTGGAGAAAACGAGGTCAAGCTGTGAGCATCGCAAGGCTTACCTATTGGAGTGTTGGGGTGATGGAGTACTGGGAATTGGAGTAGAGGAGTGATGGAGTAATGGAAACGGCGTACAAGAACAAGAATCGCGGCTATCAGCAGTTGTGCGTATGGCAGGACGCAATTGAATACTGCCGGTTCAGTTGCCGGGTATTTCGCGGGTTTCCGTACGAACTTCGACGGGTCGCATCGCAAGCCATTGCATCGAGCGATTCCGTTCACCGCAACATTGCAGAAGGCTATTGCCGTCGTTCCATCCGTGAATACCTACAGTTTTTAAATGTGGCGCTGGGCTCTTTGGGAGAATCGGTCTCCGGGTTGCACGCGTACAAACAGGCGGGGCAGCTTGCGGAGCCTGAATTTGAGGAACTCGACGCGTTGGCGTATAAACTGGAAAACGGCTTACTGAAGCTCGTTGAAAGCCTGGAAAGGAAGAAAGCAACAGGCGACTGGATCGATCAGCTGGTGGTGAAAGAAAGCAACACGCTGTATTCTGACGTTGCCCCAGTTCCAACACTCCATCACTCCACCACTCCATAACCCGTTTTTTCCCATGGATTCCATCAAAACTGAAATTGTCGTGCTGGGCGCCGGCCCCGGGGGATACGCGGCGGCGTTTTACGCGGCGGACAAGGGCAAGAAGGTTATTCTCGTTGAGCGCGACCCGCGGCTGGGCGGCGTCTGCCTCAATCGCGGCTGCATTCCGTCGAAAGCCCTGCTGTACGCGACCGAACTCATCTCGGAAACACGCGAGTCGAATCAACGGGGGATCTCCTTCGGCGAACCGAAGATCGATCTGGGCAAACTGCGCGCGTGGAAGGAGTCGATTCTCGACAAGTTGGGCAATGGCGTCGCGGGGCTGGCGAAACAGCGCGGTGTCGACGTCATGCACGGCCGCGGTTATTTCGAGGACTCGAAGACCTTGCGGGTCGAGACCGACGACGGGCAGAAATTCATCAACTTCGATGCGGCGATTATCTCGGTCGGGTCGAAGTCGGCGATGCCGAAAGCGTTCGACCTCGGCAATCCACGGGTGATGACCTCGCGCGAGGCGCTGGATGTGCCCGACGTGCCGGAGAACCTGTTGATCGTGGGCGGCGGCTACATCGGCATGGAATTGGGCACGGTGTACGCCACGCTCGGCAGCAAAGTGGTGGTGGTCGAGGCGCTCGGCTCGATTCTGACCGGTGCCGACCCCGATCTGGTCCGGCCCGTGCAACGTCACGCCGAGAAGGCGTTCAAGGAAATCCGCGTGAAAACCAAGGTGGTCTCGATGGCCACCGCGGGCAAACACATCAAGGTCGTCATGGAGAAGAACGGCCAGACGCTCGAAGAACTTTACGACGGCGTGCTGGTATCGGTCGGTCGCGTACCGAACCACGCCGACCTCGGTTTGGAGAATACCAAGGTCACCAAGGACGACCGCGGGTTCATCAAGGTCAACGAGAACCAACTGACAAACGATCCCGCCATCTACGCGATTGGCGACGTGACCGGCGGCGTCTTACTGGCGCACAAGGCCGCGCGCGAGGCCCGAGTGGCCGTGGACGCCATCACGGGCGAGCCGAACACGTTGACCCAATACATCATCCCCGCCGTGGTGTTCACCGATCCTGAAGTCGCGTGGTGCGGGCTGACCGAGACCGAGGCGAAGGAGAAGGGGATCGGGGTGAAAGTTGTCCGGTTCCCGTGGAGCGCGTCGGGACGGGCGTTGACGTTTGATCGTCCCGATGGTCTGACGAAGCTCATCATCGATCCCACGACCGAGCGGGTGTTGGGCGCGGGAATCACCGGCCACGGCGCGGGCGAACTCATCAGCGAAGCCGTACTGGCCATCGAGATGGGGGCGACGGCGTTCGACCTCGCGTCGTCGATCCATCCGCACCCGACATTGTCAGAAACCCTGATGGAATGCGCCGAAGTGTTCTACGGCAACGCCACCCACACGTTTACACGCAAAGAACCGGCAAAGCGGGAAGAGTGACGGGCGAAGACCGTGGGGACCGTGGGGTCAACTCCGTACTATGTACTGCACTGGATAATGAAAGAGAAGTTGTCACGAGTGCGGAGTTGACCCCGGAAACGCAAACTTATGACATGTGAGACGTGACCCCTTTCCTCATCGAACAGCTTCCACGGTCGGTGAGCGTTGGCGTAACTCAAGGTGGCGCGCTTCGGGGCGGCTCGTACACCCAGATGTTGCAACTTTCCCTCGCAGCAATGCAGACCCTGGACAATCTCGCGCAGGCTCTTGGCTTGGGCCAGTTGGCAGAACAACATCGCCACGAACTGGTCCCAACAACTGAACCCCTTGGCACCCTTCTCAGCGTGAAAGCGTTTGGCAGCAGAAGCAAACTGATGACGGTCGATCAACGAAAGGACTTGGCTGAACAGGCTGGCACAACGTACCATGGCAATGGCCTCCGTGGCTGGGTGTTGATGGTTCGAGCATTTCCATCAGCCGTTATCACCCGAAACGGAGGCCCTTTCCAAAGATTATTTTGGACAGGTCTGCTCGCAATACGCATTTTTCTTGGTTCGCTATTTCCAAATCGAAATACTTAAATGACGTTGAAGCTCTGATTATCAGGATGCTGCCTTTTTATCTCCGTAGTCTAAACAAGGCGCGTCCGAACTTTGCACGTAGAGATGCAAGGATTAGGGAACTCGACAAGCACGTCGAACCTCCGAGAGAGTTTCCCCGATTTGCGCCCAAACCCAAGAAGAAGTAAACGCCGCCAGCCAAAAACCGGACACCTATAATTCCACCCGCTGGAATTACGCCGCGACATCCAGAACGTCCCGCGCCCGTTGAACAGGCATCGCTGGCACTGTAAAAAACTGCGTCGTCCTCGCCGCCACGTCGCCTGTCATCCTGTTCCGAATAACTACTAGTGAGTTCAGGTCGGCGAGGCTGGGCGACGCCTCTTGCGGGGTCGGATGGATTGGATTATAGTGGCGGCACTCGCTGGCGCGAGAACCCCGCAGGCAGGCGGTGAGAACTAGACGCAGGTTTCTGAGACGAGCCAACGGCAGAGTTTTTCTCATATGCAGTCCAAAAGAAAGGGTCACGCCATGAAAAAGATTGTTGTTATTGTTGTCACCTTGGTCGCGGCGGTCGCAGTGAGATCCCAGGCGCAGACGAATGCATTTCGGGTCAGCATCAATGGCACACTCACCTTGGCATCCGGCGAGAAAAACTTTGTGGCGGACGTCGCCCCGGGGGTTAGCATTCTCGTCACCAACCTTAACAACGTGCTGGTGGCGATTGTGGATCAGACCCATCGTGGCATCACTGTGGCTGAGGTTAATCCAGCGAACGGCAACGTCGTTCGTGTGATCATGACAAGCGTCAGGTGGTTTTCGGATTCCAAGGGGAAGTTTGATACGAATTTGGAAGTGCCTTTGGGCCCCCCCGCGGTGTTCCAAGGGGATTTGTCACCGATGAATGGCGATTTGGAATTCATCGGCCAATTCAAATCGAAAAACAACACCATGACCAGCATCTCCGCCAAGATTATAGGTGTCTGGTTAGATTCGAGTTTTCCTGCGACTGAGAATCTGCCATCGGCACAGTTCAGAGGGACCATGAAGTCGTCAGGGGCGACACGCATTCCGGACAACTATGTCTATCCGAACTTGTTGGTTTAGTGGGGTAACGAATTCAAAGGAAGGTCACGCCATGAAAAAGTTTGCACTTATTGTTGTCACAGTGGTTGCGTCAGTCGCGATGAGGGCGGAGGCGCAGACGAATGCATTTCGGATCACAATCAAAGGGACGATCACCACGGAGACCGGCGAAAGATTTAAGGTGCGCAACAGCGCCCTGATTGTCAACCCGGGCGACGTGCTGGTGGCGGTTGTGGATGAGACCCACCATTCCATCACTTTGTGTGAGGTTGAACCAATGAGTAACACCCTTACTCGTTTTATCGCCAACAGTAGAAGGTGGGCTTCGGCGGTGACGAAGTTTGAAACTACTTTGGGAACGATTAGCGAGGATCCGGAGTTCAATCCGCCGCTACCGCCGTTTCAGGGCAATCTTGAATTT
>DATJBF010000040.1:0-44361 GCA_035515475.1 Verrucomicrobiia bacterium
CGGATCGCCTCGCGCGCCGCGCCACCATCGGCACGGGAACGATCCACGGGAAAACAGCCAATCGTACGCAGCAACTTCGCCATCCACGGTTTGCGAAACATCTCGGCCATGGTCATGAACTCGACCGGCCGCGGCACCACAGCGCCAATCAGCGGCGGATCGACGAAACTGATGTGGTTGCTGACAACGAGCAGCCCGCCATCACGGGGAAAGCGGTCGCGTCCGATGATGCGCGTGTGGAAGACGCCCCGAAAGACGGTCGTGGACAGCGTCTTGCAGACGCCGTAGTACAGCAGATAAAAGCCGAGTCGCATGTGCTGCGACTCAGCCGGCGCCGGCGTACTCTTCGTCGGTGATGATGTGGCGGCCCATGAGCACGTAGTCGTGGCTGATGGCCTGCATGTCCTTGACGTAGTCCTCGAGCACGAGCATCTCATGAAAGCCGCGTTCCTGGAAGACGCGGCGGGCGGCCTGTTGTTCGCCCAGGAATTCCGCTTCGAGTTTCTCCAGACCCACGTTGCGGGCGATGTCGATGAGTTCGCTGACGAGAATCCCAGCCAGACCGCGGCCCCGGTAACTGGGATGCACGACCACGCTCAGCCGGCCAATGTGCCGTTTCCAGCCGCCGAGCGTCTGGTGCAACGACGCGTCGGCGACAACCTTGTCGCCGTCGAGCGCCAGCAACGGCAGGATTTTCCCGTAGTCGATGCGCTGGCACCAGTCGTGGATGACTTCCGGGTCGGTGACGCGATGTTTGAACAGGATCCGCTCGTTGTCGGGTACGGCCACGAAGAACTCGTGGAACCGCTTTTCGTCGCCGGCTTCCAAGGGGCGGATCATGACCGAAGAACCATTCTTGAGTTTTACCGCTCTGGGAAACTTTTCGAGAATGTCATTCAGTTGCATGGCGTCACCTCGGTTCGGCAGAATAACGACCGGCAAAATTGAATGCAAGCATGGAGATGCGACCTGTTGTAGCGGCGGTCTGTGACCGCCGAAATTTCCCCGGCCAACCGCTGGCCGGCGCTCACCGGGCGCCACCGCAGCTTGGAGGCATCGGATCTTCCGCCACGCTGGCCAACAACCCGGCCAGTTGCGCGGCCGCCCGCGTGGGAGGCGACAGGACCCCGGTTTTTCGGGTACGGCCGTCCGTGATCATCCCGTTGATGGCGTTGGCCAATGCGGCGGGGTTCGTGCAATCGACGACCAGACCCGTGGCGCCGTAATGAGAATGCGAGATCACGCGGCAGCCCGCGGCCTGCGCCTCGGCAATCGTCAGTCCGTAGCTTTCGTGCCGCGACGGTGACACGAACACGTCGGCGCGTTGCAGCAGTGCGGCCTTGGTTTCGCCCGACACGTGGCCCGTGAACTCGATCCGCGCGTTCGTGATTCTCGCTGCCCGTCGACGGAGTTTTCGTTCGTAGGTCCGGCCCTTCATGTAGGCCGGAGCGCCGCAAATGAACAGGCGCAACCTGCGGTCTGACGTTTCGACACGGGGCAGGGCCGCCAGCAGGCGTTCGATTCCTTTCTCCGGCGAGAGGCGGCTCAACGTCAGCACGACGAATTCATTATCGTCGATAGTGTAGCGGCGCTCTGTGAGCGTCGATCTTTCTGGCGAAATTGCCGGACGGCGGTCATAGACCGCCGCTACAGATGTGATTGAAGCCGACACATCCCCCCACGGCAGCACAACAATCTTCTCCGGCGGACACCACGGATAACAACGCCCGATCGTGTCCCGCATCGGGGCCGACGGCACGACGAGGCGCAGGCTGTGCCGCACGCACTCGAACTGCTTCTGGAACACGAGTCGCAGCACGTCGGGCAACCAGCCGAACCAGCGGAATCGCGCGACCGTTTCCGGTTTCACCAGTCCGCGCAGGTAAAACGTGGTAAAATATTCGACCACGTCCACGTGCAAGATCGTGACGATGCGGTACCCGCGTTCGCCCAACGCGGCAAAATCCGGTCCTTCGCTGATGTCGTTGCTCAGGACAACGCAACGGCGCGGGTCGCGCTTCAGGATTTCCGCCGTCACGGCTCGCTCGAACTCCCGGCAGAACCGGGCGTATTCGAGTTCGGTCATCTCGGTAAGGCGGTAGGGCGCGACTCCGTCCACGACACGCGAGCGGGCCGCCGGACACGCCGCTTCTCGACGACCAAGCCCCACGGATTTCGGGCTGAGCACCGTCAGCTCAAATGGAAAGGCATTTGTGGGAGCGACATTCCTGTCGCGATTCTGTGGGGTTGTGGAGAGGCCGGTCGCCCCGACCCCCGTGTCGGGGCTCCCACGAGAAGCAGCACTCGACTCCTGCCACTCGCGGATCAGATAATCCGCGACCGCCTTGCCGCCGCCGAGCGGTTCGGTGTCGGGAAATTCCGCGTGCGCCGCGCTGTAGATCACCTCAAAATTCACGGAGAATGTTTTGCGCGGTCATTCCCAGCTTGTCGAGAGCGGAGTTCGACGGGACGCCCCGTTTTGTTTCGTGGCAGATCTATATTGGATTGCGAGCGCCGCTGAGGTATACGGTGTTGGGAGACATGATGTGAGGCCTTCACTGATGCTGGCGGAGCGTGTAACCACGAAGTTGAGACTTGTCTCGCTTGTACTTGTTGTCCTCGTCCTGTCATCTTCCACTGCTTTGGCCTCAGACTTCACCGGTATCCTGGTTTGGGTTCCATTCGGTCTTGTTTTGGGAGTGGCCACATCCTTTTTTTGCGCACGGTGGTCGCAGAAAACCTGGGAGAAGGTTCTATCGTGGGTTTTGCTTCCCATGTTTGCATTCTTATGGTTCGCCTTTATCTTGCTCCTCGGCTCGGGAATATCAGCCATAATATACCAATGATAAGGCCGAGACTTCGACGGACGTGATGCGCCCATCCATGCGCTGCGGCCAGCCGCGAGCGTCACTCGGTCAACGGTAGCCCAGACTCAGATAATTACGGTTGGGGGAATTTCTTGTTGAGGAAGCGGCCGTTTTTCTGCACCAACTCACCGTCCACGTAAAGTTCGCCACCGTGGTGGAGGTCGCAGACCATGTCCCAGTGCAACCCGCTCCGGTTCTTGTTGCCGGTCTCGGAATAGCCGGCGCCCAACGCAAGGTGGATGGTGCCGCCGATCTTTTCGTCGAACAACGTGTTCTTGGTGTACCGCTTGACGTTGTAGTTGGTGCCGATGGCCGCTTCGCCGAGGTAGCACGAACCGCTGTCCATCTTGATCATCGCCCGCAAAAAGTCCTGTCCCTTCTCGGCCTCGGCCTTGGCGACTTTGCCGCGTGCGAACGTCAGCCGCGCGCCGTGGACCTCGCGTCCGCCATGGACCGCCGGGAAACTGAACTTCACGTGGCCTTCGACGCTGTTCTCGACGGGGCCGGTGAACACTTCGCCGTCGGGGAAATTGTAATGGCCGTCGCAATTGATCCATTTCCGGCCCTTGCAGGAGTAACGAATGTCGGTGTCTTCGGCAACGATCCGCACTTCGCGCGATTTGTTGAGGAAGTTGGTGAGCGCTTGCTGTTCCTTCGAGACGCGTTTCCAGGCAGCGATGGGGTCGCGGTCGTCCAGGTGGCCGGCGCCATAGACGAAGTCTTCGTATTCTTCGAGCGACATCTCGGCATCCTGCGCGCTGGCCTGGCAGGGCCATTGGGTGCCGACCCAACGCAACGCGCCGCTCGCGCTGCGGTCCATAAAAATCTTGTTGAGCGGTTTGCGGGCGGCCGACGCCGCGGCGAGCCGTTGGGGATCGACGTTGGTGAGCGCCTTGGTGTTTTCGTCAGCCCAAATGCCCAGCGACGCATCAATCCGCTGGAGTTTGTATTTCGCAAATGGCGACAGCCACTTGAGTTGTCGCTGGTCGGCTTCGGCATAGAAGATTTCCGGCAGGCCGTCGAGCGCGATGTCGCAGACGACGAACGCGCCGCAGCGCAACGCGGCGCGGTAACATTCGCGAATCAACGGCGCGGCGATGGCCTCGCCGTTGATGGACACAACATCGCGCGGCTTCAATTTCAGTGAGTAGGTCGTCAGCAGACGGGCCAGCTTCTCGATACGCGGGTCTTTCATGCGTTGTCTTCTAGCCCAAGAACGAAGCGATTTCAAACCCGGCGTGATCTTTTCGAGTTCCGGGACCTACGCTCCTGTAGCCGAAGCGTGAGCTTCGGCCCCGTCCGCGGCTTTTACCGGCCTCAGGCGGGCAAGCGCCGCCGCTACAGTTACCCATCGAACGAACCGCCGTGTTTACTTCCCGAGATCCAGCGCGTGTCTCTTGAGAACAAAGGTGTGGGTGGCGGGAAACGCGTTCGTGTCGCCCCCGTATGTCGCTAAAAACTTCTCCCAATCCGCCGCCGACGCGGTGAACAGCGGCCAATTGTCGTCTCCGGCGCGCTTGATAACGGGCAAACTGATCTGGCCCTTGGCCATGGCGTTGGTCAGCCAATCGAGGTCGAGCGGTTTGAAGACCAGCCGACCATCGCTGGTTTCGACCTTCGACACCGTGTGGGCGGGCCGGGCGTGCCACGCCCAATACCAACTCACCTTGGCATCGTCGCCGAGATCTCCTGCGATCGAATCGCAAAAGAGACGTCCGTCGACCTTGAAGAACGTCACATCGATCGTGGCGACGAGGCCCTGGTCGTCGATGGTCTTGATCTTGTCGTCGTGAATTTGCCAGGGCGCCGAGGCCCGTTTGGGGCTTTCCCCCCAAGCCGTGACCAAATCCCAATCGCCGTTGAGTTGGGGGAGGGCGGTTTTCGATCTGGCGGTGTAGAACGGATGGAACGACTGCACGATGCAGCCGGCCATCAGCACAAGCGGAACAAGCCAGACGCGTTTCATGAGGGGTATCCTCCTGGTTCCTTCATTGCGGGCGAGAATAGTCGTTTGAGAGGCTGGCGCAATGGAAAAGAATGCCGAGCAAGCAGTTAGGCGGGATGCCGCGGCACATGACCTGCTCATTTGAACGCCCACGAGCCGCAACAACGGAGGACGGACCAAATTGTACCTACAGTACTACAACCTGCGTGAAGCGCCGTTCAACATCACGCCTGACCCGCGGTTTCTGTTCTTCAGCAGCAAGCATCAGGAAGCGTTCAACCACCTGCTGTTTGGGATCCACCAACGCAAGGGGTTCATCGAACTGACCGGTGAGGTCGGCGCGGGCAAGACCACCGTCTGCCGCAAGCTGCTGGAAGACCTCGGCCCGCGTTACAAGACGGCGCTGATTCTGAATCCGTGCCTGACCAGCTATCAACTCCTCAAAACGATTGCGCTCGAGTTTGGGCTGAAGCCTCGCGGAATCGACCGGGTCGCCTATCTTCAGGCACTCAACGAGTTCGTTCTGGAGGAGGTCAACCAGAGCAACAACATTGTGCTGGTGATTGACGAGGCGCAGGACCTCACCGACGAATTGCTCGAGCAGGTCCGGTTACTGTCCAACCTGGAAACCGACCAGCAGAAACTGATGCAAATCGTTTTGATGGGACAGCCGGAACTCCGCAAGAAACTTTCGCAGCCCGAACTCCGTCAACTGCGGCAGCGGATCACGGTCCGGTATCATCTCCAGCCGCTCGATTTGGCGGAAACCGCCGGTTACATCAACCACCGTCTCGCGTTGGCCGGGGCGAATGGCACCCCGAGCTTCGACGAGGGTGCGATCAAGCTGGTCTACAAGTATTCGGGCGGCATTCCCCGCCTGATCAACGCGGTTTGCGACAAGACGCTTCTGGCTGGATTCGTCACGCAAACCGGGCTGATCACGCGGCAACTGGTCGACCTCGCCGTCGAAGAGCTTGAAGGAGTGGCCGCATGAGTTTGATCAACGAAGCGCTCAAACGGACCCGCGACGCATCATTCAGCGGCAGTGCGGCTCCGGCTGCGGTACCGAGCTATCGCGCCCAGAGCGGAGTCGAATCGAGCGGATCCAAGGGCACGCTGCTGGTTACTGTCTTGGTGGCAACCATCGCGGTCGCCGGCTTCGTCGGGCTGGCTTCGCGGGTGGCCAGTCGTGTCCAGGGTTTGAATGACGGGCTCGATCCGAGCCCGGAGGCGACGTCGGCCGTTCCGAAGACAAAGCCGCCGGAGCCGCCGGCGAACGCCGCGCCGGCCCCGGTCGCGTCGACGAAGGTCCAACCAATCCAAGCCGAGCCGGCGGCAACCACCCCGGCGGCCGATTCAAAAGCTGGTGAAGATCAATTGGTCGCGCGCGTGGTGGAAAAGATCAGGGCGGAGCAGGCGGCAGCGGCTCCCGCGACTCCGGAACTGCCGAAGTTCGTTCTCCAAGGGATCACTTACGCCACGGACGGGAGCGTGGCGATGATCAACGGGTTGAGCGTTCGCGAAGGTGAAGACATCGAAGGCGCGCACGTCGTGGCGATAGACCGGCGCACCGTGAAACTCGATTGTGGTGGCCGCGAGGTCGTGCTCCGGCTGCCGTAATCGGCAGGTGCGAAACGCATTTGCGGTAGCCACCACAAGATTCCCGGAATCTTCCGCGAATAGGATTCGCGGCTGCAATTGTGCCCCGATATACTCCTGGCAGTCTGAACGTTGCCATGAAACTCTTCCATTGGGGCCTGCTGCTGCGGTACATGGTATACGGCGTGTTGCCGCTGGTCGTGGGATTTGTCCTGCTCGAGCGTTACGTGGGAGAGGGATGGGCCGGGTACGGCATTGTCGTTTTGGCGTTCCTTCTCCCGTTTGTCGCCATCGGCTGGCTCGGCTACCAGCATTTCCGGCATCGCAACCGTTGAGCCGGTCAACGGTTTGCCAGATGCCTCGCCTGACGCGGCGGCGCAAGGCGCGGTGACTGGCGATCTCGATCGAACAACGATACAACCCTGCTCCTGGCCAGACCCATTTCTTCGGTCAGATAGCGCGCCGCCAATTCCGTGAGCCGCGCCAGCGCGATGGCGTGCGTTTGTTTCGTCTCCGCGTACAACCAGTCGCTGAAGCTCATGAACGACCAGAACGGCGAGAGCGGCTGCGGCGCGGTGGGGCCACCGCGCCCTGCCAGATTCTGCCGTGGGGCCGTTGGTAGGGCGCCCTCGCCGAGCGCGGCGTCGTTTGCGCAAAGCCACCGCGTCACCCCGATCAAGTGGCCGCTGTTGGCGACCAAATCCCAGTACCGCGCAAACCGCCGCAGCCGTTGCATCGTGAAAAAATCGATGAGCTTCGTCTGCAAGATTTCGTAGGGCGGATGCGGACTGTAGACCATTTGCCATTCTTGATCATGACGGCTGATCGGCGTTCCCCGCAGCCGCTTCAGCAAACCGACCTGAATCTCCTGCGGTCGCAGGGCGACCAGGCGATCGAAGCCGGCGGCAAAACTGTCGAGGTCTTCCCCCGGCAATCCGACGATCAAATCGGCGTGGACGTGAACGCCCGTCTCCGCGCGCAGCCAGCGCAGGTTCTCTTCGGCTTTGGCGTTGTCCTGCCGACGGCTGATCCGCTCCGCCACGCGTTCGTTGAACGTCTGGATGCCGACCTCGAACTGCAGGGCGCCGGGTGGGAACTTCCGGATGATGTGGCGGAGCGCTTCGGGCAGGCGGTCGGGAATCATTTCGAAGTGGACGAACAAGCCCGGCGTGTAGCGTTCCCAGAAGAACTGCAGGATGGCGGAGCTGAATTTGACGTTCAGGTTGAACGTCCGGTCCACGAACTTGAACTGTCGCACCCCGCGATCCAGGAGCGACTGCATCGCTGCGAGAAACTTGTCGAGCGGCGCGTTGCGCACCGGCACGTCGAGCGACGACAGGCAGAACTCGCATTCGAAGGGGCATCCGCGCGACGCCTCGACGTAGATGACGCGGTGCGCGACGTCTTCGGCGGTGTACAGATCGTAGGGGAGGACGAGCTGGTCAAACGTTGGTGGCGGAGCGGCGACAATCGTGGGACGAGAAGCGTGGAGCGTGGAGCGTGGAGCGGGTGATTGCAGAACGTCGCGGCACAGTTCCGCAAACGCCAGATCGCCCTCGCCGGTAATGACGAAATCGGCGTTGCGACAGATTTGTTGTTGCTCGACCTCGTAGCTGACTTCTGGTCCGCCGATGACGACCACGAGATCGGGCCGCAGCCGTTTCAGGTCGGCGGCGAGTTGCGTCGATTCGGTGACGTTCCAGATGTAGACACCGAGGCCGACGATTTTCGGGTCATGGCCGAGGATGCGCTCGGCGATGTCGATGGGGCGCTGTCTGATATCGAACTCGAGGATTCTGGCGCGGGGCTGCAAGTCGCCGAGGTTGGCCATGAGATAGCGCAGCCCGAAGGCGCAATGCGCGTACTTGGCGTTCAGAGTTGTGAGAATAATGTCGGACATCGTCGAACCATCCGTTTTCAGCCGTCGGCGATCAGCCGCTGGACAGATTAGCCGAATGTTCGGGTCAACGCGAGGGAATCTACTGTCGAATGACCTTGCCCCGGTTGCGGCCGGCAACTAGGATGCCGCGACCCGTCGTCCTTGGGGGGACGACGGGTCACCGATGCGCAATTTCCTGAGTCAGTTCAAAGGGCGCCAGCACGGGCCGCTGGTCCAATTCATCAAGTACGCCATTGCGGGTGGGATCGCCACGGTGGTGCATGTCAGCCTGTTTTATTTCTGCGCCCTCAAGCTTCTGCCGGCGCTAAACCAGAGCGACGTGTTGGCCGGCTTGTTGCACCTGCGCGTTGTGGAGATATCGGACGTCATCCGAGCCCGCAATTCGGTCATTGACAACTTGATTGCGTTCCTGTTCTCCAATCTGACGGCCTACTTGATCAACATTGCCTGGGTGTTCGAGTCCGGCCGGCACCATCGCGTGGTGGAAATCGGGTTCTTTTATTTCGTATCCGGTATCAGCACGTTCATCGGGAGCGCGCTGATGGGTTTTCTCATCGCTCAATTCGGGATGACCACGACGGTAGCGTTCGCCGCCAACGGGCTCACGTCCTTGCTGATCAACTTCGTGCTGCGGAAGTACATGATCTTTAAGAGGTAGCCGGGAGATGTGAAGGCGCTTCCTTTCCGCACCGGGGGCTGCTAGACTTTCGACTATCCCCGAGGCTTTTGTGAACAGTCAATTGATCATTACGTTTGCCATCCTGATCGTGGCGATCGTCCTGTTCCTGCGCGAACGGTTGTCGGCCGATCTGGTGGCGTTGATGGTGGTGGCTGCGCTCGGGCTCTCCGGCGTGCTGACGTCGCAAGAAGCGTTTTCGGGGTTCAATCGCTCGGCGATTATCATCATCGCGTCGATTCTGGTGTTGGCGGACGGCGTCGAACGCACCGGCGTCAGCGAACAGGTGGGCAATTGGCTGCAGCGGGTGGCCCGCCGGAGCGAGGCGCGCCTGATCGTCACGACGATGGTGGCGTCGGCCTTTCTCTCGCTGTTCATGAACAACATTGCGGCGGCGTCGGTGCTGTTGCCGGCCGTGATGTCGGCGGGCCGCAAGTCGGGAGTGGATCGCTCCCGGCTGCTGATGCCGCTGGCGTTCGGGACGTTGCTGGGCGGGATGGCGACGCTGTTGACGACGACCAACATCGTGACCAGCACGTTGTTGCGCGATCACGGACTGAAGGGGTTCGGAATGCTGGATTTCGCGGGTGTCGGGTTCCCCCTGGCCATTGTGGGCATCGCGTACATGGCGGTCTGGGGACGCCGACTGTTGCCGAAAGCAGGCAATCAATCACCGGACCCGGCCGCACAGCGGCTACGGGACGTCACCGAGGTGTATGGCCTTGAGGGATACCTGTTTCGCGCACAGATTCCCGCGGGGTCGCCGCTCGTCGGCAAGCGGATTGGTGAGAGCGGGTTCCTCGAAACCTATGGCGTCCTGGTTGTCGGGCTGGAGCGCGACGGTGAAACCACCTTGTCACCCGGGCTCGACACGCAATTCCGCGAGAACGACGTCTTGGTGCTGGCGGGCGAGATGGAAGAGTTGTTGATTCGCGACGCGGGCCAACACCTGGAGGTCCAGCCGCTCACGAAGTGGCAACGCCATGATTTGGAATCGGAGACGGTGGGCTTGGCGGAGGTGATGTTGTCGCCCCGGTCGCGGTTGATCGGGCAAACGCTGCGCAGCGCGCATTTCCGCGAGAAATACGGCATGACGGCGCTGGCCATCTGGCGCGCGAAAGGGCCGGCGTACGTCGGCCTGCAGAAGCTGCCGCTGGAGTTCGGCGATGCCCTGCTGCTGTTGGGACCGCGGTCGCGCATGGCGATGCTGCGAAGCGATCCGGACCTGATTCTGTTGACGGGCGAGCAATACCCTGCGCCGGTTCGGGGGAAGGGCTGGTTGGCGTTGAGCATTTTTGCGGGGTCGCTCGCGCTGGCGACATGGGGACCGTGGCCGGTTGCGGAGGTCATGATGGGCGGCGCGTTGCTGATGGTATTGCTGCGCGTGTTAACGATGGAGCATGCCTATCAAGCGATCGAGTGGCGGCTGATCTTCCTGGTCGCCGGGATGTTGCCGCTGGGAATTGCCATGACGAAGACAGGGGCCGCGTCCGTGCTGGCCGACTGGATGGTGAAATTGTTGGGAGCAGCCGGGCCGTTGGTGGTGTTGGCCGGGCTGATTGTATTGACCGTGCTGCTGGCGCAAGCGGTGAAAGGGGCCGCGGTAGCAACGATCATGGTTCCCATTGCCGTTCAAACGGCGCACCAGATTGGGGCAGAACCGCGGGCCTTGGCGATGGGAGTTGCATTGGCGACATCGATGGCGTTCATTACGCCCCTTGGTCATCCCGTCAATATCCTGGTCATGGGCGAAGGCGGCTATCAGTTTCGCGATTTTCTGAAGGTTGGACTGCCTCTGACTCTGCTCTTGCTGGTCGTGGTGTTGGTGGTGCTGCCGCTCATCTGGCCTCTTACCGTGCGGTAAGGGTGCTTCTGCGGAATCGCGCGTGCCAGCAAGCGGCTCCATGCTTGCGAATCCGGTTCGGGTGCGTGATAATGCTAGACAAAACAAACTCATTGGCTGCAAATGTTGGTTTTGAACCGACGATACGGAGGCCGCATACTTATGAAAGTCAGAAGCTGGGGATGCATTACGTTGGCGTGGGTGTTGGGAGCTACGGCGACGGTCAACGTCGGTGCTTGGGACGGGACCGGGCACATGCTGATCGCGCAGATCGCGCGCAACCGTCTCAACGGCAAGGCCCGGGCTCGGGTGGACGCGTTGGCTTCGGAGCTCGACAACAACGGCGTGCCGTACAACGGTGTGACCGTCGCGTGCTGGCCTGATGACATCAAGGATCGGAACTCCAAGTCGCCGTTTCAGGGGGAGTTCAAACCGTGGCATTACATCGACATCGGTTGTTCACCGACCGATCCCGATGTTCTCGGGCATCCCCCCGCATTGACCCGGACGAGTGGCGACGTCGTCACGGCGTTG
Source organism: Verrucomicrobiia bacterium (assembly GCA_035515475.1). GTDB lineage: Bacteria > Verrucomicrobiota > Verrucomicrobiia > Palsa-1439 > Palsa-1439 > DATJBF01. Next base: position 11,365 of record DATJBF010000040.1, read on the forward strand.
ACTCATTGCGTTGACCTGATCAAGGAACACAAGACCGACGCGTTGGTGCCGAACGAAGCGGTGGCGTTGGCGCTGGTCATGCACTTTGTGGGCGACATTCACCAGCCGTTGCACACCACGGCGCGGTACAATCCCCATCCGAAACCGGGCGATAAGTACAAAGACGACGCCGGCGGCAACGGGGTGAGCGTGGCGAACCTTGGCGACACTCCGTGGTCGAAGAATCTCCACACATTTTGGGACGAGGCGTATCGGCGGTTCTACGAGAATGGCGTTGTCAAAGCCAGTCCGCCACTGAGTGAGGCGACGGCGCTGGGTAGTCCTGAGATGAAAGAATGGATGGGGCGGCTGACGTCCGACGCGCCCGTCAAACCCGATTTGCCGTTTGACGCGAAGAAGTGGGCGTTGGAATCGCACGAGATTGCCTGTACGCAAGTTTACGGCACGTTGGGAGAACCGTACGGGGCCCGGGACATCACGCTGTCGGAGAAATACGTTACCGAATCGACCCGCACGGCCCGGCGGCAAATTGTCCTGGCCGGCTATCGCCTCGGCGAGTTGTTGAACGAGCTCTACGGGAAGTAATTCAGACCGCGTGCGGCCAGTCGCGACCGCGCGCCGGCCCGCGCAGGGTTCGGGTGGCAACGCAGCGACTGGTCCGTTGCCCCGGCAGCCAACGCGACCGTAACCGGGTCGTCTACGGCTGCGTCTTGCGCCCGGGCAACGCGGGACAATCCCTACCGAAAACTCGTTTCTCGACAAGCGGGGATCCGGACTTCATTATCATCTGCGGGGGGTACCCGGCTGTTGAACTTGACTTCGTCAGTAGGTATCTTTAGGAGAGAGTGAGAGTTCCGACTACATGAGAACAACTTATCTTGCGTTCGCGGCTGCCGCGACAGCGCTGGTGAGCGTTCCGCTACAGGCTGGTGTTCGGGTAAGCTCGGGCGAGGTGAAGGAGAAGCTGGTCGTGCTTCGAGTGTCAGAGTACAAGTATGTCACCGCGTCTGCTCCCGGTCTTCTCGACCTCAGCGGGACGAAAATCGGCTCCAAGCAGAGGTTTACGCTCATCGATCTGAACGGGCGCAATTTCGAGGACGGCGACGACGTTAGGATCCGCTACACCCCGAACAAGGAGGGCAAACCGGATCCCTCGAAGGCGAGTTATTGGCGGGAGGGCAAGGAAGGCGTCACGCGGGCCCATGAGGACGGTGTGTTCACAATCAAGCGGGTGGGCACGCGGTACGCGTTCCGGGCGCCGAGTGGCAAGTTCGTTACCGGAACCGAGGTCGGAGGCGCGCTCGCCGTATCGGCCAAACAGGACGACGCCTTGCTCATGGAGGTAATCGATCTTTCACCCGATGGGCAACCCATCACCCCTGCTCCCGCAAAAGAGCCCCCGACGGCACCGGGGAACTCGGCCGGCGAGTGATTGCCGCGTCGGGTGGATTACCAGGCAACTGTCTCGAATGCGCCGAGGTCGGGCGCCGAACCGGAGAACGGCGCGCCCAAATCAGCCCCCTTATCTACCAATCGGCCACCCGGCACGGGACGGAGGAACGGCGTCTCCGGCAAACCGCCGTCGTCTCGCCGCGGGGCAACCGCAAATGAGGTGTCCACACTCAACAGGTCATTGGTGCTGGCGGCAGGCGATACGACCTGCCAACTGTTGCTGATCAGAATCGAGTCCGCGCGAAAGGCGTCGGCGATGCCGCCCGCGATGGAGAGATTGTTGCGCACGAGGTGCGGGGTCGTGTTGGTGCCGTGATTCAAGCTGAAATTCCGGGCACCGTTCGCCCAAGCTGTGTTCTGGTCCAGCGTCAGACCGGCCGCATTATTGTTCTGGTCGAAGCCGGTTTGAACGTTGCCGAAGGATACGCAGCCAACCACCACATGAGCGCCAGGGTAATAGTTGCCGCCAAGTTTAAAGCCGTTGCCGTCGCCGTTGAAGTTCGTGCCGGCCCCCCAAAAATCGATCCCATTGCGCCACGACCAACAGTTCTCGATCACGACGGTGTTGGTCGCCTGCCACAGGTCCCAGCCGTCGTCGCAGTTTTCCCAGGACCGGCATCCGTGAAACACGTTCCACTGGCCAATGTGGGACGGAGGCGAATCTTTTGCGGCGAATCCGTCCGCATCTTCATAGTTGTCCGGGTCGTGATTGCGGTAGGAATCGCAATTCAGAATGAGGTTGGAACTGCCGGAGGGACTGATCTGGATCCCGGAATCACGACAGTCGTGAACGACGCATTGTTCGACGACATTCGAATTACCCGAAATATGGAAGCCGTTGTGACCGGCGCCCGCGATCTCGAGTCCGCGAATTTGCCACCAACTGGCTTGAAGTTTCACGCCGTCGTTGCTGGACGTGAAAGTCTGGCTGGAAAAGTCCAAGACGGGGTACTCGCCGGGATAGGCGCACAAGCGGATGGGATTGGACGCCGTGCCGTTGTGGCTGGTGCCAATCGTCAACACGGCGTTCGTCGCATAGGTTCCGCCGCGAACGTAGATGAGGTTGCCGGCGCTGGAAACACTCACGGCCTTGTGTACCGAGCGGAACGGGACATTGGTAGCGGTCCCAGACGCGCTGTCGCTGCCGTTGGTGGCCACGTAGTAGTTCGCCATCTCCGGGCCGGCATCGAACAACTTGATGACGCCGCGGACAAAGAAGATGTTCGTGTCGGGCATCCAAGTCGTGAATAATTCCCTGACCGAGTTGGTCGGGTCATCCGCCAACGAATTGGTCAGCGTCCGCAACCACCACGGCCGGATCCAATGCGTAAGATCGGCCGTAGCATCCAGATCGATCTGGACGCCGGGCCTGTGTCCGGCGCGCTCAAAGATCTCGACCCTGAAGACGCCGTTTGACTCGGGAGGCAGAGGCCGGATTGCGCCGCCGATGCTGTCCGAGTGGAGCGGGTCCGTGCCGAAGGCGTACTCCGCAAGGTTCGGCGTGCCGTCAGAATCCGGATCGTCCGTCGGCCCACTCTGGGACGGGACCGAGCTCAGGTGGTTCGTGGCCCAATCGTTGTAGAATTCCGCGCCATACAGCCGTGTAGTGGCGAGGGAAACAACCAGAGCGGCACTGACTGCGGCCAGCCGCGTCGCGGCAACCTCATCGAAGAACTGGGTGGTCACGACGCCCCCTTACCAAACGGGCGTCTCGAATGCGCCAATGTCGGGAGCAATGCCGTTAAACGGGGCACCGGTATTTGCCCCCTGATCTACCAATCGTCCGCCGGGCACAGGGCGCAGGAGCGGCGTTTCCGGGAGACTGCCGTCGTCACGGCGTGGTGCCAACGCCCATGAGCGAGCCGTATCCAAAAAATCATTCGTATTGCCAACGGGCGACGTCAACACCTGCCAACTGTTGCTGACCAGAATCGAGCCGGGATAAAAGGCGTCGTTCGCGCCGGGATCAATCGAAACGTTGTTGGTGACGGCGTGAATCGTAGGAGGTGAGTTGCCAGTAACATGGTTCATCTGGAAGTTGCTGTCACCATTGGCCCAAGCCGTGTTTTGGCAGAGGGTGATGCCGGCGGCATTGTTGTTTTGGTCGAAGCCGTTGTGGAAATTCTTGAAGGACACGCAGTGTGTCACCACATGTGGGCCGGGAAAGTTGGATGTGGTCGCGGAGTTATGGCCGCCGAGTTTGAAGCCGTTCCCGTCGCCGGCGGTCGCGAGATTGGTGCCGTTGCCCCATGTCCAGCACGTGTCAATGACCACGGCGTTGGTTGTCTGCCACAGATCCCAGCCGTCGTCGGCATTGTCCCAGGAGCGGCAACCGCGAAAGACGATGTTGGGACCCACACGGGTTCCGCTTTCCGGAAACGACTTCGCTGCGAAACCGTCGGCATTCTCGCCGGTGGCATCCCGATTCATGTAAGAGTCACAATTCAGGACGAGGTTGGAGGCGGGCACCCTCGATCCCGAGCCGCTAATCTGGAGTCCCGTGTCGCGATTGTGGTGGAGAACACAACACTCGATAATGTTCGAACTGCCGGAAAGCGCAATGCCATTATCGCCGGCACTCGCGATCTCCAGGCCGTAGACCTGCCACCAGTTGGCGTTGAAATTGATACCGCGATTGCTGCTGTTGAGTGTTTGACTGGAAAAATTCAAGATCGGGTGTTCGCCCGGGTACGCCCGCAATCGAATGGGATTGGCGGCGGCGCCACTCGTGCTGATCGTTATCGTGGCATTGGTCGAGTACGTTCCGCCCCGCACGTAAATGAGATTTCCTGGACTGGCCACGCTTACGGCCTTGGCCACCGAGCGAAAGGGCGTGTTGGTGCTCGTGCCGGTCGCGCTGTCGCTGCCGTTGGTGGCCACGTAGTAGTTCGCCACCCCGGGGCCGGGGTCGAACAGATGCAGGGAGGCGCGGACGAAGAAGATGTTCGTGTCCGGCAGGTACGTAATGAACAGTTCGCGCACGGAATTGGCGGGATCCTCCGGCAGGGAGTTGGTCACGGTGCGAATCCACCACGGCCGAATCCAGTGGGACAAATCAGCCGCCGCATCCAAATCGATCTGCACGCCGTACCGATGTCCCGCACGCTCCAGGATTTCGACTTTGTAGATGCCGTTCGTTTCCGGCGGGAGCGCGATGATCGAAGTGCCGCCATCGGAAACCATCGGATCGGTGCCAAAAGTGTACTCCGCGAGATTGACGACGCCGTCGCCATCAGGATCATTTGTCGGTCCACTCTGGGAGGGGACCGAACTCAAATGGTTGGTCGCCCAGTCGTTATAGAACTCAGCCGCATGGAGAGACGCGGAAAATACAAAGAAGAGGAATGCTGGTAAGAACCCACCAAGGCGCGTCGCGGCGTCCTGTCTGCGAAAATTACTCATGAAACTCTACTGTGATGCTATGAAATTGCCTCCCGCTTTTCAAGCGAATCCGTCCCGGATGCAGGATTATCACCCTGAATTGCAGGATAATGAGCGCTGCCTGCAGAAAACGCGGCCATCCGAGAAGATAAAGAGGCCAAACAGTTCTATTCCCGCTTGTAGCTGGAAACGACCCAATCGCTGAGGAATTTGTCGGGGTCGGCGAGGGCGCCCTTGGGGATCACGAACTCCGTCTGGCCGGTGTTGTTCTTCACGAGGTTCAGACCGAACTGGTAGTCCTTGAACAATTGGCGGCACAACTCGGTGACGGATTTCTGCTCGCGCTGGGCGCGGCCGACGATTTCTTCGAGGGCGTCGTCGGCCAGTTGGATGCGCAAGCCGTGTCGTTCTTCGAACTTGCGCTCGAATTCATGGACGCACTGGCGGATCAGTTCCCGTTGTTCGTAGGCCGGTTCGCGGAGGATGCGTTGGAGTTCCGCCTGCGGATGTTCGACCAGTTCGCGCGTGATGACAAACTGTCGCACGTTGGACGAGGGCAACTCGAACTTGAACTCGCGCAGGGTGTGCTCGCAGACGGTCAGCAGTCCGCGCGCGCCGGTGTCCTCGAGGGCGGCTTTCTCGGCAATGGCGTGCAGGCCCTCGTCCGAAAAGATCACGTCGATGCCGAACGCGTGGAAGCTGGACTCGTATTGCCTGATGACCGAGCCTTCGCTCTGCTTGAGGATGTTGTACAGGTCGCCCACACTCAACTTGTCGAGCACGACCCGCACGGGGAGGCGGCCGACGAACTCGGGTTCGAACCCGAACCGGATGAAATCTTCGGTCTGCGCCTTGCGGAGCAGGTCGGCCTCGCTCAGGTTCTCGGCCAGTTTCGCGCCGAAACCGATTTGGGATTCCCGCAACCGGCGGCGGATGATTTCGAGCATCTGGCCGAACGCGCCGCTGACGATGAACAGGATGTGCTTCGTATTGACCGTCTCGCGTTTGACCTTGCCGCGACGCTGGAATTCGAACGCGGCCTGCAATTGCGCCTGGATGTCGGTCGGCGAGCGGAGCGGGACCTCGGTTTCCTCCATCAGTTTGAGCAGGTTGGTCTGGACGCCGCGCCCGCTGACGTCGCGGCCGATGACGTTGGCGGGCGTGGCGATCTTGTCGATCTCGTCGAGGTAAATGATGCCGTATTGGGCGAGTTGGACGTTGCCATCGGCGCGGTGGATCAGCTCGCGCACGAGGTCTTCGACGTCGCCCCCGACGTAACCCGTCTCGCTGAACTTGGTGGCGTCGGATTTCACGAACGGCACGCCGATCAAGTCGGCAATCGTCTTGATCAGATACGTCTTGCCGACGCCGGTCGGGCCGATCAACAGGACGTTTTGCTTGACGTAGTCGCGCAGTTCGTCGCCCTGCTCGGCAGCCTTGACGTGGTTGTAGTGGTCGCAGACGGCGATCGCCAGGGCCTTCTTGGCGTCGTCTTGCCGGATCACGAATCGGTCGAGATGGGCCCGGACTTCCTTCGGTTTGAGATTGAAGTCGAACTCGAGCTTGTCGCGTTTGACTTCGCCGCCGGGCAGGCCGGTCTCGCCCGATTCCGGCTGGGGCGCCGCGAACACGACGCGGTCGCCGAACTCTTTCTTCATGAATTCGGAAAGCTTCTTTTGAATCTCCTCGGGCGACGGTAATGGCTGATCGGAACTCATGTCACAACAAGCGTAGCTTAGTTCCTGCCATTTTCAATGCTCGTTGTGGGTCGGCCGGGCTCACGGCACCCCGGTCGGCGATGGAGGTCTGTGGCTGGCCGGAAAAATTCGTGGGGGCGGCGCTGACATCAGCATTTTACTGGTGAGTCGGGCGGGATGGGTCAACTGGTGCCTGACGAAATGAAAAGCTTGCATTCGAAGGAAAATGAGCAAGAATACGGCTTGGCGTGTCTGACTATACAAGGAGGTCGGCAATGCCGAGTGTCCAAGCAGAAGTCCTAAGGCTTACATCTGAAGAAAGGGGGGATGCAGACCCGATGACGGTCCAACGCCCAACGCCCGCCCAGATCGCTGCTCGTGCCTACCAGATTTTCTTGGAGCGTGGCCGCGTTCCCGGACACGATATGGATGACTGGCTGCAGGCGGAGTACGAGCTGATGCAGTTGCCTGTGCGCAAGATTGCCGAAATTGAGCCCTCCCCCGCACCGAGGGACAGAATCAAACGAAAGTCGGTTGTTGATTTGGTGCGAGCGGCGATGTACTGAGTCGCGCGACGAAACCGTAACCGGTATCCACCGTTCTGCGCGTAGGACGAGGCGAGCGCCTCTTACGCGGTGTACCATATTGTCCCGCCGATTGGCCGACGCGGACGCTTTCTCACTTGTGAGCGCTGCGGCAACGTGATTTGCTTGCCGCGGGATGCACCCGTCGACCGCCATCCAGCCAAACAAGGAGTCCAACTGGACGATCATTCGCCGCCTGTTGGGCCTGAGTTGGCGGTACCGCGCCGGCTGCATCAAGGTGTTTGTTTACCAGGTGATCCTATTGACCTTGGGACTGGGCGGTCTGGGATTGACGGGCTTGGGCATCGATTGCATCCGCCACCAGGTTCAGTCCAACACGCCACGGCCTCACTGGCCGGTTGGACTCGTTCCTCCGCCAGCTTGGTCGGCCCTAGAGATTCTGGTGGTGATTGCCGTCGTGATGCTCGTGCTGGCTGTGCTGCGGGCCGTGCTGACGTACGTGTACAGCGTGGCCGTCGCCGTTCTGATCGAACGCTACATCGTGGTGGAGCTGCGCTCGCGCGTGTACGACAAATTGCAGCGCCTCAGTTTCCGGTTTTACGACGCCAACGAGACCGGTTCGATCATCAACCGCGTGACCGGCGACTCGCGCGCCGTCGCCAACTTCGTCAACAACGTGCTGATTCAGAGCATCATCATCGTGCTGTCGCTCGCCGTCTATCTGTCGTACATGTTGGCGATTCACGCCCGGCTGACGGTGGCGTGTCTGGCGACCGTGCCGCTGCTCTGGGTAATCTCCGCTGCGTTTTCGCGGGTCGTTCAGCCGGAATATCTCCGGAACCGGGAACTGGTGGACCGGATGATTCTGCACGTGGCCGAAACCGCGCAGGGCATCCAGACGATCAAGGGATTCGCCCGCGAGCGCGAGCAGTTCGCCCTGTTCCAGGCCAGTAACGAGGCGGTCCGCACCCAACAACAAACCATTTTCTGGCGGGTCAGCACGTTCGTGCCGTCCATCGGCCTGGTCACGCAGTTCAACATCTTCGTCCTGCTCGCGTACGGCGGGCATCTGGTGATTGCGGGCGAACTGCCGCTGGGCACGGGCATGGTCGTGTTCGCGGGATTGCTGCAGCAGTTCTCTGGACAGATCTCGAACATCGCCCAGATCGCCAACACCATTCAGCAAAGCCTGGCGGGCGCCCGCCGTGTGTTCGAGGTGCTCGACGCGCCGGTGGAGATCACCAGTCCGCCGCGGGCGGTCCGTCTGCCGCGCGCCCAAGGCGCCGTGCGATTCGACAACGTCACGTTCGCCTACAACAGCGCCGCGCCCGTGCTGGAAGACATCGGGTTCGAAGTCCGTCCCGGCGAGTGCCTGGGCGTTCTCGGTCCGACGGGCGCGGGCAAGACGACGCTGCTCAGTTTGATTCCCCGGTTCTACGATCCGGCCCGCGGTCGCGTGCTGATCGACGGCACCGACGTCGGACTGTTCGATCTGGACGATCTGCGGCGCAACGTCGGCATGGTGTTTCAGGAGAGTTTTCTCTTCAGCAATACGGTCGCGGCCAACATCGCTTTTGGCCATCCGCAGGCCGGTCGCGAGGAGATCGAGCGGGCGGCGAAAGTCGCCGCGGCCCACGAGTTCATTCGGGAGTTGCCCAACGGATACGACACGTTGCTGGGCGAGAGTGGCAAGGATCTGTCGGGCGGCCAACGCCAGCGCCTGGCGATTGCCCGGGCGTTGTTGCTGGACCCGGCCATTTTGCTGCTCGACGATCCGACGGCGGCGGTCGACCCCGGAACCGAGTCGGAGATCATCCAGGCGATCGAAAACGCGATGCGCGGCCGGACGACGTTTATTATTGCCAACCGGGTGAGCACGTTGCGTCGGGCGGACCGCATTCTCGTGCTGGAGAACGGCCGCATCGTGCAGGTCGGCACGCCTGACGAGTTGCTGCGGACCCCGGGGGCCTATCGCCGCACGGCCGAGTTGCAGTTTGCCAGCACATGAAACCAGCCCTCACCCAGATCCGACACGAAGATATCGTCGAGGCGCATCAGCGGCCGCTCGAGTTTCGGTTGATCTGGCGGCTATTCGGATACACGCGGTCCCACAGCCGAAAGCGGAATTGGCTGTTCGCCCTGGTGATTCTGCGGTCGATCCAACTGCCGGTGCTGGCGTGGATCATCGCCGCGGTCATCAACGGGCCCATCACGCGCGGCGACGCGCGCGGCGTGATGAAGGGCGCGGCGGGGTTCCTCGCTTTTGCGGTCGTGACGCAGTTCTGCTTTCATTTTCGGCAGCGGCTGGCGCTCGAACTGGGCGAGTCGGTGATCCAGGACGTGCGCCGCGACATTTTTCAGCATCTGCTGCGGATGCCGATGAGTTTTTACAACCGGACCAAGCTCGGGCGCGTGATCAGCCGGTTCACATCCGATGCCGAGGCCGTGCGGGTGGGCGTGCAGGACGTGTTCTTCATCAGTGCGGTGCAGGGTGGCCAGATGATCGTGGCGGCGTTGCTGATGCTCTGGTACAACCGGGTGTTGTTCCTGGTGGTGATCGCCATGGCGCCCGTGCTGGCCGTGCTCAACTATCATTTCCGCCGCGTGTTGAGCTACGCGAACCGGCAGGCGCAGGAGAGTTGGAGCCGCGTGACTTCGGCCATCGCCGAATCGGTCACCGGCATCCGGGTCACGCAAGGGTTCGTGCGGCAGGAGGTCAACGCGGAATTGTTCGCCGACGTGGTCACCGCCCATTCGCAGTACAACCTCGGCATCGCCCGCGCCTCGGGCATCTTTTTGCCGATGCTGGAGTTGAACGCCCAGACCTTCACGGCGGCGTTGCTCGTGTTGGGCGGTTATCGCGTGTTGCGTCCTGAAATCGGGATGCCGGTCGGCAACCTCATTCAGTTCTTCTTTCTCGCCAGTATCTTCTTCGGTTCGATCCAACCCATCGGCCTCCAGTACAACCAGGCGCTCACCGCCATGGCGGGAGCGGAACGCATTTTCCGTCTGCTGGATGCCCGGCCAGATTGGGAGGAACCGCCGACCGCGTGCGCGTTGCCCGCGCCCCCGACGTCAGCCGGCGCGCGGGTTGAATTCCGCAACGTCGTCTTCGGCTACGGCACGGATCGTCCGGCGTTGGATGACATCAGCTTTGTCGCGGAACCGGGCCAGACCATTGCCTTGGTGGGACACACCGGCGGCGGCAAAAGCTCGACCGTCAATCTCATCACGAAATTCTATCTGCCGGAAAAGGGCGCGGTGCTGATCGACGGCTGTGATACGCGTGAGACCGAAGGCGATTCACTTCACCGTCAGATGGGCATCGTGAGCCAACAGAATTTTCTCTTCAGCGGCACGGTGATGGACAACATCCGCTTCGCCAAACCCGCGGCCACCGATGAAGAAGTCGTGGAAGCGGTGCGCAAGCTCGACTTTCTCGACGTGATCGGCGCGTTGGCAGCGGGGTTCGCGACCCCGGTTGGCGAGCGTGGCGCCAATCTTTCGTTGGGGCAACGTCAGCTCGTTTGCTTCGCGCGGGCGATGCTGGCCGACCCGCGGATCCTGATTTTGGACGAGGCGACGAGTTCAGTCGATGCCATGACCGAAGCGCGGATCCAGCGCGCTCTGGCGACGTTGTTGAAAGGCCGGACCAGTTTCGTGGTCGCGCATCGTCTGAGCACGATCCGTCACGCCGATCTGGTGTTGGTGTTGGACCACGGTCGGATTGTGGAGCGGGGGACGCACGCGGAACTCTTGGCGGCGGACGGCACGTATGCCAGACTGTACCGGCAATTCATTCAAGGTGGGTGAACATGAGCGAGAATCCAACGCCGTTGATCGAGGCCCGGCCTTCCTGGTGGAACTTCTTCTGGTACCTGTTGTTTTTCTGGCTCGTTGTGCCGTTGATCATCGCCGTCGTGAAACGGAACTCGCTGGTGTTGCGGGTGTATGACGACCGTGTATCGCTCGAACGCGGGCTGGTTTCCAAACAGGTGTCGGATGTGTTCATTACCGACATTACGGACATTCAGGTGACGCAAGGTTTCTGGCAGCGGCTGTTCGGCTTGGGAGACGTGGATCTGGGCACGTCGGCGGTGGAAGGCTGGGAAGAAGCGGCCTGCGGGTTGCCCCGGGCGATGGCGATTCGCGAATTGATTCTGAGTCAACGCCGAAAACTCGGCGCGCCGCGGAGTTAAGGCGGGCGGGACTCCCGAGTTCCGGTCTGAATCGGGTCGTCGAATTTCCGAGCCGGTTCGAGTCCTGCATGGGGACGCGACTCTTTGGCCACCTACGGAGCACCCCGGAGTCGCGCCAACGCCTTCTGCGCCGCAGCGAAATCGGGTTTGAGCCGTAACGCCTGCTCGTAATGTCCGATTGCTTCTGGCACCCGGCCCATTTGCTCAAGGGCGACACCCAAATTGTAGTGTGCCTCGGCGTAATCGGGCCGGATCCGCAGCGCTTGCTCATAATGCCCGATCGGCTCCGTAAGATGGCCCAGTCGAAACAGGGCAATCCCCAAGTTGTTATGTATCTCGGCGGAGTTGGGTTCGAGCTGCAAGGCATGTTCCAAGTGCTCGACTGCCTCCGGCAGTCGGCCCAGTCCCATCAGGGCTGCTCCCAGACTATTGTGCGTTTCCGCGTAATTGGGGTTGATCCGCAACGCTTGCTCCAAGTGCTCGACTGCTTCCGGTAGTCGGCCCAATCTCATCAGCGCGACACCTAGGTTGTAGTGCGCCTCGGCAAAATCAGGGCGAAGCCGAGCCGCTTGCCTCCACTGTTCCATGGCGTCCTCAAGCCGGCCGTCCTGCAACAGTGAGGTTCCCAAGTTGTAGTGCGCCTCAGCGTAATCGGGCTTGAGACGCAGTGCCTTCTCATAATACGAGATGCCTTGTTGTGTCCTCCCCGCTCGCACCAAGGCAGCTCCCAGATTGCAATATGCCTCGGCGTAGTCAGGATTGACCACCAATGCCTGCTCATACTGCGCTATCGCCTCTGGAATCCTGCCCACTCTCGCCAGAGCAACCCCCAAATTGTTGTGAGCCTCGGCATAGCCTGGGTTGAGCTGTAGAGCGTGCTCGTACTGCCCGATTGCCTCGGGGAGCTTGCCGAGCTGCGAATAGGCGAGCCCAAAGGTGTTGTCTGTTAGGGCATAATGCTCAACGCTTGCTAACAGGTTAAACGTGACGGAGAAACCCAGCAGCAGACACCAACCCAACCGCACCACATGCCGCAAAACCGGACGGGCAGTCATCGCCAGCTCCAGTTCGAGGATGCCGATGACGGCTAAGAGAACCAGAGCGGGCAGAAACTCCACCTCGTAGCGGGCAGAGGTAAAGAAGTACAGGCACATGGTCAGCGCGCAAATGGCAAAAAAAATAGCCACCGCCGTCAGGAAACTGCACAGCATCGGGCGTGTCTTCGTCGACCGGCCAGCCAGCAACCCGACTAGGGCCACCCACACTAGGGGAACATTGGTCAGGATACCGAATGGATCCTGAACCACGGCGTGATCCATTGTCTGTGAAGTCGGCAGGGCGATTTCGCGCAGGTATGGAAAGTGACTAGACCAACGCGCTGGCTCCAGAAAATAAACCCGGAAGTTGAACGAGAGATGGCTTAGTGCAAACAACTGTCGATTAATCAAGTGTTCCGCATTCAACATGTACCGCATGCCGAATTCGAACGGATTGCCGAAGCGCAAGGCATTGTATAGCATCAGCCCTAACCCGATCAGTAGGATCGGCACGGTCGCCGCTATCAGTGGGATCGAGATCTTCCGCCGCTCACGCCACGCCTGAGCCACCGGCACCAACAAGATCACCGCGCCAAACAACAAAGACGGCCGCGCCCCCAACGCCAACCCATAAACCGCGCTCGCTGCCGCCAGCCACCAGCACCTCCGTTCCGGCTCGTGCAACGCGCACCAAATCGCCGCCAGAGCCAGCGTTGTTAGCATATACCCGCAACTGATCGCCACTTCGTAAACGCTGCACCGAGTCAACAGCACCGGCACACCTGTCGCCAAGCCCAGCGCCAGCGAGCAGACCGCCACCACTGCGGTGCTCACCTCCGCAAAATAGCGTCGCCACGAAGCTCGCAGCAATCCCACGCTGGCTAGGAAGCCGATCGTGCAAAAGACCGCGACCGCCTGTCGGTGAAGCAGGTAATGGCCGGTCAGCGCCGCAAATGGCCAGAAGAGTATCAGCGCGGGCGTAACCCCGAAGAAGAGGTAAAGCCGTCCCCTATAGTAGCTCAGGTCGAGCACCCCCCCCCCCGCACAGGACACCGAGCGATACGGGGAATTGGCGTTCGGATCGTAGGGGTCAGTGAGTTGAGCGAGCCCAGCCGGCACATCCTTTTTCAGATTGAGTTGGCCTGCGCGAAAGCCCTGCACCAAGAGATTGTAGTACCTGTCTGCGGGATTAAAACCCGAGACTTCCAAACAGCCTGACCGGGCCGCAAAAGCGTAAACCCCAACAACCAGCCCACACGCAGCCCCCAAAATTCCGCCCTGTATCCACCGAGAACTTGCTCCGTGCAATTCAGGCTTCCTGCGATCTGGACTGCTGTCCGTCATCTCGGACCTCAGTCGCCACGCTGCGTTAGCGTATCGGGGATTGACGCGGAGTCATCGTGGAAGGACCGACGCGTGAAGCTGTTGTGTTGGGGCAAGAATCCGGCCGATACTAGCAGGGAGGCGGCGAGCTTCTGTCCTTTCATGAGGAAGAGAGTGTATTCGAAATGGCGGATCACAGCCAGCCGGATTTCTACCAGTCGCGGTCACGTGAAGCGTAATTAATCGCCCTGCGGCCCGCGGAGAGTGGCGACAGCGCCAGCCTCGGCAACTCGACCCTGAGGGTTCGCAAATCGTTCAACGTGGGGACGCGACTCTTTGGCCATCTACGGAGCACCCCGGAGTCGCGCCAACGCCTTCTGCGCCGCAGCGAAATCGGGTTTGAGCCGTAACGCCTGCTCGTAATGTCCGATTGCTTCTGGCACCCGGCCCGTCTGCTCCAGGGCGACACCGAGATTGTAGTGCGCCTCGGGATAATCCGGCTTGAACCGGAGCGCCTGCTGGTACTGTGCAATCGCCTCCGGCAGCTTGCCCTCTAGCAGGAAACTGTTCCCCAGATTGTTGTGCGCTTCGGGGTAATCCGGTTTGAGCCGCAGCGCCCGTTGGTAATCGTCGACTGCCTGATCCATCTGGCCCATCCGCTGTCGAGCGACCCCCAGATCGTACTGGCCCTCGGCAAGTTCGGGATTGATGCGCAGCGCTTCTTCGTACTGCGCCACGGCTTCCGTCACCCGGCCTTGTTGGAGCAGGGCGTTGCCCATATTGTTGTGCGTCTCGGCGGAGCGGGGGTTGATCTGCAAGGCCTGTTTGAACTGCTCCATCGCTTTTGGCACTCGGCCCTGTTGCAGGAGCGCGTTTCCCAGGTTGTTGTGCGCCTCGGCGTAGCGTGGCTGGATTTGCAACGCCTGCTCGAAGTGTTCGATCGCCTCTGTCACTCGGCCCTCTTGGAGGAGAACGAGTCCCAGATTGTTGAGCGCCCGGAAAGAATCCGTCTTCAGATGCAGCGCCTGCTCGAAGTGCCGGCTCGCTTCAGTGATTCGGCCTTCCGTTTCCAAGGCAAGAGCGTAGTAGTAGTGCGCTGCGGCGTTCTTGGGGAACTTGGCCGCGGCGGCCCCCCAAAGGCTGAGTTCGCTGCGGTAGTCCTGATTGCGCCGCCAGGTGAGAAGCCCTAACCCGATCGTCAGTGCCGCCAGAACCGCGAACGCACGCCGGCCTGCCACGGAGTACAGCCCGATCACCACCACACTCACAATCGCGGCCAACGGCAGGTACATCCGATGTTCGCAAAACAGATCGCTGAGCGGAATGAAACTCGAACTCGGTGCCAAGATCAGAAAAAACCACGCGCCCACGAATCCCCATGCCGTGCGCTTTCGCCAGGCCCAAGCTGTCCCTGCCAGGAGAATCAGGACCACAATCGCGGACGGCACAATGTCCGTCCACGTTCTGGCGATAAGCCAGCCGACGCGCACGCCGAGCGGGGTCGGCCACAGGGACAGCCGCAGGTAATCGAGGATCACTCCCGGTTGGGTCGCCAGATACTGCCGCCACGTTATTCCGCCGCTCCCGGCCAGTGTCAATGCATTGCGGACAGTCAGGATCAGCAGCCAGCCAAGCACCAACCAGGTGGCGGCCAGCCCGCAATACAGCGGCCGGCGGCGCCGCCACGCTTCTCGGAACGAACTGGAAAGAAACGCCCGGTCGTACAGCATCACCGTCACCGGAGCTGTCGCCATCACCTCTTTGCTGGCCATTCCGAACGCACACGCGGCGACCGATAAGCCGTACCACAGCCGGCGCCATGAACCATCTCCCATCAACCATTTCCCATTTCCCACAGGTGGCGGCTCGGCGCCCCGGATGAAACAATACAACGTGAGCAGGTAGAACAGTCCCATGATCGACTCGGCGCGTTGAATCATGTAAGTCACCGACTCGGTCTGCAGCGGATGCACCGTCCAGAGAACCGCCACGGCCAAAGCCAGTTCGTCAGCCGCTGCGCCGAACCGTTCGCGCAGAGCCGGCCCCGATCGCATCGGGGCCGGCTGCAGCAGCGTCCGACGCACAATGCCGAACAGGGTCAGCCCCGCAAGGATATGAACGGCCAGGTTCAGCGCGTGGTATCCCCACACGTGGTAGCCGCCGAGGGCGTAGTTGATGGCCAGAGAAAGATTGATCACGGGCCGGCCTTCCACGGTGATCCCACCCCGCCGAGGCGGCGACAAACACTGCCAGATTGGCCAGAGATGCCGGATCGTCGGGTTCTTGGGGATGGACTCCAGGTCGTCACGGACGAACGCACCCGTGAAGCTGTTGTGATAGGCCAGTATCCCTGCCACTACGACCACCAGCGGGAAAAACTTCCGTGCGTTCATGGGCGACGCAGTTTATTCGAAACGGCGGCTGGCAGCCAGCCTCGAGGACTGTCGGGCCAACCGGACTTGTTCTGGTGGTGACGACAAGCTCAGCCTCGGCAACTCAACCCGGAAGGTTCGCAAATCGTTCAAGGCGGGACGGCTACTCTCTAGTGGGCTGCTGGCAGCCGCGCCAGGGCCCGCTGCGCCTCGACAAAATCGGGTTTGAGCCGCAACGCCTCCTGGTAATTCCCGCGGGCTTCCTCTATCCGGCCTGCCCGCTCCAAGGCGGTCCCCAGATTGCAGTGTGCCTCAGCGTCGTGGGGATTGATCCACAGCACCCGCTCGAAATGCGTGATGGCATCGTTGGTCCTGCCCGCCTGCTCCAAGACGAGTGCCAGGTTGTAGTGAGCGTCGACGTAATTGGGATTGAGCCGCAGCACCTGCTCCCAATACGTGATGGCCTCTTGGATCCTGCCCTCTCTCTGCAAGGCCAGTCCCAATTTGCACACTGCCGCGGGATGATTGGGGAACCCGGCCATCAGGTCGGGACGGAGCGCGACCTCGCTCCGGTAATCCTGGTTGCGCCGCCAAGTGAGAAATCCCAGTCCGATCGCGAGTGCAACGAACACTGCCAAACTGCGTCGGCCCATCCATGCATACAAACCCATCACGACGAGGCCCGCGACCGCCGCCAACGGCAAGTACATGCGATGTTCGGAGATCGGAGCGAACAGCGGGATGAAACTGGAACTCGGCGCGAGGATGAGAAAAAACCACGCGCCCAGGAATCCCCACACTGCGTTGGTTTTCCAGGCCCAAACCGACGCCCCCAAAAGCACCGGCACCACAACCATGGGCAGGAGAGTGCTTACCCATGTTTGGGAGATTTGCCACGGAGGATCCAGATAGAGAGGATGCGGCCACAAGGACGACCGCAGGTAGTAGAGGATTGCCGACGGCTGGGCTGTTAGGTATTCCCACCACGTGATGCCGCCGTTCCACGCATTGTTGGATTCGGAAGTGAACTTGCCGCCAATAGCGAATACGACCCCCTGCAGGATCCACGTGCCGGCCAAGGCAGCGTACAACGGCCAGCGCTGCCGCCACGCCTTTCGGAACGAGCCGGAAACAAACACCCGGTCGTACAGCAACACCATCACCGGAGCGGTGACGATCACCTCTTTGGTGGCCGTCCCCAACGCGCACGCAGTCACCGACAGGCCGTACCACAGCCGCGCCCACGGCGACTCGACTCCACGGATGAAGCAATACAGCGTGAGCAGATAGAGCAATCCCATGATCGATTCGGCCCGCTGAATGATGTAGGTCACCGACTCAGTCTGCAGGGGGTGGACGGCCCAGAGGACGGCGGTGGCCAGGGCCAATTCGTTGGCGGCGGCGCCGAACCGCTCGCCCAAGGCAGGCTGGAGAAGCGTCCGGCGCACAAGGCCCAGCAAGGTTAGACCCGCGAGGATGTGGATGGCCAGGTTGAACGCGTGGTATCCCCACACGTTGTAGCCGCCAAGGGCGTAGTTGATGGCCAGCGACAAATTGAGGAGCGGACGGCCTTCGACCGTAAGTCCGCGCAGGCCGAGTTGGCGCGGGGGCGACAACGCTTGCCAGATCGGCCAGAGACGCCGGATGGTCGGGTTCTCTGGGATCGACAACAGGTCGTCGAAGATGAACGGACCGGTGAAGCTGTTGGAGTAGGCCAACAGCCCCGCCGCCACCACCAGCAACGGCATGAACTTCTGGCCCTTCATGACGAAGGCAGTCTATTCGAAACGGCCGGTGGCCGCCAGCTTCGAAAGCGTTTCGGCCAGATGGGATCGTTCTGGTCGCAACGACGGGGTCGGCCCCGGCAACTCAACCCCAAGGGTTCACGAATCGGTCAACGTGGGGGAGCTTGCTACTTTCTACTGGGAAGCTCGCAGCCGAGCTAGGGCCGTCTGCGCCGCAGCGAAATCGGGTTTGAGCCGCAGTGCTTGCTCGTACTGCGTGGCTGCCTCCTGCACCCGGCCCAGTTGCTCCAGGGCGCCCCCCAAATTGTAGTGTGCCTCGGCGAAATCAGGTTTGATCTGCACCGCCTTCTGAAAATGTTCCACTGCCTCCGGCACCTTTTGCCGGCGAACGAGGGCGATGCCCAGGTTGTTCTGGGCCTCAGCATAATCGGGTTTGATTCGCAGGGCTTGCTCATAATGGGCAATGGCCTCCGGCAGCCGGCCCACCTGCTCGAGGGTGAATCCCAAGTTGCTGTGCGCCTCAGCGAAGTCAGGTTTGATTCGCAGCGCCTGCTCGTAGTGTGCGATTGCCTCCGACAGGCGGCCCAATCGCATCAAGATGTTCGCCAAATTGTAGTGGATGTTGACGTCATCCGGTTTGATGCGCAACGCCTGCTGGAAATGTCTGATGGCGTCCTGCACCTGACCGAGTCCCATCAAGGCAACACCCAGGTTGTAGTGCGCCTCAGCGAAGTCAGGGTTGATCCGTAGCGCCTGCTGGAAATGCCTGATGGCGTCCTGCACCTGACCCAGTTCCATCAAGGCAAATCCCAGGTTGTTATGCGCTGCAGCGTAATCGGGCTGGATTCGCACAGCCTGCTCATACTGCGCGACCGCTTCTTGAACCCTGCCTGCCCTCAGCAGGGCGTCCCCCAAGTTGTAATGTGCCCGGGGCTGATTGGGAAACCTGGCCACTGCGTCAGCCCGGATCGCAATTTCGCTTCGGTAATCCTGATTGCGTCGCCATGTGAGAAATCCTAAGCTGATTGCTACCGCAACGAACACCGCCAAACTTCGCCGGCCCATCACCGAATACAATCCCATCACCACCAGACTCACGACGGCCGCCAACGGCAAGTACATGCGGTGTTCGTAAATCACATCGTGAAGTGGAATAAAGCTCGAACTCGGCGCCAGGATCAGAAAGAACCAGGCGCCTGCAAATCCCCAGACCGGGTTCCTTCGCCAAGCCCAAGCGGTCGCTCCCAGCAGGACCGCCATCACCAGCGCCGGCGGCAGAATGCTCATCCACGTTCTAGCGATTGGCCACGGGTGATTCATACAGAGTGGAGATGGCCACACCGACAGTCGCAGGTAATAAAGGATTACCCCCGGCTCAGTCGCCAGGTACTCCCGCCAACTCAGGTCGAAATGCTGCCGTTCAGTCGATACATAGGCTAGGACACGTGCGGAAACCACCATAAAACCCAGTACGACCCAGGTGCCGGTCAGGGCAACATACAGCAGCCAGCGTCGCCGCCACAGCTCGCGGAACGATCCCGAAACAAACGCCCGGTCGTAAAGCAGTACCAGCAATGGGGCCGAAACCATCACCTCTTTGCTGGCCATTCCCAAGGCACAGGCGACAACAGACAAGGCGTACCACAGGTGAGCGCGTGGGGGGGGGGGGGCGGTTCCCCGGATGAAGCAATAGAGCGTGAGCAGGTAGAACAAACCCATGATTGATTCGGCCCGCTGAATCACATACGTCACCGCTTCGGTCTGCAGCGGGTGGACCGTCCAAAGCACCGCTACAGCTAGGGCCAATTCATCGGCCGCAGCGCCGAACCGATTGCGCAACGGCGGCTGCAACAGCGTCCGACGCACAATGCCCAGCAGGGTCAGACCCGCGAGGATGTGGATGGTCAGGTTAAACGCGTGATATCCCCACACGTTGTAGCCGCCGAGGGCATAATTGATGGCTAGCGACAGATTGATCAACGGTCGGCCTTCCACCGTAAGCCAACCGCTATGCGGCGGCGACAGGGGTTCCCAGATCGGCCAGAGATGGCGAATCGTCGGGTTCTCAGGGATTGACCTCAAGTCGTCATCTACGAACGCACCCGTGAAACTGTTGTGATACGCCAAGAGCCCGGCGGCAATCACCAGCAGTGGGAGGAACTTCCGCGCTCTCATGGGGAGGGTAGTCTATCCGAAAGACGGGCTAGTAACCAGCCAGACATATTCAGGGTGGTGCGTCAAAGCTGGTGGATCGGCATACAGCCAGGGCGAGCTGGCGGGAGGCTGGTTTCGTCAACTCAACACTAAAGATTCGCGAATCGGTCAACGTGTGGAATCAACTCGCTACCTTCTACTGAGCAACTCGCAGCCGAGCCAGGGCCGTCTGCGCCGCAGCGAAATCGGGTTTGAGCCGCAGTGCTTGCTCGTACTGCGTGGCTGCCTCCTGCACCCGGCCGATTTGCTCCAGGGCGACTCCCAGATTGTAGTGCGCCACGGCATAATCGGGTTTGATACGCAGCGCTTGCCGATAGTGTTGAATGGCCTCCTCCACCCGGCCCGCTTCGCGCAAGGCGTTCCCCAGATTGTTGTGTGCCTTGACGTAATCGGGTTCGATACGCAACGCCTGCTCATAATGTTCAATGGCTTCTGTCGCCTTGCCGACTTCGCGCAAGGCGTCCGCGAGGTTGGTATGCGCCTCGGCGAAATCGGGTCTGAACCGCAGTGCCTGCTCGTAATGGCTGATGGCTTCTGGCCCCCGGCCTGCCTCCTCCAAGGCGGCCCCGAGGTCGTAGTGCGCCAGGGCATAATCGGGTCTGATACGCAACGCCTGCTCATACTGGGCAATGGCTTCCGTCAACTTGCCGGCTTCACGCAGGGCGTTCCCGAGATTGGTGAGGGCGTCGACGTAATCGGGCTTGGCGCGCAGTGCCTGCTGGTAGTGTTCAATCGCCTTCGGGAGGTTGCCCGCCAACTCCAAGGTGACTCCCAGGTTGTTATGCGCCAACCAAGCGTTCGGGTTCTTCTTCAGGGTATCGCGCCAGAGTGTGTCCAAATCTCGATAGGCGTGTGCCTGCCGCCAAGTGGATACTCCGAGGGCGAGCAGAACCACGCCCGCGGCCAGTGCCCCCAAGCCCCGGCCCTGCCAACCGGCCCGGCCCGCAACCGTGGCCCCGACGCCCACCACCAGTGCGATCAGCCCGATGCAGGGCAAGTATTGGAAATGATCGGTGACGTAGGAGTAGTTGAAGAAATAGACGTCGAAAAAGCCAAGCACCGGGAACAGCATGGCCGCAAACCACAGCACCCCGGCCAAGGGGCCTTTCCCGATTCGCCGCCGCAGCAACCACAACGCGACCGCCACGGCCAACGCCCCGACAGGAAACAAGTACTGCCACGCCGCACCTGCATCGACATCCCACCGCGGGTAGATGAACGTCAGCGCGTGCGGCCAGAACACTTTGCCGGCGTAAAACCACAGTGCGCGACCTGCCAGCAGCCCGCGCTCGAGAGCCGACAACGCCAAGCCCGCTGTGCTGGTCTCCGGCAAATGGGATTCCACCCGCACGGTGATGAGTCCCAAGGCTAGACTGGCAACAAACCACGGGACCAAGGCCAACGCCTCCCGTTTTCCAACCCGGTCCAGCTTCCACCACATCAGCCCCGCGATGGCCACCGGCAGGCAACAGACCGCCGTTTTGCTTAGCAAGGCGCACACAAACAGCAGCAGCGCCAGCGTATAGAACCGCCAATCCCGGGTCACGTTTGCTCCGGACGTGGACAGGGGACGGAAGCGCAGAAAAGCGAGCAACGAGAGAAGTGAGAACAGGGCGGAAAGAAGGTTCTTGAACTCCGTAATCCACGCGACGGATTCCACCTGCACCGGGTGCAGCGCGAAGATGGCTGCCGCCCACCACGAGCCCGGAACTTCCAGCCGCCGCATCACACGCCAGAGCAAGACGGCATTCAGGGCGTGCAACAGAACATTGACCAGGTGATACCCAAAGGGTTGCAGGTTCCACAGATGGTATTGGAGCCACAGACCGGTAAAGGACAACGGATAATACTGCTGCGACGCCATCCCGGGTTCAGTCCAGATTCTTCCCAGGCCTTGCAGGGAGCGGAGTGCCTGGTTGGCTGTCACGTAGAAATCGTCGTCCCAGACGAACCCGCAGCGCAGCGCGGGCAGGTACGCCACCGCTGTCAGCACGAAAATGAGGGCCGCGCCGGCACCCGCTGATCGCCAGGGCTTGTTCATCGCGTGTCCACCGTGGCCTGGAGCCGCATCAGTGCCTGGTGTGCCTCGGCAAAATCGGGCTTGAGACGCAGCGCCTGTTCATAATGCCCAATGGCCTCGGGGAGCCGGCCGACTCGCTCCAGGGCGGTCGCCAGATTGTAATGGGCATTGGCGTAGTCGGGCTTGAGACGCAGGGCCTGCTCCCAATGCGCAATCGCGTCCGACACTTGTCCCTGCGCCAGCAACGCATTTGCCAGATTGTTGTGGGCCTCGGCATAATCGGGCCTGAGACGAAGGGCCTCGTTGTATTGCCCGATCGCCTCCTGCAGCCGGCCCGCTTGCCTCAAGGCGAGCGCCAAGTTGTAATGTGCCTCAGCCATGTCAGGATCGATCTTCAGGGCCTGCTCATAATGGCCGATCGCCGCTTGTACCTCGCCCTGGTCCATCAGCGTACTTCCCAGATTGTTGTGCGCGTCGGCAAAATCGGGCTTGAGCCGGAGCGCCAGCTCATACTGCTTGATCGCCTCGCGCACTTTGCCCAACGCCCGCAGGGCACTGCCCAGATTGTAGTGCGCGTCGACGTTATTGGGTTCGAGCCGCAACACGAGGTCCCATTGGTTGGCCGCCTCTTGCGCCCGGCCGGATCTCATGAGGGCCAGCCCCAGATTGTGGTGCGCCTCGGCGAAATCGGGGTTGATTCGCACGGCTTGCTCCAGTTGCTCGATCGCCGCTTCGAATCGACCGGCCTTTAGCAGGGCGTATCCCAGATTATTGTGCGCATCAGGCGCATCGGGCTGGCTCTGCAGCACTAGCTGAAATTGTTCAATGGCTTCTTGAGTTCTGCCGACGCGCAATAGGGCGATCCCGAGGTTCTTGCGCACGTCCGCATAGTCGGGCTTAAGCCGCAACGCCTGTTCGTACTGTCCGATCGCCTCTTCGAGTTTGCCTTCTGTGGCGAGGGCGGCTCCGAGGTTGTAGTGCGCCACGACGTAATTTGGTTCGAGCCGGAGCGTCTGCTCGAAATGCCAGATCGCCTCCGTCACGTTGCCCTGACTCCTCAACGCGTATCCGAGATTGTTGTGGGCGATCCACGCCTTCGGATTCTTGGCCAGCGTATCGCGCCAGAGCGTTTCCACGTCTCGGTACACGTGGGCCCGTCTCCAAGTGGATACTCCCAATGCCAGCAGAACCACCCCAGCGGCAAGTGCCCCCAGATTTTGGACCTGCCGACCAGCCCGGTCCGCAAACGTGGCCCCGGCACTCACCGTCAGAGCAATCAGGCCGATGCTGGCCAGGTATTGAAAGTGGTCGGCGACGTAAGAGAATCGGAAGAAATAAATGTCAAAAAAACCGAGTGCGGGCGCCAACATGGCGGCGAACCACAGCACCCCGGCCAAGGGGCCTTTCCCGATTCGCCGCCGGAGCAACCACAACGCGACCGCCACCGCCAACGCCCCGACAGGAAACAAGTATTGCCAGGCCGCACCCACGTTGACGTTCCACCGCGGGTAAATGAACGTCAGCGGGTGGGGCCAAAACAGCTTGCCGGCGTAGAACCATAGGGCACGGCCGGCCAGCAGCCCGCGCTGGATAATGGACGCCAGCCAGCCGCGCGGGGTGGCTTTTGGCAATGGGGATTCCACCCGCACGGTGATCAGCCCCAACGTCAGACTGGCAATAAACCACGGGACCAGGGCCAGCGCGTCCCGCTTTCCAACCCGGTCCAGCTTCCACCACATCAGCGCCGCGACAGCCACCGGCAGGCAGCAAACCGCCGTCTTGCTGAGCAACGCGCACACAAACAGCAGCAGTGCCAGCCCATAAAACCGCCAGTCCCGGGTCGCGGTTGTTCCGGGCGCAGACAGCGGACAGAACCGCAGAAAAGCGAGCAGCGAGAGGAGCGAAAACAGGCCGGAAACAACGTTCTTGAATTCGGTAATCCACGCGACGGATTCCACCTGCACCGGGTGCAGCGCGAAGATGGCTGCTGCCCACCACGAACCCGGTACCTCCACCCGCCGCAGCAGGAGCCAGAGCAAGACGGCATTCACGGCGTGCAACAGAACATTGACTAGGTGATACCCAAAAGGTTGCAGGTTCCACAGATGGTATTGGACCCACAGACCGGTAAAGGCCAATGGATAATACTGGTGCAACTCCATTCCCGGTTGGGTCCAAGTCCTTTCCAGACCCTGCAGAGACCGGAGCGCTGGGTTCGTTGTCACATAGAAATCGTCGTCCCAGATGAACCCGCAGCGTAATGCCGGCAGGTACGCCACCGCTGTCAGCACGAGAATGAGGGCCGCGCCGGCACCCGCTGATCGCCAGGGCTTGTTCATCGCGTTCCCACTGCCGCCTGCAATCGGGTCAGTGCCACCCGCGCCTCGGTGAAATCGGGCTTGAGACGCAGCGCCTGTTCATAATGCCCAATGGCCTCGGGGAGCCGGCCGGCTTGCTCCAAGGCGATCCCCAGATTGTAGTGGGTCTCGACCATGTCAGGGTTGATTCGCAGCGCCTGCTCGTACTGTCCGATGGCATCGTTGATCCGGCCTGACTGCAATAGCGAATTCCCCAGGTTAAAGTGCGCGTCGGCATACTCGGGCCGAATCCTCAACGTCTGCTCGTACTGTTCAATCGCGCCGTCGACCTTGCCCATTTCTCGCAAGGCCTTGCCCAGATTGTAGTGCGCTTCAGCATAGTCGGGCTTGATCCGCAGCGCTTCTTCCCAATGCCAGACCGCCTCCTTGACCCGGCCCTGTTGGGCCAGCGCAACCCCCCAATTATATTGCGCCTCGGCGAAGTTGGGATTGACCCGCAGCGCCTGCTCGTAGTGTCTGATCGCCTGCTGAACGTTGCCTGTCCGGAATGAAATGTTTCCCAAGCCGTAATGTGCCGGGGCATAGTCAGCATCGATCCGCAGCGCCTGCTCGTATTGGGCGATTTCCTCTTGGATCCTGCCCACTTTCCCCAAGGCGACCCCCAAGTAATAATGTGACGCGGGGTCATTGGGAAACTCGGCCACCGCGTGAATCCGCATGGCAATCTCGTTCTGATAATTCCAGTTGTGCCGCCAAGTGAGAAATCCCAATCCGATCCCCATCACGGCAAACACGGCCAAACTTTGCCGGCCCACCACCGAATACAATCCCATCACCACCACGCTCACGACCGCTGCCAACGGCAAGTACATGCGGTATTCATAAAGCGCATCCTGAAGCGGGATGAAACTCGAGCTCGGCGCCAGGATCAAAAAGAACCATGCGCCCACAAACCCCCAGACCGGGCTCTTTCTCCAGGCCCAAACCGACGCGCCCAAGAGAATCGACACCACGATTGCCGGCGGCACAATGCCCATCCATGTCTCGGTCATGGGCCACAGATGATACAGGCAGAGCGGGGCCGGCCATACGGACAGCCGCAGGTAATAGAGGATCACTCCCGGCTGGGTTGCCAAATATTCCCACCACGTGCGGCCAATGCGCTGCGCATTCATGAATGTGTTGGAGACTTGCCCGCAAGTCAGCACCAGACCCAACAAGATCCAGGTGCTGGCCAAGGCAGCGTACAACGGCCAGCGTTGCCGCCGCGCCTTCCGGAACGAGCCGGAAACAAACGCACGGTCGTACAGCAGCACCATCACGGGAGCGGAAACCATCACCTCTTTGCTGGCCATCCCCGACGCACAAGCGGCGACCGACAAGCCGTACCACAAGCGGTGCCGTTGCTTCCATGAACCATCTCCCATGAACCATTTCCCATTTCCCATGGGCGGCGACTCGGCTCCCCGGATGAAACAGTACAACGTCAACAGGTAGAACAGCCCCATGATCGATTCGGCCCGCTGAATCACGTACGTGACCGACTCCGTCTGCAGCGGATGAACCGTCCAGAGGACCGCCACGGCCACGGCCAACTCATCGGCCGCGACGCCGAACCGATTGCGCAACGGCGGCTGCAACAGCGTCCGACGCACAATGCCCAGCAGGGTCAGGCCGGCGAGGATATGAACGGTCAGGTTCAGGGCGTGGTATCCCCACACGTGAAGGCCGCCCAGTGCATAGTTGATGGCGAGTGACAGATTGATGATTGGCCGGCTTTCCACCGTAAGTCCACCACGATGCGGAGGGACCAGGCATTGCCAGATCGGCCAGAGATGACGGATCGTCGGGTTGTCGGAGATTGACGTAACATCATCGAGCATGAACTGGCCCGTGAAGCTGTTGTGATAGGCCAGCAGCCCAGCGGCAATCACCAGCAACGGCAACAGCTTCCGTCCCTTCATGAGGGAGACAGCCTATTCAAAACAGCGGGTGAGAGCCAGCCAGACTTGTTCAGCTCGCGGCGTGACCACGCGCAGCCGATCGGCCCACGCCGGCCGAGAGTGGTGAGAGGTTCGGCCCCGACAACCCGGCTCTGAAGGTCCACAAGTTTTTCGATGTTGGGAGCCGACTCCCTTTGCTACCTACTGAGCAGCCCGCAGTCGCGTCAGTGCCATCTGCGCCTCGGCATAATCGGGCCGAATCCGGAGCGCCTGCTCGTAGTACCTG
The DNA here is from genome assembly GCA_035515475.1 of Verrucomicrobiia bacterium. Lineage (GTDB taxonomy): Bacteria > Verrucomicrobiota > Verrucomicrobiia > Palsa-1439 > Palsa-1439 > DATJBF01. Next base: position 37,897 of record DATJBF010000040.1, read on the forward strand.
ATTGCGTCCTGGGTCTTGCCGGTTTGCTCCAGGGCGACCCCCAGGTTGTAGTGCGCCTCAACCAAACCCGGCGCGGCCCGCAACGCCTGCTCGAATTGCGCAATTGCTTCCTGCGTTCTACCCAATCGCAAGAAGACGCCTCCCAGATTGTTGTGCGCGTCGGCATAATCCGGTTTAAGCCGGACCGCCTCTTGGTACTGTGCGATAGCCTCCGGGACCTCGTTCAGACCCGCCAAAGCCACTCCCAGATTGTAATGCGCCTCCGCGTAATCAGGCTGGAGTCGCAACGCCTGTTCCCAATGTTCCACGGCCTCCCGTGTCCGGCCCAGTCTGACCAGGATCAGTCCCCAACCGTTCTGCGCTTCGGCGTAATCGGACTTGAGCCGGACCGCCTGCTGATATTCTGCGATGGCCTCGGGCAGTTTGTTCAGTCGTGCCAACGCAACCGCCAAATTGTAGTGCGCCTCGGCATAATCGGACTTGAGCTGCAATGCCCGGTCATAGCATTCGATCGCCTCCGGCACATGGCCGAGTTGTGCCAACGCCACCCCGAGGTTGTTGTGCGCCTCGGCATAGTTGGGCTTGAGCCGCAGCGCCTGTTCCCAACGCCCGGCCGCCTCCGGCACGCGACCCAATCGCAGGAGCGCGAGTCCGAGGTTGAAATGCGCTTCGGCAAAGTCGGGGTTGAGCCGCAGCGCTTGGTCGTACTTGCTGATCGCTTCCGTATCCTTGCCCTGTTGCAGCAGAACGTTCCCGAGATCGCAATGCGCCTCCGCACACCGCTGGACGCTCGCCAACAGATTGAACGCTACCGAGAATCCCAGCAGCACACCCCAGCCGCAGCGCGCTGCCCACCGCCAGACCGTCCGGTAAGGCAGCTCCGGCTTCGACTTTGGGGCCAGGACACGCTCGAGGCTCAAGACACCGACCGTCGCCAGCAACACCAACGCCGGCGCAAACTCCAGTTCGTAGCGCGCGTTCACAGCCCAGAAGAAGCAAAGAGTCAACGCGGAAGCGTTGAACAGCAACGCCACCGCCGTCAAGAACCTGCGCAGGGTGGACCGCTCCCGCGTCGGCCGACTCCGCCAAGCCAGAGGTGCGGCCAGCGCCATCCACACGAACGGAATCGTGGTCAAGATGCCAAAAGGATGCTCAACCCCGCTGTACCCCGCGGGTGAGCGTGGGGCGTGAATGTCGTGAACGTAGGGAACCCGACCGCACCAGCGCGCCGGTTCCAAGAAGAGGACCCTAAAATTGAACCAGAAATAGTGCAACCCGAAGGGTGAAGCGATGTCCTGCCGTCGGCCGGACATCTGATAGTGCCAGCCGAACTCGAACGGATTGTCGAAGCGCAACGCGTTGTACAGCATCAACCCCAGCCCGACGAACGCAATTGGAACGGTCGCCGCCAGCACCGCGGTCCAAACCTTGCGGCGCTCGAGGCACGCCTCGGCCACAGGGATCAATAGAATGACTGCACCGAACAGCACGGAGGGTCGCGCCCCGACTGCCAGTCCGTAGGCCAGACTGGCGGCCGCCAGCCACCAGCCTCGCCGCTCCGGGTCGTGCAATGTCTTCCAGATTGCCGCCAAAGCCAACATCGTGAATGCATACCCGCAACTGATCGATGTCTCGTAAACGTCGCACCGCGCCAAAAGGAACGGCGTGAACGTGGCCAGGCCAAGTGCGAGCATGCCAGCGGCCACTCCAACCTTGACTTCGGCAAAGTAGCGGCGCCAGACCGCAAGCAGCAAACCTGCACTGGTCAAGAACCCGACGAGGCAAAAGATCAGCGTGGCGTCCTTTTGAAGCAGATAATGGCCGGTCACCGCCAGGTAGGGCCAGAACAGCACGAGAACGGGCGTTACTCCGAAATAAAGGTACAGCCTTCCTTTGTAATAACTCAGATCCAGCACTCCGTAGCGGGCGTTGGCGTCCCGATCATAGGGGTTGGGGAGTCGCGCGAGCTCGGGCGGTACCTCGGTTTTCAGGCTGAGTTGGCCGGCGCGAAATCCCTGGACCAGGAGATTGTAGGATGCTCCCGCCGGGTTCAGGCTTCTCGACACCAAATAGCCCGAGCGGGCCGTGTACAAGTAAACCCCGATGACCAGTGCACAAGTCGCGGCGAGGACTCCGCGCTGTATCCATCGAGGCTTTCCTCCGGCCGCCTGTGCCTCTTCGCCATCTGGTCTGCGGTCGGTCATGTCGGGCCTCGGACCCTGCGCCTCGTCGGATTCTCAGGGTGTGAGTTGGGGGCGCCATGGAAGAACCGACCCGTGAAGCTGTTGTGACACGCCGGCAACACTACTGCCGACGGGAAAGGCTTCTGCCCTTTCATGAGAAAGTGAGTGTATTCAAAACAGCTCGTGGCAGCGAGCGGAGAATGGCGGCAGACTTGCCCCGGCAGGTCAACTCCGAAGGTCCGCAAGTCATCCAGCACAGCGAATCTTTTTGTGCTTTCCTTCGGGTTGCGTCAGCGATTTAATGGGAGCCGGCAGGGTGATTGGTACGGGAAACGAGGTTTCATCCTGTCGGGAGAACCAAGGAGGGACGTCGATTGAGCGACGCGGATCAGCGTGACAAGTACCTTCGATTGAAAGCGTTCCTGGCGAGCGCGGCCAGCCTTGCCGCGGTCACTTACCTCGATTACGCCACCGGCTATGAAATCCGCGTCTACGCGTTCTACTTCATTCCGATTTGCCTCTGTGCGTGGTATCTGGGACGGGTTTCCGTCCTGTGTTTTTCCGTCATCAGCGCGGTCTGTTGGTTCTATGCGGACCTGCTTTCTGGCCATGTCTACTCTCACGAGTCGTATCGGTATTGGAATAGTTTCATCTCGTTTGTTCCATTCGTCACCGTCGGGCTGATCTTGAACCGACTGAAATTCAGTCTGACCGAGGAACGCCGGGCGCATCAGGAATTGAGTCGTTCGACCGAAGAGATTCGGAAACTGCAAAACCAATTGCAGGTGGTCTGCTCCTGGACGAAGCGGATTGAAGTCGGCGGCAGATGGATCCCGATCGATGAGTTTTTGGCGAAGGAACTGCATTTGAAACTCACGCATGGGATTTCTCCCGAGGCCTCCCGCAGATTTCGCGAACAGGCGGAGGGGAAGAAAACGCCTCCGGACGACTGAACGTCGCGACGACGGTGGAATTTCCTCTCCTGGGCGGTCAGTTTACCCGAATTCCGCAGGTTCCCGCCGCACGGATGCCGCTCGTGACGAGGGTTGGGGTAACCGCCTACTTGGGCGCCCGCAGGTGGGCCAGCCGATTCTGCGCATCGGCGTAATCCGGCTTGATTCGCACGGCCTGCTCATATTGTCCGATGGCCTCTGGCACCTGGCCGGCTTCCTCGAACGCCACTCCCAGATGATAGTGCGCTTCGGCAAAATCGGGTTTGATGTGCACGGTTTGCTCCCAATGACGGATTGCCTCCTGTCGCTTGCCCGTCCGCCACAGAACGATGGCCAGATCGTTGTGCGCCACGGCGAAATCTGGTTTGAGCCGCAGCGCCTCTTCATAATGCCCGATGGCTTCTTGGGTCCGTCCCATATCCGCCAGGGCGCTTCCCAGATTGTAGTGCGCCTCGGCAAAACCGGGTCGGATGCGCACGGCTTGTTCCCAATGTTCGATTGCCTCTTTGAGCCTGCCTGCCTGAGCCAGGGCAAACCCGATATTGTAGTGTGCCTCCACGTAATCTGGGTTGATTCGCAGCGCCCGCTCGTAATGCTCCAAGGCGTTGCTCGTTTGGCCCGCCTGCTCCAACGCCACCGCCAAGTTGAAGTGTGCCCCGGCATACTCGGGGTCGATCCGTAGCGCCTGTTCGTAGTGTGCCGTCGCTTCCGAGGCCCGGCCCAGTCGCGTCAAGGCGAGTCCCAGGTTGTTCTGGGTCTGGGCTATATCGGGGTCGACCTCCAACACGCGCTCGAAACAGGCAACTGCCTCGGGGATCCTGTCGGCCCGCGCCAGGGCCGCGCCCAGGTTGTTGAGCACTTCGATGTTGTCCGGTTTGATGTGCGCGGCTTGCTCGTAGTGCTCGATGGCTTCCTCAACTCGTCCTTGTTGCAGCAAGGCGTCTCCCAGATTGGCGTGCGCGGCCGCCGAATCCGGCGCGAGTCGCACCGCCAACTCGTAATGCTTCAGGGCATCGTTGGCGTCTCCCAGATGTCCCAAGGCAGCCTTCAAATTGTTGTGTGCGTCGGGAAAATCGGGGTTGGATCGGATCGCCTGCTCGCATTGCCCAACGGCCTCGTCAAACCGGCCCAGGTGAATCAGGACAGCCGCCAGATTATTGTGTGCCTCGGCCAGATCCGGTTTGATCCGCAACGCCCACTCGTACTGCGCAATCGCCTCGGGCAGTCGGCCCGCCTCGGCCAGCGCGTTCCCCAAATTGCAGCGGGCATCAGCGAAATCAGGGTCGAGCCGCAACGCTTGCTCCCAATGCCCGACCGCCTCCGGGAGTCGGCCCGCCGTCCGCAGCGCGACGCCCAGGTTGAAGTGCGCCTGGGCGTAATCGGAGTTGATCTCCAGCGCCCGCTCGTACTGTGCGATCGCCTCCGGCACCCGGCCCGCATCGAGCAGGGCGTTTCCCAGATTGTTGTGAGCTTCCGCGCAACGCTCGACGCCCACCAACAGGTTGAACACCACCGAGAAACCCAGCAGCAGGCCCCAGCCGCAACGGGTCGCCGTCCTCCATTTCGAAGTCCGGGCCAGTGCCCGCTCCAAACTCAAGATGCCCACCACCGCCAGTAACACCAGCGCCGACAGGAACTCCATTTCATAGCGCAGACACGTGCCGAAATACGTGCTCACGGTCACCGCGCAGATCCCGAAGAACAACGCCAGCGCCAGGAGGAACCTCCGCAAGATGGACCGTCCCTCGATCGGTCCACTCCGCCATGCCAACGGCACCGCCAGCGCCAGCCACACCAGCGGCACATTCGTCAGAACGCCAAACGGTTTTTCCACGTGACCGTGACCTGCCGGCAACGGCGGCATTCGGATATCTCGCACGAAGGGGAACTGGTTGGTCCAACGCGCCGGCTCCAGAAAAAACACCCGGAAATTGAACCACAGATAGCGCAGGCTGAAGTGATGGGCCGGGTCCTGCCGATCTCCAGCCAACTGATAGCGCAAGCCGAACTCGAACGGGTTATCGAACCGCAGCGTGTTGTAAAGCATCAACCCCAGCCCGATGAGCACAATCGGCCCCGCCGCCGCGATCAGCAGTCCCGAAAGTTTTCGGGATTCACGCGCCGCCTGCACCACCGGCACCAGCAGAATCACCGCACCCAACAGCAACGAGGGCCGGGCCCCGACCGCCAGCCCGTAAGCCAGACTCGCTGCCGCCAGCCATGCCAAACGCTTTCGGGACTCGTGCAACGCCGTCCACACTCCCGCCAGCGCCAGCATCGTGAAGGCATACCCGCAACTGATCGACACTTCGTAGACGTCGGTCTGCGCCAGCAGAAACGGTATGAACGTGGCCAGGCCCAGCGCCAGCATGCCGGCCGCCACCACACCGACGCTGACCTCGGCAAAGTAGCGCCGCCAAATTGCGTACAACAAGCCCGCGCTGACCAGAAAACCAATCAGACAAAAGATCAGCCCGGCATCCTTCTGGAGCAGATAATGGCCGGTCAGCGCCACGTACGGCCAGAACAACAACAGAACGGGCGTGACTCCAAAATACAGGTAGAACTTGCCCTTGTAATAACTCAGGTCCAGCACGCCAAACCGTGCGTTGGCCGTCCGGTCGTAGGGGTTGGCGAGCCGCGCGAGCCCGGGCGGCACATCCCTTTTCACGCTGAGCTGGCCAGCCCGAAAACCTCGCACGAGTAGATTGTAGTACGCATCCGCAGAATCCAGACGCGACGATACCAGATGGCCCGAGTGGGCCGTGACCAGGTAAATCCCGATGACCACCGCGCACGCAGCGGCGACCACCGCGTGGGCTCTCCACTCGGACCTCCCTCCGGCTGTCTCCGTTTGGCTGTGATCTGGTTGTTGGTCGACCATTTTCCCTCCGGACCCGCTGCGGCTGCTTGTGGGGCTGAGTTTGCGTCAACGCGGACGCCAATTCAAGATCGGTGCCGGTGCCGGGATTGAGACGCGAGGCGCCAGTCGTATGCAGAATACTCGACGGCACCTTTAATCCTCAGAAGCGGGCGAACATCTCGCCCGGGCGCGAATCAGTGCCGACGGACACGTCGTGTCATCCTCAGCCCAGCACCTCTCACCGTGCGCCACGGTCACGTTGGTGGGAGAATTCTACAGCTATACCGATGAGACGTACTCCGTTTACGTCCTGCAACCGGACTGGTCCGTCAACGTTCATCAGAAGCGTGCGGGGAGGGCGAAGTTTACCCGCCTCTGGCGGCGCCACAGGCGACCAAGGCTCCTGCTGAGCCGCGGCGTTGACGGAGAAAACGGTCGGCTCGCCGGGAGGCTCGCCCTCCCAATC
>DATJBF010000041.1:0-33246 GCA_035515475.1 Verrucomicrobiia bacterium
GCCTTTGATCTCCCAGCCTTCGAACGCGCTGTAGTCGACGTTCATCAACTGCGTCTTGACGGAAATCTTGCCGCGGTAGTTCGGGTCGTACACGACGAGGTCGGCGTCGCTGCCGACGGCGACCGTGCCTTTGCGCGGGAATAGACCGAACAGTTTCGCGGCCTGCGTGCTGGCGCAGTCCACGAACGTGTTGAGGTCGATGCGCCCGGCCGCCACGCCGTGGGTGTAGAGCAGGTTGACGCGGTCTTCCAGCGCGGGAATGCCGTTGGGGATCTTGGTGAAATCGTCTTTGCCCAGCGGCTTCTGGTCCTTGAAATCGAACGGCGCGTGGTCGGTCCCGACGGTCGCGACAAACCGCTGGCGCAACGCGTTCCAGAACACTTCCTGGTTTTTCTTCTCCGGCAAGGGCGGCGACATCACGTACTTGGCGCCCTCGAAATTTGGCAACTCGGCGTAACTCTTGTCCAACACGAGGTATTCGACCAAGATCTCGACCCACACTTTGACGCCGCGCGCGGCGGCGGCCCATGCTTCCTGCAACGCCTCTTCGTTGCTGGTGTGGACGATGTAGGTGTGCGCATCGTGCATTCCCGCGAACGTCATCAGGTGATGGATGCCCTCGGCCTGGACCCGCGGCGGCCGGCTCCAGTAATGCCACTCGGGACCGGTCTTGCCTTCGGCGAGCAGTTTCTTCTGCATCTCGAAGACGAGATCGGCGTTCTCGCAGTGCGCGGTGGTGATCACCCCGAGTTTCTTGGCGAACCGCAGCATGTGGAACAACTCTTCGTCCGTGATGCCGAACGCGCCCTTGTAGGCGAGGAAGATCTTGAAGCTGGCGATGCCGGCCTTGACGATCTCAGTCAGTTGTCCCTCGGCTTCCTTGTCGAAACGCGACACGGTCTGGTGAAACGTGAAATCGCAGGCCATGCTTTTCTCGGCTTTGCCGAGCCAGAGTTGGAACCCGTCGGCCAACGGCTGCTGGGTGCGTGACTGGCACACCATCTCGATGATGGTCGTCGTGCCGCCCACCACCGCGGCTTTGCTGCCGGTCTCGTGGGTGTCCTTCGCGTACGTCCCCATAAACGGCAGGTAAATGTGCACGTGGGGATCGATGAATCCGGGAAAGACGTACTTGCCCTTGGCGTCGATGACCGTCGCGTCCTTGGGGGCGTCGAGGCGCGTGCCGATGCGCGTGATCGTTTCTTTCTCGCAGAAAATGTCGGCGACGTAGTTCTCGCCGGCGGTGATGATGCGTCCGTTTTTGATGAGAAGTGACATGATAGCACCTCGTTGATCAGATTGTTTCTCGCCTATCGGTACACATCATACCGCCACACGCGCAGGGTGACAAGCGGCAAGAAATATGTTAGAAGCTGCCCCCATGCGCTTTCTCAGTTTGTTGGGCATCTTCGTGTTGATGGGCATTGCGTGGCTGTTGTCGAACAACAAGCGCAAGTTTCCGTGGCGCGTCGTGGTCTTCGGCGTCGGCCTGCAATTCGCCTTCGCGTTGTTCATCCTCAAGACACCCATTGGCTTGGTGATCTTCGACAGCGCCCGCGCCGCGATTGTAAAGCTGCTTAGCTTTACCGACGCGGGAGCGAGTTTTCTTTTTGGGAAACTGTACGAGGGCGCTTATCCCGTGAACGGCGAGGGTCCGTACCAGCTCTGGGACCCGGTCAACCATCAGTTCACGGACATCGGGATCGTATTTGCGCTACACGTGTTGCTGACGATTGTGTTTTTCGCGTCGCTGATGTCGGTGTTGTACCACCTGGGCATCATGCAATGGATCGTGCGCGGGTTTGCCTTCGTCATGCGGCGCACCATGGGTACCAGCGGGGCTGAAACGCTGTCGGCATCGGCCAACATCTTTGTCGGCCAGACCGAGGCGCCGCTGGTCGTGCGCCCCTTCCTGATGAAGATGACGAACTCGGAGTTGATGGCGGTGATGTGTGGCGGGTTCGCGACGTGCGCCGGCGGCGTGCTCGCGGCCTACACGCGGTTCGGAATCGATCCGGGGCATCTGATGGCCGCGAGCGTCATGAGCGCACCCGCGTCGCTGGTCATGGCCAAGATCGTCATTCCCGAGACGGGCCAGCCCGAGACCCGGGGCGACCACAAGATCGCCTTCGAGAAGGCGACGGCCAACGTCATCGACGCGGCGGCCACGGGCGCGACGGACGGTTTGAAGCTGGCCCTGAACGTGGCCGCGATGTTGATGGCGTTCATCGCGCTGATCGCGATGATCAACTGGGGGCTGGGCAAGGTTTACCCCGACCTGTCTCTCAGCAAGATTTTCAGCTACCTCTTCGCTCCCCTGGCGATTGTGATGGGAGTCGAACCGCACGACGCGATGAAGTTCGGCAGCGTGCTGGGCACCCAGATTTCCATCAACGAATTTGTCGCCTACATCAAGCTCGCAGGGTTGCGCGACCAGATTTCGGAACGCAGTTTTGTCATGGCCACCTACGCCATGTGCGGGTTTGCCAATTTCAGCAGTATCGCCATCCAGATCGGTGGCATCAGCGCGCTCGCGTTCGAACGTCGCAAAGACCTCGCCCGGCTCGGCCTGCGCGCCATGATCGCCGGCGCGCTCGCCAGCTATCAGACGGCCACCATCGCCGGGGCGTTGCTCTCGCCCGCACAAATTGCCGCCCAACACGCGAAGCCGCCGGTTGCGATTCATGAACATCAAACGCCTGCCGAAAATCGACCTGCACCTGCACCTTGACGGGGCGATCCGCGTCACGACGCTCGCCGCGCTCGGCGACGACCTCGGCGTCAAGTTGCCGACCTGCGACCCGAAGAAGCTGGCGAAGTTCGTGCAAGTGGACCGCGACTGCCGCAGCCTGACCGATTTCCTGAAACGGTTCGAAATCATCTACCCGATTCTCCCGTACGCGCAGACGCAGGAACGCATCGGCTACGAACTCTGCGAGGACTGCGCCCGGGACAACGTGATCTACTTCGAGACGCGGTTTGCGCCCATGCTGGCCTGCAGCGAACGGTTCACGCCGGACGACGCCGTTGCCGCCGCGCTGGAAGGACTCCGCCGCGGCCAACGGGATTTCGGCGTGCGGTGCGGTTTGATCCTGTGCTGTTACCGGTCGATCACGCCGCAGCAGAACATCGAGACCGTGAAGCTGGCGCACAAGTATCGCCGCCAGGGCGTCGTCGGGATTGATTTGGCAGGCGACGAGAACCGGTTTCCCGCCGGGCCGCACGCCGAAGCGTTCGCGCTGGCGCGCCAGCTGGAAATTCCGATCACCATCCACGCGGGGGAGGGCGGGCGACCCGAGAACATTCGGGAGGCGGTGTTCGAGCACGGGGCGACGCGGATTGGGCACGGCATCAGCCTCCAAAGGGATCCCGAATTGCTCAAGCAGGTACGCGACCAGGGCACGGTTTTCGAAATCTGTCTCACCAGCAATCTCCAGACGTGTAGCGTGCCGTCGTTAGCGGCGCATCCGTTCGGAAAGTTCCTCGACGAAAAAGTCCGCGTCACCCTTAACACCGACGATCCTGCGATCAGCAACATCGCGTTGACCGATGAGTTTGAGTTGGCCGCGCGCACATGCAAACTGACCGAAGCGGATGTCCACGGGTTACTCGTCACCGCTGCGGAAGCGGCCTTTGCGGAAGCATCGGTGCGGCGGCAACTGGTGTCGCGTCTGGGCCAGTGACCGTGCGGCCGGCGATATCATCCTGAACGGCAGCGGGATACGCATTCCGGGGTGGCCCGCTAAATTTCTCCAAAAAAGCGCTTGCCAAAGCCTACTTGCTTAGTAGACTTCCAGAAGTCTACCGAACCAGTAGGTATTATAAGGAGGTGCGCACGTGAGAGTCAACCGCGGGAAACACAACCCACCGAAAGGAGCTATGAACCGTCATCGACAAATCCTGGGTCTCATCCTCGTGGCCGTTATCGCCACGGCCGGCACCGCGAATCTGTTCGCGGACGACACCAACGCAGCCCCCGCCGCCAGCATCGACCAGCGGCTCGAACAACTGGAGCAGGAAATCCGCGTCTTGAAACGCCAGCGCGAGCTCGACCAGGAACAGGCAGTGCAGAAGGCCGAAGAGGCGGCGCACAAGGCCAAGGAAACACCGATTGTCGTTGCGGGGCCGGACGGCTTCGCATTCAAATCGGGCGATGGCAACTTTATGTTGAGGCTGCGCGGCTATGTCCAGGCCGATGGACGTTTCTACTTCGGCGATAACGGCAAGAGCGAGACGGACACGTTTCTGATGCGGCGGGTCCGGCCCGTGTTGGAAGGCACGGTGTATCGGGATTTCGACTTTCGGATCATGCCCGATTTTGGGAATGGTGCGTCGTCGTCGACTCTTCTCCAGGACGCCTACGGCGAGTGGCACTATTGGCCGTGGTTGAAGGTCCGGGCGGGCAAGTACAAGGTGCCGGTGGGCCTCGAATGGCTGCAGGAGGACCGGTGGACGTCGTTCCCCGAGCGCGGCTTGCCGACGGATCTGGTGCCGCAGCGCGACGTTGGGTTCCAGTTGTCGGGTGACTTGTTCGATGGGGCCGTTACTTATGCGGCCGGCGTTTTCAACGGGGTTGTGGACGGAGGCATCGCGGATTTGGACACGTGGGACTCCAAGGACGCGGCCGCCCGGCTGTTCGTCCAACCGTTCAAGAACACGGACATCAATCCGTTGCGGGGGCTGGGTATGGGTGTGGCCGGCACGATTGGCAACCAGCAGTTTAGCGGCACTTCGACGAACCTCGCCACGTACAAGACCACCGGACAGAACACGATGTTCACGTTCAGCAAGGGCGTCGCGCCGGATGGCTTGGAGATCCGCGGCGCGCCGCAGGCGTCTTACTATTGGGGACCGGTCAGCCTGCTGGGTGAATATGTGCTCGCCGAACAGGAACTGCGTCACGGAGCGCTCTTGGACCGCGTGCGCAATACCGCGTGGCAGGTCAAGGCGACGTTCGTGCTCACCGGCGAGGACGCGACGTACAACGGCGTCACCCCGCGTCATCCGTTTGACCCGAAGAAGGGCGGCTGGGGCGCGTTCGAGATCGTCGGCCGATACGGCGATTTGCGCTTCGACCCGGCGACGTTTTCGACGGCGACGACGGCGTTGCGGTTCGCCGACCCGACCAAGTCGGTGCAGGAAGCCCGCGAGTGGGGTGTCGGACTCAACTGGTACCTCAACCGCAACGTGAAGCTCGTGCTCGACTACGAGCAGACGGTGTTCGACGGCGGAGACGGGGGAACCGTCGGGTCCGCCTTCCGCGTGGTGGATCGCCAGACCGAACGCGCGCTGATGACGCGTGCGCAAGTTGCTTTCTAGGTCGAGGGGGAAAGCAGCGCATGAACCGGCGAAGAAACTTCTTGATATTGTCTACCAACTCGCTAGGCTACCAACGCCATGCGAGTTTCCAAACGTGGCGAATACGCGTTGCGGTCGCTGATCAATCTGGGCATCGCGCAGGAGTTGGGTCTGCCGCTGTTGCGCATCGGCGACCTGGCGAAGAAGGAAAACATCCCGATCAAGTTCTTGGAGGCGATCCTCCTCGATTTGAATCGGGCGGGTTACCTGGGCAGCAAACGCGGCAAGGGTGGCGGCTACTTCATCAAGCAGCCGATGAACAAGATCAAGATCGGCGACGTGGTGCGGTTGATCGACGGGCCGCTCGCGCCGATCTCGTGCGCCAGCGTCACGGCCTACGCCCCATGCTCCTGCCCCGACGAGGTCCATTGCGGGTTGCGATTGCTGATGGTGGACGTGCGCAACGCGATCGCCAACATCCTGGACAATTACACCTTGGCCGACGTGGTCGAGGTGACGCTGCGCAAGATTCGTCGCGACAAGGTGCCGCTGCCATTTGTGGAGAAGGCCCCGTGAAACAGCGGCTCTCGAGACGGTTGGCGGCGGCTGTGTTGGCTCTGACCGCCGCATTTCTGCTGCAGGTGGGTGCGGTCAGCGCGGCCGACCCGGTCGTCATTCGCGTCGGACATTTCCCGAACGTGACCCACGCGCAGGCCGTCATCGCTCATGCGCTGTCGGGCAGGGCCAAATCGGGCGAGGGAAAGGGTTGGTTTGAGGAGCGGCTCGGTCCGGACGTGAAAATCCAGTGGTACATCTACAACGCCGGCCCCAGCGCGATGGAAGCCATCTTCGCGGACTCGATCGATCTGACCTACGTTGGTCCGAACCCGGCGATCAACGCGCACCTGAAATCGCAAGGCGAAGAAATCCGCATTGTCGCGGGGGCCTGCAGCGGCGGGGCGGCGCTGGTGGTGCAATCGGACGGCCGCATCAAGACCGACGCGGATTTCAGGGGCAAGAAGATCGGGACGCCGCAGTTTGGCAACACGCAGGACGTGGCGGCGCGGGCGTGGCTGCAGTCGAAGGGATTACACGTCACCATGACCGGCGGCGACGCCTTTGTCCTTCCGACGGCGAACCCCGACCAATTATCGTTGTTCCAGCGTGGCCAACTGGACGCGGTGTGGACGGTGGAGCCGTGGGTGAGTCGGCTGGTATTGGAGGCCGGGGGGCAGGTGTATCTCGATGAACGCTCGCTCTGGAAAGAGACGGGCGGCAAGTACGTCACGACGCATTTGGTCAGCAGCGTGAAGTTTTTGCGGGACCATCCCGATCTGGTCAAGAAATGGATTGCGGCGCATGTGGAGTTAACCCAATGGATCAACGAACATCCCGACGAAGCGAAGAAGATTCTCAACGAGGAGATCGCCGCCGAAACGACGAAGGCGCTGCCGCAGGCAACGTTGGACAGCGCGTGGAAGCGCTTGGAGGTCACGTACGACCCGGTCCGCGCGTCGCTGGTGAAATCGGCCGAGGACGCCTACCGGATCGGCTTTCTGAAGAACAAGCCCGATCTGTCGCGTATCTACGATCTCAAACTTCTGAACGAGGTGCTACGCGAGAGAGGGTTGCCGGAAGTGAAATGATGGCGGTCAAGGACGAACTCCAAAACGTCCCGCCGGAGAAACTGACAGTCGATGGCGTGTCGAAGTGGTTCCGCACGCGCCGCGCGGCCGTGCACGCGCTGGACAACGTGTCGTTGCAGGTGCGGGAGGGCGAATTCGTCTGCCTCGTTGGCCCCTCGGGTTGCGGCAAATCGACCCTGCTCAACATTATCGCCGGGTTGGAGAGGCCCGACGGCGGGCAGGTGCTGGCGGACGGCAAACCGGTTGCCGGGCCCGGCCGGGAACGGATGATGATGTTCCAAGAATCGGCGCTGTTTCCGTGGCTGGACGTGACGGACAACCTGATGTTCAGTTTGAAGCTCAAACCGAACCTGACCAACAAGGAACGGCAGGAAGTTGCCCGGTACTACCTGAATCTGGTGGGCTTGGATAAGTTCGCCCACGCCAACATCCACGAGTTGTCGGGCGGAATGAAACAGCGGGTGGCGCTGGCCCGGGCGCTGGCTCCGAACCCGCGGGTGTTGTTGATGGACGAACCGTTCGCGGCGCTCGATGCGCTCACCCGGGAACAACTCTACGGCGACATCCAACGGATCTGGCAGGAGCGGAAGAAGACGATCGTATTCGTCACGCACAACGTCCGCGAGGCGGCGTGTTTGGGCGACCGGGTGGCGCTGTTCTCACCGCGTCCGGGACGGATTCAGGAGCAATTCACAATTGATCTCCACCGTCCCCGCGACATCAACAGCGTCGATTTGGCCAAGTATTCGACGGAGATCTGGCGGGCATTGAAGGGGCACTTGAGTCCCGACACAACAGCGGAGGGAGAATGAGGCGCGCGCTGGTGGTCACCGGTTTTTTTGTGCTGCTCCTGGGGATCTGGGAAGCGCTGGTGCGGATGCGTCTCTGGTCGCCCGTGCTCGTACCGTCGCCCGTCAGCGTGGCCAGTTATATTGTTGGCGCTCTCCGCGACGGCACGCTGGAGCAGGCGTCGACGGTCACCATCCGCCGGCTGCTGATGGGATATACGCTCGGATTGATGTTCGGCTTGCCGCTGGGCTTGTTGACGGCGCGGTTCAGATCGTGCGAGGACACACTCGGCGTGGTCGCGCTCGGGTTCCAGACTTTACCGAGCGTGTGTTGGGTGCCGCTGGCGCTGCTGTGGTTCGGACAGACGGAAGCGGCGATGTTGTTCGTGGTCATCATGGGGACCATCTGGTCGGTGATCATCGCGACGGACAACGGCGTGCGCACGGTGCCGCCCATCTACGCGCGGGCGGCGCAAACGATGGGCTCGTCACAATTGCACACGTGGATCAAGGTGATCGTACCCGCGTCGTTGCCGTTTATTGTCAGCGGCATGAAACAGGGCTGGGCTTTTGCGTGGCGCTCGCTGATGGCGGCGGAAATCTATGTGACCATCCTGACGGGATTCGGACTGGGCCACCTGCTGCATTACGGACGCGAACTCCAGGCGATGGACCAGGTCATCGGCATCATGCTGGTCATCATCTTCATCGGACTGATGGCCGATAAGATTCTGTTCTCGCCGTGGGAACGGTTCCTCCATCGCCGCTGGGGCACGGCGAAGAGCTGAGGGTCGAAGACCGGATAGCAGAACCACGGACTTGCGCTTGCGTTGAGTGCATGCTCCCAAAATCTTTCGACGCAGGCAGGGACGCCTATGCCACCAGATGTTTGTGAGATGGCCTGTAATTACGGCACGAGCCGGATGCGGTAATAGCGGGTAGCGTTGGCGGCGGCGCCGAGGTCGAGATAGCTGGTGGTGGATTCGCCGACGCCGGAAGCCGAGTTGGTCGGGCTGAGATTCGTGAAGCTGTTGCCGTAATTGCCCCCCGGACTGGACTGCACGATGTAGCGTTTGCCGCCGACGCAGCTCCAGGTCACCCGCACGTCGTTGCCTTCTTGAGCGATCGACACAACGCGGAAGACCGATGAGCCGTTCAGCGGGTCCGTGCCCGCCAGCGCCTCGTCGGCATTGTTCATTCCGTCCCCATCGGAATCGGCGGCCGCGTCGAGGAACGTGCCGTTGTTGACGAAGCCCGCGTTGAAATGGACGGCGCTGTTGGTGACGATCACACCGTTGTTGACGACCAGTCCGTTGAAATTGATGGTGCCGCCGGCCGGGGCCACAATGGTTCCGTAGTTGGTGACGGTGCCTCCCGTAAAGGTCAAGGCTCCGCCATTGGGGGCGATGAGACCAGAATTGATCACGCCGCCGGAGACGGTGCCGACTCCGGACAACGTGGCGATGGCCGAGATGGTCAAGGCCTTGTCGAAGGTGGAGGTGCCGCCCAGCAAATCCAGCATGGCGGCCGTCGAGCCGTTGCCCGCGGTGGCGGCCTGGCCATTGGCGTTGGTGATGGCTTTGGTGTTGAGCCAGCCGCCGCTGAAGATGAAGTGGCTAGCGGGATTGGGAAGCACGATCCCATTGACTGTCAGGGTGCCGCCGGCCAGGGTCAGCGTGCCGGGATTGCTGCTGTTGCCTACGGTGACATCGGCCGCGGTCACGATGCCGTTGGAAATCGTCATCTGGCCGATGCCCGAGTTGCCGATGATGGTGTAATCGGCCACCGTGAATTGCCCGCCGTTGATCCAGACGGCGCCGGTCGAAAGCGGGCTGCCCAAGTTCCCGACGATCAAGCGCGAAGAAACATTCGCGACACCACCGGCCATCGTCATTGTTCCCGTAGCGCTGTAGCCGATGAACAGATCTCCAAGATCAGCCTGGCCGCCCGACACATTGTAATCGCCGGCGGCGGTTACGCCGCACTCCAGCGTGCTGTTGTACCACTCCAGATCACCGCCGATCAGGTCAGTGCCCAAACTGTTGATGGACATCAGGCAATTCGTACCCGCGGGGCAACGGACCGTTCCACCATCAGCCAGAATCAAGTCGCCGTGGCCGCCCGCGCTGCTGCCGATCAGGATTGTGGAGGCTTGGACGGTGCCGTTGGAGACAGTCATCAAACCGACCCCGGTGCCGCTCGTGATGGTGCCGTCGTTGCCAATGCTGAGTGAACTGTTGGTTACGATGAGCGAGCCGCCCACCACGGCGACCGCGGCCGTGGAATTGGCCGTGGCCGCGACGATGAAATTCGAGTTGGCCTGCACGGTGCCATCGGCAATCGTGATGGTGCCGTTATCAACCTCATACGTTTGTGTGTACTGGACAGCACCGCCGTTGGTGACAGTAAGATTGTCGGATTTGAACGTGCCATCCTCCAGCAACAGCGTGGCGCCGTTTACCGTCACCTGAGCGGTGTGGCTGGCGTTGGTCACGAAGAGGGCGCCGCCATTCGCAACGCTCATGCTGTCCCCAAGACCACCCGCACCGACCGCCATCAAGTTGTAGACGGTCCACACCGAATTGGAGCCCGTGACAATCGCGCTGTGACCCGTGCCGACGGGGTAGCCAATCACCACGCTGGAGCTGGCAGCCACGGCGCTATTGCTGACAATAAATTGAGCGCCGCGGCTGGCTCCGCCAACGCTGAGAGTGCCGTAGTTTTCCCAATACGTGTACGGGTCGGTCACGATTACGATGTTGCTGTCGGCTGTGGCGCTATTGCCGATGAATACGTTTGTGGCGGTGATCTCGCTGCCGCCAGAGACTTCGATGGCGATGCCCGGAGCGCTGTTGCGAATATTGAAGTTTCCTTGGGCGAACCAGACGCTGCTCGCCGTCACCAGCACGCTGTTATTGGAGCCGGGGAGACCGCCAATTACGGCGTCGCCTGTGACCAGGTCGCTGGCATTGCTGACAATGATCCGGTTATTCGAGCCGGCAGCGCCCACAGAAAGGGTCCGGTACGTTTCAACGCTTGAACTGTTGATTATGAGGAGGGTGGCATTGGTGCCGAGATTCAGTTCGCCGCGCAGCGACAGCCCGCCGTTGGTCACCGACAATGTGTTGATGCTGTTCAACGATGCCGAGATGGTAACGTTGCTGGCGAACCGGTGAATGCCGGCGTCGCTGACCAGCGAGGCAAAATCAAAGGTGACGGTCTTCGTGGTGGCATTGGTGATGAAGGCGGTGTAATTGGTGGAGGGAGCCACGCCGCCGGACCAGTTGGTGGCGGTTTCCCATTTGCCGCTTCCGTCGATCCAGCTGGTGATCGTTTGGGCCGAGGCGGCGGCTGGGATTAGAAAAACCACGACAGCGGTCCCTGCGCACAAGGCGGAACCGAAAATGACTCGCATAGGATTACGGTTGCGCTTCAACCTCACGGCCACCTTCCCAAAAACGACGTCACTTCATGAGGGGCAAGCGGATGCGACCCGCGCTTCATCAGCCGCCTGAGTGAACCACATATCGACCGCAAACGCCAGAAGAGATGCGGCAGCCGCTACGGCACCACACGGATGCGGTAATACCGCGCGGGCCGGTTGGTGGCGCCGCTGGGATCGAGATAGTTCGTGGTAGTGACGGTTGCGCCATCGATGATCCATTGCGGACTGAGGTCGCCGAAGGTGCCGGAATTGTAGTTGCCGCCCGTGGCTCCCGGGCTGACCTGGACTACGTTAGTTGTCCCCCCTACCGTGATCCAAGTGATCCGCACGTTGTCGCCCTCGCGCGCGATCGCCGTGATGCGATACGGCGATGAGGGTTCTCTCGGGTCGGTTCCCAGTTGGTACTCTCGCAGATTCGATAGTCCGTCACCGTCGTTGTCGGCACCGGCATCTGCGGCGTTCAGTGGATCGAGCCCGTGATTCAGTTCCCAACCGTTCGGCATGCCGTCATTGTCGGCATCGAGGTTCGGGTCGAGTACCAGCGCGGTGACATCGAGAATGCCGCCGCCCCAGACGAACCGGCCGCAGGTGTTGGTCATGACCAGCCGGTCGACCTTCAGGAACCCGGAGCCCAGTGTCAGCGTGCCGTTACGGACGTCGAGCGTGGCGTTGTGGGCCGCATTGGTCACGAACAGGTTGCCGCCGGTGACGGCGATTGCCCCCGCGTGACCGGCGTTGCAGTCACCGACGGTCAGGTTGCCATAGATGTTCCAGGTCCCGCCCGCCACCGTCAGCGTGCCGGGATTGCTGCTGGTGGCCACGAACACATCGGTCAGCGTTACCAGGCCGTTGGAGACGGTCATTTGGCCGACGCCGGAGTTGCCGATGACGGTGTAACTGTTGCCGACCGTCAGTTGGCCGCCCTTGACCCACACCGCGCCGGTGGCGAGGGGGCTGCCGGAGTCCCCCACGATCAAGCGCGAAAGGACGTTTACAACGCCGCCGGCCATCGTCATGGTGCCGACATCGCGGTAGCCGATGTACAAATCTTCGATGGTGGACTGCCCACTCGAGATGTTGTAATCGCCGGGGCCGACGACGCCGCACTGCAGCGTGCCGTTGTACCATTCCAAGTCACTGCCTTCATAAACCTCTGTCCCCAGGCTGTCGATCTCGATCAGGCAATTCGTGCCCGCGGGGCAACTGATGGTGCCGCCGTTGGCGAGAACCAAATCGCCTTTTCCTCCGGCGCTGCTGCCCACCAGGATCGTCGAGGCCAGCAGGGTGCCGTTGGACACGATGAGCAAGCCGGCGCCGGTCCCGTTGGTGCTGGTACCGCCGTTGCCGATGCCGAGCACGCCGTTGGTGACAACCAGCGAACCGCCCGTGATGTTCACCGTGCCGGTGGAATTGGCGGAACTGCCGATGAGAAGATTGGAGGACACCCGTGTCGTGCCACTGGCGACGGTTTGCGTCCCCTGATCCACCTGAGCCTGGCCGGTGATGGTGAACGTGCCGCCGTTGTTGACAAAGTGGCCGTCGGCATTGGTGATCAACAGGGTGTCGGTTACGAACGCTCCGTCATCGAGCGTTAGCGTGCCGCGATTGATCACTGTGGCGGCGGTGAGACCGGGATTGGTAACCAAGAGACTCCCACCGGCGACGACCACTTGGCCCGTCGCTCCGTGCTCATCGCCAATCTGCAGGGTGGACGACACCCGTACGGCGCCGCCCCCGATGGTCAGCACCCCGGGAGTGAAATCAGCTACTTGAACGGTAGTGGCTTGGACGGCGCCGTTCGTTATCGTGAGAAAGCCCACAGCCGTGTTGGCAACCATCAGGATTGAATTGTAATTGGTAACGGAGAGCAATCCGCCGGCTACAAAAACCATGCCGGTACAGTAACCGCTACCTCCGATGGTCAGAAGGCTCAACACATTACTGCCACCATGAATATCCCACGTGGCGTTGTTGCCGTTGCCAAGCGTCGCAGCAGTCAGGAGCGTCGTGCCCCCGTTGACGGTGAATGTGCCGCTGCTGCCGTTGCCAATGAGCACGGGCTCGTTCGTGCAGACGATCAATCCGTCGTTCAGAGTGAGCGAGCCATTCAAACTGATGCCCACTGTGGCCCCGATGGCGTCGACTTGAAACGCCGAGTTGGTGATGAAGAGCGCCCCGCGGGAGCTGACCGTGGCGTTGTTCAGCAGATGCAGCGGGGTGGCAATGCCGACGTTACTCAGGATCAGTGTATTGGCCGAGCCGACCGGAGCGCCAAGGACAAGGTTGTTGATCGTCAACGCAGACGGCCAATTGGTGGTTATCGCATCGATGGTGATGGCGTTAGTGCCGGCGTTGTTGATCCGGTCGGAAACGTCGTTGGTCGAGGGCGCCAGGAACCGTGACCAGTTCGTGCTGACCTCCCACTTGCTGGTGCCGTCGGTCCAACTGTTGGTTTGGGCCCGGACACCGACGTTCAAGCTCAAGACGATGAATCCGGCCAGGGCCATACACTTCACGCTCCTGGCGGACACGCGGGCAAGACAGTGAGATGCGGTGAGCGGACGGAGCGAACCGCATGTCGACGAGCATGGGAGGCGCTTCTTGATCTCCACCAGCCGCTTCTCGGCGCGACCCGGGACGAACGTCGCCACTCTCCGCCAGCCGACCCGGAGGCTAGCAATTCCCAGGTTTCCAAGCAAGCCAAAAACCTGCATCCGGCGGCTCCCGACCCGGGGTCAAGTTAGGCTTGCTTTTGATTAAAATGATTCTATCGTACGCCGTGGCAGGGCTGGGAGGCATGAAAGGACAAACTTTCAACTGCGGCTCGTCGATGCGCATCTCCATCCTCGTCTTGTCTCAACTCGTTTGGTTGTCTCTCGGCCACGCGCAGGTCGTGATGGACACCTCCTTCGGGCGGAGCGGCGGGGCGATCCCGAAGGTCTCGGGCAACTACGACATCACCGCCTCGCTGGGCAAGACGGTCGAAAACAATCTGTTTCACAGCTTCAGCCAATTCGATCTGGCCGCCGGCGACGTCGCCACGTTCTCCGGGCCGGCGAACATCCAGAACATCCTCTCCCGAATCACCGGCCCCGATGCGTCGTCCATCGACGGAACCATCCGATCAACCATTGACGGCGCGAACCTGTTCTTCCTCAATCCGCACGGGGTCATATTTGGACCGAACGCCCAAGTGGACGTGAAAGGTTCGTTTGTCGCCACCTCGGCCCATTACATTGGGCTCTCGGACGGTCACCGTTTCGACACGATCAATCCCTCCGTGAACGATCCCTTGCTGACCAGTGCCTCGCCCAGCGCCTTCGGCTTTGCGGGGCCCACCGTCGCGCCGATTTCCTTCAACGGCTGCACGTTGTCGGTACCGGATCAGAAATCGTTCGCGGTCGTCGGCGGCGACGTGCAGATCGTGAACGGCCAACTGCAAGCGGCCGGGGGCCGCATCAACGTCATCAGCGTCGGCTCGGCGGGCACGGTGAACCTCGACGTCGATAATTTGAATGCGACGGTCGACACGTCGGGTTTTTCCAAGTTGGGGACCGTAAGTCTGGCTGATTCGACCCTGCTGGGCAACGACGGGTCGAGCGTCGGGGGCGGGAAAGCGGTCATTCACGCCGAAGACCTGAGTATGGACAATTCGCTGATCGAAATGAGCGCACTGGGTGCCGAGAACGGTTTGGGAGTGGACATCCAGGTTCGCAACGGCATGACCCTTGATAACACGAGCTACATTTTCTCCGATACCGGCCATTTCAGCGCCGGGAACGGAGGCGACATCAACATCCAGGCTCTCCAACTGGAGTTGCTCAACGGTTCAGCCATTACCTGTGACGTGCACGGTCCAGCGGGCACTCATGGCGGCAACATCAGCGTAACGGCGGACTCGATCATTCTCGACGGACAATCAAATCCCAACCTCTTTGCCGGGATTGGCGCCCGGACCGCCAGCGGTGGCGACGCGGGCGCGGTAACGCTCAACACCGACACCCTCGCGATTCGGAATGGCATGATTGTGTCGACGGTGAGCGCTGGGGCCGGCAACGCGGGCAACACAACGGTGTCGGCCTCGACCATCCAGATCGATGGACACGGGAAGACGACGGGAATCATCGCCGACACCACCACGGGCGGGGGCAATGGCGGCGACGTCAACGTCGCGACCGGTTCCCTCGAGATATCGAACGGCGGACGGATCTCCTCAGCCACCAGCGGATCCGGCAACGGCGGTCGCGTGACCGTCACCGCCAGCGATTCCGTTTTGCTCGACGGAGAGGAAGGACTTCTGTTTACCGGTTTGGGAGTTCCCCCGCTCGCAGGCGCCACCGGGAACGGCGGAGACCTCGTCGTCAACACCTCCCTTCTCAAAATCATGAACGGCGCGCGGATTTTGGCCGGGACCCAGGGCGGGGGCAACGGCGGCAACATCAACGTCACCGCGACCGACGTCGTTCTCGATGGAGGCGATGCGACGTTCCTGACCGGCATCGAAGCGCAGACCCGGGGCGATCACAACGCCGGTAACATCACCGTCAACACCCATTCACTCAGCATGATCAACGGTTCGCAGATCAATGCCGACACGAGCGGGACCGGCTCGGGCGGCGACATCAACATCACGGCAGACACCATTGACATCAAGAGTGCTGCGGCGCTCTCGGCCACCAGTGATGGCCAGGGGCAAGGGGGCAAGATCACCGTTGCCGCCGATTCCATGCGGTTGGACGGGATCCGGGCGGATGGTTCGGTAGGGTTCGCGGGGATTTTCGCGGGGAACTTTTTCGGCGTGGAAGGCAATGCCCGAGCGGGCGACATCGACATTCAACCCGGCGATTCGGGAAAACTGTCGCTCCGGCTCCTCAATGGGGCCCAGATCTCCGCTTCGACCAAAGGCGCCAGCGACGGCGGCAGCATCGCGATTGACGCGACCGATGTGACGCTCAACAACCACGCGTCGATTCAGTGCTCGACCGTCGGCTCGGGCGAAGCCGGGAATATTACGCTGACGGTGCGAGATACGCTCCGCCTCAGGGGCGACAGCGACATTTCGGTTCCGTCCGCCTCGCGCGACGGCGGCAACATCACCCTCGCGGTCGGCAAGCTGGTTTATTTGCTGAACAGCTCGCTGACGGCGTCGGCGGGCGACAACGGCGGCAATATCACAATCGATCCGGTTTTCCTGGTCTTGAATCAAAGCTCGATTCACGCCGACGCCATTAACAACAACGGCGGCCGGATCACGATATTGGCGGACTACTTCTTCCGTTCCGCCAGCCCCATTACTGCGGACTCGCAATTTGGCAACCCTGGGGAAGTTCTGATCCAAGCCACCGAACTCGACCTGAGCGGCGAGTTGGTGAGTCTGCCCGGTTCGTTGCTCGGCGCGGAGTCGCAATTGCGGCAATGGTGCGGCGCGCGATTGCCCGGCGGCGTCAGCAGCTTCCTCGTATTGGGTAAAGGAGGAGTGTCCATCGGACCGGATGGACCGCTGCCCAGTTTCGGGGCGGGACCCGGGAGCGGCAGCGCCAAATAAGATGAATCTGCGCTTCCGTCATTGGTACACGAGTGCTTTTGGCGGACTCGCGGTTCTGCTCGTGACCCTTTCCACCGCGCGAACCGCGGAACCCGGTCAAGCCCAAGCGGAGATGGCCCAGGGCATCCGAGCGTTTGAGGGCGGGGCATTCGAAGACGCGGTCACGCATTGGCAGACGGCAGCGCAGCTTTCCAAGGACGCCAAAGACCGCGCCGGCCAAATCGATGCCACCATTCGCCTGGCGACGGCCTACCAGTCGCTGGGCCAAACCAAGTTGGCGATTGATCAACTGACCGACGCGATTGCCCTCGCTGAGGCTGCCAAGGATAAACCGCGGCTGACCCAGGCAAAGAGCGATCTCGGGTTGGCCTACAGCACCACGCGGCGGACGGAACTCGCCGAAACGAATCTGCAAGAGGCCCTCACCCTGGCCAAGGAAGACAGGGATTCGAACGCGGCGGCGGTGGTTTACAATAACATCGGCAGCTTGCGGGTGACCCAGGAGAGGTTCGGGGAGGCACTCGACGCATTTCGTGAAAGCGCGTCTTTGGCACGGCAGAGCCAGAATCGGTTGCTGACGGCGGAGGCGCTGGCGAATTCGGCCGCGGCCGCCGCCCGGTCCGGCACGACCGATGACGCTGTGAAGTTCAACGACTCGGCGCTGGGGGAAATCCGGAACCTCAACGCGTCGCACGATCAAGCGTATCTGCTCATTTTGTGCGGCCAGACATTCCGCCAACTGGCACAACACGAGTCCGCCACGCGCGACCGGTTTGTGTCGAGTGCGGTCGAAGCGTACAACCAGGCGCTTCGCGTGGCTGACGAGATTGGCGATCGGCGTGCCGCGTCCTACGGCTGGGGATACCTCGGCCAGCTTTACGAAGACCAGGGCCGAACCGAGGACGCGCTGACACTGACACGCCGCGCGGCGTTTTTGGCGCAGCAGACGCAGTCGATGGACGCGTTGTATCGGTGGGAATGGCAAACGGCGCGTTTGTTGAAGGCGCAGGGCGACAGGCCAGCGGCCATGACCGCCTATCGCCAGGCCATTCAGACGCTCCAGATGGTCCGGGCCGACCTGACGGTCGGATGCCGGACTTGTCCGACTCAATCCTCGTTCCGTCAGACATTCGGCTCGGTCTACTTTGAATTGGCTGACCTGCTCTTGCAGCAGGCGGACAGCGAGAAAGATCCGGGTGACGTCCAACGGGATTTGCTGGACGCGCGCGCGACGGTCGAGCAATTGAAGTCGCTCGAACTGGAAGATTACCTGCAGGATGAATGCGTCAGTTTGGTTCGGTCCCGGCGCGCCCGAGTGGAGAACGTCGCGCCGGATACGGCCGTCTTGTACCTGATTCCTCTTCCGGACCGGACGGAAGTGCTGGTCAGTTACGCCTCGGACCTCACGCGGTTCAAGGCGCCCGTTGGGGTCGAGCAACTGACGGCGGAGGTCCGCGAGTTCCGCAGGAACCTGGAGACCCGCACCACGAACGAGTACCTGATCCAGGCGCGACATCTGTACAACTGGTTGATCCGTCCGATTAAAGACGATCTGGCGGCCCGGCAGGTGCAGACGCTCGTGTTTGTTCCCGATGGCGCCCTGCGCACGATTCCGTTGGCCGCGCTGCATGACGGCCACCATTTCCTCGTGGCCGATTTTGCGGTGGCGGTCACGCCGGGTCTTACATTGACCGAGGCCAGCCCGGTGCATCGGGAACACGCGTTGCTCTTGCTGGCCGGCTTGTCGCAGGGCGTCCAGGGATTTTCGCCGCTGGATTACGTACCACAGGAAGTCCGGGACTTGCAGGGGTTGTATCGAACCGACACGCTGGTCAATCGGAATTTTTCCGATGCCCGGTTGAAACGGGAGTTCGATCAGGAACAGTTTTCACTTGTCCATATCGCGTCCCATGCGCAGTTCGATCGTCGGGCAAACCAATCGTACGTCCTGACCTACGACGCCAGGCTGACGTTGGACGATCTGGAGAATCTGATCCGGCCGAGCGAGTACCGCGGGCGGCCGGTCGAGCTGCTGACGCTCAGTGCCTGTCAAACCGCCGCCGGCGACGATCGCGCGGCGCTCGGGCTGGCCGGGGTCGCCGTCAAGGCCGGAGCGCGCAGTGCGCTGGCGACGCTTTGGTTTGTGAACGATCAGGCCAGCACGGCGTTGATTTCGGAGTTTTACTCACAATGGAACAAGGGCAGTTCGGTTTCCAAGGCTCGGGCGCTCCAACTGGCCCAATTATCGATGTTGGCCGATAAACGCTATCGCCACCCATGTTACTGGGCTCCCTACCTGGTGATTGGAAACTGGCTGTAGACGAAAGCCACAATGGTGAGTTTGTCCCGCAAAATCAGTTCGTCGCCGGGCCTGGTGAGTTTTCTCATCGGCCTGTTGGCGTGTAGTGTCGTGCTGGGCGCGCGCGGGCTGGGCATGTTTCAGGGAGCGGAACTGCGCATTTACGACACGTTTCTCCGCTGGCGGGCAAAGAGCGCGCCGGCCGACACGCGGATTGCTCTCATCAAGATTTCGGAGGAAGACATCTCCAATCCCAGACTGGGCGATTGGCCGCTGTGGGACAAGGATCTGGCCCGGCTGCTCACGATTCTCGAAGACCAACAGCCGGCCGCGATCGGCGTGGATCTATATCGGAATCTTCCCGTCCCGAAGAACGGCAGCCAGTTGCAGCAACTCAATGAGGTGCTGGCCAGGAATGGCAATATCATCTGTATCTGGACCACGGGAGACGCGCATCACCACGGCGTGCCGCCCCCACCGGTTCTGGCCGGGTCTCCCGAACGCCTCGGGATCAATTCGTTCACCCCGGATGATCGAATCGACAAGATTGTCCGTCGCGGGCTGTTGTTCCTGGCCGGGGGAACCAACTCGTATCCGTCGCTGACTCTGCAACTGGCTCTCGTCTATTTGAACGCGAGGGGAATCCAAATGGAGCCGGTGGCGGGAAACCCCGACTTGTTTCGGTTGGGCAAGACGGTGTTTCGGCCCTTCGAAAAAAACGATGGCGCCTACGTGAATGCGGATGCCGGCGGCTATCAATTGCTGCTGGATTTCAAGGGCCCCAAGAAATTCGAATCGTACACGTTGTCGCAGGCCTTGCTGGGGCAAATCCCCCCGGGCGCGCTGCGCGGCAAGGTCGTGATCCTCGGCGTCACAGCCGAGTACGCAATGGATTACTTTGTGACGCCGCTCGAATACCAGCATCGCGGGGTTGAGGTTCACGCCCAGATGTTGAGTCAATTGTTGCGGGCGGCGTTGGACGGAGACCGCCCGCTGGCGGTGTGGCCGGACGGGCAAGAGGCAATCTGGATCTTCGTGTGGTGCATGTTGGGAACCGCCATCGGGTTTTGGGTGCGGTCGCCGTGGAGGTTCGTGCTGCTCACGAGCGTCTGTCTCGTGGCCCTGGGGGTCTGTGCATGGGAGAGCTTTCGCGCGGGCTGGTGGATCCTGTCGGCCACGCCGGGCGCGGCGTTTTTGGTGTCGGCCATTGTGGTGGTGTCGTATGCCTCGTATTATCAGAAGGCGCAGCACGGGTTGGTCATGAGTCTGTTTTCCAAGCATGTCTCTCCCGAGGTCGCCGAGGCAATCTGGGCCCAGCGGAGCGAGTTCTTCGAAGGGGGCCGGCCCCGCGCGCAAAAGGTCACGGCCACGGTGCTCTTTACTGACTTGAAAGGGTTTTCTACCGTGTCCGAACAGTTGGGACCCGGGCCGTTGATGGACTGGCTAAACGAATACATGGACGCGATCACGCACGCCGTTGTTGACAGCGGCGGTGTCGTTCACAAGTATATCGGGGACTCTGTGATGGCAGTGTTCGGCGTGCCGCTGGCGCGCACGACCGAGGCGGAGATAAAACAGGATGCGATCAATGCGGTTCACTGTGCTCTGGCAATGCAACAGGCGATGATCCGACTCAACGCGCAATGGACCGGTAGGGGCATGCCGACGGGGACCATGCGTGTGGGGATTTACACGGGTCCCTTGATGGCTGGCAGTCTCGGGAGCGCCGATCGCATGGAGTACGCCGTGCTCGGCGATACGGTCAACACGGCTTCGCGCTTGGAGAGTCTGGACAGGGATTCCGCGGGCCGTGAACCCGCCAATGGCTGTTGCCGGATCCTGATCGGTGAAAGTACGTACCAACTCTTGGAGAACCGGTTTCGCGCCAGCCTTGTCGGCACGTTGCCGCTGAAAGGCAAAGCGGAGAAGGTCACGATCTATCAGGTCGTCGGCCGCACCGGCGAACACGAACGAGGTGCTGATGAAACGTAGCCGGTCACAGTCTTGGTTCCTGGCAGCGGCGATCAGCGTCATTGCCCCGGCCCCGCTCGGCTTTGCCGACCCCACCAACCAGGCGCCGGGCGCGTTTCTGGTGGAGAAACCCAAAGTGGTCGAAACGAACGGACAAGTCCAGGTCGCCACACCGGGATCACAGGCCGGAACAAGAATCGTGTACAAACCACCTCTCCGGGGTGCCCCGGCGGTGCGAATTGATGGGGGATCGCGTGGCAGTGGCGTGTCGCTGACCTGCCTGACAGTACTGGCCCCGGATCACACGGGCCTGACCATTCACGACCAGCCGTCGTTGTTCTGGTATCAGTCCGCGCCGGCCGACGTGCCCTTCGAGCTGGCCGTAATTGAAGAGGGAAAACCGGAACCGCTGTTTCGCCTGAGGCATCCCGACGCCAGGGCATCCGGGATCCAACACGTGAACCTGGCGGACTACAACGTGAAGCTTGCGACCGGCGTCGAATACGAATGGGTGGTGGCCTTGGTGGTCGATCCGGAAAGTCGCTCCAAGGATGTGATCGCCAGCGGGTTCATCAAGCGGGTCGAACCGACCGCCGGGTTGACGGCGCGGTTGGCCCACGCGAATCCGCGGGATCTTCCGGCGATCTACGCCGACGAAGGTATTTGGTACGACACGGTCGAGTCTCTCTTCGCGTTGGCCGACGCCCGGCCCCGTGACCAATCGCTACGGGCCGAGAGCGCCGCGTTACTGGACCAGGCCGGTCTCGCCAAGGCGGCCGCGTACGCTGGTCGGGCGAGGGACGGCGACTGAGCAACTCAGAACGCCTGAAATGTCACCTTGAAGTGGAGCCCCAGATCCTGGGCGTTGTTGTGCGGATTGGGGACAGGCGTGAACCGATGCCCCCAGTAGAGCTGGGCGTTCAGGTGCTTGTTTGGGGTTATCAGGATCCCGATTCCGCTGCTCAAGATCGTCTTCGGACTCGGCGTCTTGCTTTCGAGGGTCCAAGCCCCGCCGCAATCGAAGAACGGCGCCAGTTGGACGATGCCCACGCCGCCTTTGCCGAAGAGGACGGGCACTCGGCCTTCGATTGAACCGTCGAATCCACAATCTCGAACCAGTTGGTTCTCCCGATATCCCCGGACGCTGTCGGCTCCGCCGACGCTGAATTGTTCCAACGGCAACAGCGGCTCGTCCGTCCATTGTCCGTCCGTTCGCAGAATGATTAGGTTCTGTGTGTCAAACAGCCGGCGCACATACTGGGCTTGTCCCAGCCAACTGAAGAACTTCGCGTTCCGATCCGTGCCGTTGTCCGTGACGCCGAACGCATCGATGCCCACGTTAAACGTGGAGCGGAGAGCCAGCACCTGGGTCTGGCTGCGATCAAGCCATTCCTGTGTCAGCCGCAAGACCGACGTGTTGATCCTGCCGTTGACCGATCCCGGTACGATGTCACCGCCGGCCGGCTGGCCCAGGAAAAAAGCTTCGTTGTGATCGCGTTCAAACGTGATTCCGAGCGCCAGTTCGCGATTGGGGGTTCGATAGATGGGCTGGCGGAGGGTGGCGCCGTAGCGGATCAAATTGTTGGTGATGCCCAGGACCGCAAACGGTTCCTCGATGATGCTGGTGTCGTTGCGGCTGCCAAACAGCCGGATCGTGGTTCCGCTGGGATGAACGGGCAGCGTGTACGAGCCCGATTCGTCGTGGGCGCCGGAGAACTCGAAGCCGTCGGCTCCGTTGTGCGCGATTCCATAACTGAACTCCAGCAGGTCCCCGTTCCCGGTCAGGTTCTGGTCTGCGCCGAGGAGTAGGATCTCTTCAGCCCCCACGCTGGGGGGACGATGGTTGTCCACCTGCAGTCCCAGGTGGTACGGCTGTTCTTCCCGCAGGTAGACGTCGAGATAGCTCTCGCCGGGCTTCGTGCCCGGCCGGAGTTCCGCGTTGATCTGGTTCACGTTGGGATCCTGTCGCAGCAACAAGAGCCCCTCCTTCAGTTCGTCGATCCTCAGGGGCGGCCCGGCCCATCGCTGGAGCCGGCTCGTGACGTAGCCATCGCGCAGCCGGCGATTCTTGCCGCGAATCTTGATGTCGGTCAGCGTGCCTTCGACGATCTGGAACGTGACAATGCCGTCCTTGACGTCCTGATCGGGCAGGATGGCGCCGGAATTCACGTAGCCAAATTCCACGTAGAACGCCGTGAGCAGACGGCGGACCTCCTCCAACTGTTCCGATGTGAGTTCGCGATTCAAGTAGGGGGCCGTGATCGTAGACAGTTCCATGCTCGAGAAGACGGTGTTGCCTTGGAAGCGAAATTCGCGAACGAACACCCGCACGCCCGAAGACAACTCGCCCGACTTCGCCGGGCTCAGCGTCGGCGGCGGCAACGTCAACTGTTGCGCGTTGGCCCTCCTGCCATCGCAAAGGAAGGCGAATAATGTCAGCACAAGTAGTGTGCGCCACACAACCGGGTATCTCACCTCTTCGGGCACAGCCGCGGGCCCGAGCCGCGCTTCACGCCGAATTGAGCGCTGGTGTATAGCGGAATCCCTCCGTGGTGCAAGACTATTCTGGCCGGTACCGGCGCCCGCACTCTGATAAATTGTCCTCGCGTTCCGAGCGTTGTTTGGTAAACTTTCGGGCGAAAAATCATGGCGTCCGACGACATACCGTCTCTCGAACTGAGCACGACCCAGCTCCGACGGCTCAAGGTGTTCGCCGATCTCACCGACGACCAACTGGCCACGTTCGTCAGTCTGGTTGAACCGGTACAAGCCACGCTCAACAATCCCATTGTCCGGATGGCCGAATTGGGCAGTTCCATGTACCTGATCTTGAACGGCGAGGTGCAGGTCTCGCGGACGACCGGCGGCCGCGAAACAGCACTGGCTACGCTGGAAGCCGGGGATTTTTTCGGGGAGATGTGCTTGTTCGACGAAGCCCCCCGCTCCGCCACGGTCACGGCCAGCCGACAGTGTACCTTGTTGAAGATCACCCGACAGGCGTTCGACAGCATGGTCGAAACACACCCGGCCCTCGCGGCGTTGTTTCTGCGGGCCATGCTTCGCACCGTGGCCGGGCGCGTGCGGACGATGGACAAAAAATACATTGATTCCATGCTGGTCTCGTATCCCTGGCGCAAAGGATCGCTGTCTCGCATGCCCCCTTCCGGGACGGCGGCGCATCCACGCTAGGACGTCCACCCGGAGCCGCGTAACGCATTCGGGCGATCCCCCATGACGACGGGATTTTGGCGATCTTGCCGCGGCGGCTGAATCCATGAGAAGACCTCCTGGCGATCCGTTCGTTCGTGCGGTCACGCCCGATGAGACGTTGCGCCTTGCTTCGGCGGTTTTCCTGCGTCATTTCCCCGGCCAGAGCACGGAATTCATTTCTGTGGTGTTCCAGCAGGTCCAAAACGCCTTTGCGGGCACGTATCCGGGCTATCAGCGCTGCGATACCGCCTTCCATGATCTCGCCCACACGTGCCAAGCCACGGCCGCCACCGTGCGCATTCTCGATGGACATTTGAAGAGTGGCCAACCGCCGGCTTTGGCACCCCGCGATTTCGAACTGGCACTGGTGGGAATTCTCCTGCACGACATCGGATTCCTGAAAGCGGACGGCGACGACGACGGTACGGGAGCCAAGTACACGCCGGTCCACGTGGATCGGAGCGTGAAATTCGCGGAGAAATTCCTTCCCCGTTTCGGAGTGACTCCCGATGAGGTTCGCCTGGTCCGGTCAGCCATCCAGTGCACGGCCACAAACGGGGACATGGGCGACGTGAGATTCCGCGACGATCGCGAACGGTTCATCGGATGTGCGTTGGGCACGGGCGATATACTGGGGACCATGGCCGCCCCGGACTATCCCGAACGCCTGCCGGCGTTGTACCAGGAATTCGCCGAAGCGGCGTCCGCGTACTCGCGTGTGGACGCGGTGGGGCACTACGCAAACGTCGAGGATCTACTGCGCAGAACGCGAGGTTTCTACCAGGATTACGTGCGAAGGATGCTGGACCGGGAATGGGGACGGGTTTACCGGGTGTTGGAGTATCATTTCCCCGATGGCACGAACCACTATCTGCAGGCGATCGAGTCGAATCTGGACAGGATCGACCGCATTCTCGCTGGTGCGCCGAGAACAAGATAGAACCCCGCAACGATTTTGCGGGCCTTCATCGTAGCAACGTAGGGCAAGATTGCCGCAAGCGATAGCAACTTTTACGAATTGAACCCACGATCCCGCCGACGCGGGATTATGAGCTTGAGCGGACGAAGTTTCCCCGGTTCAAGCTGGTCAACCGGTAAAAACCGTGGCCGGCCTTTTGAGACTTCAGCAGGTTCTCAAACCTTCTAGCCTCACTCAACGAGGGGAAGCTTCGTTGCCAAACTTTGACCCATGGGCCTTTGCCGCGCGTCCACCTTGAGACTCCTGAATTGTGTTCGCGCAAACGCCTCTCGGGGTTTTCGGAAACGCCGATGTAGAAGCGCTTACGACTCACCGACCAGAGGACGTAAACTGAACAGGAGACAGAAGGTCTTACTACACACGAAGGGCCCGGAGCATCAAGCTCCGTGCCCTCGAAGTTGGTAGCGGGGGTGGGATTTGAACCCACGACCTTCAGGTTATGAGCCTGACGCATACTTGCAATATCGCTAGAAATCACTGATTTCTCTCTGATTTATAGCCTTCGTGTGGGTTGATGTGTGGGTTTTTTGCTTGCGTCCGCTCATGGCGTTCCTGTATGTTTCACACCGTAGCAAAAACCTCAACAGGAGTCAGCCAACATGTCGATTGAACTACGAACCGGACGCGGCGGAAAACTCCGTTCGACCTGGTACGGACGGTACGAAGTCAACGGGAAGCGGTACACAATCAACCTGGGCGTGAAGGTCTCAGGCACGCCGCCCAAGTCGCTCTCGCTCCGGGACGAAGGCGACAAGTCTTTCGAGCGTTCGCGCGCCCAAGCAAACGAGCGCCTCAACCAAATCATCGAGGAGGCTCGACGGAAACACGATTCGGCGCACCTCGTGGAGCGCATCTACGAGATCAAGACCGGCGAGGAGATCAAGTCCGTGACCCTCGACGATCTGCCCGAGGAATGGCAGAAGATTCCACGTCGACGAAAGCCGAATGAACGCTATGCCGCACAATGTCGTTCAACGTTGACTCGATTTGCCGAGTTCGTCCGGTCGCAGAATCCGAAAGCGGATGAAATCTCCCACGTCACCCGCGACATGGCGCGGGCATTCATGTCCGCCGAGGAATCGCGTGGGGTCACAGCGAAGACGTGGAACGACACGCTCAAACTGCTCCGGGCGTCGTACAAGTACCTGCTGCCGGCTGGGAGCATCAATCCGTTCTCCAGCATTCCGACCCGCGAGACCGAGACGATCTTCCGCAAGCCGTTCACGCCGGAAGAACTCAAGGCCATCGTGGACGCCGCGCGCGATGACGATTTTATCCGCCCGATCCTGATTACCGGGATGTGCACGGCGATGCGACGGGGCGATTGCTGCCTCTTGAAATGGAAGGACGTTGACCTCCCCCGCCGGTTCATCACGGTCAAGACCAACAAGACCGGCGTGACGGTGAGCATCCCCATCTTCCCGATGCTCTATGACGAGCTTGCCCTCCGGCAACCGTCTGAAGCGTATGTGTTCCCCGAGCAGGCGAAGATGTACGTCGAGAACTCGGACGGCATCACCTGGCGGGTCCGAAAAATTCTCGCCGCAGCCGGCTTCAAGGACGCAGACGAAAACGGCGAGACCGTCCAGACTGACGATGCAGAGATCGTTCGTGGCGAAATCCACGCCAAGCGAGAAGGCGGGCTCCGACGGGCGTCCATCCGCGACTTCCACAGCTTCCGCGTGACTTGGGTGACGCTGGCCCTGACCGCCGGCGTGCCGCTGGAACTCGTGCAGAAGGTGACAGGACACCGAACGACTGACATCGTCCTGAAGCACTACTTCCAGCCCGGCCGCGAGGAGTTCCGACGAGCGCTACAATCCGCCATGCCCAAGCTGCTCACCAATGGCCACAAAACGCCGAAAGAGGAGATTCTTGCGATCCTCGACCGAACCACGGCCAAGTCGTGGCAAAAGGATGCCAAGCGACTCCGGGAACTGGTCGCAAGTATTTGAAGGAGAGTGACATGAATGGTCTATACGCCACCTATTCCATATTAAGCTATCGGTTTAATATGTACTTGCAGGTTTCATATTCAATGCCGTAGTTTAATGTCGCAATGGACACGAATCACCCGGCCGACGCCATAATCGGAAACACTGTGATTGCAGTGAAGACCGGCATGGAGGCAGTCAGTAGTCTGCGAACATCGCTCATCCAACTCGCCTACGATCTCACAGAACAGAAGCCCGAGATGAACGGCCTGCTGGTTCTGGTCGATCCGAAAATCACCGAAGAGCGCCTTGCCGAGGAGTGGCAGTATGCGCGCCGGGCGTTGCAGAAGGAAGTGATGGATCGCTTAGGACTGGTCGTGTTCAGAGGCAACCAGTGCCGTGGTTTCCCCAACGATCCTGTTCCAGCGATTCGTTCACAACTGGAAACGGTTTTGCAGAATCGAATGTTGCACTGCAAAGTCCGCGTCCACAGTGGCGTTGCCAACTACGAGATTTTCAAGATACTGCTTCATCAATGGCTCCTGAACAAAGGGCCGATGACTGCCCTCCTTCTCGCGCAGACCGCAGGGTACACCTATCCCACAGTACGGGACGCGGTGCAGCGCCTTGGCAGCGCGATCAAACGACACTCTGACCGTCGCATCGAGTTGGCATACTTTCCGCGAGATGAGTTTGCCCGGTTGCTGGCCGTCTCGGACCGTGTCCGCACAACGACCCGCTTCACCGACTGTTCCGGCCAGCCACGTTCTCCGGAGGGACATCTTCGCCGCCTCGAAAAACTAAACGTTCCTGATATTGCCATTGGTGGAGTCATCGGCGCCCGGCACTACCACCCCGACCTCGACCTCATTGGTTCGCCGCGCCTCGACCTCTCGTTGCACTGCCCTGGCAAGCAAATGAATCTCGGCTTCATCGAAAGGCTCGACCCCGCCTTGCAGCAAGTGGACGATCCCCACGGACCAGCGAATGTTGTTGTCCACGCCATCCGCCATGCAAACCCGCTTTTTCAGCCTCGCGATTCCGGTTTGCATTGGGCAGACCCGGTCGAATGCCTTCTCGACTTGCACGAAATGCGGTTGGAATCCCAAGCCTGCGAGTTCCTGAACTCCTTCCCGCCGGCGCGAGGCAAGACATGAACAAGTCCAAAGACGTGACGAAACTCGGCTCACTGGAGCGAGTGTTGGCACAGCTTGTCGCGTCCATTCACATATCCAACAGTCAATCGTGATTAGACTATCGCAATTCACGCCCTATAAATAGAGCGATAAGCGGCATTGCAACTAGGTCTGCACTATAAATAGTGCATTATGAAATTGACAGATTTCAACGATTGTGGGAGGGTGTCGGCACAATACGCGAGGAAATTTTCAATTGAAAGGTCTGTCATGGATTATCCGGCAATGAGCAACCAGGCGATCCTGCGGGTGATGGGGGAACGCGCTGGTCAGCAACGTTTGAACAAGGACATCAGCCAGACGGAGTTGGCTAACCGGGCCGGCGTGGCGCGGATTGTCGTCCAACGTTTGGAAAGCGGCCGGGGTTGCACCTTGGAGAGTCTGATCCGCATCTTGCGGGCGCTGGGATTACTGGATCAGTTGAGCGCATTCCTACCGGAACCCGGTCCCAGCCCGATCCAGTTGGCAAAGCTGAAGGGACGCGAGCGCCAGCGGGCTTCCGGGCGACGACGCAAGTCCGCCGTGACGGAGCACTGATTCATGGCCACGCGCATTCGCAAAGTAACGGTTGCCACTGTCCGGCTCTGGAATCACGATGTTGGCGCGGTGGCATGGGACGAACCGCGTGGTCTGGGCCGATTCGAGTACGACCCGGCCTTTGTGCGTCGCGGACTTCCCGTTGCCCCGCTGATGATGCCACTTGGTTCGGGCATTTTCGATTTTCCTGCGCTCAACCGGGAAACGTTTCACGGATTGCCGGGGCTTCTGGCTGACTCGTTGCCGGACCGTTATGGGAACCGGTTGATTGATGTCTGGTTGGAGCGTCAAGGTCGCGCCCCCGGCGATTTCACACCGGTCGAGCGGCTCTGCTACATGAGCACTCGCGGGATGGGTGCGCTGGAGTTTAAGCCCGCACTCGGGCCGGCGACGGGCAAGTCCATTCCGATTGAGGTGGCGGAACTCACGCAACTGGCGGCGGAAATTCTTCGTCATCGGACTGACTGGGCGGTGCATCTCAAGGGCGCGAAGGCGGAAGCCTTGAATGCCATCATTCGCGTCGGCACATCGGCGGGCGGCAATCGGGCCAAGGCAGTGGTCGCTTGGAATCCGCAGACGCAGGAAGTGCGTTCGGGACAAGCGCCAGCACCGTCTGGATTCGAGCCGTGGATATTGAAGTTTGACGGCGTGAACGATGTCACGCTGGGTGATCCGAAAGGCTTTGGCCGCATCGAGTACGCCTACCACCGGATGGCTGTGGCGGCGGGGATCGAAATGACTGACTGCCGGTTGCTGGAGGAATCAGGGCGCGCCCACTTCATGACGCGGCGTTTTGACCGCGACACTCACGGCGAGAAGATCCACATGCAGTCGCTGTGCGCCGTGGGGCATTATGATTTCAACGCCGCCGGCGAGTACGGCTACGAGCAGGCGTTTTCGGCGATCCAGCGGTTGAACCTAGGGCATGAGGTCATGCGGGAGATGTACCGCCGCATGGTATTCAACGTGGCTGCCCGGAACCAAGACGATCATACACGGAACATCGCATTCCTGATGGACCAGAGCGGCCAATGGCGACTGTCGCCCGCGTTTGACGTGATCTGGTCGTACAATCCGAGTGGCAGTTGGACCAACCGTCACCAGATGAGCATCAATGGCAAACGCGACGGCTTCACGCGCGCCGACCTGCTCACAGTCGCCGAGAACTTTGGCATCAAAGACGGAGCGGATCTGATCGAACAGGTGACGACGGCGGTCGCGGATTGGCCACGGTTTGCGAAACAGGCTGGCGTCAACAGCGACCAACAACGAACCATTTCCAAAACCCACCGGTTGGCACTTGCCGAAAAGCAGGCAAAGCAATG
Source organism: Verrucomicrobiia bacterium (assembly GCA_035515475.1). Classification (GTDB taxonomy): domain Bacteria; phylum Verrucomicrobiota; class Verrucomicrobiia; order Palsa-1439; family Palsa-1439; genus DATJBF01. The sequence goes on from DATJBF010000041.1 coordinate 30,174, forward strand.
ATGCACCATCACCGACGACACAACTAACACAACAGACCAATCATAATCATGGCCATCAAGAAATCTGAACTTTACTCGTCGCTCTGGTCTGGCTGCAACGAACTGCGCGGCGGGATGGATGCTTCGCAGTACAAGGACTACGTCCTCGTCCTGCTGTTCGTGAAATACGTCAGCGACAAGTACGCCGGCCAACCTTACGCGCCCATCACCATTCCGGAAGGCGCGAGCTTCGCCGACATGGTTGCACTCAAGGGCAAGACCGACATCGGCGACCAGATCAACAAGAAGATCATCGGGCCGCTCGTCAAAGCCAACCCCATGCTCTCGCAGTCCGACTTCGCCGACTTTAACGATGTCAACAAGCTCGGTAGTGGCAAGGAACAGGAGCAGCGCCTCACCAGCCTGATAGCCACTTTTGAGAATCCCGCCCTCGACTTCTCCAAGAACCGGGCCGATGGCGACGACCTCCTCGGCGACGCCTACGAGTTCTTGATGCGGCACTTCGCCACCGAGAGCGGCAAGAGCAAGGGCCAGTTCTACACGCCGGCAGAAGTCAGCCGTATCTTCGCCGCGATCCTCGGCATCCGACGCGCCAAGACGAGCAACGCCACCACCGTCTATGACCCAACGTGCGGCTCCGGCTCCCTGCTCTTGAAGATTGGCGACGAGGCGCGCCACGGCAAGGACGTGCGCGTCACCCTCTGCGGTCAGGAAAAGGATTCCTCCACCGCCGGCCTCGCCCGCATGAACATGATCCTGCACGACTTCGCCACGGCGGAGATCAAACAGGGCAACACGCTTGCCAACCCGCTGTTCTTGGATGGCGACGCCTTGAAGACCTTCGACTACGTCGTTGCCAATATCCCGTTCAGCGACAAACGTTGGAACACCGGCTTGCATCAGAATGAGGGCGGGAAAGCGTCCGCCGCCGGCGAGCAGTCGGCCAAGGATTACGGCCGCTTTACCGGCTACGGTATCCCGCCCGGCAAACAGGGCGACTACGCCTACCTGCTGCACATCCTCCGCTCCATCAAACCCGGCGGCAAAGGCGCGTGCATTCTCCCGCACGGCGTGCTCTTTCGCGGCAATGCCGAAGCCGCCATCCGCAAGAACCTCGTCCTCCGCGGCTACATCAAGGCCATCATCGGCCTGCCGGCGAACCTCTTCTACGGCACGGGCATCCCGGCTTGCATCGTTGTGCTCGACAAGGCCGACGCCACCGCCCGCAAGGGCATCTTCATGATTGATGCCTCCAAAGGCTTCATGAAGGACGGCCCGAAAAACCGCCTGCGCGCCCAGGACATCCACAAGATCGTGGACACCTTCAACCGCGAACTCCCAGAGAAGGGCTACTCGCGCATGGTGCCGGTTGCGGAAATCAGCGACCCGAAGAACGACTTCAACCTCAACCTCCCGCGCTACATCGACAGCACCGAGCCGGAAGATTTGCAGGACATCGACGGCCATCTGCGCGGCGGCATCCCGGATCGTGACATTGATGCACTCGCCCGCTACTGGCAGGTCATCCCCGCTGTGCGCGCGGTGCTGTTCAAGAAGGGCGACCGCCCAGGCTACTGCCAACTCAAGCTCGCCAGCACCGACGTGAAGCCGTCCATCTTCGGCCACCCGGAGTTCACCGCCTTCAAGGAATCCGTGACCAAGCTGTTCACGAAATGGCAGAAGGCCAACACCCCGCGCCTGAAAAACATCCCCATCGGCGGCAAACCCAAGGCGCTCATCGAGGAACTGTCCGAGGACTTGTTGGAAACCTTCCGGAAAGCCCCGTTGCTCGACCCCTACGATGTGTACCAACACCTCATGAACTACTGGGACGAGACCATGCAGGACGACTGCTACATTGTCGCAGCGGACGGCTGGAAGACGGGCGCGCGTGTCCGCGAAGTTATGCAGGTCAAAAACAAGGAAGGGAAACTGGTCTGGCCGGAGGCGCACGACTACAAGAAAGGGAAGCGACGGTTCAAGTCGGACCTGATCCCCGCCGCCATTCTGATTGCCCGCTACTTTGTCGCGGAACGGGAGGCCATCGCGGCGACTGAGAGAGAAGTTGCCGAGATCGCGCAACAACTGGATGAGGCGGTGGAGGAGCAAGGCGGTGACGATGGTTTGCTGGAGGAAGTGATCGAGGGCGAAGGCGATAAACGGAAGATCACCGGCAAGGCCGTCAAAGCCCGGCTCAAGGAGATTGGCGACGACACCGAGTTCGCCGATGAACGCCTCGCGCTCGATAAATTCGCCGCCTTGCTCGAAAAGCATTCTGACGCCAAGACCCGCCTCAAGCAGGCAGTGGAAGACTTGGATCGCAAGCTGGAGGCCAAGTATCTCGCGCTCACCGAGGACGAGATCAAGACGTTGGTCGTGGACGACAAATGGCTGGCTACCCTGGCTGCCACCGTGCAGTCCGAACTGGATCGCGTGTCGCAAGCTCTCACCGGCCGCGTCAAACAACTGGCCGAACGCTACGCCACGCCGTTGCCGAAGCTGACCGGGGAAGTTGCGGCGCTCACCGCCCGCGTGGACGGACATCTCAAGAAGATGGGAGCGAAATGGTAGTGAAGCCCGGCTACAAGCAGACCGATGTGGGGGTGATTCCAGAGGATTGGAGACTCGCGAGAATCAAGGACCATACCGCGATCAAGACCGGCAAGCGGAACACACAGGATCGCGTTCCCGATGGCCTATACCCGTTCTTCGTCCGGTCACAAGTTGTTGAACGAATAAATAGCTATTCGTTTGACGGGGAAGCCGTGCTCACTGCCGGAGACGGTGTCGGAACTGGCAAGGTATTCCATTACATCAATGGCCGGTTCGATTTCCATCAGCGGGTTTACAAAATCAGTGACTTCTCATCCGAACTGGACGGATTCTTTTTCTACCTCATTTTTAGCACACGGTTCTATGACCGGATCATGTCTGTCCTAACAACCGGATCGTGAGACCGGATTCTGGTCGAAACTGGGTAACACTCTCAACCTGTTGGTTCCCTGAAGAAGGGAGAGAAGTGTTACCATGGAGAGGACTCACAAGTTAGAAGGAAGGAAGAAGACCTGCCCCC
>DATJBF010000042.1:0-23446 GCA_035515475.1 Verrucomicrobiia bacterium
CTAAAACGCGCGGCCTGAACCGCGCCGCGCCGCCGCCCCTCTCCCCCCAGGGGCGGCGGGAAGGCACGACAACCAACAACAACCAGAAGCGGACAGATCACTTGTTACAACAAGCGGCCAACTTCACATGTTATTGACACAACCACAAACCGCTTTTCGCACTTTTCCCGCAGATGATGATTCCTGACGACTCAGGAGGACTCATTTCAAATAGATTCCTTGCCTTGGTCTTGCTGTTCTTTCTTCATCTTGCGGTATTGGTATCTGCTGAGAACTGGTTTGTATTCAGAAGGAACATATCGCTCGCCAAGATAGAACTCATTGATCGGAATGCCGTTCTCATCTTCGGTATGAGTGTCCCGTGTGGCAACTTTCCATTGAGCATGGCAATTGGGACATTCAACAACAGCAATAGACAGATGCGGAGTCCAAGTAATCGCACTCTTGCAGTCATGGCAGAAATTCGTCTGCGGAGGAAACTCGCGCCCGATGTCGAAATCACTTCGCTTTGGCATTTGCAGTTCTCCTTGGGTTACAATCTATCCTGTATTCCTCCTGCCCGCGCCGCTACTCATTGCTTTGCAATGAAACCACATTCTCCGGCGCTTCGCTCTCGGCATCGAAATCCATCCGCTTTGCCATCCGCGCAGAATGCTCTGCTCGCAGATGCCCGTATGTTCGCGCCACCAGAACGCCCCCGTCCGCATGTCCGAGCCATTCCGCGATCACCTTGAAATCAATCCCCTTTTCAATTGCGTTGCTGGCAAAGAAATGACGGAAAGTGTGATGCGAATACTGCGGCAGGCCCAACCGCCGGCACGCGGTCTGAATCGCCGTCTTTGATGAAAAGATTTTGAAAATCGGTTCATCGCCCGCAGGTGGAGTAGCGAGCGCAGCTTTCATTTTCAACAGCAGACGCTCCAGCGGTGGAAACAGCGGAACCGTTCGCGTCTTCCCGCCAGCGACGCCCTTGCCGGTCACGGTGAACGTCTTCAAACCGAAATCCACATCGCCCCAGATCATCGGTGGCTTACCGAAGTGCCGATCTCCGACCGCTTCCGCCAGCCGACAACCAGAATACGCCAAGAACTCCGTCAGATTCTCCGCTGCCTCCGACTCATCGCAAGCCCCCGTCAGCTTCCGACATCGCCGCATTTCCCCGAGCAACGCCTTGAACTGGTCGCGATTTGGAACTTCCAACTTCGTCGCGCTCAATTTGCGACGCTTGATCTTCGCCGCTGGATTGTCCAACAGAATGCCGTGCTGCATCGCGTAGTCGAAAACGAGCTTCAGAGTCTCAAGCTCCATGTTGAAGGTTCGCAGACTACGTTCCTTGATTCGCTTGGCAGCCCACCGCTCCACATCCAGCATGGTGATGCTCGCGACCGTCTTGCCTTTGAAGTACGGGGCCAGCACTTTGACCGTCCGGAATCGGCGGTCCAACGACGAGGGTTTCAGATTGAGACTGGCAAAGTCCAACCACCGCTTAGCCAGCCCGCCAACGAGCTCGCCGGGCTTCTTAGAATCCCACTCCGCGAAGGGGAGGGACATCGCCTGATCGGTTGTCAGTCGCTCCACCTTGCCCCGCAGGTCGCTCAACTTGCGTTCGGCTAGCTTTCTATCTCCCGTCTTGAGCGAACGACGAATCTGCTTGCCGTCGCGTCGAAAAATCGCATAGTAAATTCCCGATGCGTCACTGCGGAAAAGATTTTCGCCAACGCGATTCAGGCCTTGGTGTGCTGGGGTTTGATGGGCTTTCATGGTGCCCGAATCATAGGAGTGACAAATCAGAGTTACAAGTTCTTATTTTAGGCAGCACCCAGCCAGTGCAAATAATTGCGCTGCAATAGTCGATGCCAGGGTAGCTCAGTGGTAGAGCAGGGGACTCATAAGCCCTTGGTCGCGAGTTCAACTCTCGCCCCTGGCACCAATCTTTTCATTGGTTAAGCGCATCGGGGTCAGACGGTGCCTCGACGACGGAATTCCTGGATGATTCCCAGACAGGTGGCCCGTTTGGTCGCCGCGCGCAACCACACGCTCGAGGGAAGCGTCCACCGCGTCAGACCGTAAACCATGCCGTACCAGCCCAGTTTGATCCACGCGAGCAACGGCGCGCCAAACACGAGGACGGCACGAGGCCCCTGACTTGTGCGCGCCTTGGTGACGCCCTGTCCTCGAAACCAATCGCGAACGTAGCTCTCGGTCATCTGCTCCGGCGCGATCCGGTGATGAACGACGGCCGTCGGCACGTAAACGCCGATCAATCCCCGAGCGGTGAGAGCGCGCATGAATTCCAGTTCTTCGCCGAGTATGTGTTCCTTGCCGCTCATCCCCAAATCGTCGCGGAACCGCCGGCCCTCATCAAATACCTGCCGTCGGAAAGCCATGTTCGCGCCGAAAAAATGCGCTTTGCGGATGCTGTCGCTCGTTCCCAAGTCGAAATGTCCCGTGACACCCTTGAGCAGGGTCGGAGAATGCTTCACCAACCATGACGGCGGGGGGGCCGGCCATTCGGGAAGGATTTTCCCGCCGAAAAAGCCGGCGTCGGGATGAAGTCGCGCGGCCTCCAAGTATGCGCCAAGCCACTGCGGATCCGGCGTGATGTCGTCGTCGGTAAACACCAGCAGCGGGGCGGTCGACTCGGCAATGCCACGATTGCGGGCCCGGCTGAGTCCCTGGCGCGTCTCCAAGACGTACCGGAGCGGGAGTTTCTGCTGGAATTCTCGGGCGACGGCTGGCGTCGTGTCGGTGGAATTGTTGTCGACGACGATCAATTCCCAGGCGAGATCGGTCGGGATCTCTTGTCGGCCAATGGCGTCCAGCGTTTGGCGGAGACTGGCGGCGCGATTGTAGGTGCAGATGATGACCGAGATGTCCAAGGCGTTAGGCTCCGAAATGGCGCATCGTGTTCAGGGCTGACGGCCCGGCTCCTCGTATTGGGCGATCGAACACAGGGCGTCGTACGTCCGTCGGACCTCGTCGGGCACCTCTCGACTGGAAGTCGTCCGTTGCAGGGCCCGGTCGGGAAACGACCGATCAATCTTTGTCTCCACAAGCTGCTCCAAAGTGTCCAGTCCCCGCGGTTCCAAAACCTGATTGTAATGCAGGAACAGCCACTGACCTTTCTGGCGGTGCACTTCCAGGATATGCCGGTACATCAGCGTCCAGATTTCGAGCGCGCCCGCAAACGTCATCGACAGGCTCTGCAAATACGGTTCATCCCGGCAGTGCTTGAGAATGCTATCCGCCGTCACCGCCGGCTCACGAAAGACGCAGACGAACACGGTATGCGGGAGATACGGACGCCAAGCCGGCAGCGTGTAGCAGAACCTTGGGTCCTTGAAGCAGAAGGGCTGTTGTTTGACCGCCGCCCGGATGCGGTCGGCGAGCGGGTCGGGGCAGGGGACGTCCGCGCCGACAGGGAGACGTGACAACCACAGTTGATATCTCTTGGGCCGGTGACGCATGAGTTTCCCGAGCAGACCGCGGGGACGACGGGGAACGATGGGCAGCAGCAAGTGTTCGTTGATGGCCTCCACTTGAGCGGATTCGTAGTACCCTTTGGGGTTGCCCATCGTGGGCCTGATCATGTCGTCACCCATGAAATAGCCGGCCGAGCTCAACGCGCCGGCCACCATGCTGGTCCCGCTCCGGCCCGATCCCATGACCAGACAGTTTTTCACGGGGCCTCGGCCTGCTTTCTGGATCGGGCCCGTGCGTAGCGGATGCCGCCGCTGAGTTCTCGGAGCGTTCTTGGCAGTCGGGTGAGGCTGGAGGCACGCCGGAGCCATTTCTTTCGGTAGAGCGTGTTCCCCAAGAGGACGAATTTCATATAATAGGCGCCCCGGGCGTAATCGTTGTCTTTCTGGATGCGATCCAGGTCGTCGCTGTCGGGCTTGCGTCCGTGATGATGGTACACCACCAACTCCGGCACGTACGCTCCGGCAAACCCCGCCATCGAGGCCCGCGCGCAGTAGTCGATGTCGTCGCCGCGGAAGGGGGTGCCCGGTCCCAGCATCGTATCGAACGGGCCGATCCGCTCGATCACCTGCTTCTGGAACACCATGTTGGTGCCCTGGATCTCGCCGGCGTTGATGAAGCTGTTCGGCGGAAACAACCGGAACGTTTCTTTCGTCACGCAGCCGTATTGGGAATCCGTCGGATCGTACAGCAGCGTGCGTCCGCCGCAGAATTGGAACTGCCCCGACTCGAACACCCGGCGCACCGTCGGCAGAAAACCCGGGCCGAGATAACAATCGTCGTCGCTGAACACGATCGCGTCGCCGCGCGCCTTGGCCAGCCCGGCATTGCGGGCGCGAGATAATCCCGCCGCGGGTTCGGTCACGATTTCCACCGGAAATGGGGCCGCGGCCTTGAACGCTTGCATCACCTCCGGGGTCTGGTCCGACGAGCCGTTGTCGACCAGCACAAGTTCGCCGCCCACTTCGGCCAGTTCATGGCCGTGGATGGAGTCGAGGCAACGCTGCAGCGCGGCGGCCCGGTTCCGCGTGCAAATGAGCAACGTTATCCTTGATGGTGTCATGCTTCACAGTCCGCTCATACGTCAAACGCCGGGAACAGGGAGAACAGGAGCCGCTCTTTGGTCCTGACTTCGCGCTTCAGTTCGGGGGTGTAATAGTTTTGCCAGGGCTGGTCGTTGGCGCGTCCCCCTTCCTTGGGGAAAACCTTGTTCGCCCCGAGGATAAACTCGACCCGGCCCGGCGCGTGTCCGATTTTCACGAGAAACTCGTGGAGTTCCTGGTTCAACCGGTCGGTCCGGATGAACTCCACGGGGAACATATCCGCTTCAAACCGACGGGCCGCGAGATAATCGGCGTCGATGGCGGGAAAGACCTGCTCGGGTCGACGGAAGAAGTATCTCACGAACTGCTCGGTCTGTCGTCCCAGGCTCTCGTCGGGCGGGAACCGGTCGTTCTTGAGTTGCATGAACAGCGTGTTGCTCAAGCCAACGAATTCCGCGAACGTCAGGTGCGGATAGTGCGGGAACTGTTTGCGGAGCTTCTCGATGTCCCAGTGGGCCGGCGGACGGTCTTTCCACCAGGCAAACTCATATTGCGAGACGTACCGGTCGTACGGGTTCCGAATCGTGGCGAGGATGGGCTGGCGACAGTGTGACCGGGGGATTTCGCTGCACGTCCCATGTTTCCGCGTATCGACCATCAGCTTTCGGCCGTCCCGGGCCCGGCGCAGCGCGCGGGTGATCGGGCCGGCTTTCTTGGCCGGCTCGTAAATGCGCCGGAGCATTTCGGTGACGAACGTGCCCCCCGTCTTCGGCTCGTGGATAAAAACAAAGTCGTCGGTCAGAATCATAGCCGCCCGCTCTTCTCAGCGTTTTCCCAAGAGCTGGCGCAACCGGTTCAGGTACGGTCGTTTTCGTTTTCCGCCGTCCTGGCCCGGCTCCGCCGGCGGTGGCAGCGGCTGCAAATCGCGTTGGCCGGCCATTTCGACCACCAATTTCTCGAATGGATCGGGCTGGTAACGGTGCGCCATCAAATACTCGTACGTTTCCCGGCAGACCGCCGGGACCGGCTGTTGGGCCGCGTCGCTGTGGTCCAACTCGCGGCTCACGAACTCCCGGACCCGGTGCACCCGCGGGTCGAGCCCGAGCCGCACGGCCGCACCGGCCACCGTCGCGCAGTAGGCGTCGACGTTGCTGAGGTCGAATTCCAGCAGCGGGAACCCGTGTTGGCGGTGCAGTTCGATCAGGCGCCGGTTGTAGCGCAACCACAGCTCGTGGGCCTGGGCCTCCGGCATCTGGTCGCGTCGGGCCAACGATTGTGCCACCGCGCCGGGGTGACGGAACGACGCGACCATCTTGCCCGGGCCGGCGACGTCGAGCCAATGCTCGACGAACAGCAGCATCCGCGGCTCTTTCAATCCGCAGGGTGCGTGGGCGGACAACTTGGCGGCCACGTCGCGGATCGCCTGTTGTTGGGCGGAGTTGACGCTAATCCGGGGTGGCGGCGCCGACCAACTCCCGCCGTTGGACCGGAGAATCTCCTCGTGGAGAGTCACGACCGACGGCAGCTCGTGGTTGCCGCGTTCGTTGTACGGGTTGGCGCGGCTCACGTCTCCGAGGAACAGGCCGCAGGCTTCCAATGCGCCCGCCAGACAACTGGTGCCGCTCCGATGCATGCCGAGCACGAACACGAAATCCTGCGTGCCGCGCAGCCAGTTGATGTACCGGTCGTGGTGGGCGAACAAGAGCACGTTCAACTGGTCGCGCAGGTACTGGTTCCATCGTTCCAGTTCCTGCGAACGGCGGTCGCCCCAAAACATGATGGTGCGCCGCGACCCGGCGGCGTGGTGATAAATCAGGTCGCCGTAAATGCCGCCCATGAGCCGGTGCATCTGATTGCGATTGGACCGGCGCAACGCGTGGCAATTCAATCCGAGTTGCCGCGCCTTCTCGGTCAGGCACGACAGCGTGTCGTACCGCGTGGTGCTGTCCCCGGGCAGATAGTCCAGCCGGAGTTTGTTGGCTTCGATGAATTCCGCCGTCGTGCACAGGCAACTCGGGTGGACGTACGGCTCGATCGCCGGGGCCAGTTCGTCGCGCCAAACGCCCGCCAGCACGGTTTTTCGATTCAGCGCCGAGGTCAATTCCCGCAGCCAGCCGTCACGGATCGGATGCGCGTCCGTGTCCAGGGTGACGATGTAATTGGCGCCGTTGAGGCGGGCGGCTTCGTACAGGCGCTGGAGACACATCGCGTGCTGCAACGAGCCCTGCACGGGGTGGCCCCGGACCAGGGCCATCCGCTCCCGGTTCACCAACGTGGCGTCGGCAGCCGGCGCCAGGAACTGCGCGACCCACGGATCGTCTACGTTGTTGTTCCACACGTAGAGATGATACGGCTCGTCGCGCGAGTGCTCGCGAACCTTGTCCACGCAAAACTGCAACCAGCGGCCGTTGCCTGGTTCCTGGCCGCCGTTGACTATGAGGATCGCGACGGGCGAGTTCAGTTGCCGACCTCCCGACCGTCCCGTTCCCGCCGTAGACGTCCTCCATCGCCGCGTATCATGGCACGGCCATTCTTAGCCAATTGCACGGTCTGCGACAACCGCTTTTTCTGCCGCGGCGCCTGGACTCCCGGGAAATCGGTCGCCGGCGGTTGACCCGAAAGGGGCCAACGAATGTTGGTGGCGCGAAAGGCGCGGCTTGCGATTCCGGGCGGGCCGCTTTAATCTGGAGACGTTGCATCCTGACGAGGTCGCTCAGCGGTTTGGGTCAGTGAGGGACTCGAATCCCGTCGGTCGTTCGGCCTTCTGCGCGACGGCCTCGTTCGGACATCGGAAGAAATCAATGTCAGACAACGTGAATTCACCGGCAATTTCCGTCATCGTTGCCACGCGGAACCGGGTCGCTAGCTTGCGCCGGTTGCTGGCGAGCCTCGACCGGCTTCAGCCGCCGCCCGTGCCGTATGAGACGGTCATTGTCGATAACGGGTCGACCGATGACACGCCGCGGGTGTTGGGCGGCTGGGCGGCGCGCGGTGGAGCACGCCAGACGTTGCGAGTCGAACAACCGGGCAAATCCCGCGCACTGAATGCCGCGATCAAAGTGTCGCACGGCGACGCACTCGTGTTCGTCGACGACGACGTGGTGGTGGATCCGTCTCATCTGCGGGAGTTGTGGGACTATTTCGCCACCCACGACTGCGCCGCGGCCCAGGGAGCCGTGTTGTGGCCGCCGGAGGCGAAGGCGGACCCGGATTTGCGACAGTTGCTGCAGCGCTACCGGAGCTGCATCGTGCGGGCGGATTTCCCGCCGGACACGCCGCAGAACAGCCTGCGCGGCGCGAACATTGCCGTGCGACGCGCGGTGTTTGAGAAGGTCGGACCGTTCAACGAATGCCTCGGGCCCGGGGCCGCCGGCTTTAGCGAGGACGACGAATTGGCCGACCGGATTCGGGCAACAGGCGGGTGGATCGGGTATGTCCGCAGGGCCGAAGTCGTCCACGAGATCGACCGGAGCCGGTTGACGGAGGAATATTTCCGGCGGCGCCACCGGCTCCAGGGGCGCAGTCGGTTCTTGTACAAACAGCGCGGCCTGCTCTCGAGCATCCTGCCGAACATGGTCAAGGCCGCGTTCTACTACGTTTATTTCGGCCTGGTGGGCGACGTTCACCGACAGTATCGCGCCAAGGGCCGTTGGTTTCATTACCGCGAGATGCTGGAGATGACGGCGCGGCGCCGGGGATCATCGCCGTCGGCGCACGCGCTTCTCTGACGGTCAGGCATCGGTTGGTTTGCTGGCGCCGGTGAGCTGTTTTTCCAGCAGAAAGGCGGACTTGGCAAACGAGCTGAAGAAACTGACGAACGCAATCATCCACCCGCGCCAGCCATCGCGCCAGCCCTGTTTCAGCACCAGCCGCTTGAAGAACGCATACCACGGTGAGAACACGAACATGGACCACCGAAACGATCTTCCCTGGCTGGCATACGAGTCAGCCATGATCCGCGCATAGCGAATCGTCCGTTCGAGATGGTCGCGCAAATCGCGAAACGAATAGTGCAGGAGATCGCCCTGCAACCTCGCCGTCGGTCCGTCCACCAGCAGTCGCTCGTGTGGGTCCAGCCCCCGAACGTCGGCGCGTTCCCGCCGGACCAGGCGCAGCCGCCATTCGGGATACCAGGCGTGGCGGATCCAATCGCCGAGATAAAACGTGCGCCGGTTCACCCAGAACCCATCCTCGTTGGGACCGCTGCCGGCAAAGAGCGCGCGGATCGACGCGGCCAACTCGGGCGACAGCGCCTCGTCGGCGTCCAGGTTCAGCACCCACGGCTGGGTGCACCGGCGCAACGCGTGGCTCTTCTGCGCCACGTGGCCTTGCCAGGGATGAACCTCAACTCGCGCGCCGTGCTGCCGGGCGAGTTCCTGGGTCTTGTCGGTCGATCCGGAATCGATCACGACGATTTCCGCTGCCAGCCCGCGCACGCTTTCCAAGCAACGCGGCAGGTTCCGCTCCTCGTTCATCGTGATGATCGCCACCGACAACTGGAGCGCCGTTTGCATGGTTGCTTTATAGCGAGCGGCAGGGAACGCTTGCCAGCCAAATCGCGCGGGCATTGACGAGGATGAATGCGTCTCATAGGATGCGGCGCGTGGACCGGATCGAACAGCGGGGGCTGCGATGGGAGTTGGCGCCGGAGTTCCAGCAGTTGATGCCCCGGATACTGGACGACACCGGGCAGACCGTCAAACAATCGCCCGTGACCTCGGTGACCCGGCACCAGATCGGCAACCGGGTCTTCTACCGCAAACGCTACCACCACGAAAACCGCCTGCTCTGGCCGACGAAGTTTTTTTTCAAGGCGCCGCGTAGCCGCGTGGAATGGAAACTCGCGCCGCGTTTGCAGGCACTCGGGATCCCGGCCGTGCCCCATCTGGCTCACGGGGAACGTTGGAGTTGGCGCGGATTGCTGGAGAGTTCGTTGATTACCGAACAGCCGGCCGGCTACCAGCCGTTGACCGGTGGTGAGGAACTGCGTTCGCCAAGTGCGCAGCAGGCACTGGGTCGGTTGGTGCGCCGGATGCACGACGCCGGGCTGGTCCACGGCGATCTGAGCCCGAAGAACCTGCTGGTCTTCCCCCAAACCGGAGCGCTTTGCCTGGTCGACCTGGACAAGATCGCGTGCCGCCGCGCGCTCGACCTCAGCGAACGGCTGGCGAACCTGGCCTTGATCGGCGCCCAGGTACAATTGACCGACGCATTCTACGAAGCTTATGGCAGCGAGTTCCAGCAACACGCCGCACGCGTGGCCCGTGAGGCCGAGGCACAACGGGAAGTGCTGGCCGCCCGCATCGCGCGGCACTGGCGCCAACACACACACGAGATGGCGGTCCACCGCGGGGAAGCATTGCTCTGGTACGTTCGCCGCCAGTACGCCGGGGGCGGGCTGGACGCCGTTCTGGCGAACCCGGACCGGTTCCGCGACCGCACCGGCGGTGAGTTCCTGGTGTGGCGATTCGGGGCCGGCCCGGCGCGCGCGCGGTGCGCGTTCGAAAAGGCTTATCGCCGGGAATTGCTCGGTATCCCCGGGCCGCGACCCGTCGCGGTCGGGGAAGACCGGGTCTGCGGAATCTGCCGGCGGAGTTACTTTGTGGCGCGGGCGTGAACCGCGGGCTCACGGCCGGGTACTCGCTCAAACACCGCGAGATGCAGCGTGTGGACGAGCGGCATCTGGGCGAGATCTTTGACCAGCCGGAAGCCGGCGGCGGCGAAATAGCCGGCTATCTCACCCAATGACATCGAGAACCGGTCGGTGTCCCGCCCGCTGAGTTTGCGCCGGACCGATTGCACGGAATACGGGCTGAAATACGAGAGCGCGACGGAGCGGCGAGCCACGCGACACAATTCGTTCACCACCCGCTGCCGGATCCCGGTGCTCGGAAAGTGATGGAACAAGCGGAAGCAGACCACCGCGTCGAATCGTCCGTCCGGATAGGTCAATTTCTCGACGTCCTGCTGCTCGACCGGGCACGAGAGACCCGCCTGGGCGACGTTCGCGCGTGCGATGGCCAGCATCGGCTCGGACAAATCGGCGCCGCTGACCGTGTAACCCAGGCGCGCCAGGTGGAGCATGACCCGGCCGCCGCCGCAGGGCACATCCAGCACGCTGCACGGTTTCGGAATGAGGGCAAAGGCGCGTTCGATCAACCGCATCTCCGCCTGGTGTTTGCGCGGCTTGCGACGCTGATATTTCTGCGACTGCCGGGCGTCGTACTTGACCCGGCCGCGGTAGGAAATGGAGCGCTCGGTCATGGCCGTTTCAGTCAGCCGCGCAGCTCACGCGAAATCCGTGGACGTCTTTCACGTCGTGCGGCGCATCCCCGTCGCGGTAGGCCGAGCACACCCGGTTCAGCGAGTTGATCCAGCCGTCGCTCTTGTTCGCGCGGCAGTGGCCCGTGGGCGGGCCGACGGGATCGATCGCCGGTTGGCTGGTGAACGGCGCATACCAATCGGCCACCCATTCGCGGGCGTTGCCAATCATGTCGTACAGGCCCCACGGATTCGGCGGAAACGAGCCGACGGGCGCCGTGTACTCATAGCCGTCGTCGGCCCAGTGGAGGTGCTGTTTCCCACCGTCGATCCCGCCGACGTTGGCCTTGGTACGGTCGTCGACGTTGTCGCCCCAGTACGTGCGATTCGTGGTGCCGGCGCGGCAGGCGTATTCCCACTGAGCCTCGGTGGGCAAGCCGTACAGTCGTCCCTCCTTTTCCGAGAGCCAACGGCAAAACAATTGTGCTTCCTGCCAGTGGACCGGTTCGACCGGTTGTTGGTCGCCGGCCGGCCCCTGTTGGTAGAACGGACGGCGGTGTTTGTGGCCGGTGTCGAACATGTCAAATTGCTTGTTGGTGACCTCGAACGCGCCGATGCAGTACGGCTTCGTGAGCGTGACCCGGTGTTGCGTGTACATCGGGCCGCCGACGGGATGGGCGGGCCCGACTCTTCTCGCCAGTTTTTTGGGCAGTCCCATCATAAACGTGCCGGGCTCGATTCGCACCAGCTTCATTCCGATCGAATTGACGTAGTAGGTCACGTGAACGGGCTTGAGGCCGTCCGGCGTCGCGGCTTGGACTTCGACCGTTTCCTTGGACCACGCCACGGGGGGCGTGGGCCAATGCGACCGGTCCACGGGCGGCAGGTCTTGCAGCGACGCATCATAATGCCACTGCTGACGGTACCAGTAATTCAGGCGATCGATCAGGCTGGCGATTGCCGCAATGGCCGCCACGGCCCCGATGAGCAGAACAACGCGCCTCTTGGTCTTGCCGTCTGATGCCATTTGTGGGCGACAATAGGTTGCGCCGGCGTTCTTGGTCAAGAAGGGAAGCGCAGGCCGTCAACGGTCGCCGTTGAACTCGACAGCGAACCCGGTTCATTTACAATGCGGCCACAGGATGACATCGCACCCTCCGTCTTCGAGCGCCAGCGGGACGCTACCTCCGTGGTTGCGGGCCTTGATGATCGTCGGCGCCGTTGCCCTGGTGGTGGGATTGGGAATCAGCACGGTCTATCGGGCCGGGCCGTACACTTGGGGAGGGAAACACTGGGGATCGCGCGTTCATCGGTGCGATTTGACGGTGGATACGGCGGCCGGGTTGTCGGTGCTGAACGGCACGGACATTTATCAAGCACACAACCGGCGTGGTTGGTATTACATCTATCCGCCGCTCTTCGCGATCTTGATGGTGCCGTTCGCTTTGCTGTCCACGTTTTGGGCGTCGCTCACGTGGTACGTGTTGTCCGTGATCCTGGTTGCGGCGTCGGTCAGGATGTGCGCTTCGCTCGTGAAGGCGACGTTGAACTTCGAAGGGGATCGGCTCGTCTTATACGCGCTTCCTCCGTTGCTCGTCTTGTTTCCGCTGATGTCCGCACTGGCACGGGGACAGACATCGCCGGTGTTGCTGTGGTTGTTTACGGCAGCGTTGTTTTACGCGTGGAAAGGACAGGATGGACGCGGCGCGGTTTGTTTTGCCGGCGGCATTTTGTTGAAGGTGTTTCCCGTTGCTTTGCTGGCGTATTTCGTGTGGCGAAAACGCTGGCGGTTCGTCGCGGCGACCCTGGCGTTCACGGCAGTCGGCGCGTTCATCCTCCCCGCGGCAGTGTACGGGTGGCAGAAAAACATCAGCTACGTCAGGGAATGGGTGAGCGTCATTGGGAAACCGGCCCTCGAAGCGGAGTCGGAGCGCACGGACAATCCGCTCTACGGCCAGTTGTTGAGTTCGCAGTTGCCGCGCAACCAGTCGTTGTCTGCCGTGTTTACCAGGCTGACCGGCAACCCGAACGGACGGTGGATCGGGATGTCCGTCGGCTTGATCGTGGCGGCGGTGATTTGCGTTGTCGGGTCACGGGTCAACGGCGCGAACGAAGTGCACATCTTGTCGGCTTCGATCGGCTGGATGCTGCTGATTCCGCCGGTCTCGTGGTCGCACTACTTCATGCTGTTGTTGTTGCCGGTGACCGCCTTGGTCGCGGTGGCTGTCGGGGCGACGGACGGAGCCCTGCGCCGGGTGGCCGGCGCGGCGCTCGGGTGGTTTGCCATACTCGGTCTGGGCTTGGCCGGTAGCCGGGCCGCCCAGGCTTACGGCCCGCTCTGTTGGGGGACACTGGGGCTCTGGCTGGCGCTGACCGTTTGCGCGCGCGGTCGGGGTACCTCCTCGAGGTAGCGCGAGTAATCCGGAAAATCGCGCAATTCCACCATGGGCCGAAACTTCCAACGCCGGTACAGCCACAACCAAAACTCGGGCCGCTGACGGATAACCTCTTCGCAGTAGCGCAGACAGTCTTGGCTGATCACGCGCATGTCCGTTTCCTCATCCCCCGTGACCGAGTACGGAATCTCCGGCCCGTACACAATGCGAACCCGTCCGTCGGACGACGGGTACGCCACGCCGCCAACAATCGCCGCTCCCGTGCGCAGCGCCAGTCCCGCCGCGACCGAATAGCTGAACACGGGTTTGCCGAAGAAATCCAGCCAGATCCCGCCGCGGCTGGGCACGGCGTTCAGGTCGATCAACAGGGCGATGTACTCACCCCGCTTCAGCGCCTTGTACAACTTGGTCAGCGCGAACCGTTGGAGAATGATCCGGTTGCCCTCGCGGCTCCGCAGCCGCTGGAACAGGCGCGCGATGCGCGGATTGCGGATCTGTTCCATCACGATGGTGATGGGAAAGCCGTACAACGCCGTGGCCAGTCCGAGCAATTCCCACTCGCCGTAATGCGGCGTCACGAAGATGATGCCCCGGCCACGCGCCCGCGCGTTCTCCACCGGCCGCAGACTGTCCCGGTCCACTTCGATCCATCTCTCGAACGTCGCGCGCGTCACCCGCCGCGACCAAAACAGGCCGAGCAGACTCCGGGCGACGGTTTGGAACGCCGTGCATGCAATGGCCCGTTTCTCTTCCGCCGACTTGCTCTGTCCGAAGGCAATGTCCAGGTTCGTGAGCGCGGTGCGTCGTTCCCGCCCGAGAACGTGGAACGCCAGCCGGCCAGCGGCGTTGGCGAGACGCACCAGCGTCTTCCGCGGGAGCAGGGGAACCGTAGCCGCCAGCAATTCCAACAATCCACCTTCCAGGCGGTAGCGGAACCGTTTCCAGAGCGAGGGGGACATCTGTTGGGTGCTCGCGGCCGACCTCCGCCGGCCCGGAAGCCGGCGAGCCCGGCGCACTCGTTCCCATTGCGGAGCGCGCAGCGGTTCGGCCACGCGCAAGACGAGACGCAGCAGATGCTTGTCGTCCGGCGTCAGTCGGGGATGGTTCCGATAGCGCAAGAAGAAGCGCAACCGCTCGCTCCGCCGGAAGAACCACGGCGCGGGCGCGTCCAACGTAGCCAGGTCTTTCGCGCGGCTGCGCGTCTCCATCCACGGTTTCCAGCAGTGGCCCTTGTGTGAATCGATCAGGAAGAAATGGTCGAGCGAGGTGCCGCTCAGGAGAATGTTGCGCCAGAAATAATCGTGATGAACGAACCGGCGCTCGTGCATTTTCCGGGTGGTATCCGCGAGATGCTCGATCGTTTCCCGGCGCACCCGCCGGCGATCGCGCCGTTCCAGGGACGGTAGATAATCGCGGATGAACAAGTCCAGCGGGAAAGCCTCCGGCACGCCTTCGCTGATGAGAAACGACCGGTGGAGCCAGCGTCCATCCCGCTCTTCCCCGTAGGCGACGGCGGCAGGCGCGTCCAACCCCCAGGCGCGGAGCCGGCCCAGGTTTTCAAACTCGGTCCGGACTTTCGACGCGCCGAGGAACGTCCCCCGCCAGAACCCGCTCCAGCGCAGACGGGCGGTCGGGTACCAATACTTCTTGATATACAACGTCCGTGTCGCCGCGCCGTCGCCGACTCGGACGCGTCGCAATTCGGTGGCGCGGCGGCCCAGTAAGAGGTCGCCGCCGGTCGAGGCGGCGTGGAGCGTGTCGACGCGGTCCAGCCCGTGTTGGCGCAGCGACTCCTGCCAGCCGGGGGCGATGACGACCTTCTCGCGGAGAGCCATACGGGAATTGAGTGTCGGAAGCGCCCGATGATTTGTCCAACCAAAAACTCGCGCGTGGCGGCGGGCTTTCAGGACTTGACAGGCGTTTTTGTTTGCGTGTTCTATGAGCGCGATGACGAACGCACTCTGGGACCGACCGTGGGCCGTCCGCGCGGCATATTTGTTCCTGGGCGTCGTCGCCATCGCGATGTTCGCGATCCGCTTGGCCGGTCCGCCGGACCTGATGGGCAAGGACCAGGAACGCCCGGCGGCGTATGTGATGGACGTGCTGCAAAACGGCAACTGGTTGTGCCAACGGGATCAGTACGACGATATCACCTCAAAACCTCCGATGTACACCTGGCTGGCGGCGGTGGCGGCTTATCCTTTAGGCCGGCTCGATCTGGTGACGCTCTACCTTCCCGCAGCCGCGTCGACGCTCGCGCTGGCTTGGCTGATTTTCGCCGTCGGTCGCGCGCAATTCGGATTGCTGTCGGGATTCTTCGGGGCGCTGATGTATCTGCTCTCGTTCACCAGCAACAAACAGGTGGCACTCGCGCGCACCGACGGCGTGTTCGCCCTGGCCGTGGCCGTCGCGGCGCTGCTGGCTTGCCGTGCCTGGATGTCGGGGCGGGGATGGACGTGGTTCTGGCTCGCGGCGGCGCTGGCGACGTTGACGAAAGGGCCGCTCGGCATTCTGATCGGTCTCGTCGGGCTGGTGGCCGTTTTCTGGGAATGGCGGGGAGGGACTCCGTTGCCGTTGAAAGGGTCGCACTGGCTGGGGATCGCGGTGTTCGTCGTGCTCGTCGGTGGATGGTTTGGGTGGTCTTACGTGCGCGAAGGTCCGCCACTCGTCAACAAGATGCTCAAACAAGAACTGGCGACGCAAACCCTGAGCGACGAGCGCGGGGCCCCGGCAGGGAAAGGGTTCTACAAGCCAACGTTGTATTTCCTGGCTCGGTTTGCGCCGTGGAGCTTGCTGTCTTGTGCGGGATTCTGGCGGGTGTGGCGCCGTCCGGCCTCCGACCCGCGCCAGCGGCGGTTCGAACGGTTTTTGTTCTGTTGGTTTTTCGTGGGATTATTCTGTTTCTCCTGTTCCCCACACCAGCGCGGCGACCTGCTCTGGCCGCTGATCCCGGCTGCGGCGCTCTTGGGGGGACGTGAACTCGCCAGGTTCGCCGCGCGTTTCGAACCGCAAACGGTGGTTTGGGCCTCGGTGGCGGTGACGGTTGTCATCCTGGGTTTGTTGGTGCCGTTCAACTCGTGGGCTGCGAGTCGGACCGTTTACGTGCCCCAGACCGAAGGAATCATCCAGTTGGCCACGCAAATCCGCCAACAGGTGGGACGCCAGTTCCCGCTCACGCACGTGGACGACCCATTCGCGCTCCAGTTCTACCTCGGCCCGATGCGCCGGGTCGTGTCGTTCCAGCGCGCGGCGCGATTGCTCGATGGCGACGCGGCGGCGTTTGTCGCGGTCCACGATCTGGCGCGGTTGGAGTCGTGCCGGGGGACCAACGCGCCGAGCCTGCACGAACTGGCCCGCTGGCCAGCCACGGGGAAACCGTTCGTACAGATCGTCAGCAATCACCCGCGACTGGAGTGGACGCGGTCGATGGCGGCCTGCTGGGGACCATGGCGCGTGCAGATGGAGGGTGCCCGGGTTGTCCGCGCGAGCGCTGCCGAGGTTGTCGTTGCAGCCGATGCGGCCGGCGCGGGCGCGGTGCAGGTCACGAACGAATCTGACGCGCCGCACCCGGTGCGGGCCCAATTGGTCCACGGGGCAACCGAACTTGCCGAGTCGGCCGTTCTCGCCCCGGGTCGGACACTGCGGGTGCCGCGTGACTGATGCCGGCCGCGGCGGCTACAGACTGTGTTGGCCGCTGGCGACGGATAATGTTGTGACATGTTTATTGTGTTGCAAGCCCGCGCTGTTTTGCGACGATGCGCTGACCATTGGAGGGACTACTGATCCATGACCAGGATTCTGCTGTTGGGAGTCGGACGCTGGGGAGCCAACCATTTGCGCGTGCTGAAATCGCTGCCGATCGAGTTGTTCGTCGCGGAGGTCGATGCCAAGCGGCTGGAACAGGCGCGCGGGTTGGGTTTGGACGACAAACATTTGACGACCAACTACCGCGATTTCGCGGCGCAGGTGGACGGCGCAGTGGTGGTGACGCCGGCGCAAACGCATTACGAATTGTGCCGCGAGTTGTTGGAGGCGGACAAGGACGTCTTCGTCGAGAAACCGATTACGCTGCAGGCGAAAGACGGGCGGGCCCTTGCTGACCTGGCCGGGCAGCGGAAACGCATCCTGCAGGTCGGCCACATCTTCCGGTTCGATCCCGCGTCGAAGTGGCTCCGCGACGCAATTGGCCGTGGCGATTTCGGCCGCGTCAAGATCTTGCGGGGCGATTTCAGCGGGTTCAAACGTCCCCGCAACGACAGCGGCGTGACGTTTGCCGATGCGATCCATTTCATCGATTTGTTCAATTACGTTCTCGGCCGGTCGCCGGTGCGGGTGACGGCGTTGATGCAGGATTTCATGGGACGCGGCATGGAAGACGAATCGTACGTGGCCATGGAATACGAGCCGAACGTGTTTGCCACCGTGCACACGGGGTATCATTCACCCGGGAAATTCCGCTCGGTCGAGGTGCTGGGCGACGCGTTGAGCGCGGTGTGCGATTACAACGTCGCCCAGTACAAGATCCGGACGTTTGCCAATCGCCACGTGGTCGCCGGCCGGGACGCCAAGGCCGAGGAAGGCGCGACGCATCAGCTCGAGTTTCCGCCCGAGGAACCGTTGCTGGCCGAGTTGCGCGCGTTTGTCGACTCGATGCAGACCCGCCAGGCGCCGTTGGCGGACGGCCGGGCGGGGTACGAGGCGGTCCGGGTGATCGAGGCCGCGCTGGAATCCGTCCGGCTCGGTCAGACCGTGAAGTTGACGTAACCAAATCTGCCAGGAGGACCATGCAAAAGATTCCACTTTCGAAAGTTTATCTGACCGACGAAGTAAAGCAGGCCGCGTTGCGCGCGCTCGAATCCGGCTGGTA
Source organism: Verrucomicrobiia bacterium (assembly GCA_035515475.1). Taxonomy (GTDB): domain Bacteria; phylum Verrucomicrobiota; class Verrucomicrobiia; order Palsa-1439; family Palsa-1439; genus DATJBF01. Next base: position 18,048 of record DATJBF010000042.1, read on the forward strand.
CATCCTCGCCAAGGAGTGTGAGGCGTTCGAAGCCGAATTGGCCAAGCACACCGGCACGAAACACGCCGTGCTGTCCTGCAACTGGACGGCGGCGATGCTCATGACGCACCAGGCAATGGGACTGAAACCCGGCGACGAAGTGCTCGTGCCGTCGCACACGGCGTTTCCGTCCATCGAGCCGATGTGCCACTGGGGCGCCAAGCCGGTGTTCATCGACATCGACGACACGTATTGCCTCGACGTCGGGCAACTCGAGGCCGCGATCACGCCGCGTACGGTCGGCATCCTGCCCGTGCATCTCTACGGTCATCCGGCCGACCTCGACCGGATTTTCGCGATTGCGCAAAAGCACCATCTGTGGGTCATCGAAGACTGCGCCCAGGCACAGGGCGCCAAGTACAAGGGCCGGACCGTCGGTTCGATGGGGTTCTGCGGCGCGTTCTCGTTTTTCCCGTCCAAGAACCTGACCGTGATGGGCGACGGCGGATGCATTTGTACCAACGACGATGCCCTGGCCGAACGTCTCCGCAAACTCCGCAACCACGGCCGGAAAGACAAGTACACCAACGACGAGATCGGCTACAATCTGCGGTTCAACGAAGTCCAGGCCGCCATCGGCCGGGTCGGACTGAAACACCTCGACGAGTTGAACGATGGCCGGCGCCGGGTGGCGGCCCGGTACAACGAGCGGTTGAAGGGGATCGTACCCACGCCGCCCGAACGCGATTATGCCCGGCACGTCTATCATATGTACGTCATCCGCTGCGGCGGCAAGCGGGACGCCCTGATGAAGTTTCTTCAGGAACAGGGCGTCGGCACGGGCATCCATTATCCCGTGGCCAACCACCAGCAACCCGCGATGGCGAAGTTGTTCAAGGACATCCCGAAGCTGCCGCGCACCGAGAAGGCGGTGGGCGAGATCCTGTCGCTGCCGATTCACGGCGGGTTGTCGCTGGACGACGTGGATTACGTCTGCGATCGGATCGCGGAGTTCTACGGTAAGAAATGACGCCACCGGCACCCGAGATCAGCCTCGTCATTCCCTGTTACAACGAGGAGGGCAACCTGCGTCCGCTCGTGAAAGCCATTCACGACGCGGTGGACCCGCTCGGCGTCAGCTACGAGGTGGTGGTGACCGACGATTGCAGCCGGGACAAGTCCTGGGAAATCCTCGAGGAACTGGCGGCGGCCGATCCCGTGGTGCGGGCGCAGCGGTTCGAATCCAACTGCGGCGAGAGCGCGGCCAGTTGGGCGGGAATGCAGTTCTCGCGGGGCCGGTTCATCGTGACGCTGGACGCCGATTTGCAGAACGATCCGCGCGATTTGCCGAAGTTCCTGGAAGCCCTGAAGACCTACGATTGCGTCTGCGGGACGCGCGTCGAATCGCGGGGGCAGGGTGACAGTTTCGTCCGGATCGCGTCGTCGCGCATCGCCAACTGGGTGCGCAACAAACTCTCGGGCGAGAACATCGCCGATGCCGGCTGCACCTATCGGGCGTTTCGGCGTGAATGCGTGGCGAACATCAAGTTCTTCCGAGGCGCGCACCGGTTTCTGCCAACGCTGATCAGGATGGAAGGATTCACCGTCACGGAGATCCCCGTGACGAACAACCCGCGCTTTTCCGGGCAGAGCCATTACGGCGTGTGGAACCGGCTGTTCAAGTCGTTCGCCGATCTGCTGGCGGTGCGCTGGATGAAAAAGCGCCGGCTCCAGTTCGACGTCACCGAAACCATCAACTGAAGAGGAGGGTTGCTGCGATGTGCTCCGCTTTGCTTGCCGTCACCTGGTTTGCCCAACCGCACCGCATGTGGGGACTGGACTGGAGTTACCTCACCATTTTCGGGTTCATGGGCAACATTGTGTTTTCGACGCGCTTTCTCGTCCAGTGGATTGCCTCCGAGAGACGCGGCGAGAGCGTGATCCCGGTCACGTTCTGGTACTGGAGCATCGGTGGGAGCGTCATCATGTGCCTGTACTTCATCTTCCAGCGCGATCCGGTGGGAATCCTGGCCTACCTGCCGAACAGCGCCATTTACATGCGCAACCTGCACCTCATCCAGAAACGGAAACTCGCTCCGACCGCGTCCGCTCCCTCCCAACATCCCCGCGAGGAAGCGTGACCCGACGGCGTTACTTCTTGAATTGGCGCATCGATTCCATGGCCGCAACCAGTTCGCTGCGGTGGCTCGCCAGCGCCGCGCGCTGATTGGGCAGGGGCACATCGTTCGTGTCGAGGATGGAGATGTCGGCGTTGTACGCTTCCAGTCCGAAGGAAGTGATCGTGTTCGTGTTCACGATGGCCGAATCACTCCAGCTCGAGATAAAGACGAACGGCCGCGTCGCGTTGGTCATCAGCGGCAATCCTTGCGTGTAATCGGCCAACGGGTTTTCCGCGCCCAGGTACGTGAGCACGGTGGCGGGTACGTCCTCGTGGCTGGTCATGCGGTGGACGTGCTGCGGCGGGACGCCCGGGATGTTCGCCACGCACAGCGTCTTCGTCTGGTAACGGTCGAACGCGCTGTCGTGCCCGAACAACCCCAGTTCGCCGAACGCCTCGCCATGGTCGCCGACAATGAAGACCAGCGTGTTGCCGAGCAGGTGCCGGTCGTCGAGGGTTTGGAACACGCGTCCGAGTTGGGCGTCGACGTAATGCAGGCTGTTGCGGTAGCGGTTCTCGATGAAATGCATGTCGCCGCCTTCACGGGCGAGCTTGACGTAGTTGATTTCGGGTCCCGCCGTGCCCGTGTCGAACACGGCGTCGGCCGGGGGAAACAGGTACGGCTGGTGTGACGCGTCATAAAACATGAACGCGAGGAACGGCCCCTGATTCTCGTCGACGAATTGGACGAACGCATCCGTCATCAAACGATCGCGGTCGACGCGCTGGGGACAATGCCATTTGTCGGTGATGGCATCGAGGACGTCGACGAACGCCGTGCCGCGGAACTCGGGGAAATCTAGGTCGGTGCAGGAGAGAATGCGGAAGTGATAGCCCATCTGCTTGAGCGCGCGAATCAGCACGGGGCTTTCGTGTACGGCCAGGGCGCCCTGCCAGTAGGTGCCGTTGATGCCGTACAACAGGCCGAAGATCCCGTACCGCGTCGTGTTGCCGCTGCTGTAGTTGTCGTCGAACACGAGATGGGTCTCGCCCCAGCGGAACAGATGGGGCATGACGCCGGGCGTCAGCATGTCGGCGCGGGCGCCTTCGATGGCGATGATGACGACGTTGGGTCGCGGGCCGCCGGTGGGGAATCGAAGCGGGGCTTTGGGATAATCGAGCGAGCCGCCCGCCGACAATTTCAACTGCGGCCTCGGAGTCACGTCGATGCCGAGCACGCGGTGGGCGAACCGCTTAAAGGTGACCGGCTGGTACAACGGCAAGATGGTTCGTAGCCGGACGATTTCCATGTCGTCACGCAGGCTGCCGACTCCGTAGATCGCTTTGTCGGCAAAGATCAGCAGCAGCACCACGGCGCCCGTGACGGCCAACGGCCGCTTGCCGGGTCCGCGCCCGATGAGACCGCGCCTCTGCGACCAGGGAAGCGCCCAGCCGGCGAAGCCGTATTCCAGCACGAAGATCGTGACGATCGCCGCGACGGTGTAGGCCACCGTGCCCGAGCCGGCGGTGACCGTATCGCCGGCGCCGCTCGTCGTCAGGAGGTTCCACACCATGCCATTGAAATGAAAATGCCACAGCACGTAGATGATCGAGTCCGCATAAATGAACACGTTGAGCAGCCCGAACAGCAACGGCGCGATGATCAACAGCGGCCAGCGCCGGGGGATGGACGACACGAGCAGCGACAGAATCGCCGGTACGAGCGCCAGCAGGGCGAAATTCGCTAGGTAGGCCAGCGCGGCCACCGTCCATCCTCCCCACGACGTGCCGGCTGGTATGCTCGCCAGATAACTCCGGCCGACGAATCCCAGTAGGAGGACGTTGAACACGTAGAGATACGCCAACGTCTCGACATTGGCGACCCAGGTGGGGCGTGTGCGATTGACCGACTTCACAATGGCGGCATACTTCTAGCGGACATTGCCGCGCGAATCAAGGACGGGGAACGGAGCAGTTGGGCGGGCGTCCCGCGCTCCAAGAGCGGTGGTGGCAAATTACCTCCAAGCTTTTTGGCGTGGCTACCCGGCGCGGCTTTTGTATCATGGCGGCAATGGCACGGGCCAAGATCTACAAGAAGCGCAAGATCGGCATTCTCGGCGGCACGTTCAACCCGATCCATCTCGGGCACCTGCTCACCGCGCAGGATGCGCTGGAACAACTCGGGCTGGAACGCGTGATTTTCATTCCGTCGGCCACCCCCCCGCACAAAGTGGTGGACAAACTCGCCAGCGGACGCGACCGGCTCCGGATGATCCGGCTCGCCATCCACGGCCAGCACCGGTTTGACGTGGACGATCTCGAGATCGAGCGCGGCGGCAAATCGTATTCGGTGGATACGCTGACGGAGTTGAGGCGTCGTCACCCGCGGGCGGCATTGTACTTCATCATCGGGGCGGATTCATTGCGCGAGCTGCATCTGTGGCGGGAGGTGCGACGGCTGGTGACACTCTGCACGTTTGTGACCGTGCCGCGGCCGGGGTTCGAGCCAAAACCGGTGGTCGACCCGCGCCTGGACCCGGCGACCCGGCGGCGGTTGCGTCAGCAGGTGTTGCGGGGGCACGCCTGCGCCATCGCGTCGCGGGACATCCGCGCCCGAGTTGCCAGCAGGCGGTCGATACGCTATCTTGTTCCCGATGCGGTGCGCGAATACATCCGGAGGCGACGACTTTATTCGTGAAGGGTAACGGCGGTCTCGCCCCGGAAAAGCTAGCCAAGCTGTGCCGTAAGATCGCCCTCGACAAGAAGGCCGAGGACGCGCTCATTCTCGACGTCCGCGGTATCTCCAACGTTGCTGACTATTTCTTCATTTGCTCGGGCACGTCCGAGCCGCACCTGAAAGCCATCGCGAACGAAATCGAGCACCGTCTCCGCGACGAAGGCTACCGTCCGCAACACCGCGACGGGTTCCCGCCGAGCCGGTGGATCGTAATGGACTACAACGACGTGCTGGTCCACATTTTCCATCCCGAACTGCGCCAGCGCTACGCCCTCGAGCAACTCTGGGGCGATGCCAAAAAAGTGAAGTGACGCGCGCGCTTGGCGCGTCACCCTGAGCTTCACAGAGGGGCCACCTGGGGATGCCCGGGTCATTTGTTGTCCTGAATGCCCGCAAACTACCGACTCTTTCCGATGGACAAACGCCGCACTTCGTGCTGTAATTCGCAACAGGAGAAGCGAGGACGCTGACGTCCTGTCTGCGCCAGCCAACATTGGATCATCTAAGGGGAGTCCTGTCATGCGAAGATTGGTTCCATGGCTGAAGAGCAGATCCAAACTCTGG
>DATJBF010000043.1:0-13689 GCA_035515475.1 Verrucomicrobiia bacterium
TCCACGCAGGTTTACATGATTCAAAGGCCCGGCCCAACGCCCTGGGAACAGGTGCGCGATGTGATGGACAAAACGTTTGCCACCATCGGCGCGCTCGTCCATTCCCGGGAGACGGGTGTGGGCGCCAAGGATTTAAGCGGCCCCGTCGGAATCTTCAGCATCCTCGCCGCCCAGTTTAAAACGGATTATCGCCTCGCTTTGAGTTTTCTGGTGTTGCTCAACATTAATCTGGCCATCATCAATTTACTGCCGATTCCCGTGCTCGACGGCGGACATATCCTGATGGCCATCATCGAAAAAATCTGGCGCCGGCCCTTGAGCCTTAAATTTGTCGAGTACACCACCACCGCCTTTGCGATGCTTCTGATCGGGTTCATGCTCTACATCACGATTTTCGGGGACATCAAGCGTTTTGGGCTTTACCGCGCGATGTTCAACAGCGATGCGCAAATCGAGCAAACGACGGCGCCCGCCGTGCCCGCACCGGCCCCGGCGAAATAATCCATGCGCTACTGCGAATCACCGTATTTTTACCACCGGCGGAAGGCACGGGAAGTTGTCATCGGTGATCCAAAGAACGGCGGGGTTATCATCGGGGGCGACCATTCGGTTGTGATGCAGTCCATGCTCACGTGCGATACGATGGATACCGCCGAGTGTGTGCGGCAGACACTCGAACTCGTCGCCGTCGGTTGCCAGCTCGTCCGTATCACCGCCCCCACGGTCAAGGACGCGGCGAATCTACAGAACATTGTTCGCGAATTGCGGGCACAAAAATGCCTGGTGCCGATCGTCGCCGACATCCATTTCAAACCCGAAGCGGCGATGGAGGCGGTAAAATGGGTTGAGGTCGTGCGGGTAAATCCGGGCAATTACGCCGATTCCAAGAAATTTGCGACCAAGGAATACACCGACGAACAATACGCCGTTGAGCTGAAGCGGATTGAGGAGAAATTCGCGCCCCTGGTGCTCGAAGCAAAAAAACTGAAACGCGCCTTGCGCATCGGCACCAACCACGGCTCGCTCTCCGACCGGATCATGAACCGCTACGGCGACACCCCGCTGGGGATGGTCGAGAGCGCGCTCGAGTTCGTCCGCATCTGCCGTCAGCACGATTACCACGAGATCATCTTGTCGATGAAAGCCAGCAACCCGAAAGTGATGATCGAAGCGTATCGACTGCTGGTGGCGCGGTTGGACGAGGAAGGGCCGGACTGGAATTATCCGTTGCATCTCGGCGTGACCGAAGCCGGCGAGGGCGAGGACGGTCGCATCAAGTCGGCCATCGGCATCGGCGCGCTGCTGGAGGACGGCATCGGCGACACGGTGCGTGTCTCGCTCACCGAGGACAGCGTCCACGAAATCCCCGTGTGCCGGGAGATGGTGAAGAAATACAACGCGTTGTGGGAACAACAGAAATCCGTAGGACATGCTTCCAGCTTGTCTGGGCCCGGTACGTACAACGTGGACAAGCTAGAAGCTCGTCCTACGCTTGCTGTCACCGAGACTCGGGATCCGTTCACCTACACGCGGCGTCCGACGCCGGAATATTTCATCGGCGCCTTGCGGCTGCGCGTCGGCAAGGAGCATCCGCCGCGCGTCGAAGTCCCCGTGCCGCTGACGGCGACGATCGGCCAGATCCAGCGGATCACGACTGCCGAGCCGGACACGTTTGCCGAGATCCTGCAGTTCCCCGTCAAGACGGCGGCCGACGTCGGCAAGATCGCGGCGTTGAAGCCGAAGCTGCGCGAACGTCATATTGAGTCGCCGATTGCCGTCAAATTGGACAGTGCCGGGGTGAATCTGCCCGTGTTCGACGTAGCCGAGAAGATCAACGTCCCGTACGCCGGCGCGGAGGACGTGACGGCCTTGCTGACCGACGCGATCAAGTTGACCATGCAATTTGACGTCGAGGGTGACTCCCCCGAGCATTTTGCGGAGAACTGCGGCACGTTGGCGGGCGTGCTGAACCTGTTTCCCCGGAACCAGGTCGTGTTGGCGGTCGGCCGTGCCGAAGGCCTGGATGTGATCGCCGCCTATCGGATTCTTGCGGCCACGCTCGATAACCGGGGCTTGGTGTTGCCGATTCTGTTGCGGGACCGGCTCAGCTCGAAGCAGGCGCATCACGTCCAGCAAAGCGCGCTCATCGCGGCGAGCACGCACCTGGGTTCGCTCATCTGCGACGGCATCGGCGACGCGGTCGAAGTCACGGGGGAAGATGATTTGCTGAAAGCCGTGAAGCTGGCGTACAACATTTTGCAGGCGGCCGGTGCGCGCACGTTCAAGACCGACTACGTGGCCTGCCCGAGTTGCGGGCGCACGTTGTTCGACCTGCAGACGGTGACGGCGCGGATCAAAGCGCGCACGTCGCATCTCAAGGGCGTGAAGATCGCCGTGATGGGGTGCATCGTCAACGGCCCCGGCGAGATGGCCGACGCGGATTTTGGGTACGTCGGCACGGCGCCGGGAAAGATTTCGTTGTGGGTGGGCAAGACGCAGGTGAAACAGCACATTCCCGAGGATCAGGCCGTGGACGAGTTGGTGGCCCTCATCAAGGAACACGGCAAGTGGATTGACCCGCCGGCGGAGACGGCCGCCGAACTCAAGGAAACCGCGGCCGGCGTGCATTAGCGGAAGGAGAACCATGAGAAAATTTATCGCAGCGACGATCATCGCGTTGGTGGCGGTCAGCGCCGGCGCGTGGGCCAGCGTGGGATGGGAACAGGACTACGACACCGCGTTGACGAAGGCGAAGAAGGAAGGCAAGCTGGTGATGGTGGACGTTTACACCGATTGGTGCGGCTGGTGCAAGAAACTCGACAAGGACACCTACAGCAACAAGGACGTCGAAACCAAGGTGACCAAGGAATTCATCGCGCTCAAGATCAATCCCGAGAAGGGCGCCCAAAACAAGAAACTCGCCAAGCAACTCGGTACCCGCGGCTACCCGCACATCGTGTTCCTCGATGCCCAGGGCAAGAAGCTGGCGGAGATCGCCGGGTACGTGCCCGCCAAGGAATTTCTCGATCGGCTCAACCAAGTCACCGCGCACGCGCAGAAAAAGTGACGACGGGCTCGCCCCAACCCTCGCCTCGAAACATTCGAGGCTGGCGTGTTCAGTCCTCCGAGATCGTTGCTGATTGCCGGATCTTCAAGGTGCGCAAAGACGTGACTGTCAGCCCCCGGACGGGAGAAGTTCACGACATGTTCGTGCTCGAACAGCCGAACTGGGTGAACGTCATCCCTCTCACGTCCGACGAGCGCGTCATCATGGTCGAGCAGTGGCGCCACGGCACGCGCTCGGTCCAGTTGGAAACGCCGGGTGGACTGATGAACAAGGGTGAATTGCCCGAGGACTGCGGCCGGCGCGAGTTGCTGGAGGAAACCGGCTACGAAGCCGGCCGGGTTGTCCGCCTCGGGACGGTGCATCCGAATCCAGCGATCCAGAACAATCTTCAGCATTACGTACTGGCGACCGACTGTCGCAAAGTTGCCGAGCCGAAGCTGGACCGCGCTGAGGACATCACCGTGCGCTTGGTGCCGCTGGCCGATATCCCGCGGATGATCGAGACGGGCCAAATCACCCACGGCATCGTCATCGGCGGGTTCTATTGGCTCGAACAATACCGGAAAAGAAACTCGTGAGACCGTTAAAATCGTTACAGCGCTCGTCAGGGCTCCGGTTGTTTTGTGACCGTTTTAACTTCCTTAACGGCTTTAACCTCTTTACGCTTCGTCTCGATGGCTGATCTCGCCGCCAAACTCAACGAAATTCTGGCCGACGAATGGGCCTGCGTGCGCGCACTACGACGGGCCGAACCCCGGTGCGACGATCCGGGCCAGCGCGAGATGATCAAGCGCGTCCGGAAAGATTGCGGCGTCAACTGCGTCAGCCTCGCCAACGTCGTGCGCGGCCTGGGTGGGGGCCCCACCGACATCCCCAGCGCGCGCTTCTCGCTGAAGCTGACCGACGAATCGTTGACCGACAGCCTCAACCTGGCCCACTCGGCGCAACAGCACATCGTGGCCGAGATCGAAAAACTGATTGACGAGCCCGAACTGAAACCCTGGCGCGATCCGTTGTTGACCATCCGCAAACTCCACGCGGAAAACATCCGCTGGCTGAAATCGGTCAGCAGCAGCTAGGATCTCTTCTGTGGATCTTGGTTGATGAGATTGATGGTGTGAAAGGTCGCGTATCCGCTTGGTGGAGTGGCGGTCAGCAGCCATCGACGGGACAAGCTACGGAACAGCTTCGAGTCGGATCAGTCTGTTGTGTGCGGCGGCGAAATCGGGCTTCAGCCGCAACGCTTGCTGGTAATGCCCGATGGCTTCGTTCACCCGGCCCGCTTTTTCCAAGGCGACTCCCAGGTTGTAGTGCGCCTCGACGTAATCGGGTTTGAACTGCAGCGCTTGCTCGTAGTGCTCGATGGCCTCCGGCACGTTTCCCAGTCCCAGCAACGCATCGCCCAGATTGTTGTGCGCCTCGACGTAACCGGGCTTGATGCGCAGCGCTTCCGTGTACTGTTTGATCGCCTCGTGAATCCGTCCTGCTTGACTGAAGGCCAGCCCCAGGTTGTAATGTGCCTCGGCCATATCAGGCCGGAGTTGCAGCGCTCGCTGATAATGCTCAATCGCCTCCGGCACGTTTCCCAGTCCCAGCAAGACATTCCCCAGATTGACGCGCGCCTCGACGGCATCGGGTTCGAGCCGCAGCACTTGCTCCCAATGAGCGGCTGCCGCCTGTGGCCGTCCCAACCTCATGAAGGCCAGTCCTAGGTTGTAGTGTACATCGGCTAGGTCGGGGTCGAACCGCAGCGCCAGATCAAATTGCGTGACCGCCTCTTGGATTCTGTTGGCCCGCATTAGGGCAACCCCGAGGTTCCGATATGTTTCCGCCGACGGCACCATCTGAACCGCACGTTGCGCGGATCTGAGCGCATCGTCGATCCGCCCCTGATTCAGCAATGCCTGCACGAGCAACCGATTCGCCACATCTGAATTGGGGTAGTGCGCGAGCACGGCGCGCCACAGCGTCTCGTCGTTATGCCAAACCGCGATCTGTGCCCGCGTCCGCACACCAAAGAAGACCAACTCGCCCACGAACAGAGATGTCAACCCCAGCCGGGCGATCGCCGAAAAATGTCGCCACAACCAGATCGTCCCTCCGCCCGCCAACAGCAGCAGGGGCAGCATCGTCAAGTATGCGTACCGGTCGGCCACCGCTTGCGCGCCCGTCTGCGTCAGTCCCGAGACCGGCAGAATGAGTATCAGGTACGCTGCCCAACCCGCTGCCAGCGCCGGCGTTTGCCGCCAACGCCACGCGCTCACGACCGTCACCACCACCACGCACAAGGCCGACGCACCGGCCAGCATCGGGCGCAGCGAAAAGCCCAGGCCCAGCGGATAGTTCGGGGACAGCCATGCCGGCCACACCAGCTTCCACGGATAAAACGTCAGGCTCTGCGCCGCTAGGAACAGGCGCGTCCACGGATGAATCACCCCCGCCGGCGCCATCAGACCACCGGGCCGCGACTCGGTTATCATCGTGGCTGCTGCTGCGGCTACGCTCAGCGCAATCAACGCCGCCTTCTCGCGGAATAACCGGCCCCAGCCGAGTTGCTCGTGTCGCCGCAAGGGAAAGTAATCCATGACCAGCATCACCCAGGGCAGCGACACCGCCATCGGCTTGCACAGCAGCGCCACGACGAACAGTACACAGACCAGCCAACGCCGAGCCCCGGCGACGTACGCCCAAAGACAGCCAATCCCGAACGCGGAGCACAGCAACTGTGACCGGGATGTCATCCACGCGACCGACTCGACCTGCAACGGATGAATGGCGAACACCACGGTGACACCGAGAGCCATCGCCAATCGCTCATTGGTTGTCAGCGATGCCACCGTGCCGAGCAGCGTCCAGAGAAAACCCAACACGAGGACGGTGTTGACTGCGTGCAACACGACGTTCGCCGCGTGATGCCCCGCCGGGTTCGTTCCCCAGATTTGGTAACAGGCGACATGTGAAAGCCGCGTCAACGGCTGGTAAAACGCCTTGGTGCTCGTAAACGCCCATTGCACTGCGTGCCAGGTCAAGCCTTTCAGCCGCACCGCCTGTAGCAGGAACTCGTCATCGTCCATCCGCGCAAGGAATCCGCCTCCGACGGCTGGCCAATGCAACCAGAGTGTGCCCGCGAAGATCGCCAGCGCCAATCCAACGAGCGTTGTGCGAGTGACTTTCATCTCGGAACGGCGGCGGCAAAGAAGATTCGTGCCGCGCCCCTTCTATACTCAATGGCGCCGGCTGTGGAAAAGGATAAACCCGGCCAAGCTTCTCCCGGCATGTCCCTCTGTCGTACTGACAACGTCTTCCCCGCCCCCGTGCAACTCGTCGCTTGATTTTGCCCCGGGATTATGAAAAAACGTTGACAGCTCGATGGGGAGAAACCTAAAGATTGCGCTGGGTTCGGACCACGGTGGGTTCGAACTCAAGAATCAGCTTCTCGGTTACTTGCAGGGCCGCGGCTATTTCGTGCAGGACTGCGGCACGCACAGCAAGGACGCTGTCGATTATCCGCGGATTGCCTACACGGTGGCACGGCTGGTGGCGAGTGGGGCGTGCGACTGCGGCATCATGGTCGACGGCGCCGGGATCGGGTCCGCCATGGCGGCCAACAAAGTGCGAGGCGCACGGGCCGCCGCGTGTTACAATGTCGCCCTCGCCAAGAACTCGCGCGAGCACAACGATGCCAACGTGCTCACGCTCGGCTCGGGACAGACTGATTTCGAGACGGCAAAGCAGATTGTTGAGACGTTCCTCGCGGGGGAATGTGTTGAAGAACGCCATCGGAAACGGGTACAACTAATCAATGCGATTCAGGACGGACCAATCGAAGTCGGAGCGCACCAAGCCACGTTGCTGGCCCCGCTGGGAGCGGGGCAGGCCGCCACGGGGAGTCCACGCGTGAGCACTTCGCCATCCGACCTCGAACGCATCGCCCAGCGCGTGCAGGAATTGCTCGCCGCACAAGGCAATCCGCCCATCAGCGCGTCGGCTCCGAAACCCAAACTCGACGTTGCCCAGCTCATCGATCACACGATCTTGCGGCCCGACACCACGCGCAGCGATATCGAACAACTCTGCCGCGAAGCGCGCCAGAACAAGTTCTATTCCGTCTGCGTCAATCCGACTTGGGTGTCGCTCGCGCGGCAACTGCTCGAGGGTTCCGGCGTCAAAGTCTGCTGCGTCGTCGGCTTCCCGCTGGGTGCCCAGCCACCCGAATCGAAAGCAATGGAAGCCCGTGCCGCCATCCGGGCCGGCGCCAAGGAAATCGACATGGTCATCAACGTCGGCGCGCTCAAGAGCGGCGACGACGAGCTGGTGCTGCGCGATATCCGCACCGTGGTCGAAGCCTGCCGCGACGGCAGTGCCAAGTGCAAGGTGATTTTGGAGACGGCGCTGTTGACCAACGAGGAAAAGGCCCGGGCCTGCGAACATGCCGTGAAAGCCCATGCGGATTTCGTGAAGACCTCGACCGGTTTCAGCTCCGGCGGCGCGACCGTGGAAGATGTGTCGTTGATGAGCCGGATCGTCAGGGAAAAAGGACTCGGCGTGAAAGCGTCGGGCGGCGTCCGTTCGCTGGCCGATCTGATGAAGATGGTCGCCGCCGGCGCGACGCGCATCGGCACCAGCAGCGGCGTGAAGATCCTCAAGGAAGCGCGCGGCGAAGCCGTTTCCGGCCCGGGAGCGAAGTATTAGATGCGAAAGGAGTCTATAACGACCGACTTCTTGGTTTGTCACCCTGAGCTTGCCCCGAACGCTTTCGGGGCGGGCGAAGGGTCTCTCTCTCTTTTGCGCGGCAACGGACCACGAGTGAGATTCTTCGCTTCGCTCAGAATGACACGCTTTATTGACCGCGATACTCTGAGAACGAAAGGAACTGAACATGGCCGATTTACGCTCGTACATTTTTCTCGATAGTCTGCAGCCGCAGGTGGCGTCGTTCTTCGCCACGGTGTCCCAGGGATTTCTCCCCATCGCGGGACAAGCCTCGCTGTTCATTGAGATTTCGCCGGGCATGGAAATCAATACCGTCACCGACGTGGCGCTGAAATCCACCAAGGTCACCCCCGGCATGCAGATCATCGAACGCTTGTACGGCATGCTCGAGATCCACTCGGAATCGCAGGCCGATGTCCGCCAGGCCGGCGCGGCGATTCTCAACGCGCTCGATCTCAAAGAGGAAAGCCGCTACAAACCGCAGATTTTTAGCAGCAAGGTCATCCGCCGCATCGACGATTATCACACGATGCTCATCAACCGCACCCGGCACGGCAACATGATCCTGCCGGGCCATTCGCTGTTCACGATGGAAGTCGCGCCGGCGGCCTACGCCGCGTTCGCCGCCAACGAAGCGGAGAAGGCCGCCAACATCAATATCCTCGAAATCCGCGCGTTCGGCAGTTTCGGCCGCGTGTACATCGGCGGCGAGGAACGCGACGTGGACGTAGCATGGAAAGCCGCCGAAGCGGCGATCAACAGCGTCACCGGCCGCGAGATGAAAGGCAGCGGCGGAGGCTAGTGGTAAGACACGGTTCATTTGACAGATCGTTGGTAGGGCCGCGCTGCTGCGCGGCCGTTGGCAGCCCAGTGGACGCGGAGCACCGCGTCCCTACGGGGTCGTTTCGCTCGGCGCGGGAAACAATTTGGAAAACAACGTAAAGGAGACTGAATCATGGCAGATGCATTAGGCTTGTTGGAGACACGGTCTTTCGCCGCGATGGTGGAAGGCGCGGACGCGATGGTCAAAGCCGCCAAGGTCGAACTCGTCAGCTACGAGAAGACCGGCGGCGGCTACACGACCGCCGTCATCCGTGGCGACGTCGCCGCGGTGAAGGCCGCCACGGACGCGGGCCGCACCGCTGCCAGCCGCGTCGGCGAAGTCGTGGCCGTCCACGTCATCGCGCGTCCGCACCAGAACGTGGACGACGTTCTGCCGCTGGGCCGCAAAGGCGCCAAGAAGTAATTTCTCCGCTTCCTCGCTGTAGCCGAAGCGTGAGCTTCGGCTGCGGCGGGGCAGTTGGCCGAAACTTACGTTTCGGCTACAGGAGCATGTTATGAATCTTGGCAAAGTTGTCGGCACGGTCGTGGCGACGCGCAAGGACCCCAGCATGGAAGGTCTAAAATTCATGCTGGTCAAACACGTCGACACCGAAGGCAAGGAAACCAGCGGCCAGGTCGTCGCAGTGGACGCCGTCGGCGTCGGCCCCGGTGAACTGGTGCTCGTGGCGATGGGCAGTTCCGCGCGCCAAACGCTCGCCACCAAAGATCGCCCGTGCGACGCGGTCATCATGGCCATCGTCGATACCTGGGAAATCGGCGGCACGGAGAAGTACCGGAAGGATTAGTGCGCCATGGCCAACCTTACCGAACAAGAAATCGACCTGATTGCCCGACGCATTGTTGCCGACCTCACCGGCCGCGGCGGGACCGCCGAGAAAGCGGAGAAACCAAGTTCGATTCCCTCGGCCACGGGCGAAATGGGTATCTTCAGCACAATCGACGAGGCCATCAAGGCCGCGAGCGTCGCGTTCTGCCAGTACGACCAGATGGGTCTCCAAAAACGCAATGCGATTGTCGCGTCGATCCGCAGCGCGATGCGCGAAAACGGCGACGCCCTCGCGCGCATGGCCTGGGAAGAAACCGGCCTCGGCCGCTACGAGGACAAGGTCAAGAAGAACAAGCTCGTCACCGAAAAAACGCCCGGCACTGAGTACCTCCAACCGCGCGCGGTCACGGGCGACGACGGTCTGACCTTGATGGAGTTGGCTCCGTACGGCGTGATCGCTGCGATCACGCCGACAACAAATCCCACGTCGACGATCATCAACAACACCATTGCCATGGTCGCCGCGGGCAACTCGGTCGTTTTCAATGTTCACCCCAACGCCAAACGCGTCTCCTGCCACAATGTCGCCCTCATCAACAAAGCCATCGTCGCTGCGGGTGGTCCGCGCAATCTCGTCACCTGCATTGCCAATCCGACCGTCGAAAGCGCCCAGGCGCTGATGAAACATCCCGGCATCCGCCTCGTTGTGGTCACCGGCGGTGGGGGCGTCGTCAAGGTCGCCATGGAATCGGGGAAACGCGCCATCTGCGCCGGCCCCGGCAATCCGCCGGCCGTTGTCGACGAGACGGCCGACATCGACAAAGCCGCGCGGGATATCGTGCTCGGCGCGTCGTTCGACAACAACGTCATCTGCACCGACGAGAAGGAATGTCTCGTCGTGTCGAGCGTCGCCGACAAACTGATCAAGGGCATGACCTACAACGGCGCGTATCTCGTCACCAAGGAACAATTGCCCGCGCTGGAGAAAGTCGTGTTCACCAAGCAGTATGGCCCGCGCCAGGAAGCCGACATCGACCGCTCGCTGATCGGCAAGAACGCCAGCGTCATCCTCCAGAAGGCCGGCATCCGTTGCGACGACAGTATTCGGCTCGGCATCGTCGAGGTCGACCACGATCATCCGTTGCTCTGGACCGAACAGATGATGCCGATCTTCCCCATCACGCGGGTTAGGGATGCCGATGAAGGCATCGATTTCGCGCTCCAGCTCGAGCATCCGCGCCGGCACACGTTCTCGATGCACTCGGAAACGCTGTCGAACCTCAGCCGCATGGCGCGCGAATGCAACGCCAGCATCTTTGTCAAGAACGGCCCGAACTACGCGGGGCTCGGGTTCGGCGGCGAAGGGTATACCTCGTTCACCATCGCCAGCCCGACTGGCGAAGGATTGACGGGCCCGCACAGCTTCTCGCGCTGGCGCCGCTGCACGTTGGTTGGTGCATTTAGGATTGTGTAGGCAGATGAGCGTATCCCGAATCCCTGTAGCCGCAGGCCTAAGAGCAGCAGCAGATTTAGGTTTTGTAGCCACGCCGCTCTGCCGGCGTGGGGCCAATTCTCTTGGAGCGCGGGGGAAACGCGGCGACAGAGCGCCGCGGCTACAACGGCGAGAGGCGGTAACAGCCTTGTGAAAAAATTCCCTGCCATCGCGGTTGTGGAATTCAGCAGCATCGCCGACGGTATTTTTACGACCGACGCGATTCTGAAGAAGGCGCCTATCGCGATGATCAAGTCGGGCACGGTCAGCGGCGGACGTTACCTCACGATCTTCGGCGGCACCACTGGCAGCGTCGGCGAATCGTTGACCGAGGCCCTCACGATCGGGGCCGGCAGCGTGCTCGATCACACGTTCCTGCCGGACGTGCATCTCAAGGTCCACGATGCCGCGCTCGGCAAACGCGCCGGGTGCGAACAGGAAGCCGTGGCGATCCTCGAAACCGACACGGTTGCCGCCAACATCCGTGCCGCGGAAGCCGCCATCAAAGGCACCGAGGTGACGCTCGTCGAGATTCGGCTGGCCGAGTACGAGATGTCGGGCAAAGCCATCAGCGTGTACAACGGCGAACTCCACGAAATCGAGTCCGCCATGGCCATTGCGAACGACACCTTGCGCGGCCGCAGCGCGTTCACGCACCACCGCGTGATTGCCCGCCCGCACGACACCGTTACGCGCCAACTCGACGCAACCACGCGCTTCGCCGATGCCAAACCGCATGAAATGGAAGGGGAAGAGGCGAGCTAATGCTTCTCGGTCGTGTCATTGGCACTCTGACACCCTGCCGGGTTTATCAGGGACTCGAAGGCGTCCCGATGCTGTGGATTCAGCCCTTGGACAAACAGGGCAAAGAAAAAGGCGACCCGCTCGTCATGGCGGATTCGACGCGGATGGCCGGCCCCGGCGAGTTGATTTACTACGAAGCGGCCCGCGAAGCCTCGCTGGCGCTCGATCCGTGGTTTGTGCCCGTCGACCACGCCATTGTGGGAATCGTGGATGAATTACACGCAGAACAGTAGGACGAGCTTCCAGCTTGTCTCAGGCCGTAGGACATGCTTCCAGCTTGTCCATTTGAATGGCTTACATCCGAACAGCTTCAGCTTCGAGCCTGTTTTTCTTAACCAGTTGAAGAGACAAGCTGGAAGCTCGTCCTACATATGATCCTCGGCACCGTCAAAGGCGAGATTGTGGCGACGATCGAGCATGCGTTCTACTCGGGACGCAAGAAACTGATCGTCGAGCGGGAGAACTTCGACGGCAAACCTTCTGGCGGTTATCTCATCGCCATCGACGCTGGTGTTGCGGCCGGCGTTGGCGACCGCGTGCTGGTGCTCGACGAAGGCAACGGCGCCCGGCAAATCATCGGCGACAAGAACGCTCCCGTCCGCTCCATCGTGGTCGGCATCGTCGACCGCGTCGACGCCGCCCTGTAGCCGAAGCGTAAGCTTCGGTGCCCCGCCGTCTTGTAGCCGCCTAGTCTGGTGGCACAGGCGTCCCTGCCCGTGGCCCTCCCTTGCTCCCCTTGTAGCCGCGAATCTTATTCGCGGTAATCGCATGGATTCCAGAAACTGGTCGCCGTCGTCGCAGCGTCCTTTGCCATTCATCGGCGCGTAACAGTCCGGCAATCTTCTTGACCCGTTGTCGAGATGCGTGAGCCTCCCTTCCTCCAACGGGCGACCAGTTCTGAAAGATCGGACCTTAGTGATTCTGTCCAGAGTACTGAGTTGACCCCGGATTCATGATCTCCTATTCTCTGTAATTCACCGTAGCCCGGCACGGTTCGAAAGCTATGGGTGGATTGGCTGATTCAGGGAGGGGAGAAAAGGACTATCGGACGACCGAACGTTTACACGTTCCGGTCCATCGCACCTTCGTGCCCGGTCGGGGCGGAATCGGTGACGATTCCGTCTGAGTCGGCACGGTAATCCGTGCCGCTCCGAGAAGCGACAGCCAACGACTGCGGTGCGGACTGCGGACGCTTCAACAACACTGCTACAAGGGAAAGGTTCTCCCGCCTTTGTCTTTGACTTCTTACGCAAAACACCTAAGTTGTGGCCCGTAGTTGGTGACCGGGCGTGAGCGGTAAGCAGGTAAAACGGAACAGAAACGTTCAGCGAACCCAGGCAAACCGAAAGGGGGAAGAGCAGCAGCCATGAAGAAAATCATCATCACCGCAGTCGCATTGATCGCAGCATTGTCCACGGTGCGGTCGGACCAGGTCAAGGGCCGCATCAGTCCCGTCAAAACCGTCCCGCAAGCCAAGAGTGGAGTGGCCGTCGCCTTTGCCAATGTGGATATCCTTGATGGAAGCCTTTTGGCCGTTGGGGGCAAAGGCACAAAATCCGCCTTTATCAGCAACACCGATAGTAATTCGTACGCCGAGGTCACCTTCACCGGCCATTATCCGCACCTCACGACACCCGGATCTGTCGTTGTCAACGCCACCTGCCAGTCTTCCAGTTTGGGGGTGGCGAGCGCCAATGTTATCAGCGTCAGCCCGACGCAGCTCGTGATCACCGTTTATGGCTGGATCAGTAATACCGGAACGCCTGATAACGAGACCATCTCCGTAACGGCGTTCCTCGGAAATCTCCCACCAGTCCTTTAGGCTGCGTCCGTCCCTCGCGCACCCACAGTGTTCTGGGGTCGCCCATTAAAGGTTCCGATCAAGACAAAAGTTCCGTGTACTGGCTTTGCCAGCCCTCATTGTTTCTTCTTCGGTTTACCCCGAATTCTTTTCGGGGTTGAACCTTCCACCGCGACCCGAGTCCGCTGTCCGCGCCTGGGTTG
>DATJBF010000044.1:0-25639 GCA_035515475.1 Verrucomicrobiia bacterium
CTGAGGAACGCGTGCCCGAAACAATGACGATACATGGGGTGAGGAGCGCCCACAGCAGCCGCCTCATTCCTCACTCCCTTCGAACTTCGGAATGTCTCCCTCTTCAACCCTTGCCCGATCTTCGAACCGGGCGTAGTCGCCAATGAAGGTCAAATCAATATTGCCCGTCGGGCCATTGCGCTGTTTGGCAATGATCAGGGTGGCTTTGCCTTTCTCCGCCTCCTTCTGTTCCTTGTCGTCCTCGTACAACTCGGGCCGCAGCAACAGCCCGACAACATCGGCGTCTTGCTCAATAGCCCCCGATTCACGAAGGTCAGCCAACCTCGGTTTGCCCTCGTCCCGCGATTCCGGTTGGCGATTGAGCTGGCTGAGCACGATAATCGGTATCTTCAGTTCCTTCGCCAACGCCTTCACCCCGGCCGAGATGTCGGCCACCTCAGCCTGCCGGCTGGTCTCGGCGCGCCGGGACGGCGCCCGCATCAACTGCATGTAGTCAATGATCAACAGCCGGATCCCATACTGCTGTTTCATGCGCCGGGCACGAGCCCGCACTTGATTGACCGTCAGACCCGCCGAGTCGTCGATGTACAGCGGCGCCTTCATCAACTTGCTGGCCACCGCGGTCAATCGGTGGTGATCCGGATCCTTGGGGAACCCGTCGTGGAGCGCTCGCAGGTTTACGCTCGCCCGCGAACACAGCATCCGGATCACCAACTCCTGCCCCGACATCTCCAGGCTGAACACGCCGACGGGCGTATTCCGATCCACGGCAACGTTCTCCGCAATGTTCATCGCCAGCGCCGTTTTCCCCATCGAAGGCCGGCCCGCGATGATGAACATGTTGCCATCGTGCAGGCCCGAGGTCAGCTTGTCCAAATCGCGGAAACCCGTCGCCAACCCCATCACCTCACCCCGCTTCTCGAAGATCCGCTCGATACTGGACATCGCATCCATGACCAGCGGCTTCGCGGGCTTGATCAGGTCGGTCGACCGTTCCGCAGTGATCTTGAAAATCTGTTGCTCGACCTCGTCGATCCAACCCTTCACATCGTCCTGCTGCTCGAATGCCCGGGCCATGACGTCGTGAGCGGCACCGATCAACTGGCGCAGGAGGCATTTCTCCCAAACAATGTCGATATACCGCTCGACGTTGGCCGTCGTCGGCACTCGCGTGACCAAATCGCTCAGGTACGCCGGCCCGCCGATCTCCTCGAGTTGGTTCTTGTCGTGCAACCGCTGTTGGAGGGTGACGCTATCAATGGCCTGCATCGCGTCCTGCATCCCGGCGATCTCACGGAAGATGACCTGATGGGCGGCGTAGTAGAAATGCTGATCGCTGAGGCGCTCCCGCACCTCGGAACCGGCCTCGGCCGGACTCAGCAGCATCGCACCCAGAACAGCCATTTCGGCATCCAGACTGTTCGGCAACACGCGATCCAGAACGACGATGGAGGGCGATTTGGACTTTCCCAAGGGCGCCGCCTTGCCCGCCCGCTGGCTCCGCGCTGCGCCGGCCCCGTCGGTTTGACCAGCAGGTTCAGAGGCGAGAGGATTGGTCGAAGCCATGTAGCCGTCCCCACGTAATTGTGCGGCTATTTCTTGTTATGAGCTTTCTGTGCCTTCTTACCAGCTTTTTCCCCCGCACCCTCGGTCTTCGAGCCCGGGGCTTCTGCCCCTTCCTGACCAACCACCCAAATCTTGACCTTGGTGGCAACTTCAGGGTGCAGCTTCACGTCCACATCGTACACACCCAACTCGCGGATCGGATGTTCGAGGGCGATCTTGCGCCGATCGATTTCTATCCCTTCCTTCTTCAGCATTTCGGAAATATCGGCGGATGTGACCGAGCCGTAGAGTTTGCCGTCTTCGCCCGCGGCGGCAGTGACCGTGTAGGATTGCTTCACCAACTTCGCGGCCACAGCATTGGCGTCATCCAGTTGCGCCGCCAGCGTCGCCGCGCGCTTCTTGCGCAGCGATTCCACGCGACGCAGGTTCGCCGCTGAAGCGGGCACCGCCAGCCCCTTCGGGAAGAGAAAGTTCCTGGCATACCCATTGGCCACCGTCACGGTGTCGCCTTCGGCCCCGAGGTTATCCACGGGAGCCGTCAGAATGATCTGCGTGCTCATATTGTTTTCCTGTAAGAACGGCGCTCGGCGCCTGCTCCGGGGCGACCCCGGCCGCCCTTGTGAGTTCGTCACCGCACGAGCAGCATGGTGCGGGCGCGCTTGATCGCGGTGGCCAACTGTCTCTGGTGCTTGGCACAATTCCCGGAGATTCGCCGGGGCAGAATCCGGCCGCGTTCGGTCATGAATTTCTTGAGCAAATCTGCCTGCTTGTAGTCGATCACGATCTGATCCATGCACAACTTGCAGTCGCGCTTCACGATTACGTCGCGCTTGCCTCTCCTGCTTTCGCCGTTTCTCTCAATCATGTGTCTCTTCCTGATGGTTTGAAATGGTTTCCCCGTTCGCGCCTAAAACGGGATGTTGTCGTCCTCGCCCGCGGTCGTCGGCTCGGGTTCGCCCCCGCCGCTCTGCGCCGGAGCGGCTCGTCCGCCGCGCGCCGCTGGCCGCACCGGCGCTTCATCCGCCGGCGCTTGATCCTTGAATTCGGCACCGCCACGTGGCGCCCCGAGGAATTGAACCCGCTCCGCCACAACCTTCAATCGGTTGCGCTTCTGTCCGGATTCCTTGTCCTCCCAGCTATCCAGCCGCAACCGCCCTTCCACGAAAACGGGGCGGCCTTTCGAGAGGTACTGGCCCGCGGTCTCCGCTTGCCGGCCCCAGACCTCGATGTCCACAAACGTGACCTCTTCCTTTTGTTCGCCGCTTTCCGTCGTGTACACGCGGTTGACCGCCAAGCCGAGGTTGGCAATCGCGGTTCCCTTCGGCGTGTACCGGACCTCGGGGTCGCGCGTCAGGTTGCCCATCAACAGCACTTTGTTATATGACGCCATGGTGGTTATCTCTCAACGACGCCCGTCTCAGGGATGCGGCGCGGCTTGCGCGGTGGCGGCTCGGGTGCGGCTTCCGTGAACTGCCAGCGGAACACCTCGGTCTCCAAGTGCAACTTCGCGTCCAACTCCGCCACCGCCTTTGGCGGCGCGTCGAAAATGAAATTCACGTAGTACCCGGAGCTGCGTTGGCGCGTGTCGCGCGCGAACGGGCGCGCGCCCATCCGTTGCACCTTGGCCACGCGGCCACCAGCGCGCTCGATCTCCTTCTGAATCTTGTCAACGAGCTCCTTCGACACCTCTTCCTTACCAGCGGTGTCGAAAATAAACAATCCTTCGTATGTCTTCAACGTCCCTCTCCTTCTGCTGTCGATGTCACCCTGCAGACTTTCTCCGGTTAAACTGATTCATGGCCTCCGTCAGGCCCGTGCGCAAACAGCACTCGATCGCTTCCCCCGCCGTCGCCGCCGCTCGTTCCGCCAACTCCCGCTCCGCGGCCGCGAACTCGCCCAGCACGTGATCCGTAATGCCCGGGCCCGGCGATGTCCCTGGCCCCGCCGCGGGACGTCCAATGCCCACCCGGAGCCGGCCAAATCCCTCGTTGCCGCCCAGCGCTTCAATGATCGAGCGCAGTCCGTTGTGCCCGCCGCTCCCGCCCGACGCGCGCAATCGAATCTCTCCGAGCGGCAAATCCGCGTCGTCGACCACCACAAGCATCTCGTCCGGCACGAGCTTCAGCCAGTTCAACATCGCCCCGACGGCCACGCCGCTGCGGTTCATATACGTCCGTGGCTTGACGAGCACCACTTTGCCCGCGTCACCCACGACGGCCTCGGCTACCTCCGCCGAAAACCGCCACTTTCTTCGGAAAGAACAATCGAGCTTCCCGGCCAACCGATCCAGCACGGCAAAACCAATGTTGTGACGCGTGCCGGCGTACTCCTTGCCGGGATTTCCCAGCCCCACCACCAGCTTTGGCTTGGCCGACACAGCCGTGTCGCCTCGCGTCCGCTACTTCTTGGCATCGGGCTTGCCGCCGGCGGGTTTGCCCGCTGCGGGAGCCTTGCCCTCGGGTTTGGCCGGCGCCCCGGCCGCAGGGGCTTTGCCCGGCGCCGCCGTCGCGGGAGCTTTGCCTTCCGTCTTTCCCGCCACGGGGGCTTTCGCATCCACCTTGCCGGCTTCGGGTTTCGACTTGGCCTCGCCCTCCGCGACCGCGCCTTCTTCGCCTTCTTCCTTCTTCGCGGTGATCACCTCCGGCTCGGCCGTCGGAGCCGCCGCCGCCTCGGTCATCGCGGCCAGTTCCTCTTCCGTGATCGGCGCGACGACGAGGAACACGGTCTGGCCCCGGTCGTCAACCAGTGTTACGCCCGGCGGTACGGCGATGTCGCCCACGTGGATGCTCTGGCCAATCTCCAGTTTCTCAACGTTGACCTCGATCATCTCGGGCAAATCCTTCGGCAAACATTCGACGCGCAATTCGCGCATGACGTACTCCAACACGCCCCCGCCCGTCTTCACGCCCGCGGGTTCGCCGATGGGCCGCACCGCGACGTTGGCCCGCAGCTTCTCGGTGGCGCGGACTTCGTGGAAATCGATGTGCAGAATCGTGTCCTCATACGGATGATGTTGCACTTCCTGAATGAGCGCGAGCCGGTTCTTCGTCTGGCCGTCCTCGTCCACCTGCAGGTCGACCAGCACGTTCTCGCCCGTGGCCTGGTGGAGCACTTTCTCCAGATCTTTCGCGGCGACCGCCACGTTGATCGGCTTGGTGTGGGCCCCGTAAATCACCGCGGGAACGACCCCGTGCACCCGCAACCGTTTCATGGCGTCCTTGCCGGTCTCGGTCCGCGTCTTTGCTTTCAATTGTAACTTCTGTGCCATACCCAATGTCTCCTCAAACACATTCGACTGAAAAATCGTCCGTCGGGGCGGCGCTCAGTTCTCCGGCCGCTCGCCATTGATGTCAAACAGCGACGACACCGATTCACAGTTGTGAATCCGCTTGATCGCTTCGCCGAGCAGCGGCGCCACCGTCAACTCCGTCAGCTTGAACCCGCTGATCTTCGAGTGCGGCACCGTGTCGGTCGTGACCAACTCCTCCAGTTTCGACTTCTTTAACCGGTCCAGCGCCGCCGGATTCAAGACCCCGTGGCTCACCGCCGCAAACACGCGCTTCGCGCCCCGCTGCTTCAGCACCGCAGCGGCACGAGTCAAGGTGCCCGCCGTCTCCGCCAAATCGTCCACCAACAACACGTCGTGCCCCTCGATCTCGCCCACCACGCTGAGCACTTCGACGTCCGCTGGCGACTTGCGTTTCTTGGCGACGATGGCCAGTGGCGCCTGAAACATGTTGGCGTACGCGCTAACCATCTTCGTGCCGCCGATGTCCGGCGACACAACCACCAGGTCCTTCAGTTTCTTCTTGCTGAAGTACCGATACACCACCGGCGCCGCGTAGAGATGATCGACGGGGATGTCGAAAAACCCCATGATCTGTTGCGCGTGCAAATCCATCGTCAGTACCCGGTTCGCACCGGCCGCCACGATCAGGTTCGCCACCAGCTTGGCCGTAATCGGCACCCGCGGCTGGTCCTTGCGGTCCTGACGCGCATAGCCAAAAAAGGGGACCACCGCCGTGATGCGACTGGCACTGGCCCGCCGACACGCGTCGATCATGATCAGCAACTCCATCAAATGCTGATTCGCCGGCGGCGACGTCGGCTCCACGATGAATACGTCCCGCCCGCGGATGTTCTCGTTGATCTTTACCCGCGTTTCCTGATCAGGGAACGCCGTGACCATCGCATCGCTCACCGGCACCCCGATGTAGTCGGCAATCCGTTGTGCCAGAGGACGGTTGGCGTTACCCGAGAAAATTCTCAACTCGCGTGACGACTCCACTTCCGTTCTGCTTTCCGATTAATAACCAAGCCCCCACGCCTCGCGTGGCGTTCCAAGCGGCGCCACTTCTACTCTACGACCCGTGGTTTTTCAATCCGAATCTTTACCCGCAGTTTCGGGATGCACACGGGGCCTGTGGCAGCCAAAAACCAGCGATTTCAGCCCCAATGATCCGTCTCCCCTTTTTCCGGCTGGAAGTAACCGAGCGACAAGAGTACCCTTCCGCGCTCAGTGCGGAAACCGGAGTCCCACATCATGGCAAGTGAAAATTTCACGATGAAGACAATCAGATTGGCTGCAGTTCTTCTGCTCGCCACAGCAGTGCCATCCACCCAAGCCGACATTATCAAACCCCTGAAAATCATCTACAGTTTCAGCGGTCCGGACGGCGCCCAACCCGAGGCAGGCGTCGCGTTGGGTACCGACGGCAACTTCTACGGGACGACCGTTCAGGGTGGGGCCAATTACCTCGGCACGATTTTCAAAGTCAGCCCCGCCGGCGTCCTGAGTACGCTCCATAGCTTCGCGCGAGGCGAAGGAAGGAATTCGATCGGAGGTCTCACGCAGGGAACCAACGGCGATTTCTACGGGACAACCTACGCCGGGGGGTCGAACAACCTCGGCACCGTGTTCCAGATCAGTACGTCCGGCGTCTTCGCAACGCTGTATCAGTTCGGCGGCCTCGATGGCAGCCATCCGGGAGCCGGGCTCTGCCAGGGAACCGACGGCAACTTTTACGGGACAACCATCGACGGCGGCACGGCCAATTCCGGCACCGTCTTCCAAGTTGATCCGGCAGGCACGGTCACAACGCTGTACAACTTCGAAGGCAGCACCAACGGCGCCTTGCCCCGGGCGGGCCTCGTGCAGGGCAGCGACGGCGATTTCTACGGCACCACGTCCATCGGCGGCACGAACAGGTTCGGCACGGTGTTCAAAATGACCTCGTCGGGCTCGCTGACGACACTGCATCAGTTTGGCAACAAGGAGGGGCATAATCCGGCCGGGGAACTCGTGGAAGCCAGCGAGGGCGTCTTCTTTGGCACGACCATCAGAGGCCGGCGAGACAATCACGGCTCGGTGTTCCGGATCACCTCCGACGGCTCGTTCACCAACGTGGTGGCGTTCACCAGTGTCAACGGAGTCCACCCCAAGTCGAAACTCGTCCAGGGCACGGACGGCTTCTTTTACGGGATGACAACCGGCGGGGGACTCGGCTTTGGCACCGTGTTCATGGTCGGAGAAGGCGGTGCGATTACCAGATTGTACAGTTTCAACGGCGCGGGCAACGGCGCTTACCCGTACGCGGGACTCGTGTCCGGCAACGACGGCTTCCTGTACGGGACGACGGCCTTCGGCGGGCGGAACCTTCATGGCGTCATCTTCCGGGTCAGCGGCTCGCCTGTCGGCACCTACAGCGGCCTCGCCCTGCAAACCAACGCGCCATCGCACGAAAGCTCCGGCCTCATCAACGTCACCCTCAACGGAGATCGGTCGTTCGTTGCCAAGCTCATCATGGGCGGCGTCCGCTCAGCCTTCAACGGCCGCTTTGACTTCTCCGGCAATGCCACCAACACCGTGACTCGGCCGAAACTGGCCCCGCTCCAGGTCGCGCTCCATTTGGGTGAATCCGACGGCGCCACCCTGATCACGGGAACCGCCTCCAACAACGCGTTCGCCTCCGATATTTCCGCCAGCTTGGCGGTGTACAACCGCACCAATCGATTTGCGTCCGCGGGCCGATACACCCTCGTCCTGCCACCGCTGGATTCGTCCGACACCAGCGTGCCGCAAGGATACGGCTACGCCACACTGACCGTCAGGAGGACCGGCCACGGCAAACTGGACGGCGTGCTCGGCGACGGGACGAAGATTCGCGCCAGCGCCAACGTATTGTACGGTGGGATTTGGCCGCTCTACGATCCTCTCTACCAACGCCACGGGTCCTGCATCGGTTTGGTCACGTTCTCCACCAACAACACCATCAGCGCCACGGTGGATTGGTTCAAGCCGAACCGATCCCTCGACACATTCTACCCCGCGGGATTCGCCACGACGACCACACTCAGCGGCGCAATCTACATCCCGCCCACCAACGGCGCCCCGGCCGTCATCAGTACCAACCTGCTCACGCTCGGCGGCGGGAATCTTCCCAGCAACATCGTCAAAACCGTCATCGTCGACGCCACCGGTGCCTCCACCGTCATCGACCCGGGCAGTGATGACCTGACGCTGGCCGTTCAACCCGACACGGGGCAATTCAGTGGGAGCTTCCTCAACGCGGGCACCGGTGACACATCCGTCTTCAATGGCCTGTTGCTGCAAAGCGACAACTCCGGCGCCGGCTTCTTCCTCGGCTCGGACCGGAGCGGATTCGTCGTCATCGAACCGGCTCCCTGACGCCAACAAGCCCGCCCGTTCATCGAGCGGGTTCGTCCATCGGGTCCTGCTGCTGCATCAGCTTCTCCAGCGCTTCCAAGGCCGGCCCCGCTTGGGAGCCGGTGGCGATGAACTCCAGCGGATCGCCCCGGGCCACCCCCAGCGACAAGAGGCTGAGAATCGATCTCACGTTCATGTACGGACGGCCCTCCAACAGGAAGTTGTAATAGATCATGCCCTCCCGGTGAACGTAGATGTCACAGTCAAATTCCGTTGCGAGCGTGGCCACGGCGGACACCGGCCGCATGTGCAACCCCTTCTCGTTCTGGACGACGACGGTGATCTTCTTGAATCCGTTACGCTCGAGCGACTCTCGCTCGGCACGCCAGATGTGGGCGTACTTCTGACACCATTCTTCGGCTGCCGATTGCTTCCCAATGTCCCGGCCCTCCTCGATCGAGCGAAAGTACTTGTGCCGCTCGATCTCCAAACGCTGCTCTTGATTGTCGCGCCGAAGCTTCTCCCGCTGCCAATCCGCCTCGAAATGCTCGATGAAATCGGCAATGGCTTCCTCGATCGTCACCTCCGCGCCGCGTTTCTGCGAAAGAAAATACTTGTGCTCTTCAATCGCCTTCAACTCCGCTGCGGTCAGATTGATCTCCGGGATGCTCATGGATTGTTCGCGCCAAACGGCGTCTCTAGCGGATGCGTTTCGCCGCAATGAGACGCACACTTACCAAATGCGCAGGCTACCACAGGTTCCGTGGCTCTGACCATCTCGTAGCCAACCATGAATTCAACCTCGTTGCCCATTTGCGGATGTCTCTAGCATGCATCCTGCTTTTCCGCTACGACCATGCAGACTATCCGAACCACATCAGAGTGACCGACCCATGACCATCCATCGCCCCACCGAAGAACAGATCCGCGCCCGAGCCTACCAGATCCACCTCCAGCGCGGCGGCGAACCCGGACACGAACAAGACGACTGGTTACAGGCCGAATACGAACTGATCCAATTGCCAACCGAAGAAATCGCCGATCTTGAGCCGCCCCGAACCGAAGACGGCCGGCCCCACACCAAGTCAGTGGTCCACGTCGTCCGCGCCGCAGTGGTCTTGGTCGGAGCGGCTTTCTAGCCTTTCGCCTTCCTAAGCCTGGCCCACCGTGCCCGCTGGGCGGCCGCAATCCTCGCTCGTGCCGCCGCCGAAAACCTCGGCTTCCGTCTGCCGGCCCCGTTGCCGGATCCTGACCCATCGAGCGACGCCAACGCCTCGATGGCCAGCGTTAGCTTCTCCAGTTCCCGCTCGGTACGCCTCCGCCGCGACTGCAACTGCCGAACGACTTCCTTGATGTCGGACATGGTTCTCCCCAGTTGGTTAAAGCCGATTTGCACAACCGGCAGCCCTGTACCCTAACAGTCACATCCGCCGATTTCAACTACTTTGACGGATCGCCCGGCTGCCTCAGCGCAACAGCCGTTCCCCCAGAAAGAGCCGAGGCGCGGCGACTGTACCGACAGCTTCCGCGCCCCTTGCAGGCTCTTTATTTGGCAGGAACTCATGTCCTGCGCGGTCTCTGGCAAAGCAGCAGCCGTGCCTTCGACCGACGCAGCACGTCGATTTATGCATTTCCCTTCCTGACGGGTGCATCTGAGCACTGACACCGACGGATGACAGCCTTTGTAGCCGCCCCGCTCTGCCGGGGCGCCTCTCACACGGCGACAGAGCGCCGTGGCTTCCCGCAATGCACGGTGGCAATGTCAAGATGCGCCCCTTCCTGACCTCCAAGCTCCCATGCCTCACGGTTCCCCCGTCTCCCATCAGCCATCACCCAACACCCGGCCCCCTTCGTCCTCGACACTTCGTCCTCGATCCTTTCCCCGACGCCATGCTTCTGCTACTCTCTGCCAGTGGTCTGATCGTCTGGAGCGAAAGAGAATCCATGCGCGAGATCATCAACGAAATCTTCACTTGGGGCGGGGCGTACCCCGACATGCCTTGGGACCTGAACGGCTTCGCGGTGCGCTCGGAGACCGGGACGATCCTTGTGGACCCACCATCGCCCGCCGCTGCTGACTGGCCGAAACTCGATGCCCTGAAACCGATCCAGAAGATCGTGGCGACCAATCGAGACCATGACCGCGAGACGCAGCAATTTCGCGAACGCTACCACTCTCCTGTGGTGGCGGGAGCCAACGAGCAGGGTGAATTCGCTTCGCTGAAGATCGACGAGACCGTCAACGACGGCGACCTCCTGCCCGGCGGCCTGCGGGTGATCCATCTGCCCGGCAAATCACCCGGCGAGATCGGCCTCTACTTCGATCCATCGCGAAACAAAATCTCCAAACAAGTCGGTGGCATCGTCCTGCTGGGAGACGCGCTCATCGGTCATCCGCCGGGCCAGTTGCGGTTCGTTCCCGAACACAAACTCGACGACCCGGCTCAACTCAAAAGGTCATTGCGCAAGCTGTTGGCCCTCGAGTTCCAAGTGCTCCTGCTCTGCGACGGTCATTCTCTGCTGAAAGGTGCCCGCCAAAAAGTGGAACAATTCTTGTCCGCCCAATCATGACGGCTGAGAACCCCAGGTTCATGCTCCCCCGCGTCCTCGTCAACCTCATCAACCCATGATCATGCCTGCCCCATCTCCCGACCCGCGTCTCGCGCTCCAGCGCTATCTGACGGCGCTGTTGGCAGCGGACTGGGAGGACCCGAATGGGCCGTTGCTGTTGAACGGCAATCTCACGCCGCCGGAACTGGCCAACGCGCCGTTCTTCTTCAACGCGCGCTGTCTTCTGCAGGTACTCGACGCTGTTCGCGGCACACCGGCCACGGCCGCCGGCAACCTTAACCGCCCGTTCGTCCACCGCATCGCCGACCTGCTCGTACCGCGAGCAGTACCACCGCGAGCACCTCCGCTATTACTCCAAGGGACTCAACGAACAGGAATTACATACGCTCCACATTGCGCGCGTCGTTTGCGAATGTGGCCGGCTGGTCGCCCGGCGTAACAAACGGCTCACGGTCAGCCGGCGCGGACGGGAATTGCTCCCGGATGACCAAGCCGGCGCGCTCTACCGTCAGTTATTCCTCGCCTACTTCCGGCGATTCAACCTCGGCTACCAATTTCCCCTGCGCGACGTGCCCGGCATCCAAGACACGATGGCCGTCGTCCTCTGGCGGCTGCCTACCGAGGCGCGGTAACGAATGGCCGTGCTCTTGTCGATGACTTTTTCCTTCTCATCCGCGGTTGCGAAAAGAATGTAGTCAGGTTCGGCATCCTGATCGGGCATTCCGAGGTTGTCTGTCCAAGCGAAGCCAAGTCGGTCCAGGATCTTGTCGAGAAGCTCCTGGCGAGTGAATGCTTCATTATTCTTGGCGCAGGCTAGATAACGCCTCTCGTAGAGGTCCTTGCAGAATTGCCACAGCGGGCGCGCCTGATCGTCGGTGAGCCACCAGTCGTTCTTTTGGATACGCGCCTTGAGGTAATGGTCGGAAAAAAACCCGTCTGTCTGCCAGAGTTTGCGGACTTCAGGAAGCCCGAGTGCCGGAACAGAGCAGTCACGCGGATGCGATCCTTGTCGCCGATGCCGCGCAAGCCGGCCGGGGCCGGCAATTCGCTGGATTGCTGTCTCTCGATGAGGCCGAAGTCCAAGAGCGGATTGAGCGCGTAGTCCGCCAAGATGCGGGTCAAGGCCACCAGTATCTGCTTTACCGAACATGACGTAAAGCAGTTGGCGCGACGAAACTGGATGATGTTTACACCGAGCCCTTCGTCGGGCTGCCGGCTGACTGTTGAGAACTGACGGCCGATAGCTAACTAAGACCGCGGCCTCACCGCTCGCGGCAGGCGATCGAAGGCGCGCAGGCCGCCGACCGCAGCACGCGTTTTCGCCGCGTCCCAGCAGCCGGCAATCGCGGTCCCGCACTTCGGACACGCGCCACTGTCCGTCAACCGATAGCTGTGAACCATAAACCCCGACCGTTCGATCAACGTCTCATCGCACTTCGGGCACCGCGTGTTCTCCCAGGCGCCCACGCCGCCGGGCAGATTCCCCGCGTAACAATAACGCAACCCCTCTTCCGTCCCGATCTCGCAGGCGCGAATGATGGTCCGCCGCGACGTGTAATCCCGGTCCTGCATCTTGTAGTCGGGATGAAACGCCGTGCAATGCCAGGGAATGTCGGGCGATATACCCACGAGGAACTTCGCGATCTGGCGCATCTCATCTTCGCCGTCGTTGAACCCGGGAATAAACAGGGTAACGATCTCCAACCAGAACCCTTTCCGGTGAAGCATCTCGATGGTCTTGAGCACGTTGTCCAGCTGGCCGCCGAGTTGACGGTAATCTTTGTCGTCGAATCCCTTCAAGTCGACCTTGTAGAAATCGACCCACGGCTTGATGTAGTCGAGCACTTCTTCGGTACCGTTGCCGTTGGAAACGTACGACGTGTGCAGTCCGTGTTTGCGCGCTTCCCTGAAGACTTCGACGGCCCACTCGCTGGTGATCAGCGGCTCGTTGTACGTGCTGGTGACCGTATCTGCGCCCTTCTCAACCGCCAACCGCACAAATTGCCCGGCGGTCATCGGCATCGCCGGCGCCGTGCTCATCGGGTCGCGCAGAGCTTGCGACGTGAACCAATTCTGGCAATACCCGCAGTGCAAATCGCATCCGAGCATCCCGAAACTCATCGCCAACGTGCCCGGTAACGCATGGAAGAACGGCTTCTTCTCAATTGGATCACACTGCAGCGCTCCGAAATAGTTGTACGGAACGAACAGCGTACCACCGCGATTGAATCTCACCCGGCAGATGCCGTCGTGCCCATCGAGAATCAGGCAGCGGTGACCGCAGGCGTAGCACCGCACCTTGTTGTCAGGAAG
The DNA here is from genome assembly GCA_035515475.1 of Verrucomicrobiia bacterium. GTDB lineage: Bacteria > Verrucomicrobiota > Verrucomicrobiia > Palsa-1439 > Palsa-1439 > DATJBF01. The sequence goes on from DATJBF010000044.1 coordinate 13,118, forward strand.
TTTCTCGTAAAGCTCGCCCTCTTTCGTCAGCCGCGCGAGTGCATCCCCCAGGGTCTCCATCGTCGCGGTCGCGCGTTTTCGGGTTTCCCGCGTCAAGACTGGATCTGATTTCGGCATAACTGCCCAACCTCCGTACCACCTGAAATTACCACTCCAGTCGGGGCCTTGCCAGCCCGCTCCGCCGGCCCACGCAGGCCACATCCAATGGGAGAGATTACCGCTTCAAACTGACGCCGCGGCGTATGAAGGTCGGCACGTCGAGGTCTTCACCCTGATAGAGCGTCGGCTCGCTCTTGTCGAACCGCCCCCGGCTCACGCCTTCCAGCGGCAGCGTTTCCTGCTTCGGTTTCGACGATTTCCGCACCGGGGCAGATTCAGACGTCGGCGGTTCCTCCCCGTCCGGTTTCGCAGCCGGCACCGACGGACCGGAGCCAACGGCCAAGGGCGATGGTCGCGCCGTGCGTGACAGCGCACTGTCGCCGGGCCGCGGAAACGTCATGGGCCTCGTCGCCACCGGTTGGGCCACCACCCGCCGGGGCAGAACATTGGCCGCAGCAATGACCGTCACCGCCAATCTCCCGCGATAGGTGTCGTCGATTGCCGCCCCCATGATGATGTGCGCCCGGCTGGCCTGGCGTGTAATCGGGTCCACGGTCTTCTGCACGTCGGCCAGCGTCAGGTCCGGTCCGCCCAAGACGCTGACCAGTACGCCTTCGGCCTTCACCAACACGTCGCCACCGTCCAGCAACGGATTCTCCAGCAAACTCTTCACCGCATCGCGCACCCGGTTCGGGCCGGCTGCTTCGCCGTAGCTGAACAGGCCGTCGCAGTGTTTCGCCCCCAAGGTCGCCCGCAAATCGGCGAAATCGAGGTTGATCAGCCCCTTGCGCGACAACAATTGCCACACCGCTTGCACGCCCAGAATCACCTGTTCGTCGGCCCGCTTGAACGCCGCCACCACGCTGGCGTCGTCGCCGACAATCCGGAAAATCTTGTCGTTGGGAATGCAGATCACCGCGTCGGCCTGCGCCCGGAGTTGGTCCAACCCCGACAGGGCCTGCTGGCGGCGACGGTCGCCCTCGAAAGAGAACGGCAGCGCGACAAATGCCAGCACCAACGCTCCCTGCTCTTTCGCCAGCCGCGCCACCACCGGGCTGGCACCCGTGCCCGTGCCACCGCCCAGTCCCGCGGTAATGAACACGAGGTCCGCGTTCTGGCACAGCGCTCCGATCTTGTCCGCGTCGGCCTGCGCCGCACGCGCCCCGATCTCGGGCTCGCCGCCGGCACCCAGCCCATGCGTAACGGCCGCGCCAATCTGTACTTTCACCGCCGCGTCGATTTCACCCAGGGACTGAAGATCAGTGTTGATGGCCACGAGGTCGACACCCTTGAGCAAATGACTGTGCTGAGTCCGGGACACCGCGATCTGGTTCACCGTGTGACCACCGGCGCCGCCGACGCCGAAAATTTTCAGTCGAATCCTGGGCACGGCTATCGGCTTCTTTTCCATGGGAGAAGTGCTTTCCTCGGGCGTCACAGACAAACGCCGAACTGCGGTATCTGGTTTGCGGCGGGTGGCCATGTCGTTCCGCTGGTCTTACAGGAAGGTCCGCACCTTCTGGATCAGTTGGTAGAACGACTGGCCCATCTTTCGCAGCGGGGATGGCGGCTGATGCTGGTCACGTTGCGAGCCGAGCGCGTAGCGCACCAATCCAATGGCCGTCGAATACTCCGGGCTCTCGATCGCCGACGTTGGTCCTCCCACCGTCAGGCTGTGCCCGATATGAACGGGCAACCCGAACACCTGGGTGGCCAACGATTCCAAACCGCGCAGCCGGGCACAACCGCCGGTGATGAACACGCCGGCGCCGAGGTAATCGAGCAACTTCTGTTTCTCGAGCTCCTTCTTCACCAGCCCGAGCGTTTCCTCGACCCGCAGGTTCATGATCCGGCAAAGCTGTTGCCGGGAAACATGCCGATCCGGGAGCCCAACCTCGCGCTTGAGAGCAATGATCTCGTCCTCGGACGGGATCTCCACCGAGCCCTGCTCGACCTTCAACGTTTCCGCGCGGTTCATGGGGATCCGCAGTCCGATGGCCACGTCGTTGGTGACGTGATCGCCGCCGACGGCCAGCACGCCGCTGTGCTGAATCGTGCCCTCGCTGTAAACCATGTAATCCGTCGTGCCGCCGCCCATGTCGATCACAATGGCACCCAACTGCTGGTGTTCGGACGTGAGCACCGCCAGCGCCGAGGCGAAGCCGCTGACGGCAATGTTGGCCACGTCCAGCGGCACGTGCTTGATGCATTTGATCGTGTTCTGCAGCCGGGTCCGCACGCCGTGGATCACATGCACGTCCGCCTCGAGCTTCGCACCGATCATCCCCACGGGGTTCTGGATGCCATCGTGACCGTCAACGAAGAAATGCTGGCGGATCGCGTGAATCACCACATGGTCCATCGGGATGTTCACCGCCTTGGCGTTGAGTAGGACGCTGCGAACCTCCTCCTCGGTGATCTCCCGGTCGTCGTTCGTCACGGCCACCGTCCCGCGGTTGTTGAAACTGCGGATGTGCCCGCCGCTGACGCTGGCATAAACGTTGTGGATTTCGACGCCGGCGCTTTCCTCCGCGTCAGCCACCGCCGCGTGGATGCACTCGACCGCGGCATCGATGTTGATGATCTCGCCCTTGCGGACCCCCTCGGAATTCGCCTGGCCGACGCCGATCACCATGATGTTCCCGTCGTCGAGCACCTCGCCGACGACGGCGCACACTTTCGAGGTTCCCACCTCCAACCCCACAATGATTTTTTCCTTCGGCAACATGGCGCAGCCAACCCTTTCTAGTTCACGAACGTCACGGGCACCCCGCGACTGACCGTCAGATCCACCATCTGCACGGACTTCTGCCGTTGCTGCGACCAACGCAAAATCACGCCGAGCCGCCGCAATTGCTGGCCAAAATCCTCCACGTCCAGCTTGACCTGCAGGCGCTGCCGCGTGATCAACACAAGCTCCCGCGGCCTCGATAAATCGATCTGCTCGACCTCCACCAGCGAACCGGCCACCGACTGGTCCAGCTTGTCCAACAACTCCAGCGCACGATAAATCTGCTCCGACTCGACCTGCTTGCCCACGCGTACATCGGCCAGCGAAACGCCCGTCAGGATCGGTACGGGCCGCGGCATCGACGGCTGGAGCACCGTCCCGTCCGCGAGCCGGATCGGCTTCATCACCATGCCCGCCCGGTCCACGTAAAACGACGTCTCACCCAGTTCACGCGTCGGCACCCGCAACCGCGCCACGGCAACACGCTCGTTGACGCGAATGAACAACCGGTTCGGCAGCATCCGCCGGACTTCCACCCCGCACACCAGCGGCAACATCTCCAGGTTGTGGCTCACTTGACCCAGATCCAGCGCGAACAGGTTCTGCCCGATCTGCACGCCCGCGAACTGCACCACCCGTTCGGGCGTCAGCACGCCGTCGTCGTCCACGACAATCTGCTGAATGGCAAAGCGCGGGTTCTGGTACACGAGGCGGGTGACGGTGGACGTTATCAGGCGATACATCCCATAGCATGTCAGGGCGAACAGCCCGAGCGCCGTGAGAACCAGCACGACCACCCGCAAGCGCGCCAGGGCCCGCCCGCGCGTCTGCACCTTGACGTCCAGCAAATACTCCGGCCGCCTCCTTCTTCGATTGCTCAATTTGATCATGTAACCGTCGCCGTCTCGGTCTCTCTCGGTTGGGTCCCCGGCGACAGCGCCCGCCGCCCCAACGCCATCTGTACCAGCCGGGCACACAAGTCCTTGAACTCGATCCCCGCGACCCGGGCCGCCTTCGGCACCAAACTCGTCTCCGTAAATCCGGGAATCGTGTTCACTTCGAGCACAACCAGCTTTCCGTTATCCGCCAGAATCAAATCCACCCGCGAGAAATCGCGGCAGCCGAGGAAATCGTGCGCCCGCAGCGCCAGGCCCTTCGCCTTGGCTTCGATGTTCTTCTCCAGCGGCGCGGGCACCAAATAGTCCGTCTGCCCCTTGGTGTACTTCGCCTCGTACGTGAAGAAATCATGTTTCGGACGAATCTCGACAATGGGTAGGGCGCGCCCGTCAAAGATGCCGACGGTCAACTCGCGTCCCCGAATGTAGCGCTCGGCCAACAACCGGTTGTCGTATTGCCAGGCGATCTGACACGCCTCTTCGAGATCGACCTCTTCCTGCACGATGCTCACGCCCACACTCGATCCCTGGCGCGCCGGCTTGACCACCAGCGGGAAACCAAGACCCGCCAGTCGCGCCAAGTCGCAATGCGCCTGGTCGAATATTTCATACTCGGGCGTCGGAATCGCCGCCAACTCGAACCGGGATTTCGCCGCGATCTTGTCGAACGCGGCCGCACTGGCATCGGGTCCGGATCCGGTGTACGCAATCCCCCCGTCCTCGAGCATCCGTTGCACCGTGCCGTCTTCGCCGAACGTCCCATGCAACGCGATGAACGCCACGTCCACGTCCGACGGCATCGCGAACTGCGGTTCTTGAATGTCGATGGGCATGACTTTCGCGCCCGTCGCCGCCAACGCGTTCACCACGGCCGCCCCCGAACGCAACGATACGGAGCGTTCCGCCGACGGGCCGCCCATCAACACCGCGATCTTCAATCGTTTCATGGCCGCCTCTCTACCGGTTATCGGTTCCGAGGATCATCACCTCAGGTTCCAACTCGATGCCCCGTTCCTTCCGCGCCCGTTCGCGGATGGCCGCGATCAACTCCAACACGTCGCCCGCACTGGCCTTGCCTTCGTTGACGATGAAATTGCCGTGCACCTCCGACACGCGGGCCCCACCCACCACCATCCCCTTCAGCCCCAGTTCCTCAATCAGCCTGCCTGCGGGAATGGTCGTCGGATTCTTGAATATGCAGCCCGCACTCGGCCGCGCCGGCTGCGAAGACCAGCGTCGCCGGGCAAACGCACGCAGCCGATTGTCGATCGATTTTTTCTCCGCCTTTACGCCGCGCAGAATCGCGCAGAGAGCGATGTGCGTCTCAAAGACCGGACAGCTCCGATACGTGACTGGCAGGTTTCTCCCCTCGGCATCATAGATTTCACCCGAGTAGCTGATGTAGCGAACCCACTCGACCACGTCGAATATCTGCCGGCCCATCGCCCCCGCATTCATGCGCAACGCCCCACCGAGCGAACCGGGTATGCCCTCCATGAATTCCAGTCCACCCAACCCGTGCTTCGCCGCGGCCGTGACAATCACCTTCAGCGGCGCCCCCGCGCAGGCAATGATCTGCTCGCCGTCCACCTGCAGCTTGGAAAACTCCTCATGACACAAACTGACGACGATGCCCTGGATGCCGCCGTCGAGTACCAACAGATTCGTGCCGCGACCAACGACCGTCACGGGAACCTGCCGCGCGCGGCAATAATGTAACAACCGCGCGAGATCGCGTTCGCCCGCCGGCTCGATCCAGAACTCCGCCGGGCCGCCCACGTGCATCGAGGTGTGCCGGGACATCGGCTCGTCGCGCCGAATCCGGGCCTTGTCCGACAGCAACACCTCAAGGTCAGCCTGCATGTTTGCCGGCTGGCTCGCGGGGCCCACGACATCCGTCCCCCGGGCGCGAAACTTTCGCGCCAGTGCATCGGCCACCCGGTAAATGTCGCCCGCCCCCATGGTGAGAACCACGTCGCCGCGCTTCGCCTCGGCAAACAACCGGGCGACCAAAATCTCCGCATCCGCCTCGAACGCAACGTTGGGCTGCCCGGCTAAGTTCACGGCCTCGTACAGCGCCCTCCCGGTCACACCCGGGATCGGGCGTTCGTTCGCGCCGTAGATTTCGGTCAGGAATACCCGGTCCGCCCCCTCGAACGCCGTCGCAAACTCGTCACGCAACGCCTGCGTCCGCGTGTACCGATGCGGCTGGAACGCCACGAGGATGCGACGATAACCTTCAGCCGCGTTCTTCGACAACAACGTCCGCGCCGCGGCAATCGTCGCGCGCACTTCCGTCGGATGATGGGCGTAATCGTCGACGACCAGGACACCGCCGTCCTCGTACTTCCGGTCAAATCGCCGCTTGGCGCCCGTGAACTGCCCCAGCGCCGCCGCGATCTTCTCGAACGGCATGCCCAGTTCATCCGCGACCGCAATGGCCGCGAGCGCGTTCGTCACATTCTGCTTCCCGGGAACGATCAACTCGATGGCGCCCACTTGCTGGTCGCGACAGGCAACGGTAAACCGCGTGCCGCGGTCGGTGTGGTCCACGTTGAGGGCGCGATAGTCGGCTCTCTCGGAGAAACCAAACGTGATGGCCGTTCGGCACTTCGCCGCGAGCCTCAGGCAGTTCGGACAGTCCGCGCACAGGAAACCGGTCTTGAGCGTGCTGGACAACAACGACTCGAACGTCGCCCGGAGGTTGTCCATCGAACCGTAATGATCGAGATGCTCCGGCTCGATGTTGAGACACACGGTATACTCGGGACTGAACCCGACGAGCGTGCCGTCGCTTTCGTCCGTCTCGGCCACGAAGTATTTCCCGCCGCCGATCTGCGCATTCGTGCCCAGCACCGGAACGTGCGCCCCCACACAATAGCTCGGGGCCGCGTCACTGTGCATCAGAACGTAGGCAATCATCGCCGTCGTCGTCGTTTTCCCGTGCGTGCCGGCCACCGCGATATTGTTGGTGTGGTTCATCAACGCACTCAGCAGCAGCCCCCGTCGCACCCGGGGAATCTTCAGCTCGTCTGCCGCCCGGAGTTCGACGTTGTCCGAACTGACCGCCGAACTGTAGACGACCAACTCCGTGTCCTCACTGACGTTCCGGCCCGCATGGCCGCTGTGAATCCTGGCGCCGAGCTTCTGCAGTTCCTTCGTCGTGCCGTTCAGCGCCACGTCGGAACCGGTCACCGCGTGCGCCTGCTGCAACAGCAGCCGCGCCAGACCGCTCATCCCACAGCCGGCGATGCCGACCAAATGTACGCGGCGCGGCCGGCTGCCGAGGAAATCGATCAGTTGTTGCTTATTGACCACAGTTCTCCAGAAGTGCCGTCATCCGTTCGACGGCGTCGTCGACCGCGAGCGCGCGGGCAGCCGTAGCCATCTGGTGCCGTCCGCCTTCGTCGTCCACCAAGCTGGCGATGAGGGCTGCCAGGGATTGGCCAGCCCCGGTCCGTCTCCCATTCAGTTGCGCCTGGTCGATGAGGCGCGCCGCACCGGCCCGTTCGAACACCCGCGCGTTGTGCCACTGATGGTTGCCAGCCGCGTGCGGATACGGAATCAGGATCGCAGGCAACCCAAACGCGGCAATCTCAGCCAGCGTCGCCGCGCCCGAGCGCGCCACGACGAGGTCGGCCGCGCCGTATGCCAATTCCATTTGACTGCAGAAACTCATCACCTTCGCCTCGAACGCATTCTCCCCATACGACTCGCGCACGAACTGTTCGTCGCGCGGGCCGCTTAAATGAACGAACTGCAACATTTCCCCTCGTCCAGCCAGCCACGGTAACGCCACGGCCAGCGCCTGGTTGATCGCATGCGCGCCCTGACTGCCGCCCGCGACCAATACCGTCAACCGCCCCGACCGCAACCCGAGGCGCTCGCGCGCGTCGGCCTTCGCGCCCCGGCGGGACCGCTCCCGTAACGCGGCCCGAATCGGCGTGCCCGTGACCGTCACGGGCGTCCGCCCGAAAAATTGCGCGCACTCGGCCAACCCGACCGCAACGCCGTCCGCGAACCGTCCGGCCCAGCGGTTTGCCTTGCCGGGCACGGCGTTCGACTCGTGGATCAACGCCACGGTCCCCCGCCGGCGGAACCAGCGCACCGCGAACAGCGCCGGGACGGACGTGAATCCCCCCATTCCAAGCACCACGTCGGGACGGAACTCATCGCAGGCGATGGCGCAACCGCGCGTAGCCTTCGCCAAGCGGAAACAGAATCGGATCAACCGGGACGATCCCTCGTAACCCACGGCGGGAACCGTCTGCACCGCGATTGGCCCCGAACGGTCGCAGGAGCCTGTCAATGGTCCCAATGCGGTCTGATCGACTGCCTTTTCGGAGACCAACAACCGCACTTGGTGGTGGCGTGTCCGCAACGCTTCTGCGACGGCCAGCCCCGGGAACAAATGCCCCCCCGTTCCGCCGCATGCGATCATCACTTTCATTCATTCAACCTGCTCTCCACACAACGCACCGTCGCCTCCCGGTCTCCTACGAGACCGAAGAGCGCCGGGCAAAAAATTCCTGTTCTTCAGTTTCCATCTCCGTCGTCCCATGACGAAAAATGCTCAGTAGGATTCCCACGGCGGACATGTTCAGCACCAGGTTTGAGCCTCCAAAACTGATGAACGGCAGCGGCAGCCCTTTGGTCGGCAACCACGCCGTGACCACGCCGATGTTGATCAGCGCCTGCATCGCGATCAACAGCGCAATCCCCAGACCGAGGTATTGACCGTATAAATCCGAAGCCCGCAGGCTGATGATCACCGCACACGCAATCAACAGCGCGAAAGCCAAAAGAATCCCCAATGTTCCAATCAGCCCCAGTTCTTCGCCGACGATCGGGAAAATGAAATCAGTATGCGCTTCCGGCAGATAAAACATTTTCTGCCGGCTGTTGCCCAGACCGAGTCCACTAAACCCGCCCGAGCCGAATGCCAGGATCGCCTGCCACACTTGATAGCCCGCCCCCTGACGGTATTTGTCCAAATCGAGAAACGCCAGCAGCCGCCGGGAGCGCTCGGGATTGTGGAGCATCAACCCGAGGAGACCTCCCGCGCCCGCCAGCGCCGTCGGGACAAGAAACCACAGCCGCACACCCGCGATAAACATCATGGCGAAGCCGACCGACGCCAACAACGCCGTCGACCCGAAATCCGGTTCCGCCAGCACCAACAGCAACAGGCCGCCGGTGATGGCCATCGGTACGGCGAATCCGCGGTCGAACCGGTCGATCCGCCGTTTCTCCTTTGCCAGCCAGTGCGCCAGCCAGATAACCAGCGCCAGCTTGGCGAACTCCGACGGCTGGAACCGCATCGGTCCCAGACCCAGCCAACGGCGCGCGCCGCCGACCTTGAGGCCGACGTGCGGAATGAGAACCAGGGCCAGCATCACTGCCGAGACCGCCAGAAACGCGGTACACACCCCGCGCCATTTCGGGTAGGGAACACTGGCGGCCATCACGCACGCCAGGCCGCCGATCAGCATCCACACGAGTTGGCGCTTCAACAGATAGTGCTGATCTCCATACCGATCCCGGGCGTACGCGGCGCTCGTGCTAAACAGCATGACCACGCCGATCGTCAACAGCATCAGCATGATTACCAACAGCAGAATGGCGGCTTTGTTCAACTGTCCATCCCTCTTCCGCCTCCGCAGCGCTCGGCCAGCGCTGCGGTGGCTCGTTAGGCAAAGACACGCCGATCCGTCATTGAACCGTCGACGGCGATGCCGACACGACCGGCGCCGCCGAAGCCGAGGCCGGTACGGCACTCGCAACCGGCGTCGCCGGCGCAGCCGCTGCCGGGTTCTGCTGCGGCAACGGAATCACCAGCCGCTGGCCATACTGGACCTTCTTCGAGTCGCTGATGTTGTTCGCCTTGAGCAGGTCCTCCGTCTTGATGCCATATTTCTTGGCAATCACCGCCGGTGACTCGTTGAAGTCCACGATGTGGATCGTCTGACCGTTTTCCGTGTACGTGCCCGGCTCACGCCAGGCCGTCGACGAAGTACCTGCCCCGCCGGCAGTTGTCGCCGAAGCCGCCGCCGTGCTGGCCGCAGGAATGCGCAGCTTCTGCCCAACCTTCAACGAATCGCTCGTCAGATTGTTGGCCTGCTTGAGCGCCGCGACGGTCACGCTCTGCTGGCGGGCAATCTTCCAGAGCGAGTCGCCCGACTTGACCGTGTAGTTCGCCCCACTGACGTCAGCCGGCGGCGCGGCTGCGCCCACGTCGGTCGAGACCGGCGCCACCGATGCCGCCGCCACTTTCGGGGCTTCCGCCTTGGCAGCCGGAATCGTCAATTTCTGGCCGATCTTCAACGTGCTGGTCTTGGTCAGGTTGTTCGCGCGGGAGAGTTCGCCGACGCTGACGCCTTCGGCCTTGGCGATCTTCCAGAGTGAATCACCTTTCTTGACAACGCGGATCCGCGGGGCCGGAGCGGCTGGCGTCGCCTCCGGTGGCGTGGCTGGGGCGACGGGTGCCAGCGTGCTCGGCGCAGCCGGACCCTGCGGGTTCGGGATCGAAGCCACCTGCTCGGTCGGCGCAGCCGGCGTCACGGCTTCCGGCTGCTGTCCCGGCAGCGTTTCGTTGGCCGCCATGTCGGGCGCGTTGGACTTGGCTCGTGAACAACCCTCGAAGATAAAAATGCCCCCGATCACAAGGACATGGAGTGCGACGACAATGAGTACGACTCTTGAGACTTTCATTGATTCCTTTCGTTACGCTGTGATTGTTGATTGTTTGCTCTCGCGCAAACCGTTTCTGTGGTTCCCATTCCTTCTCTGCAAACTGAAGACCTGCCGTTTAAATTCGTCCCCGCGCGCTTCATAGTTCTCAAACATGTCAAAGCTGGCGCACGCGGGTGACAGCAACACCGTGTCTCCCGCCCGAGCCCGTCGGACAGCAGCATCCACGGCCTGTTCCATGGAAGAGGCCCGCACGCAGGACACCGCTCTGGACCAAGCACGCCACATCTTGTTCTGCGCCTCTCCGATCAACACGGCCAGTTTTACCTTCTCCGCCATCACCTCCTTTAGTTGGCTGAAGTCCAAACTCTTGTCGCGCCCGCCGGCAATCAACACCGCCCGGCCCCGGACCGAACGCAGGGCCTTCTCGACGGCGTCGACGTTGGTTGCCTTCGAATCGTTGATGTACGTCACCCCGTCGATCTCCGCGACGAACTCGCAGCGATGCGGCTGCGGGCTGTACGTGCAAATTGCCTCCCGCATCCGCGACACGGGTAACCCCATCACCAACCCGGTCGCCAACGTCGCCAGCACGTTCTCGGCGTTGTGCACGCCCCGCAAGTTCGTCTCGCTCATCTTCAGCAGGATGCCGCGGCACTCCGGCAACCGACACCAAATCGTGTCGTTGTCGAACCAGTCGAGCCACACGTCCGCCGGACGGTTGTAGGCGCTGAACGTCATGGTGCGCGCCCGCGTCGCCAGGCCCATCCGCCGAAGCATTTCCAGCGTCTCCGCGCTCACGATCGCCGTGTCCTCGGGCCGCTGGTTCATGAAAACGAACGACTTCGCCGCCGCGTATTCCTCCATCGAGTCGTATCGATCCAGATGATCCGGCGTGATGTTGAGCAGCACGGCGATATCTGCACGGAAGTGCTCGATCTTCTCCAATTGAAACGAGCTGACTTCCAACACCACCGTGTCCAAACCCGCGCTGGCCTCGACCGCATCCGAGAACGCGGTGCCGATATTGCCAGCGGCGAGCGTCCGTTTCCCGCAACCTTCCAGCACCCGCGCGATCAGTTCGGTGGTCGTCGTCTTGCCATTGGTGCCCGTGATGGCGACGATCGGACACAGGCAAAACCGATACGCGAGTTCCAACTCGCTGAGCAACGGCGTGTTTTGCGTGAGCAGCTCCCGCACGATGGGCCGCTCGGGCGCAATGCCGGGGCTGAGCACCGCCAGATCGAAGCGCGTCGACCGGTCAAACTCGTTGCCCAACTCAACGCGAACGCCCAGTTGGCGAAGCCGGCTCGCCCGCTCCCGCAACTGGTCGTCCGCCGATTCATCGCGCACGACCACCCGCGCACCGTCCCGCTGCAACAGCGAGGCCGCCGCCATCCCGCTCCGTCCCAGTCCCAACACCAGCACGTCCTTGCCCTTCAGTTCCATGGTTTGCATTGCCTGACTACCTCAACTTGAGCGTTGCCAATCCCAGCAACGCAAAGATCACCGACAGCACCCAGAACCGCGTGGTGACGGTCGTCTCCGACCAACCGCGCAGTTCGAAATGATGATGCAACGGGGCCATGGCGAACACCCGTTTGCCGCGCAACTTGAAGCTGGCGACTTGCGCAATCACCGAGACGGCCTCGATCACAAAAATCCCGCCGACGACGATCAACACCAACTCCTGCTTGATCATCACCGCGATCGCGCCGATCAGCCCGCCGATGGCCAGTGAGCCCGTGTCACCCATGAACACCTGGGCCGGATGACAGTTGAACCACAAAAATCCCAAACTCGCCCCGATCAGGGCGGCGCACACGACGGTCAACTCCCCCGCACTGTGTACGAATGGCACCTGCAGATAACCGGCCAGTTTGAAGTTGCCCGCCACGAAACACATGACCGCGTACGCCAACGACACCGTCAGCGTGCAGCCCGTCGCCAATCCGTCGAGCCCATCGGTCAGGTTGACGGCGTTCGAGGCGCCGACGATCACCACAACCACAATAATCAGCGTCCACCATCCCATGTCGGCAATCACCGGCCCCTTCACGAACGGCACCATCAATTTTCTGGCCATCGGCCCCAGTGCCGGGTCAG
>DATJBF010000045.1:0-80975 GCA_035515475.1 Verrucomicrobiia bacterium
CGCTGGAAAAAATCAAGGTGGACTACAAACCGCTGCCCGCGCTGCTGACGATGGAAGACGCGCTCCGGCCCGACGCGCCGAAAATCCACGCCGAAGGCAACGTGCTGGGCGAAAAACATCTCCGCAAAGGCGACGCCCCAAAAGCCTTGCGCGAGGCCGACGTGGTCGTCGAAGACGTCATCCAGACGCAGACGGTTGACCACGCCTTTCTCGATCTCGAGGCCGGGCGGGCGCGCTACGACGGCAAGATGCTGACCATCGAGGTCTCGGGGCAATGGCTCCACGAAGAGCGGCGGCTGATTGCGTTGGCGCTCGGGTTGCCCCTGGAAAAGCTGCGCCTGATTCAGCCAGCGACGGGCGGGGCGTTCGGCGGACGCGAGGACATTTCGATCCAGATTTACCTCGGACTGGCGGCGTTGAAGCTGAAAGGCAAGACGGTGTGTTTGCGGTACTCGCGCCCGGAATCGATGGTCGCCCGTCACAAACGTCACCCGGTGCGCATCCACTACAAACTCGGCGCCAAGAATGACGGCACGCTGGTGGCCGCGCAGGTCACGTTCTATGTGGACAAGGGCGCGTACGCGTCGACCGGCATCGCGGTGATGCGCAAGGCGTCGAGTCACGCGACCGGGCCGTACAAAGTGCCGAACGTGTGGGTGGATGTGATCGGCGTGTTTACCAACAACAATCCGTGCGGCGCGATGCGCGGATTCGGCGCGACGCAAACGGCGATTGCCTACGAAGGTCTGGTGGATCGGCTCGCGGCCAAGCTGGGCATGGACAAGGTCGAGTTGCGGATGAAGAACCTGATCAAGTCCGGCGACGCGGTGACGACCGGCCAGATCGTGCCGCTGGCGACCGGCGTGGAATGTTTCGAGGCGGTGCTGAAACGGATGGATTGGAAGAACCGCAGCTACCAGACGCCGGCTCCGCATCTGAAACGCGGCTACGGCGTCAGCGTCATCTGTTTTGGACTCGGCTACGGCGACGGGTTTCCCGACGCGTCGCGCGCCAAGTGCCGGCTGACCGATGACGGCATCGTGGAAGTTTGTTCCAGCGGCATCGACGTCGGCCAGGGTCTGACGAACATGGTCGCGCAGATCGCCGCCGAAGAGATCGGCGTGCCCCTGGAGAAGATCCGGCCCGTTCTGGCCGACACGCTGCTCACGCCGGAGTCGGGCAGCACCTCGGCGACGCGCCAGACGTATTTCACCGGCTCGGCGGTCCAACTGGCCGCGTCGGAACTGAAGAAACAATTGCAGGACATCGCCTCGGCGCACCTGAAGGAATTGGTGTACGAGATCAAGATCGAGAACGGCGAAGCCTACAACGCGTTCCGCCCGGAACAGCGCCTGACCCTGAAAGAGCTGATTCGCGAGGGCCGGAAACGCGGGTTCTCGCTGGAAGCCACCAGCGTCTACAAACCGCCGACCATGCCCGAGGACACGAAGACGGGCCAGAGCATGCGGGCGTTCGTGACCTATCTGTTCGGCAGTCACGCCTGCCAGTTGCTCGTCGACACCGAGACCGGCGAGGTCAAGGTCGAACGCTACATCGCCTGCCACGACGTCGGCAAAGCGATCAATCCCGATCAGGTCATCGGCCAGATCCAGGGCGGCGTCGCGCAGGGCATCGGCATGGCGTTGATGGAAGAAGTGGTGATGAAGGACGGCAAGATCCTCAACGCCGGTTTCACCGATTACATTTTACCGACGATCCGCGACGTGCCCGAGATCGAATGCATCATCCTGGAGAATCCCGATCCCGGCGGCCCGTTCGGCGCACGCGGCGTCGGCGAACCACCGCTGATCGCCACCGGCCCCGCCGTCTTGTCAGCCATCCAGGACGCCATCGGGAAACCGGTCCGCGTCCTGCCGGCGACCCCCGAACGCATCTGGCGAACGATTAACGAATAAGAATCGCGCGCTGTGGTGATCTGTTCGTCGCCGAGCGCCTAACTGGCCGCCCTTCCCTACTGATGTCTCCAGAGCTAACCGACTGTTAAATCGACACTGCCGGACGGGTGCTCGGAGCACAGGCATGGTCAACACAATTGGGATCGCCAGTAAAAGCAAGGGTCCGTAAACGAACAGGGCCGACCGCGTACCGGAAATCAGCCTTGGCTCCCCTTTGGTGTGCGCCAACCACAGGCAGAGGATTATCAAGAATGCCAAGACCGAAGAGAGAGCTCCGGCGGGAATAACGTCTAACAGGAGGTGAGTCGGCGAAGGCAGTTCATGGTAGCCCAGCATCCGAAAGCGATTTCTAATCGCTGGTCTGGCGGAGAACTCGTACAAGAGCAAGAAATACAGCAAAACTACATCGGGAAAGACTGAAAGAAAACGCACCAAGAATGTGTCACGATCGCGCACTCTTCCGGTGAAGTGGACGAGGAAATGCCATACAGCAAAAGAGAGAATTGCTATCAGATAGAACAACTCCCCCAAACGCATCCACTCACCCGACACATCCGACTTTCCGTCCGCCAAACCCGTTATAGTCGGCAAAAACGAAGGCCCGACAGCCGTGAACGGGATGAGTCTTGCATTCATGTCGCATTCGGTTCTTGCCGCAGCCCGAATAACCGCGCGCCCCATATGACTATCAAAAGACTACGAGATACAGCGCGCCGTTCGTGCCATCAAGGGTTTTGGCTTCCTCTCCGACAAGTCTTCTTGCCTCTTGACCACATATCAATTCTGATATACCCTTCCCCATGACATGGAAGAGGACAAACCGCTCGTGTGGTTGCACGGCGAGATCAAGACACCGCCGTTCTCTGCCGACGCCCGAATCGAAGCGGGGTGCCTCTTGCGACGGTTGCAGCGCGGCGAATCGCTGGGCTTGCCGCATTCGCGGCCCATGCCCGTGATCGGCCTACGCTGCCATGAGTTTCGCGTGAAAGACAAGGGTGCCGAATGGCGCATCATCTACCGGTTGGACGCTGACGCGATTGTGATCGCGGACGTGTTCGCCAAGATGACGCGGGCCACACCGCAACGGGTGATTGACGCCTGTCAGCGACGACTTCGCGCCTATGATGCAGTTGCAGGAGAATGAATCAATGAAAGCCGAGAAGCGAAAGAAACTGGAAAAGGCCGGCTGGCGCGTCGGTGGCACGACGGATTTCCTCGCGCTCACGTCTGCCGAAGAAGCTTACGTCGAAATGAAGCTTGCGCTCGCGCGGGAACTCGCCGAAGCGCGCCGTGCCAAACGTTTGACTCAGCAAACACTCGCGGCCAAGTTGCGCACCAGTCAGCCCCGCGTGGCCATGATGGAAAAAGGTGACCCGTCCGTGTCACTCGACTTGCTCGTGCGGGCACTCTTGGCTCTCGGTGTCACGCCGCGCTCGCTGACCTGAACCCTCGTCGCAAGGGTTTTTGTTGAACTATCAACTAACTTCAAGTATTAGTGCTGCCGGATGAGTATTCTAAGCGTCGCAGAAGCGCCGAAACCGAAACGGGTCAACTTGCGCCGGCCCGACATCATGGAAGCCGTGCGCGAGCAGGTCGAGCTACACTACCGCAGCCAGATCGTCGAGAAACTGCGCCAGCGTGGCGGCGTGCTGGAGGCCGGCGGGTTGAAGGTGCGGCTCGCCAAGGAATTCGGTTTCTGCTACGGCGTCGAACGCGCCATCGATCTGGCGTACGCAGCCCGCAAGGTGTTCCCCAACCAGCCGATCTACATTCTGGGCGAAATCATCCACAACCCCGAAGTCAACGAGCAACTCGTGGCCATGGGAATCAAGTTTCTCTCGGGTCCGATCAAGAGCGCGAACATCGACGACCTCAAGGAAGACGACGTGGTCATCATCCCCGCGTTCGGCGCCGAAGTCGCCACGATGGACAAACTCAAGGCCAAAGGCTGTCAGCTCGTGGACACGACCTGCGGCGACGTGATGAGCGTGTGGAAACGCGTCACGCAAAACGCCAAGGAACAGTTCACGTCCATCATCCACGGCAAGGCCAAGCACGAGGAAACCAAGGCCACCAGTTCCCGCGCCACGGCCAACGGCGGCGGCCATTACCTGGTGGTGCTGAACCTTCCCGAGACCGATTACGTCTGCAACTACATCCGCCACGGGGGCGACAAGGCGGAGTTCCTGTCGAAATTCGCCCGGGCGCACTCGCCGGGATTCGACCCCGAGCGGCACCTGGAATCCATCGGCGTCGCCAACCAGACCACGATGTTGCGCACCGAGACCGAAGAGATCCAAGGGCGGCTGCGTCAGGCGATGATCGACCGTTACGGCGCGGCGGAAATCGACAAGCACTACCGCATGTTCGACACGATCTGCGGCGCCACCCAGGAACGGCAGGACGCGCTGATTCATCTGTTGCAGGAACCGCTCGATCTGATGATCGTCGTCGGCGGCTACAACTCGAGCAACACGTCGCATCTGGCCGAGATGAGCGAGGAGCGGATGCCGACGTTTTTTATCCGCAACGCCAGCAAGATTCTCTCCGAGAAAGCCATTTTGCATTTCAACCTCCACAAGCAGGAGGAGGTCATGACGGAAAACTGGCTGCCGGCGGGCAACCGCTACGTCGGCATCACCGCGGGCGCTTCCTGCCCGAACAACCTGATCGACGACACGGTGCGCCGGTTGTTCGATTTGCGCGGCATCAACGTGGATGAAATGATCGCCGCCAGCGAAGCCGTTCCGGCCAGTTCGTGAGCACGATTCTTGCGTTGCCGTTCGAACGCATGGCAATTCCAAGGAGCCGAGCAACCTAGAACGTTATGGACAAAGCGCCGCTTAAATTCCGGTCCGGCCCGCCTCAGGCCGACATCGAACTGCCCAAGGAGGTCTCCGGGCTCCGCGAACTGGCGTACAATTTGTGGTGGACCTGGACCCCGCCCGCGCGGCGGATGTTCGCGCACATTCAGCCCGGCCTGTGGGCCATGTACCGCAACCCGGTCGAGTTGCTCATCAACATCGAGCCGCATCACTGGGAAGCGTTGCTCGAGGACGATGTGTTCCTGACGATGTACAAGACCGTGTTGCGCGAGTTCCAAGGGTACATGAAATCGCTGAACGAAACCTGGTTCGCCAAGAACCACCCCGGCTACCAGGGCGGCCCGTTCGTCTATTTCTCGACCGAGTTCGGTTTCCACGAAAGCCTGCACACGTATTCGGGCGGCCTCGGCGTGCTCTCGGGCGATCACTGCAAGTCCGCCAGCAACCTCGGCCTGCCGTTCATCGGCGTCGGCCCGCTCTATAAAAACGGGTACTTCGTGCAGGAAATCGAACCCGACGGCCGCCAGCAACATTTCTATCCCGCGTACGACTTCTCGCGTCTGCCGATTCTGCCCCTGCTCGGCGACAACGGACGCCAACTTATCATCAGCGTCGATTTTCCCGACCGGGCCGTGTATGCGCGGGTGTGGCTGGCGCAGGTCGGGCGCGTGCCTGTGCTGTTGCTCGACACCGACACGACCAAGAACGATCCGGCCGACCGGCCGATTACGGGCCAACTTTACGTCAGCGGCCGCGAGATGCGGATTTGCCAGGAGATCGTCATCGGCGCGGGCGGGGTGCGCGCGTTGCAGGCCCTGGGCATCGAGCCGGCCTGCTGGCACATGAACGAGGGCCACTGCGCGTTCCTCGGACTCGAACGCGTCCGCAATTTCGTCAAGGGCGGCATGCGGTTTGCCGACGCGTGCAAGGAAGTCGCCAAGAATTCGGTGTTCACCACCCACACGCCCGTGCCTGCCGGCAACGAGGCGTTCGACCTCGATTTGATCCGCAAATACTACAAGCACTACTGCGACGAGATTGGCCTCCCGCTGAACCAGCTCCTCGATTTGGGCCTCGCTCATCCCGGCCGGGGTGGACAGCCGTTCAGCCTCACCGTGTTGGCGATCCGGCTCTCGACGTATTGCAACGGCGTCAGCCAACTCCACGGCAAGGTCAGCAACGACATGTGGCGGGACGTGTTCAAGAACCTCAAACCTGGCGAGACGCCCATCAAAGCCATCACCAACGGTGTTCACACACAAACGTGGATGGGCTACCAGATCGCCGAATTGTTTGACAAGTATTTGACGCCCGCCTGGCGCGAAAATCTCATGGACGAACTCTTCTGGAAACGTGGCATGGCCAACATTCCGGACAAGGAACTCTGGGAAGTTCACAACTTGCAGAAGGAGAACCTGATCCGGTTCGTCCGCGGCCGCGAACGCTCTCACCTGGCCCGGCACGGCGCGTCGCCCGACGACCTCCGCGCCGTCGAACAATTGCTCGACCCCGAGGCATTGACCATCGGGTTTGCGCGCCGGTTCGCGACCTACAAACGCGCCGACCTGCTTCTGCGGGACATCGACCGCCTGCGCGCCATTCTCAAATCTTCCGAGAACCCCGTCCAGATCATCTTTGCGGGCAAAGCCCATCCGGCGGACAAGCCCGGCCAAGAGTTGATCCGTCACATCTTCGACATTTCGCGTCACAGCGATCTGCACGGTCACATCGTGTTCGTCGAGAACTACAACATGCGGGTCGCCCGCATGTTGGTACAGGGCGTCGACGTCTGGCTCAACAACCCGCGTCGGCCACTCGAAGCCAGCGGCACCAGCGGCATGAAAGCGCCCGTCAACGGCGGGATCAATTTCTCGGTGGCCGACGGCTGGTGGTGCGAAGTGCAGAACAGCGGCGCCGGCTGGACCATTGGCAAAGCGCAGGAGTACCATGACGACGGCCGGCAGGACGCCGAGGACAGCGAATCGCTTTACCAGATTCTGGAAAACCAGATCGTGCCACTCTACTACAAGCGCGACAGCAACAATGTGCCCGTCGACTGGGTCAAGATGATGAAGGCCTCGATTGCGACCATCACGCCGCGGTTCTCGACGGCGCGGATGGTGTGCGAGTATGCCCAGCAAGCCTATCTGCCCGCCGCCAAACGCGCCGGTGCCGTCACCGCCTCGCAGGAACAGACGTGGTAAGGGAAGCTCTCAGCTTTCAGCTCTCAGTTATCAGCTCGCTCCATCCCCACGTAGGACATGCATCCTGCTTGTCCATTTCCGAATGTGGGAGCGGCCTCAGTGCCCCGATTCCTCCCGAGCCAGCGTCCCGCCCGTCCTCTCCTCACTTCTTCGTATCCGCCGCCTGCAAATTACTCAGCAGGCGGGCGAAGGATTCCTGGTGGGCATCGTGGTCTTTCCCCTTTGTCATTCCGAGCCTTGTCATTCCGAGCTTGTCGAGGAATCGGTGATCTCGTTACATTGCGCGGCACGCCCAAGCGAAACTGCTCTGTACGCCATGACCAATGATCCATCTGTGACAATTCGCCGGGCCGGGTTGGCTGATGTCCCTGCTATTACCGACATTTACAACGAGGCAATTCTGACGACTACCGCCACGTTCGATACCGAACCGAAGAGCGTGGCCGAGCGCACGGAATGGTTGCAGTCGCACGACGAGAGACATCCGGTGCTGGTGGCTGAGATGGCCGGGAAGGTCGTTGGCTGGGCGGCGCTGACGCGTTGGTCCGAGCGACACGCTTACGAGGATACTGCCGAGACTTCATTCTATGTGCACTCGACGTATCGCGGGCGGGGGATCGGTCGGAAACTCAAGGCGGCGATTATCGAGGAGGCCCGCCGGTTGCGCTATCACACGCTCCTCGCGCGCGTGGCCGAGGGCAGCGGCGAGAGCGTCCATCTCAACGAGGACGCCGGTTTCGTTCATGTTGGCACGCTCAAAGAGGTGGGCCGGAAATTCGGCCGCTTGTTGGACGTTCACATCATGCAGAAGTTGTTGGATTAAGCATCCGCTCTTGCGCCACACCCTGAGAGATGCCTTTTCGTTAATTGAGCAAGTCGACCAGTTCGCGACCAAGAAATGGCACGTTGCGACAGCCGATCCGAATCACGAGCGTATCTTCAGAAAGCTCATGGATTGCTTCTTGCCAGAAGCCTTTAGGAAAGATGAGAGGGTTAGCTTACAGCTAGCTCGCAATGTGACCTACTACAAGTCTTTCACCGCTTGGCTAGATGAAGGCCCTTATCTGACGCTCTAAAGGATTGCACTCTGCGGGAATCGGGCCACATCTCACAGGTCGTAAGTCTCAGTCCGGCAGATTCAGCCAAGAAAGAAGAGAGACGAACGGGGCCCTCCAGCGACAAGCCATTGAGCACGGCGTCTTGGTCGCACCCGATGCAGGACGGCGATCACAAATCGTCGCTACAGAGACAAACGCCCTTCATCGGGCTCACCGCCACAAAAGCCTCTACTCAGGTGGGGCAGCGGGCTGGGCTTTACCCGCGTCAGGCGAGTGAGACTCGCCCTCTCGAACTTCTTGCGCCTGTTTGTGGCTATTCCCCCCGCCGTCCCTCGGCGCTCACAGAGCGCCGCTACAGCAGATTGGTCAGACAATCCCCTGCCGCATTTTGGCGGCGCGGACCGTGTTGCGCATGAGCAGGGCGATGGTCATCGGGCCGACGCCCCCGGGCACGGGCGTGATCAGCGACGCTTTCGCCGCGACGGCTTCGAAATCCACGTCGCCCACGAGCCGATAACCTTTTTCCTCGGTCTTGTCGTCGACACGGTTGATGCCCACGTCGATCACGACTGCCGACTCCCGCACCATGTCGGCTTTCACGAATCGCGGCGAACCGATGGCGGCAATGAGTACGTCGGCCGAACGGCAGATCTCCACGAGGTTCTTGCTGCGGGAATGGCACACGGTCACGGTCGCGTTCGCATTGGGCGCTTTTTGCGAGAGAATCAACGAGAGCGGCCGCCCGACGATTCGGCTCCGGCCCAGGACGACAACGTGGGCGCCGTCGAGTTTCACGCCGCTACGAATGAGAAGTTCGTGTACGCCCGCCGGCGTGCACGGCACGAAACCGGTCGGATCGCCCAGCGCCAGTTTGCCGACGTTGAGGGGATGGAAGCCGTCGACGTCCTTGCCCGGATCGACGGCCGAGAAGATTGTGTCCTCCGAAATCTGCTTGGGCAGCGGCGACTGGACCAGAATCCCGTGAATCTCCCGTTTGAAATTCAGATCGTCGATGATCGCCAGCAATTCGCCCTGGCTGGTCGACGCGGGCAGGTTGATGCGCTCCGAATGCAGCCCGAGCCGGGCACACATCTTGTCTTTCATCGCGACGTAGCTGGCGCTGGCCGGATTGTCGCCGACGAGGATGGTGGCCAGACCCGGCGTCGGGCGTTTTTCGGACTTGAGGCGCGCGATCTCAGCCGCGGTCTCGGCGTTGATCTGTTCGGCGATGGCTTTGCCGTCAATGAGTTTGGCGGTCATGCACTCCAATAATTATG
Organism: Verrucomicrobiia bacterium; assembly: GCA_035515475.1. Taxonomy (GTDB): domain Bacteria; phylum Verrucomicrobiota; class Verrucomicrobiia; order Palsa-1439; family Palsa-1439; genus DATJBF01. Next base: position 9,281 of record DATJBF010000045.1, read on the forward strand.
TGGTGGCACAGACTTGCCCGCTGCGGCGGGCGTCCCTGCCTGTGTTCGGGCAGCCATTGAAACGCAGGTCGGGACGCCTGCGCCACCACTCTTGGCCCTTACCAGACCCGGTCGAGGCGTTCGACGACGATCACGGGGTCGCGGTCGCCCTTGCGCCAGCGTTGATTGCCCATGACGCGGACGTGTTTACCTTCGTACTTCTTCAGGTTCGTCTCGGATAACTCCAAATATGCAATGCGATAACTGATCCGGTCCACTTCCGCCGTCCGCAACTCGTACGCGGCCGGGGCGTTCGACGCCGTCACGGGCCACAGATAACCGTCCTTCACCACGTACTGGACCTGGACATCGGGATCGATGTTGACCACGCTGACGGCAGGCGCCTCAGTCGACGGGGCAGCAGGCGCGGGCGTCGTTCCGGCCACGGCCACTGGCGGCGTGACGACCTCGGGCGCGCTCAGAGACGCGGCGGGTGCAGGCGCAGCCACCGGCGCAGCGGCGGGTTCAACCTCCACCAACTCCGCCGCAATCCAACCATTGCACTCCGGCGTGGGCTTGATTTGCGTCCACGCGCCTTTGGTCTCGACGACGTCGACCTTCGTGCCCTTCGCCAGCTTGCCGATGTCGCGATAGTTCGAGCCGGGACCGCAGCGCGCATACAGATCGTCGACGTTCACCACGCCGTCGGTCAGGAATTTGGCGCTTACGAAACATTTTGCGGCGGCGGGCAGCGGGATGCGCAGCCAGTCCATCGGTTTGCCGTGTTCGGTAACGGATTTGCGCTCGAGCACGTCGATCGCGTCGCCCTTGTGAAGCTGGACCACGACCTCGGCGTTCAGGCTCGGGCGCGAACGGACGTTGCATCGGCCGGCTTTGACGGTGCCGTGGCCGGTCTCGGACGCGGCGAGCGCCACGGGTTGGGTAGCCAGCCCGACATCCGCCCGGGCGGACTGCGCCAGCGCCAGCGCGGCGCACATCAGTGCCGCCTGCAACATTCGTCCTCCACCGTAGCCGCACCCTTTACGGGTGCGCAAAACGCAGGCATAAAGCCTGCGGCTACCGGCCAGCGGCCGGTGCAACCTGCATGAGTTGTTGGACCTCTTCATGAGTTAGATACCTCCATTGAGACGTTCGTAAATTGCCCAGCACGACCGGTCCCACCGCGAGACGCACGAGACGCTTCACGGGATGCCCGACCTCTGCCATCATTCTGCGAATCTGTCGTTTCCGGCCCTGGCTGAGAACCAATCGCAGTTCGGTGGTCTGGCTGTGGGCGTGCACCTGAACAATTCCGTCCGCCCGCAACAACTCGCCTTCACTTCGCACTCCCTTGAGCAACCGCGTGATCTCAGCGCTCTTCAATTCCCCCTCGACTTCTACCAAATAGGTCTTGCTCATCTTGTAGCGGGGGTGGGTCAGCCGCAAGCTAAAAGTGCCGTCGTTGGTGAGCAACAACAATCCCTCGGTATCCTTGTCGAGCCGCCCGACCGTGTAAAGCCGCGGCAGCGAGTGCGGCAACAAATCGACCGCGCGTTTACGGCCATGCGTGTCGGAGTTCGTGCAGAGAACGCCGGCAGGTTTGTTGAGCGCGATGTACACCTTGCGCTCGACAACCACGGGCTGGCCGGCGACGGCTACCGTATCGCGGTCGGGATCGATCTTGCTGCCCAGGACGCGGACCGGTTGCCCGTTGACGACGACCTGGCCTTGCTGGATCAATTGCTCGCAACGCCGCCGCGAGGCAATGCCCGCTTCCGCAAGGAATTTCTGGAGCCGAACCAACACGGTGGTAGGGCGCGACCGCCGGGCGCGCCGTTGTTCCTATTTCGGACGGCCCGGCGGTCCGTCCCTGCCAAATCTCACTCCGGTTTGGTCTTCGGCAGGCCGAACACGCGCTGGCCGTCTTTCCAGCGTCCCTGTCTCTTGAGGAGTTCCACGCGCTCGAACCGTTTCATGACGTTGCGGCGCGCTTGGATCTTGTTGGCGGACTTCAAACTGCGATGTTGTGACATGGTGACTTCCCGAGCTACGGTTTTAGTGCCAGTTTCAGTGCTTCGATTTTCGCGGTGACCTCGTCGCGGTACTCGAGGTTCTTACCAGATTGCAGGTACTTTTCAAACTGTTTTATCGCCTCGGCGGGATTGCTGTCTTCGTAGAGCAACCCGAGCTTGTAGTGCACCAGGTCGTAGTCCGGCCGCAACTCCAGCGCCTTGCGATACGCAGCGGCCGCCTGGTCGCGCTCCTTGAGCTGCGCATGGGCGTCCCCCATCCCACTGTAGGCCAATTCGTACTTCGGGTCTTTCTCGATCGCCTTTTGGTAGTACACCAGGGCCAGATCGGGTCGCTTCTCCAGCAAATAGGTGTCGCCCATCGCATTGTTGTAGCGCGGAACGGTCGGGTCGGTGTCGATGGCCTTCTGCAGCATCAGCTTGGCATCGAGTTCGCGCAGTTCCCGGAGATACAATACGCCGAGGCTGTAATACGCGTCGCCGTTCTGGCGGCCGGCTTCCTCCTCGAGTTTCATGAACGTGATGAAATGCTGCTCCGCCCCCTTGAAGTCGCCGTCTTCCTGCAACAGCACCGCGAGATCGTGGTGGGCCCGCCCAAATTTTGGGTTGATTTCGAGCGCCTTCTCGTAAGCCTCACGGGCTTCGGGCCTCCGTCCCGTTTCGTCGTCCAGCACGCCGATCTGCGTCCACACGTCCGCGTCGTTCGGCCGGATCGCGAGATACCGCTGGTAATCCTTGATGGCTTCATCCTTCTGGCCCAGCCGCGCACAGACCACGCCGAGATTGTACAACGCGTCGAGATGCTGCGGGTACAACTTGAGTGCTTTCTCGTATTCCAGTTTCGCCCGCGGGAGCGAATTGTCTTCGAAGAACCTGTTTCCGCGCTGGAAGAACTTGTTGGCTTCAGCCAAGCCCGGCTGATCCTCGGCGCCTACGCCCGTCGGCCGCGCCGCCAGCACCAGCGTCGACAGCGCCACCCCCACTGCGATCCCCCACGCTCGGCCGGCGGTTCTCATCGATCCCCCGGTTTCGCGTTCAACTTCTCCAAGGCCGCCTGCGCGCTCGCGACAGTCGAGCTCTCGGGAAACTCGCGTACCAACTGCTGCAACGTCGCCCGTCCCTTGTCTTTCTGGCCGATGGCCAGTTGACTCAGCCCCAAACAGTAGAGAGCTTTGTCCTTGTCCTTGCACTCGGGCCAGCGGGTCAGCAAATGCTCGAAGCTGTAAATCGCCTGCGCGTACTCGCCGCGCCGGCCCAGCGCAAAGGCCAGCGCAAACATGGCATTGTCGGTATAGCCGTATTGGTTCTGGTCGTCGTGGGCGATGACGTTGCGCAAGTGCGGCTCGGCCAAATCCTCGCGGCCCTCCTCGAGGTACGTCTCGGCGACCTTCCAATTCGCCTGCACGTTGCCCGGATTCTGCAGCGCCAACCGACGCGCTTCGCGGAAGCTCAACTTGCCCTGGCGCGTACCCGACAGTTTGGCGAGCAGCTTGTCCTTCTCGACCAACCCCGCCACGCGCTCCATCTCGTTCCCCTGCCCGTCCAACACCAGGATCGTCGGCGCCCCGCGCACGTCGAGCCGGCGCGCCTCGCCGCTCTGCTGCGCCGCATCGATCCGCACGCAAACGAACTCCTGCGCGGCGTCCACCACCGATTTGTCGGCCAACACGCCCTCTTCGAGTTGTTGGCAGAACTCGGAACCGCGAAGGAAGAAGTAGGCCAGAATCGGCTTGTTGAGCTGCCGCGCCTGCTTCTGTGCGTCGCTCAACGACCGCAGCCAGGAAATGCTCGCCCGCAGTTTGGCACCGGCTTCCGTCGCCGCTTCCTTGACCGAATCGGATTGGTCCGATTTCTCGACTTCCTCCAGCCACGGAACCGCCTCGGTCCGTCCGCCCTGCTGCAGGGCGACCACGGCCGACCAACGCACCGTCGAGTTCTCGTCCTTGAGCGCCGCGTGCACCCGCTCGACATCTTCGTCGGCGTCGCTCACCTGAAGGAGGCCCGCCACCCCCATCTGCCGCCGTTCGGGATTCGACGACGCCCGCATGTCACGGAACTGCTTGACAACGCGCGGACCGCCGATGCGCGTCAGCGCGTCGGCTGCGTCAGCCCGTTCCTCTTCGTTCGTGCTGCCGATCTGCCCCACGAGGTCGTCGACGCGATCCGCGCGGGCGACGGATGCCAGCAAACACAAACAGGCCGACCACGCCACCCATTTCCTAAGCCTGTCACCCTGAGCGGAGCGAAGGGTCCCCCGACGCGCCGGCATGCGCCCTGCAATTGCGAGATGCTTCGACAAGTTCAGCATGACACCTTTCCTTTCGTTGATGCTCCAACCCATTTCAGATACCTTCCGTCCCCCGCTGCGACCGGCACGAAGATCACCTCCGGCACTTCGTAGCTGTGCACGGCGTTCACCGTCTTGGTCACGGCAGGAATTCGCGCCCGGGTGGTCTTGATGAGCAACAGGCATTCGCGGGCGCGTTCGAGTTTCCCCTGCCACCAGTAATACGATTCCAACCCATCCACGACGTTCACGCACGCCGCCAGCTTCTTCGTCAGAATCGCCCGGGCGATCCGGCGCGCCTCGACGCGGGTCGCGCACGTCACCATCCCGACCACAACGTCGGTCATCGCGTCTTCCCTTCCACGAGGCCGATTACCTCGGTCAGCCTGGTGATGATGAAATCCGCCTGCTCGGCCCACTCGGGCGTGCCGCCGCCGTTGATGAGCAGCGCGCACGGTGCGCCGGCGTTCCTGGCGCATTGCACGTCCCACTTGTAGTCGCCCACGATCAGCACCTCGCTTGGCGCGGCTCCCCAGCGCCGCGCAATCTCCAAGATCGGCTCGGGAGCCGGTTTGTGCGGCCCGTCCTCCCTTGTGACAGTCACGTCGAACCTCAGGTTCAATTTTCGGCAGACGCCGTCCACCGACTTGCGCGAGTTGCGGGTCAACAGCGCGGTGGGAATCTTGCGCCGGGCCAGGAACCGCAGGAGCGTTCGCGCGCCGCGGTTCAACTTCGCGTTCGCCACGCCCGCCTCTTCGAACTTCGTGAGCACGGCGTGGACCCGGTCGTACTCCGGGCCCGTGGCCGAGCGCAGATAGTCCAGCATATCGACGTCGCCAATCCCGGCCTCGTCCTTGATCTTTACAAAGTCGAAATACGGCGCCGTGATCGTGCCGTCCATGTCGAAAATGACGCCTTTGATGGCCATGGGAACCGCGATGAAAGCACATCGCCGCGAAAATGCCAATCCGGAAGGCGACTCGGCCCCAAGCCGGGTCACAACAAAGTGGAATTAAGTCTGGCGGTGGGCTCCATTTGGCCGTACAGTCCCCCCGCAGTTGTTGGGAGGAACCATGACATCACGTTTTGTTGTCCTGTTCGTAATCGGCGTCACCGCTCTCGGCAGCGCGACCGCGACGCCAGCCCGGAGCCGGGGTCGCTTCAACCGGCGCGGCAACATCCTCATCGCCGACCAACTCAACAATCGTGTCATCGAGGTCGATACCAACACCCACGCGATCGTCTGGCAGTTTGGCGACGGCGGCGCGATCCCCGGCCCCACCACCATTTTTGCGCCGCACGACGCCGAACGCTTCCACCGACTCACGCTCATCGCCTGCACGGGGGCGACGCCGGGTTCCGAACCCGGTTGTGTTGAGGGCTGTGCCGACAGCCGGGTGATCGTCGTCAACAAGCGGGGCCGGATCGTCTGGCAGTACGGGCAGGCCGGCCTGACGGGCTCCGGCACCAACGAGCTGGACCGCCCTGTCTCCGCACGGTTCCTCCCGCGCCACCATTACCTCATCACCGATCAGGGAAATAACCGGGTCATCGATGTCACGCGAAAGAAAAACATCGCCTGGCAATACGGGACCACCGGCGTCAGCGGCTCGGACACCAACCAACTCAACAATCCCAGTAGCGCCGAGCGGCGCCTGGGAAACTATACCGTGATCGCCGACGAAGGGAACAACCGCGTCATCATCGTGAACCGCCACGATAAGTTGATGGCGCAACTCGATACGCTCGGGGACGGCACCGCGCTCGACGGCCCGACTTATGCCGGCCGGTTGAAGGGTCCGCATACGCTCGTGGCCGACTCGCTCAACAACCGCATCGTCGAGCTCGACCAGACCGGCTCCAACGTGTTCGAGTACGTCACCAGCGCGCGGCCCGGCAGCGTTGCCGATCCCAATCCCTCGCACGTCGTCCGCCTCAAGAAGGGCAACACACTGATCAGCGACCAGTTCAATCACCAGGTCATCGAGGTCGACCCCGACGGGACAATCGTGTTCAGTTACGGGACCATCGGCGTCGCCGGCTCCAGTACCAACGAACTCGACGCGCCCTACGATGCCAAGGTCATCGGCGACTACACCGGCCTGACGTTGCCCAGAGTCCCCCACCACGGCGGTGGCGGCAGCAGCAGCGATTGGTTCTCGTTCGGCTTCTAACGATCCTCGGCTGCGCTCTGGCGGACGCCACGCGGCCGTTCCGCCAACAGGTTCTTGATCTGCGCTGCCAAGGTCTCGCCCGGGAAATCTCTCAAGCGCACAATTCCCTGTTTGTCCACAAGCCAAGTGGTCGGGATCGAGTCAATGTCGTAGCGGCTGCTAATCTGGTTCTGCCAGCCCTTGCCATCGAAGTACTGCGGCCACGTCATGCCGGCTTGTTTCGTGACCCGGGCCAACTGTTCCTTGTCAGAATCGAGCGAGATGCCGATGATCTCGAATCCCTCTTTATGTAATTCGTTGTACGCGGTCACGAGCCTGGGGATTCCCGCCCGGCACGGACCACACCACGTCGCCCAGAAATCTATCAGCACGACCTTGCCGCGAAGCTTCGCCAAGTCGACGTCCGTGCCGTCAACGGCCCGGAACTTCAGATTAAGCGGCATCTGGGCACCCGTCACGAGCACTACCTCCAATTGCTGCTGCACCATGGCAGTGCGAACGTCGTCAGGCTGATTCTTGCGGAGTTCGAGGATGTCGGCTTCCACCGCCGCGCGCGCAGTGGTGTTGCTGACATCGCCAGACGCTTTCAGCGCTTCCAAGTGGGCTATTGCCGCAAGGTAACGCGCATCGGCCTTCGCCGTTGAGGGAGCATCAGGAGCCGCAACGAGTTCCTTCGTCAACTCCAGCAAGGCGGCGCTGGACGGCGGGCGATCATCGAGTTGCGCCCGCGTGGATTCGGCCAGTGCGCTCACCAATTTCGCCCGCCAGCGTCGCGGGCCGTTCGGGGAGCGGCTCACAAATTCCAGGATACGCAAGAGCCCCGCAATCTCCGTTTTGCCGGTATTCTCCGCCAGTTTGCGCGCCGTATTGTTGTAGTCGTAGTCGGCCCGAGCCGACACGTTCGCGCCGCGCGCGATCAGGAGTTTGACCACATCCACCCTGTCATTCCGCACGGCGTACATCAGCGGCGTTTCGGCGTGGCTGGCCGCTACGTTGACGTCCGCACCGTGAGCGAGCAGGAAATCGACGATCTTGGCGTCGCCTCGCGAGACGGCTTGAATGAGCGGCCATCCCGGCCATCCATCGGGCCTGCCAACATGAAGGTTAATCTCCGCTCCGTGGTCCACCAAGAACTTCATGTTTTCAAACCTTCCGCGGAATACCGCCCACCCGACCGCCGTGGTCCCATCTTCAGTTATCGCGTTCACGTGAGCGCCCTTGGCAATGAGTTCGCTCAGAAACTCCGGCGGCATGCTCGCCGCCGCATACATGAGAGGCGTGGGTCCCGGTGTGATCTTGGTGGAGAGTCTCGATCGATCGACATCCGCACCCGCGGCGAGAAGTTGACGGGCAATTTCCACGTTGCCGTTCCAGCAGGCCCAGAGCAACGGCGTCCACTCACCGTTTTGCCGCGCGTTCGGATTGGCGTGGTGGGCGAGCAACTCCTTCACGACAACCGCCCGGCCTTTCTCTGCAGCCAAGCAAAGCGCGCTGTCGAGTTCCGCCTGTTTTGGCTGGCCGCTGCCATGCCTGGCCACCAACCATCGAACGACGGCAAGGTCACCCGTGGCCGCGGCGTATGTGAGATTCGTGAGTTCCTCGGCGCCGGCTTGTTTCAGGGTTTTCACTGCCTCATCGTTGCCAGAGTAGCGGGCCCACATCAGCGCGGTCCAACCTTGGTTGTCCGTCCTGTTGAGCATTGCGTGGGATTGGATCAAGAACTGAAGCGTGGCGACCTGTTCCGACTGCGCAGCCCACATCAACGGCGTCTGGCCATCGAGAGCACTCGGCGCATCGATGTCGGCCCCTGCTTCCAACAAGATCCTGACCAAGTTCGTGTCGGCGCGTTGTTCAGCCACAGCGAAGTGGAGCGGGGTTGTGCCGTTGCTGTCGCGAATATTCGCGGGATATCCGTGCCGCAACAAGCAGCGAACCGCGTCGGAGCTCCCTCCGATGACGGCTTGGTCAAATGCTCTTCCGATGTCGGACTGGGCCAACTGATCGGCCCCGGCCGCCAGCAGGAGTTCCATGATCGGAATCTTTCCTTCGCGCGCCGCTCGGTGCAACGCGGTGCGACCCAAATCATTCCTCAAGTTCACCTGCGCCTTCGCATCAAGAAGAATGCGCACGAGCGGTGCACAACCGATGCCGGCCGCGTCCATCAACGCCGTTGATCCGTTGGCGTTTGTGGCGTTGACGTCGGCGCCGGCCTTGAGCAGGGTCTGCGCGACTTGAACGGCACCGGTTGACGACGCGAGAATCAACGGCGTCGATAGGGAGTCATCGCGCGCATCGACCTTGGCGCCCTCATGGATCAACGCCGCGACCTTATCCGAATCACCGGCGCGGGCCGCTTCAATGAGGCGTTCATTCAACGTTTCTCCAAGGCTCGAAACAATGCCAGACGCGCGCGTTTCTGGTGCAACGTCGACCGCCAACGCGGGCGTCGTTCCCAATGCCATCGACGCGATCGCCAGAGCAAGTCCAGTCCTGAGTATCATGATGAAACCCCGGCGCCGCCGCAGCGATTAACGGCTCCATTCACCACGTATACCGCACGGTGTAGGTGATGACCTGTTCGCCATCCTTGGCCACTTTGACCGGAAAGTGGATGGTATCGGAATCGTACTTCGTCCATTCTTGGTTCGACTTGGTGATCTCCCAGTTGTTCCACCGATAGAGCGGTTCTTTCACCAGGACCTCGACCGGTTCGTCCTTGTGATTGCGGATGCGAATCTCGAAGCTCTCGGTCATGACGTGCGCGCTGGTGTCGACGTGGAAATCGGTCCGTTTGCGTTCGCCGACGATGTCGAACGCGTCGCCGACGTGCAGCCGGATGGTCTCGTCCTTCGGCGTGTGGTCGATCTGGTCCTCGCCGATGAACTCCAGCGAGCCGTCGGCCGGGTCGCGCTTGTACAGCCGGACTTTGCCTTTCGGTAACGGCATGCCCATGTGGTTGTCCTTCGCGTTCTTGACCTCGATGATGACGTTGACCTTCTTGTTCGATTCCTCGCTGCCGTAGCCGGCGTCGCTGATCAATCCGCCGTAGAACCGGTATTGCGGCGCGCCGTCGTACAGGAAAACCTTTTTCACGGGCACGTCGGCCGCCTTGAGCAACTCGATCTGCTTGGTCTGGTTCTGCGACACGGTCGCTGGCCGGCCCAGCGTGTACAGGTGATACTCGAAAAACGCTTTCTCCTCGAACCCCTCCGCCTGCTTGACCATGGCTCCCGCCATCGGATACACCCTGGGTGCCCGCGGCTGCTCCACCCGCCGCACTTCCCCCGCGATGAGCTTCAATTTCGCGTCCTTGTAGGTCGCACCCGACTGGTTGTCGATCGAGACCCACCCGCTGAGGTCGAGTGCAGTGTCCTTGTCATTCAGCACGGCGTTGTAGTCGGCCTGCCAGTTGATGCCGCCCGTTTGATAAGCCACCTCGATGAGTTGCGGGCCGACCTTCTCCGTCGCCAGTTTCCACACCAGCGTCGGCTTGGTGATAAGTCCCTCGGGTAACGCCCCAAACTGGATGTCCTTCACGTTGTCACCGCGTTGTACCATGACGATCTCGGCCTTCTCACCAGCCTGGCGAATCACCAGTTGGTTGCCGTCGAAACTGAGAAGCGTGCCGGCATAGCGCGAGCCGTCTTTCGTCAGCACGGCGATGGGTTTGTCGATGTATTTCTCCAGGAGTTTATCGGCCGACACCAGGTCGTACTCGTAGTTTTGCTCCAGCACGGTCGCGTTCGGGTCGGTCAACGATTTGAACTGCACGCTGGTTCCGTCGATCTGCGACGCCACGTCGGCAAAGCGAATCAGGCCGATCTTTTCCGGCACGTCGACCTTTCGTTTCTCGCGCACGACGCCGAAGTTCTGGTTGTAGATCGTCAGCGCGAGGCCTTCCTCCTGTTTCTCGGCGGCGAGAGCGGCGGCGCAAGCGAAGGCCAAGGGAATCATCATCCATCTGTGTAACTTCATAGTTTGCTTCCTCCGTGAAAGTCCGACACCGACAGTTTACAGGAATTCGACCCGACAGGCGATATTTTCTCGGTCGGGCTTTCAAATTTGCGCCGGGAACCTATAATGCGCTCGCATGGCGTCCTGGAAATATGATGTCGTCATTGTGGGGGCGGGGCCGGCGGGCATCACGGCGGCCATCGCACTCGCGAAGGCGGACATCCCGGTTCTGGTCGTCGAGGCCGGCGTCTTCCCCGGCGCCGAGAATTGGTCCGGCGCGGTCTATTTCACCGAAAACCTCGCCCAACCCGACGTGCTCGGCGAACCAGCCGTGCGGGATTCCGCTTACGAACGTCCCGTCACCAAACGCGGGTTCTACATTTACAATGGCCACTCGCTTGCGGGCCTCAGCTACCGCAACCCCACCACGTTCGCCAACTGCTACACCGTTCTTCGCCCCACCTACGACCATTACCTCGCTGAGCTCGCGAAGAGTCTCGGCGCCACGATTCTCCCGGAAACCACCGCCGACGGCCTGGTGCGCGACGACGCCAACCGCATCGTCGGCGTCCATACCGACCGCGGCCCGATCTATGCCGACGTCGTGTTCCTCGCCGAGGGCGATGCTTCGCAACTCGTTACCAAGGAAGGCTACGAATCCCGCCACGGCGGGACGCCGCATTTTCTCCAGGGCATCAAGGAAGTCATCGAGGTCGACCCCGATTACATCGAGCGCGTATTCCAACTGCCGCGCGGCGAAGGCGCCGCATTCGAGATCCTGTTGCGGAACCCCGACCGCGGCACGGGCCGGGGCACCGCCCGTCTCAACATGGGCGGGTTTCTCTACACGAACAAAGCCAGCCTCTCGCTCGGCCTCGTGCTGCCCCTCGATAATCTCAGCCGGGAATTCGGCGGCGACCACAACCGTCTCATGGAATGGTTCAAGGGCCTGCCAGAAGTCCGCCGCTGGACCAACCACGGCCGCTCGGTCGCCTACGGCGCCAAGATCATCCGCGGCGGCGGGTTCCGCGAACTGCCCCAACTGGTCGACGACGGCCTGGCCATCGGCGGGGCGGCCACGGGCATCGGCCTCGATTTCCCCTACCCCAATTTCACCGGCCCGGCCACGGCGATGGGCCGGCTCTTCGCTAACGCGGTCAAACAAATTCGCGCGACCGACCAAGTCTTCAGCCGGGCCCGCCTCGAAGAACTCTACGAGTCGCCTCTGCGAGAGACGCACTACTTCAAGAACGTCGAGTTCCTCGAAAAATGGCCCCCGTACGTCGAGCACACCCGGGTGTTTTTCAGCCGGTTCGTCGACTTGAAGTGCGGTACGCTCTACATCGCCGGCCATCCGTCGCTGCGTCCACACCAGAAACTCTGGCAACTCGCCAAATTCGTGCGCGAGACGCTCCCGCTCAAACGCTGGGGAGAATTCCTCCGCGACGTGCGCGAGCAGGCCGACGCTCTCGGACTGAAACACGCCTCCCAATCCGCCGGGAACACCCCGGCTGATTCGTCAGGGCGATCCCCGGGGCTCGGCGAGGTTCAACTGGAATTCCGCGTGGACGGCCAACCGCAGACCGGTTTTCTCTGGCCGCTGTCTCGTTTGTTCGCGACGGCGCCCCCGATGCTCGCCGCCGCAGCCGACCACCTTTACCGCAACGACACCACCCCGCTGCCTTACAAACTGCGCCATGCCATCCGGTCGTTGACCGGGCAACTCGGCTTGGGCGACGTGTTGGCCGTCACGGGCTTCGCTCTGGTCCTCTGCCTCCTCGCGCCGGTCCAGTGGCTGTGCGAACTGATCAAACTCGTCGTCACGCGCCCGTCACCTGAAAAATTCCTGTCGAGCTTCTTCCAGAAATACCGCGCGCTGGTTCGGGAACGAACCCGGCTCGACCCCGACGCCGTCAAGGTCGACCAACCGTGGGAAGAAAAACTCTCGCTCATCCGCTATTCCTCCGAAACGCATTCCCATATCAAGGTGTTCCGGCCCGAGAACTTCGAGAACCGCACCAAGCTCGCCGAATCACCGCTCTGGCACGTGTGCCCCGCCAAAGTCTACGAGGACAAGGTGGACGACCTCGGCCAGGTCCAAATCATCGTCAACTTCGAAAACTGCATCAAGTGCGAGACCTGCTGGCGGTCTGCCCCGGACGACGTTGATTGGACCCGCCAGCGGCAGCAACGCCTGGTGTTCAGCGCGCCGACCGAAGCGAACAGGAAACTGCTGGAGTTGATCCAACACAATGGCCGCCGGTTTCGTTCCCCCTCAACCATCCACCATCAACCATTACCCATTGCGCCGCGTCTCGCCGCCACGCTTCGCCGGTTCTGCGAAGCCGTCTACGCCGAGCCGCGGTACATCGACGCCGGGCGCTCGCGCTGGTTGCAGTCGCTGCTCACGGAAGCCCAATCCACAGCGCGCGAACTCGACAACCCGCGCATCGACCAGCACCTGGCCCGGATCGTCGCCCACGCCGTGCACCGCAAGTTCTTCTGGGCTGAAGCCGATGCACGGCAGTTGCTCGATCAACTGGCGCCGCCACCCCCAGTCGAGATGGAAGCGGCGCAACCCACCCGGTCCGCAATGGTAGCCCGGCTGGACAAACTTTTCCCCAAACAAACCATCAAGAACCTCGAACACGGCCAGCCGCTGACGCAGGAGCAACGGAATTTCCTGCGGGTACTCGCCGACGCGGCGTCGCCGCCGCGTCCCGTGATCCTGCGCGAACTCGCCCGGCGTGATCCGGCGCTGGCTGCGCTCGTCTCGGGAATTTATTCCGCGCAAATCGACGCGCGCCCCGAGTTGGCCGAGCAACCCTGGATCGGGCTCACTGCCGCGCGCGGCGCATGGAAGGAGTTCGTCCCGGAAAGGAAGCCGGCCCTGGTGGAGGTCGCCGCCGACGTGTGCGCCATCGCTCACGGCGCGGGAGAACTCTTGCTCGAACGATGCCGGGCCCACGCGACCAGCCGGATCCAGTTCCCGGGATTGTTCCAAGACGAAGACGGACGCGACGGCATTGCCAAGTTCGGCGCCGTAAAACAACTGCTCAGCGAAATGGAAGCGCAGGTGCGGTTGCTCGCCGCGTTGGCGTCTCACGCTGACAAAGAGCCGGCGCTGGTGAAGATTCTCGCGTCGGAAGCATTCGGTCCCGAACCCGGCAGCCTCGCCTACAACGCCGGCCAGATTTTTGGCGGGACCGCCTACAGCGAGGACGACGTGCTGTCGAAATTTTACCGCGATAGCGTGTGCTTCACCCACCTGCTCTACGACGACGAGGACCTGAGACGGGAAATCGGGGCCGACGCGGAGCAGACACTGCGCGACTTTGCGCACAATGTCGTGTCGGCACTGCCCATCACGGACGAATTGGATGTTGAGCTTGCACAGCTGTTTGCGGGAGCGGCGGCAACGCCGCGACCGGTCGATGGTGAATCGAGCCCGGGAGGGCCCTCCGACAATTCGGCAACCCACCTCCTCGGTGCGCAGGTCATCGAGCACGGCTACATCGAGGGCCCGCTCCCGGATCCGCCGACATTCAACTACCGCGAGGCGCTCGACACGAAACAGGAGTATGACTACGGCGATTTCCTGGTGAAACCGTTCGACGCGACCGCGTGGCGGTTCGTGCCGGAAATGCTCCACGCCGACGCCGAGCTCGGCGCGTATTACGACCAACTCTACCAGCATTTTACCGAACGCTACTGGAACCGCCGGTTTGACGGGCTCCCGTATTTCCGCCTCGTCGAGAAACTGCACATGGTGCCGCTCGAAGACGTCCGCGACATGATCGGACGCGGCTTCACCCGAATGTACATCCCCAGAGAACTCGGCGGCGAAGGCCTGCTCAAGGCGCACTACTACATCCTCTGCCCGCTCTCGATGCGCTATGCCGATCCGTCCTACGCCCTGACCATCATGGCACACTCCAGCATCGGAACGACCCCAATTTTGCTCGGATTAAACCAGGATTTGCCCCGCGCCAAAGCCGACCTCCAGGAGTTTCTCGACAATCCCTCGGCCATCTCAAATCTCCAATCTGAAATCCAAAAGATCCTCCGCATGCTCGAATCGCCCGAAGCCCTCAAGGTGAAGAAGGTGTTCACCGCCCTCGGCGAAAACGTGAAATCTGAGATCGGCCGAAAGCCGATGCTTCGCGCCATCGCCGCCGAGTTTCTCGCGCACTTCATGGACGCCGGCCGCGCCGGACTGCGAATGGACCTCGCCAATTTCAAGTCCGAACTCGCGGCAGCACTTCCGGCGTTGGACTCACTGCGGCCGCGGGCTGAGACCGTTATCGCCGAACTCGACCGCCGGGCCGAAGCGCACAAGTTGTTCCTGCGCCTGATCTCGGCGGGGCAAATCAGCGCGTTTGCGTTGACCGAGCCGAGCGCGGGCAGCGATTCGGGCGGCATCCAAACGCGGGCCGTGCTCAAGCGCGCCGAGGTGCTCACCGACAGCGACGGCGTGAAATATTTCCTGCTCGGCAACGAGCGCAAGAACATCATCGACTCCGCCACCATCGATCTCACGAAGATCGATTACCGCGAGTACGACTACAAGACCGACGATCCCACGAAGTTCCGCTACTACCAGCACAACGGGAAGCGGGTCCCCATCCACGACATCGCCCGGGTCCGCCGCGAGGGCGATCGGGAGTTCTACGAATACTACGAACTCAACGGCGCGAAGATGTGGATCACCAACGGCCACGTCGCCGGCGTGATGTGCCTGTACGCCCGCACGCCCGAAGGTCCGACGGGTTTCATGGTGGACCGCCACGCCGAGGGACTCGTCGTCGGCAAGGACGAGGAGAAAATGGGCCAGCGCGGCTCGCCGACCAACGAACTCGGCCTCACCAGCGTCCGCGTGCCGCGCGAGAACGTCATCGGCATCGAAGGCCGCGGACAGGTCAACGCGTTGGAAACACTCAACATCGGCCGCATGGGCCTGTGCGTCAGCGCCGTGTCGATGATGGCCAAGATCGTCGAGCAAACGCGGACGTTCGTCACCGAGCGCGGTCTGGAGAAGGCCGACTGGGTCCAGCGCACTCTCGGCGGGATGACGGCCGAATTGTACGGGATCGAGTCGCTGGCATACGAACTCGTCGGCCGTGCCGACCATCACGGCACAAAATCCATTCGCACCGAGTCGGCCATCGGCAAGTATTACGCGAGCGAAGCGTTGCATCGGACGATCCGCGCGGCGGAAAAGATCCTCGGCATCGACGCCTGCACCCAGATACATGAATTGGAGAAACACCGGCGCGATGCCCGGGTGCTCAACATTTACGAGGGCACGAACGAGGTCCAGCGGTTCCTGATTCTGCGCGACCTGGTGGACAACGTGCTGCCGAAATGGAAGACAGACGCGCCGGCGACCGAGCCCGCGCCGCTGGCCGACGCGAAGAATCGTCTCCGGGGGGCGCTGCGCCGGTCCGTGGACACATTTGGGCCGCAGGTGTGGCAGAACGCAAATTTCCAGCCGACGATGTTCAAGCTGGCGGAGATGGCGGGCTACATCAAGGTGATGGACTCGGCGCTGTGGCGGATCGACTGGCTGAAGAAGAATGGTGGAGAATCGAGAACCGCTCACGCCCGCCTGGCCGGGGACGCCTGCGCGATCTACCTCCAACACGCGCTGGGTGAAATCAGGCGCTTGCACGATGAGTTCGAACGCGACTTCACCCTGCTCAAGCAAGGTCTCTATCCGCCCGAGGTGCGCGTCGCCCAGTTGGCACTGCAGGCCGAGGATGCCGCAAACACAAACCCGCCACCATTACCGGCGCATCGCGTCACGCGCCCGTGGCATGTGCTCGTTGTCCTGAACGTCGCCCCGGTTCTCTCACCGCGGCCGCGGGTGATCAACGGCGAATTGCTCGAAACCAACTTCGACCTGGAGCCGGCCAGTCGCACGGCGCTGGAGCGCGCGATCGAATTGAAGATCGGTGGGGTAGGCGTCTCGCCTGCCCAATCTGGGCGCCCTGACCGGCGGCACGCCCGCTCCACTGTTCGCGTTACAGCCATGGCCGTCGCGCCGCGTTACGGCGCAGAGTTGCTCCAGCGCACCCTGGCGCTGGGCGCGGACGACGCGGTGCTCATCGAAACGGATGGGTTGACCGGCAATCCGCTCGCCGTGGCGCAGCTCGTCGCCGATCGCGTCGGACAAGAACCGCTGGCGTGCGATCTGGTGTTGTGCGGCGAGCCGGTTCTGGCGGCGGTGTTGGCCGGGAACCTGGGGCTTTCCCATCTCGTCGACGTGAAGGAGTTCGTCGTCACCGGCGACCAAACCACGGTCACGACCCAGAAACCTGAAGTCTCGCTGACGATTGATGAACCGGTGGTGCTGAGCCTTGTGGAACAACCCGCCCGGTTGGAGTTTACCGTCGAGGATGCTTTCGACGCGCTCGACAAGCCGCTGGAGATCGTCGACGCGCACGAATTGGCCATGCAACCCCGGTTCGAAATGCGCTACCGGTTGCCCGAGGCGCCCCCGGTTGAGGAGACGATCGAGGCGACGCCGGAAGCCGCCGCGGCGCTGGTGCGAAAGATTGCCGGGATCGAGTCGGCGCCGACGGGCGGGGCCGGCTCGTTCACGGGCACGGTGGAACTGGCCGGGAAATCGAAGCTGCCCACGCGCGATGCGGCGGTATTTGTGGCCACTGCCGAGAGACTCGAAGGGATCGAAACGGCCGCCGCCGGCGCCGAAGCGTTGATGCTACCACTCCATGTGGTCTTGCTCGGACAATTCGACGAGCGAACCGTTCGCGCCCTTGCGCCCCAGGTGCCGGCTGAGTCCATCCACTTCGCGAGCAGCCCGCATCTGGCAGAGGCGACGCCGGTTTCGCTGCTCGCCGCGCTGCAAGCCATCTGGAAAGACACCCTGCCGCCGATGCTCGCCGCCGGTCCGTGGGCGGACGAACTCCTGGCGCAGTTTGCCCGGGCGTTCCCGCGCGTGCAAGCACACTACAACGTCGTCGTCGTGGCGCGGCACAACGGAACGGCGCACCTCATTTCTCCCGCGTTCGGTGGCAAGGTACAACGCGTCGCGACGGTCGCGTCCACGGCGGAGCACCCGCTGGTGATCACGGTGGGCAGTGGGGCGGAAAGCGGTCGGCGGCCAGCGGACTCGTCCGCCGCCGCGGAAAGCCAGAAGCGCGTGTTTCTTGTGCCCATCGAGTTCGAATACGACCACAGCCGCGATGAGATGGCGAACGCCCTGGCCACCGTGAAAACCGACGCCGGAGCCAAATCCGTTGCCGACGCGGAGTTTATCGTCGACGTCGGCTACGCCGTCCGCAACAAGGAGAACTTCGATTTGGTGATCGCGCCGTTGATGAAACGCCTGAAGGAAATCGGCGTAAAGAATGTGATGCTGGGCGGGACGCGCAAGGTCGTCGAGGAATTGAGGCTGCTGGCGTCCGACCAACAAATCGGCCAGACCGGCACGGCCGTGGATCCCCGGCTGATCATCTCCATCGGCGTCAGCGGCGCGCCCCAGCACATCGATTACATCGGCGAGCGGGCCACGATCATCGCCTTCAACAAGGATCCCGAGGCGCCGTTGATGACGTTGAACAAACGCCGGGCCCGACCGAAGGTCTTCCCGATTGTGGGCGATTTGTTCGAACTGGTCCCGAAGTTTACGGCGGCGCTAAAACCGTAGGCGCGTCCCATGGCGGCTCGGCCAACAACTGTCAGCGTTACGGTGCCCGTGGGTCAGGCCGTCGACCGGGCGAAGCGGTTGTTGTTCCGACCGTTCGACCTGGGCCGGTGGTTTACCATCGGCTTCTGCGCCTGGCTGGCCCACCTCGGCCAAGCCACGTTTCGATTCAACTACAACCTTGGCTCGCGTCGGGGACGGGAGACAAACCTGCGTGCGGCGTTCGAGCACGCCCGGGAATACGTGATGGCCAATCTCTATTGGGTTCTGCCGTTGGCCGTCGCGCTGGCGGTCATCGGCGTCGCGTGTTGGATCGCGTTCCTGTGGCTCAGCAGCCGGGGGAAGTTCATGTTCCTCCACTGCGTGGCACTGGAGAAAGCGGAGGTCGGCGTGCCCTGGCACAAGTTCGCCCGCGAAGGAAACAGCTTGTTCGTATTCCGTCTCGTGCTCGGATTGATCGGGATGGCCCCGATGGTGCCGGCCGTGGCGATTGGGGCCGCCACGGTCCTGAGGATGGTGAACCGAGGCGGGCCCGACTTCCGCGGTGTCTTGGTGCTGGTCGGGGTCGCGTTGATGATGGTGATGACGGGTCTGATGTTCCTCGTCGTCGCCAAGCTGACGACGGATTTCGTCGTGCCGATCATGGTTTTGCGGCGCGGCACGTGCCTGGCGGCGTGGCAGGAATTGCTGGCCCTGATTTCAGTGAACGTCACCAATTTCGTGTTATATCTGCTGTTCCAAGTCGTGCTGGCCATGGCCATCGGCGCGCTCGTGCTGCTGGCGATCGTCGTCACCTGCTGCATCGCTTGTTGCGTGATCATGATTCCGTACCTGGGCACCGTCCTGTTGTTGCCCATCGCGGCGTTCAAGAGATCCTACTCGCTCCATTACCTGGCACAGTATGGACGGGAGTATGACGTTTTTCCGATGGGCGGCACGACGTAGGCGGGACTTCCGAGACACTCCGGGCGGGAGGTTACTTCTTGTCGCCGCTGGTTTCGAGCAATTGCCAGAACTTGGGGTTTTCCTGGAGAAGCTGGTCTTCGGAGATCGGGAGCTTGCTGCGGTAGAAGAAATCCTTGAGCGAGTTCCGGCTGAGGATGCAGCGCACGTTGATGATGTCCCCGTCCCGCTCGAAGTAGATGCGGTAGTCCTTGACGCGGTACCGGTAAATCTTCTTCCCGCCCCGCGTGAGCTGGCCGAATTTCTCGTCGTCCTTCTCGAAGTCGTGCGGGAACAACTGGAACCCGTCGATGACTTCCAGTTGCAGTTTGCGCGGCAACGCGGCCAGTTCTTTCGCGCTCACGGGATTGAAAATGATCTGCAGCATGGGCCGACTATAACGAAACGTGAGACGGGTTAAAAGCGTTAAAAAGTCAACGCCAGAGCCCGGTCCGGGTGATTCGTTATGATTCCGTCCACGCCCCAGCGCGCGAGCTGTTCCATCTCCGATTCGCGGTTCACCGTCCACACGAACAGCTTCCAGCCGCGTCGATGGATCTCCTGGACGACGCGCGGCGCGGTGACGAGCCGGCGGCTCAAGGCGACACCGCGTACGTGGAGCGTGGGGCCGCCCGGCCCGCCGCGGCGGAGAGCGTGGAGCGAGAAGCGGAGGTTCCGCGCGATGAGGCCGAAGCGCGCCACGTGCGGGGCCGCTTCGGCGAGGGTTCTCATGCGCGGTACCGACAACGAGAACACAATCACCTCCCGTTCCATCCCCAGCTTGTTGATGAGCGCGGCAACTTTCCGTGGGTCGGCCCGCTTGATCTCGATCAACACCCGCGCCCGGCCCCGACACACGCGCAACACTTCCGCCAGAGTCGGGACCTGGGAGTTCAAACGTTTGATCGCCGACAAGGTTGCGTCGCGCACTTTTCCGCGGACACCGCAAATCCGTTTCAGCCGGTAATCGTGGAACACGATCAATTCGCCGTCGCGGGTCTCGTGCACGTCGATCTCCACGAAATCCACGCCGAGATCGAGCGCGGCGCGCACGGCGGGCAACGTGTTCTCCGGGTAACGGCCGCTGAACCCCCGATGGGCGATGATGAGGGGACGGCTCTTCACGGGCGATCCTGTTTCCCTACTCTGAGGTAGCGGTCGAGTTGGACCCGTTCTTCGTCGGCGCTCCAGTGTAAGACCGGTGCCATCAACCGCGCCACCCGCGCCGCCGTCTCGGCGCCGCCGTTTCGGCTGAGCGCGAGTGGGGTGCGCCGGCGCATCACATCGCTGAGCGTCACCGCCATTTCCTGCTGGCAGGCGTGGGCGACGTCGCTGGCATGAACGACCGGCGAATCGGAAACCGTCTCGCCCGCTTGCGCGGGTCGGCGGTTCGGCAGTGGTTCTTCCGTCGTCAAGCACGGCGCGGGCATCATGTCGAGCATCTCATAGACGGCATCGACCGCTTGCTGCGCGATGAGCCGGAAGGTGGTGTACTTGCCGCCGGCGATGCTCAGGAGATTCCGTCCGTGCCGCGCGATGCGGTGCTCGCGCGACCGCGCCGAGGGTGTGGCGGCGTCGGAGCGGAGCAAGGGGCGCACGCCCGCGGTCGTGGCGACGATGTCCGACTCGGAGATCGATGCATCCGGGAACAGCGCCCGCACCTCCGTCAGCAAGTACTCGATGTCCGACCGTTCGACGCGTACCGCGCCGGGATCACCCCGGAAATCCGTGTCCGTGGCCCCGACCAACGAGCCGTCACCCCACGGGACGACCAACAGGATTCGGCCATCCCGCCGGTTCGAAAACACGATTGCGTGCCGCTCGGTCAACTTGGGCAACAGCAGGTGAACGCCTTTGGCCGGACTCAACAGCGGTTGCGTGGCGCCGAATGGCGTTAACGAGCAGACCTTCTCCACCCACGGACCGGCGGCGTTGACGAACACCCGCGCTGCCACCTCGAACGTGTCCGTGCCCAACCGGTCGGCCACGCTGGCGGCGATCACACGATCTCCGCGCGTCGCGAAACCTGTTACTGCGCAGTAGTTGGCACATACCGCGCCCAGCTCAGCGGCGTGCAGGACGTTCTCGACGCAGAACCGCGCGTCGTCCTCCTGACAATCATAGAACCGGACCGCGCCGAGCAATCCGTCGCGCGACAGCGCCGGCTCCGCCGCCAGCGCCGCGCTGGGCGACAGCGTCCGGTGCGGCCCCACGTTGCGGTACAGCGCGAGGCAATCGTACAGCGTCATGCCGAGCCGGAGTTTGCCGAGCGAGACCGGGCTGCCGGCATAGATCGGAAACAGGAACGGCAACGGATGCACGAGATGCGGCGCGATGCGCTGGAGAATGCGGCGTTCGCGGCACGACTCAAAGACGAGCCGGAAGTTGCGCTGCGCCAGGTAGCGAAAGCCGCCGTGGATGAGCTTCGAGGACCGGCTGGATGTACCACTGGCGAAGTCGGATTGTTCGACCAACGCCACCCGCAAGCCGCGCAAGGCCGCATCGCGGGCCACGCCGGCCCCGAAAATGCCGCCGCCGATGACCAACACGTCAAACTCTTGCCCGGTCAGGGCCGACAACTCGCGGTTCATGGTGCAATCCCTGCCTGTTCTAGCAAGGGAAAGGCAATTTGTCGTGCGGAAAGAGTCCAAGCCACCCGAGGAATGATGTGCTGCGCGCTGTAGCGGCGGTCTGTGACCGCCGAATCGGCGCTCGTAGAGCGCCGCTACAAATGCATCCGCACAAATCCGTTGGATTTTTTTGGTCGCGTCGTTACAATCCGCGCGGCGAGGCGTTTCACGAACATGAAAGAGTATCTGGATCTGGTGAGGCTTGTCCTCAACCAGGGCAAACTGAAGAAGAGCCGCACGGGAATCGACACGATTTCGTATTTTGGCGCGCATTACACGGTCGATCTCTCCCGAGGATTCCCGCTGCTCACCACCAAGGAGGTCAACTGGCCCGCGGTCCTGCGCGAGTTGCTCTGGTATCTTTCGGGCGAAGATCACATTCGCAACCTGCGCAAGCACACGAAGATTTGGGACGCGTGGGCCGATGCCGACGGGAATCTCGACACCGCTTACGGCCGTTACTGGCGACGGTTTCCCAGTCCATACAAGGACGCCGACGGTGAGTGGCGCGTCCGCGAGGTCGACCAGATCCAATTCGTCATCGACGCGTTGCGCAAGGAACCGTACAGCCGCCGCATGGTCGTCACCGCGTGGGAACCCGGCAATGCCGGCACCAGCAAACTCCCACCCTGCCACTACAGCTTCGTGTTCAACGTGCAGGACGACAAACTGTGCTGTCATCTCACGCAACGTTCGGGCGACATCGCGCTCGGCATTCCGTTCAACCTGGCCTGTTACGCCACGCTCACCCAGATGCTCGCCCAGGAGGTCGGTCTCACGGTCGGTCGGTTCAGCCACACGATCGTCGACGCCCACATCTATACCGCCAGTCCCGAGAGCGGTCTCGCCGAGTACGATCACGTGTCCGGGTTGCGCGAACAACTCAAACGCGAACCGCGTCCGCTGCCGCGTCTGGTGATCGCGAAGAAACCGATCGACCAGTTGCGATTCGAGGATTTCCAGTTGCTCGATTATCACCCGCATCCCAAAATCAAATTCAAGGTGGCGGTATGAGGCCGGTGGCGATTGAGCGACTTGGAGTGCGCCGGCTTGACGGCGCTTTGCCCTCCTTTGACGGCGTGAATGTACAGCAAGGGTGCGTCAAGCCGCAGCACTCCAAATGACAATTATACTCATCGCGGGGATCGCCGAAGACGGCACGATTGGAGACAGGGGAAAGATTCCCTGGCACATCAGCGGCGATCTCAAACGGTTCAAGCGTCTCACGATGGGTCACCCGATCATCATGGGACGCAAGACCTACGAGTCCATCGGCAAACCGCTCCCTGGCCGCACGAACATCGTCCTGACCAGAAGTCCCAGTTTTGCCACGCCGCCCGAGGTGTTGAAGTTCGATGGCCTCGACGCCGCGCTCGATCACTGCCGCAAGCAACGCGAGGAGATCGTCTTCGTGATTGGAGGCCGCGAAGTGTATCGGCAAACTCTGCCGGTCGCCGACAAGTTGTTCCTCACCGAAGTGCACCGGCCCGTCACCGGCGACACGAAGTTTCCCGACTACGACCGCAGCCAATGGCAGGAGATTGCGCGCGAAGACGGCCCCGAATGTGCGTTCGTGCAGTACGCGCGGCGCGGGGCTCAATCGTCCCACTGAATGGCGGCCACCATCGCCCACACGAGGGACGCCGCCACCGTCAGCACCAGCGCCCACGGCGTCAGCACCTGAGGATTCAGCGAGAGCAGCGCGGAAAGATCGACTGCGGGCAGATTCCTCCACGGCAACCAGAGAACCGCCAGCACCCAGCCAATGGCTGCCGACCCGAGCAACAACGCCGGGCGTAGCCAGGTCCGCCGGCGTCGCGGCAGCGCGGCGATGACGCGTTGCGTGAAACCGTCATCGTTGATGTAGGTGCTCTGTTCGCGCAACATCGTGTCGATTGGATCCCGTTTATCAGGCGATTGCCTGTCTTCAGGCGGATTCATAATGCTGATAGCCTTGCAACCATCGTTTCAGTTTCTCTTTCCCGCGCAGCACGTTGGTTTTCACGGTACCGAGCGGACAATCCAACGCTTTGGCCGCTTCTTCGTGGGACAACCCGTTCTGACAACAAAGCACGACGACCGCCCGCTCGTTGGAACTTAACCGTTTCAACGCTTCAGTCAAATCCAGGCGCAAATCGTTGCCCGAACCGGCCGCCGGTTGGGTCGCCTCCGCCGGCAATTCGTCCACGTCATCCACCGTCAATTCCTTCCGCTGTCGCGCTGCGCTGCGAAATTCGTTGAACGCGATCCCGAACAGCCACGTCGAGAACTGTGCTGTACCGCGATACGTATGCAACTTTCGCCACGCTTTCAAGAACGTCTCCTGCGCCAAGTCATCGGCCAGATGCGTATCGCCGCGCGCCATGCGCGCCAAGAAGGCGCGCACGGGCGACTGATAGCGCCGCACCAACTCCGCGAAGGCATGATGGTCTTCGCGGGCCAACACCCGGGCGATGAGATCGGCGTCGGTCACGGACACGGCGCTCCGTGTGGCTTTTAGACTTTCGGATTTCGTTCGTCAATCAACCACACAACCAAACGCGCAGTGCCGATAAACACCAGGATCCATCCCACTTTGCCAGCGATCATCAGCAACGCCGCTCCGATGGCGACCAGCATCAGGCCGCCCCGAAAATCACTGCGTCCCGGGCGCGGGTCGCTATTTCCCAACAGGAGATCGCCTCGGGTGCCGGCGGCCATCTCCGGGGGTATGGGCATTCCCTTTTCGACCATGGCGCGTATGGTCTCGTGATGCATCTTGAGACGACGATGGCGGGAGTAGAACACGATGGCGACAATCGCGATGGGAACCGTGCACCCGAATACGACTCCCACGATCCCCACCACATCAATCCCCATCGCGTTGTCCGCTCGATGATGCGCCAAGGACGGCACGTTGATGTCCACCGGATGCGGTCCGCCAATGTGGACACCGGACCTGTCGATCCGGACGGTCGCCTTTTCGGACAAAGGGATGTTGGTCTCACTGGCTTTTGTGGCCGGAGCGTTGGGCTGGGTTACCGGCTCGGAAGTCGCAAGGACGGCATCGGTGGGCGGTTCATCGGCGTACACGCGCGCCATTGCCGGCGCTCGCATCGGTGTCAACGCGACCAGAAACAGAACTGCAGCAATCGATTTTCGGAATGTGTTTTTCATTAAGTGGCGTTCTCCTCTTTGTACGTGGGACGCATTGAACGGCCATTTTGGATTCAAGAATCGTCCGACCGGTGTCCGGTCTGTGGTAGGGACGGGTACCCGCGTCCGATGTGCGGCCGCGCAGCCCTACCGGACCCCACATCTCTTGCCGGGCCATCCCCAGCCCGCACATCCTACACCCACATCTGCCGTTCGAGCGAGCGGTATTGAATCGCCTCGGCGATGTGCTCGGACTGGATCGTCGGGCTGCAGCCGGGTTTGGCCGCCCTGGCTTGCTTTTGCCGGGCGCGATGCGTTAGCCTCCAGCTGTTGAGCGTTTCCGGTAAAGGCAGTTCGGATGGGGCAATCCACGCCGGTAATCAAGCCGGCCATCAGCCCGTCTTCGCAACCACACACTGGTCGGTGGTCTTGGCGGCGGGGCGCAGCGATGCCCCGCAGGCACAGGACGCCCTGGAGCAACTCTGCCGAACCTATTGGTACCCGCTCTATGCGTATGTGCGTCGGCGCGGCTACTCCCCAGCCGACGCCGAAGACCTGACCCAAGCGTTCTTTGCCTGGCTGTTGGAGCGCAAGTGGCTGGAACGGGCTGATCGGCAACGGGGTCGTTTTCGCTCGTTCCTGCTGACCAGCATGAGCAACTTTCTGGCAAACGAATGGGACAAAGCTCGAACGCAAAAGCGCGGGGGCGGACGGATCGTGTCCCTGCAACGCGATGAAGCGGAAACCCGCTGCGCCCGGGAACCGGCCGACAATCTCACTCCGGAGCAGAGTTTTGAATGGCGTTGGGCGCTGGCGGTGTTGGACCAAGTCATGAACCGGCTGAGCGCTGAATTTGCCCGGGACGGTAAGGCCAAATTGTTCGAAGCGTTAAAACCTTGCCTGCTGGGCGAACGCACGGCGCAGCCGTATGCAGCGTTGGCGTCGCGGCTGGCGATGACTGAAGGCTCGGTCAAAGTGGCGGTGCATCGGCTGCGCCAGCGGTATCGTCAATTGCTCCGGGATGAAATCGCCCACACGGTCGCGACGCCGGAAGAGGTTGAGGAAGAACTACGTTATTTGTTTGCCGTGCTGTCCAGACGATGAGCTGATTGCCGTGCACAAGCGTTCTGCTCCAAAAATGGCTTGTCGTTTCCGCTGTAACCTGCCGCCCGCTTTCCTTTATAGATAGGGCAGAAGAACCATTATGGATGCGACCCGGGTTTGTCCCATTTGCGGAAAGCCGGTGGTTCCTGAGGCGCCTCACGGCCTCTGCCCTGAGTGCCTGATGAAATCCGGTTTTGAAACCAAGGGGGGAAAAGAACTCGGGGGCGGCAAATCAGTCTTTGTGCCACCACCCGTTGGGCAGTTGGCCAAACTTTTTCCGCAGCTCGAAATCATCGAGTTGCTGGGCCAGGGCGGGATGGGGGCTGTGTACAAGGCTCGGCAGCCAGCCCTCGACCGTCTCGTGGCGCTTAAAATTCTTCCGCCGAAGAGTGCCGAAGATCCCGGATTTGCCGAACGTTTCAACCGCGAGGCGCGTGCGCTCGCCCGGCTCAACCACCCCAACATCGTCGCCGTTTATGATTTCGGCCAGGCTGGCGACATGCCGTATTTCCTCATGGAATACGTGGATGGCCTTGCGTTGCGGCAGGTGGTGCAGTCCGGGAAACTGTTCCCGTGGGAGGCGCTCCGGATCGTCGTGCAAATTTGCGAGGCGCTCCAGTTCGCGCATGACGAAGGCGTCGTTCACCGCGACATCAAACCGGAGAACATCCTGATCGGTAAAAAGGGCCGGGTGAAGATCGCCGACTTCGGCATTGCCAAGATTCTGGACCAGGCGCCCGAGGACATCTCCTTGACCGGCGCAAAAGACGTGGTGGGATCGGCGCATTACATGGCACCGGAGCAACTGGAACGTCCACAGACCGTGGATCACCGGGCGGACATTTTCTCGCTGGGTGTGGTGTTTTACGAATTGCTTACCGGCGAACTCCCGATTGGAAAATTTCAGCCGCCATCACAGAAAGTGCAGGTGGACGTGCGGCTGGATGAGGTCGTGTTGCGCACCCTGGAAAAGGAGCCGGAGCGTCGTTACCAACAGGCCAGTCAGGTCAAGACGGACGTGGAGACAATTGCCGGCACCACCGCCCCGACAGCGAACGCGGCAATGTTCGCCCCGGAGATTTTGGCGGGCGATTACACGTTGGACATTGGCAGTTGCCTGCGCCGTGGCTGGGCTTTGGTGCGAAGCAATTTTTGGCCGGTCGCGGGCGTCACGGCGCTGATCCTGTTGTTGCGAGCGGCCGCCCTGTCCGCCTTGATCGGGGTTGTAGTCAACGGCCCGCTCCTGGGTGGATTGTGCCTGTATTTCCTGAAGAGAATCCGCGGCGAGCAACCGGGCCTGGGAACCGCCTTCTCCGGTTTCAGCAGTGTGTTCCTGCCACTCTTCCTCGCCAGTCTGGTTACAACGGTGCTCACGATCGCCGGATTTTTTTGCCTGATATTACCCGGCCTTTATTTTGTGATTGCGTGGATCTTCACACTGGCTCTGGTCATCGACAAACGACTCGGCTTTTGGCGGGCCATGGGGTTGAGCCGTAAGACAGTCTCCAAACATTGGTGGAAGTTTTTCGGATTCATCATCGTTTTGTCGCTGATTAAGCTGGCAGGAATGCTGGTGTTTGTTGTGGGTTCTCTGGTTACGGCTCCCGTCGCTTTAGCGGCGTTGATGTACGCTTACGAAGACATTTTCGGCGTGACGAAGAAACCATCTGGACTTCCCTCGCCCATTCCGCCCGTCGCGGGCACCCCGCTGTCAACCCGGCAACCCAGACGATTCTGGGGGTGGTTCACCGCGGTGGTGTTGGTCTTGATTGCGATCACCGTTGGCATTGTAATGATGCGCAGGCGCGCAACCGTCGTTGCCTCACCCCCTCTGATCCGGGTCCCGGAACATGTGGTTGCCCAGAAACTCGCTCCGTCGATTGCGGCCACCGACCTTGCCAAATCGAAGGCTTTTGGGAACAAGTTAAATGAAGACCAGCGTCTCGTGGCGCAATGGACTGACCGCAAATACAGCAGGTTCTTTGACGCGCGCACTTTTGACGGTTGGTCGACTGGCGAGCGTGCTGAGCTGGAACGACGTTTGATTGACGCTCTCAAGGGGCCGCGTTCGGACGAGTACTACAAGGCGATCAACACGCTGGCGGCTTTGCATTCCACCCGGGCACTGCCGGCGTTGCGGGAGATCGCCTTCGACCGCCGGGAAAAGGACAACCGCGACCGGTGGATGGCCGTCCGAGCGCTCGGCGTTATCGGCGACAAGCAGTCCGTGCCTGGATTGATCCAGCTGATTTATCACTACAACTTGAACACGCGCTGGTGGGCGCAGATTTCCCTGGTGCGCTTGACGGGACAGAATTTCGGCACGGATTGGAAGGCGTGGGGGAATTGGTGGAATGCCCAGAACGGCCAGCCGCCATTTGATCCGGAGATCGTTCGCTGGTCGAGCACGCAGACTGAACCGGGCCAATTGGCTCAGAGCTTTGACGAAAGGGACCGCAAATTCATCGGACATTTGAAGCAACAGGCACCCTGACCGATTCCCGGCCCGTGTCGCCTTCGTAACCGTCCGTTGCGTTTGCTTTATAGACATATGAACAACCGAAAGTCTTGGGCGGAGTGGCCGTCGACGCTCCGGCTGATCGAAGACAATCAACGGGTGAAAAGGTAGGAGGCCAGTTATGAAGAGGCTTGCCGTTGCCGTCGGGCTAGCATGGCTGTTACTGCCACTCAAGACCCCTGTCGCATTTGCCGCTACAATCACAATGAATTCTGGAGAGATCATGGAAGGCACGATCCTCTCCGAAACCGACGCGGAGATCCGTCTCCAAATGGCCAATGAAAACCGCACGATCATTTTCACTCGCGTACTGCAAAAATCCGATGTCAAGTCCATCGTCCGCGATACGCCCGAACAAGAGGCACAGCAAGCGGCCTACTGCGCCCTCGACAAGTATAAACTCTACCCATCCCAAGAACTGACCGCCGCCCAATACAAACAAGGCATCGATGCATTCGAGAAGTTCTTGTCCGACCATCCCAACTCAAGTCATGTCGAGGAAATCCGCGGCAAACTTGCCGACTGGAAAGCCGAAGCCGCCAATCTTGAGAGCGGTAAAGTGAAATTCGCCGGCAGATGGATGCTGCCAGCGGAGAAGAATCTCCTGTCACTACAACAACAGCAGGAGCAGAGGCTACAATCACTGCAACAACAACGGGAGAACAAGCTGCAATCCATTCAACAACAACTGGCTGATCTTCAAACGCAGCGTGATTCGCTTGCCGTCAGTATCGCCGGTGCGGAAGGAAGATTGGCGGGCCTGCACACGAAGCTCAAAACTCTTCCCCGCCAGATACGAGAACCCATCTACTCGGGGTCGAGATTCACTGGCAAATATGTAACTGTCCCCAATCCCGACGTCGCCAAAGTGCAAGCCGACATAATATCTTCCGAGCAGTCGATCGCTGAGGGCAGGGCAACGGTACGCATCCTTGATGCTAAGATCCAAGGCCTTCGTGCTCAGATTCCCCAATCAACCTCGACGACCGCGGCAACTGACCTTGTCAGATCAAATCCTTCTGGGAACCTGTTAAACGAAGACCAGCGGCTGGTGGCGCAATGGACCGACCGCAAATTCGCCGGGTCGCTCGACGAGTATTCCACCAAGACCCTGTCCGCGCTCCGGGAGATGGCCTTCGACCGCCGGGAACGGGACAATCACGACCGCTGGCGGTCCGTCCGGGCGCTCGGCCTTCTCGGTGACAAGCAATCTGTGCCCGAACTGATCTATCTGCTTTACCACTACAACGTGAACACGCGTTGGTGGGCACAGATTTCACTCGTGCGCTTGACGGGACAGAATTTCGGCAAGGACTGGAAAGCCTGGGGGAAATGGTGGACGTCGCAAAACGGCCAACCGCCGTTTGATCCGGAGATTATTCGCTGGTCGAGCACCCAAGCTGAACCGGACAAATTAGCGGAGAGTCTTGACGAGAACGATGGCAGATTCTTGGCCCACCTCCGGTCCACGGGCGCGTCATCATCCGGTGAGCCGTTGCCCGCCGAGGGTTCAAGACCGAGTGTCAACTCTGATCTGCCATCGGCGTTTGCTAACAAGCCTCCGGCTTCGGCGGAAGAATTACGGAGCCTGTTGGAGTCGGCGCTGAAAGCAAAAGAGAAAAACGTCGTCTTGTCGCTTTTTAACCAACAGGGTGTCTCCAAGGATATGAAATCCATAGGTGATTTCATTGTTGCAGATATGTGCAACCACAACATTGCCGCCGTGAAATTGTCCGGTTTGCCCGCTGATTTCCAACCAACCAATGAATTGAATGGAGTCCGTTACCTACTCAACGTGGCCGCCGTTGGCATGATGGATGTGGAGTACACTGAGAAAGGCAATGCGGTGAAGATGCCGTACGGCACAAAAGACGGCGTCTTTTACCTTGCGAGTACCATCGAGGAAAAAACCGCCCTGCCGGCAATCAGGGCAAAAAGCATCAATGTGTTGGTGATGGGATCGGCGATGCCGGACGCTGGGACGTTCGCCGGTTCCTATGTGTATGTGAAAAATGGAAAGGAAATCAAAGAAGACCTCAGCGGCAAAGGAAATATCAGCAAGGCCTTTTGGGGCGATTCCATCAAAAGCTGCATCGTCCAAAAGAATTCGGACAGTCCGGATTGGATACAACTGATCATTTCGGAGGATGGACAGGAAATTTTCAAATCCGAAAGAGTCAGCGCAAGAACCTCAATTGTTTGGGAACGGAAATGAACGGGAATGGGTGACCCCACAGGCACCTTTCAGACCCACATCTGGCGATCCAGCGACCGGTATTGGATCGCCTCGGAGATATGGTCGGATTGGATCGAGGCGCTGCGGCCGAGGTCGGCGATGGTGCGCGAGACCTTCAGAATGCGGTCGTAGGCCCGCGCGCTCAGGCTCAACTCGGTCATCGCCATCTTCAGCAACTGCTGACACTCCTCGTCAAGCTGGCAAAACTCCTTCATCTCCTTGGGCGCAATTCGCGCGTTAACATGCGCAAACCGTCCGCGCTGGATGGCCCGCGCGTCCTCGACTCGCGCCCGAATCTTCTCCGACACTTCGCCCGTTGCCCCGCCCGCCATTTCCTTGTACTTGACCGCGGGCACTTCGACGTGGATGTCGATGCGATCCAGCAGCGGCCCGGAAATCTTGTTCCGATACTTGGTGATCATGTTCGGCGAACACCGGCACTCGCGTTTCGGGTCACCGTAGAACCCGCACGGACACGGGTTCATCGCGGCCACGAGCATGAAGTTGGCGGGGAACGCCATCGTGCCGGTGGCACGCGAAATGACGACCCGGCCTTCTTCGAGCGGCTCGCGCAGCGCTTCGAGCACGTCGCGATGAAACTCCGGCAACTCATCGAGGAACAGCACGCCGTTGTGGGCCAGACTGATTTCGCCCGGCGTGAGATTGGCCGTGCCGCCCAGCAGACCCGCGTTGCTGGTGGTGTGGTGCGGCGCGCGGAACGGACGGGTCGCGACCAACGCCTGTCCTTTCGGCAAGAGTCCCGTGATGCTGTGAATCTTCGTGGTCTCCAACGCTTCATCAAGCGTGGTTTGCGGCATGATGGTCGGCACCCGTCTCGCCAGCAACGTCTTCCCGCTGCCCGGCGGGCCGATCATTAGAATGTTGTGGCCGCCGGCCGCGGCGACTTCGAGCGCGCGTTTCACGTGCTCCTGGCCTTTCACGTCGACGAAATCGACATCGTAGTTGCGCCGTTGTTGGAAAATCTGCGATGGATCCTCGCGGAGCGGCTCCAGCGCGCGTTTACTCGCCGAGTCCTTGGCGGGCTTGCCCGCCGTGTCTTTGGCGGGCTTGCCCCCGAGAAATTCCGCCACCTCGCGCAAGTTGCGGGCGGGATACACGTCGATCCCCTGCACGACTGCAGCCTCGGGCGCGTTGTCGGCGGGAACGATCAGACCGCGCTTCTTCTGGTCGCGGGCGCAAATCGCAATCGGCAACACGCCGTTGACGCTGCGCACTTCGCCGCTGAGCGCCAGCTCGCCAACGATGGTGAATTCGTCGAGGTTCGGCGCCACAATCTGTTCGCTGACGGCGAGGATGCCGATGGCGATGGGCAAATCGAAGCTCGGGCCTTCCTTCTTCACGTCGGCGGGCGCGAGATTGATCGTGGTCCGGCCCATGACGTATTTGAACCCGCTGTTCTCGATGGCGGTCTTCACCCGATCACGAGATTCTTTCACGGCGGCGTCGGGCAGTCCGACGATGATGACGGCGGGCTGACCCCAACCGGCGTTGACTTCAATTTCGATCGGGTACGAATCGATGCCCAAGACTGCCGCAGAATGAACCTTGGCGAGCATGGCTTCTCCTGGCTTCTCTTGGCTTCTCCGCCGTTGGTGATACACGAGACCCGCGCCCATGTCGATTGCGTTTTTTTGCGTCGTCTCCGGCCCGGGATTTCTCCCTATTGACGTTTGCGATTAGTAGGTTACCCTAGCGTCGGGTCCACGGTGGCGTCACACAGTCTCGCTCATGAAACTGAAGCAACTTGGCCGCACCGATCTCGGCGAGTGCTATATCTGCACGAAGTCCAAGGGACTGCTCTACGGCGAACCGCTGACGAAGGTAGTGCCGACACATTATTCCGAGGCCAGAGATTTCAGGCTCAAGATCCGCTGGCGGACGAACGACGAGGCGGAGTTGCGCAAGCTCCACCAGGTGGTCCTGAAAGTCGCCGAGACACCGGGCAGCGCAGAATCATTCCTCGAGCTGCGAGTGGCGTTGCGCGCGGGCCGCAAAACCCTGGACAAGGACCGACTCGACAATCTGATAAAAACCAGGTCTGCACAACTCTTCGCCGAATCCCTGTCCCTCAAGCGCGACGAGATCGAGTTGGTCACCTCGAACATCGAGCACGTGTCGTAGTCCAACCCGCCGCAGGTTCGGAATAACCTTGCCTCGTGGACTTCGTGCCCTCGGTGGTGAACCATCAGTAAATAAACGGTTCGCTCAAATCGAACGCGTTCCGGATGAGACGAAGGTCGTCGGGTTGCCGGGCTTCCTGACGCAACAGCACTTCAACGACATCGAATCGCCAGTGGATTCGCGGGTTGTCGAGCAACCGGAGATAATCCAGCGCGGCTTTGCTCAGATGACGTTGCTTCTCGCGTTGCACCGATTCGCTCGGCGCGCCGAACTCTTCGGTCTCACGCGTCTTGACCTCGACGAACACCAGCCAGTCGCGGTCGCGGCAAACGATGTCGATCTCGCCGCCGCGGCTCTTGAACCGGCGGACGAGAACCTTGTAGCCGCGGCGTCGCAGAAACCGCGCAGCAAAATCTTCCCCGCGTTCGCCGAGTACGAGCTGCTCCGTGGGGTTGCGAGCCCGGCTGCGGAACCAGTTCCACGCCATGCGCGCAACTCTAGCGGGCGGGACACGGTCTAACAAGATGCGACCATGGAGTGGGCTGTCCCCTGTTGAGGCGACGGCATCCCTTGTCGCGCGAAGCGAGACCGACGCTGAACAAAGGGACGCCCCGACGGACGCACCCTATCCAATGGCAAACTCGACCTGGACCGGCTCGACTGTTTGCCGGACCGGGGCGAACGATTTGCGGTGCACGGGCGACGGACCGAACCGCTCCAGCGCCGCCAGATGTTCCGGGGTGCCGTAGCCCTTGTGCTGGGCAAAGTTGTACTGGGGAAATTGTTCGTGCAGCTTCAGCATCATCCGGTCGCGGGTGACCTTGGCAACGACACTGGCCGCCGCAATCGAGTAACTTTTGGCGTCGCCCCCCACAATTGCCGTTTGCTTCACGCCCATGAGCGGGACGCGCAATCCGTCGACCAACACGTGGTCGGGATAAACGTACAGGCCATCCAGCGCGATCTGCATGGCCCGCCAGGTTGCCCGCAAAATGTTGTACTGGTCGATCACGTCAACGTCGGATACGCCAACCGCCCAGTAGAACTCGGGCATGGACGTCAGCTCGGCGTAAATTTCCTCGCGTTGTTGCTCGGTGAGTTGCTTCGAGTCGGTGAGCGTTTTGTGTCGGCGAAACGTCCGTGGCAGGATCGCCGCCGCCGCCACGACCGGGCCCGCCAACGGTCCGCGTCCAGCCTCGTCGATTCCCGCGATAATCTCCGCCCCGTTCTTGTACGCTTTCTTTTCGTACCGGAGCATGGGGCGAAGTTTGTTGGTTAGCCTTCTTCGACCTTGGTGGCCGTCTTGCCGATCCGTTTGCGCAGGTAGTAGAGCTTGGCGCGGCGGACGTTGCCCGGCCGTTCGATCTCGATCTTCTGGATGAACGGCGAATGCAACGGGAACACGCGTTCGACACCTTCGCCGTAGCTGATGCGGCGCACGGTGAACGTCTCGGCGACGCCGCGTCCCTGTTTGTTGATCACGATGCCCGAAAACATCTGGACGCGTTCCCGATCCGCTTCCTTGATCCGCGAGTACACTTTGATGGTGTCGCCCACTTTGAACGGCACGAGGTCCGTCCGCAACTGCTCCTGTTGAATCTTCTCAATCACATTCATGTCCGGCTCCTGTCCGATGCTGTCCAGCCTCTGGTCCAAATCCACACGAACGGGCGTGACGCCCATTCTACTCTTACTTCAGCAAATCCGGCCGGCGCAGCTGCGTCCGCTGTTTCGCCTGCTCCTTGCGCCAGCGGGCGATTTCCTCGTGGTGCCCGTTCAATAACACATCCGGCACCCGCATGCCACGAAACTCCGGCGGCCGCGTGTACTGGGGCCCTTCGAGCAGCCCGGTGGCAAACGAATCATCGTCGGCGCTCGATTCGTCGCCCAGCACGCCCGGCACGAGCCGCACCACGGCGTCCACAAACACCGCCGCGGCCAGGGCGCCATTGGTCAGCACGTAATCGCCGATGCTAACCTCTTCGTCCACGAGTGCCTCGCGCACCCGTTCATCCACACCTTCGTAATGGCCGCAGATGATGACCAGGTGCGGTTGCTGCGCAAACTTCATCGCCCGGGTCTGCGTCAACGGCGCGCCCTGCGGCGTCATCAGGACCACGCACGAGTTCTCCCGGCGAAACTTCTCCACGGCTTCAAAGATCGGTTCGGGCTTCATCAACATGCCCGGGCCGCCGCCGTACGGCTTGTCGTCCACGACGTGGTGCTTGTCGTGCGTGAACTCCCGCAAATTGTGCACGCGGACGGCTACCAATCCCCGGGCTTGGGCGCGCTTGAGGATGCTTTCGTCGAGCGGCCCCTCGAAGACGCGCGGGAACAACGTCAGAACGTCAATTTCCATCGCCGGCTTTCGCGGTCGCTACGGCGGTTATTCCGTCGGCTCGGGCGGCGGTTCGCTCGGCGGCGGCGCTTCTTCGGAGCTGCTCCGTCCGCCGGTCTCGACGATTTCGAGCATGGCCCGTTTCCCCAGTTTGGCCGCCGCGCTGGTAAGCAGCGTGCGGATGGCCGTGATGGTGCGCCCGCTTTTGCCGATCACCTTGCCAATGTCGCCCTGGTTGAGTCGCAACTCGAAGACGACGACACGGTCCCCGTCCACTTCCCGCACGTCGACCTGTTCCGGATGATCGACCAACGCCTTGACCACGTATTCGACAAACGCTTTCATGTCGCTCCTGCTTACAACCGTAGCCGAAGTTCACCCCGTAATCCGGGCGCGAGCTCCGCCCGCAGCCTACACTGCGGCTACAGACAACCGCCGGCCCGTTCAGGCCGTTTTGGACGCCCGTTCTGCCTTCTTCAGGATGCTACGCACGGTGTCGCTGGGTTGCGCGCCCTTCTGGATCCACTGTTTGGCGCGTTCCAGGTCCACCTTGAAATTGTCGCCGGCCTTCCGCGGATCGTACGTCCCAATATTCTCAATGAACCGCCCGTCGCGCGGGCTGCGTCCATCGGCCACCACAATGCGGTAGGCTGGGACGTTCTTCGTTCCCACTCGACGCAATCGAATTCGTACTGCCACTGTTGGTCTCCTGCTGTAGCGGCGGTCTACGACCGCTGTTCCTGTTTCCGTTCACCTCGGCGCTGATCGAGCGCCGCTCCGGTTACCGCGCAAACTTCGGCAACACGCCCTTTCGCGCCATTGCCTTCTGCATCTTGCCCATGTCTTTCATCATCCGCTTCATCGCATTGAACTGCTTCAGCAAATCGTTCACCTCGGCCACGCTGGTGCCGCTGCCCCGGGCGATGCGCGTCCGCCGGCTGGCGTTCAAAATCTCCGGGCGCCGGCGCTCCACGGGCGTCATCGACTGGATGATCGCCTCGATGCGCTTGAGTTGCGTCTCGCCAACGCCAAGGTCGGGCATTTTACCCATTCCGGGCAACATGCCAAGCAGATTCTCCAGTGGCCCCATCCTCTTCAATTGCTGCAATTGCGACAGGAAATCCTCGAGATTCAGGCTTTGGTCGGCCACTTTCTTCTGCAGTTCCTCCGCCGTCTTGGCGTCGAATGTCTCCTGCGCTTTCTCAACCAGCCCCACCACGTCGCCCATGCCGAGAATCCGGCCCGCCATCCGCTCGGCCTGGAACGGCTCCAGGTCGTCGAGCTTCTCCCCGACCCCGGCGAACTTGATCGGCTTGCCCGTCACCGCCCGCATCGACAACGCCGCCCCACCCCGCGCGTCGCCGTCGAGTTTCGCGAGCGCGATGCCGGTGATGTCGAGCGCCTTGTCGAAATGCTCGGCGATGTTGACCGCTTCCTGCCCGGTGGCCGCGTCGGCGACCAACAGGATTTCCTGCGGTGCGAGCGCGGTCTTCATCCGAACGAGTTCCTGCACCAGTTCGTCGTCGATGTGCAGGCGGCCCGCCGTGTCGAAGATCACCACGTTGCGGTCCTGCACCTGCGCGAAGCTGGTCGCTTGCTTGGCAATCCGCACCACGTCCTTCTCCCCGCGTAGCGAGTAAACTGGAATCTGCAGTTGTCTGCCGAGCGTCTCCAGTTGGTCGATGGCCGCCGGCCGATACACGTCGCACGCCACGAGCAACGGTTTGCGCCCCTGCTTCGCCAGCAGTTTCGCCAACTTCGCGCACGTCGTCGTCTTCCCGCAGCCGTGCAACCCGACCATGAGCCAGGAGGCGGCGACTGGTGATTGGCCAGGCTTCGGTGGCACAGGCGTCCCTGCCTGTGATGCATCGCCCCCCATCAACTCGACCAACTCGTCGTACACAACCTTGACGATCTGCTGGCCCGGCGTGACGCTGGCGAGAACTTCCTGGCCGAGCGCGCGCTGCTTGGTGCGTTCGATGAAATCCTTGGCGACCTTGTAGTTGACGTCGGCTTCGAGCAGGGCCAGACGCACCTCGCGCAACGCGTCGGCAACGTTCTTCTCCGTCAGCTTGCCGTACCCGCGCAGGTTCTTGAGAATGCCCTGCAACTTGTCCGAAAGTGAATCAAACATGGTCCACTCGCCGCGCGCAATATCGACGGTGAGACGAGAGAGGGCAAGGAAATTAGGAGGGGGGAACTTGGGTCAGCGACGTCAGGGGTCGACCACAAAACGCCGGCGATTCGCCTCTTGGATCGATGGGAGACGCCTGGGCATTCTGCCGGCCGAATTGATCTGTGCGATGACCTGCGATCCCAGCAGGCGCAACACATCCGGGGTGGCGATAATCGCGCGCTCGGCATGGCCCGAGGGGCCCCGCTCGGTCTTCAACGCCACATCGTTCGTTCGCTTTCTCATTGTAATCATGCGTCCTTACTGCCGAGCGAGAGTCTCTATGCTCTACGCTTCCCGCTCTCCTTCCTCCGTCCTACTCTGCGACGCGTTCGATCTTCGCGCCGAGTTGACGGAGTTTGTGGTCGATGCCTTCGTAGCCGCGATCGACGTGGTAAATCCGGTTGACCTCCGTCTCGCCCTCGGCCACCAGTCCGGCCAACACCAACCCCGCGCTGGCCCGCAGGTCGCTGGCCATCACGGGCGCGCCGCTGAGGTGTTTGACGCCCTTGACGATGGCGCTGCTGCCTTCGAGGGAAACATCGGCTCCGAGCCGGGCCATCTCGCTGATGTGCATGAACCGGTTGGGGAACACCTTTTCCGTGATCACACTGATACCCGGCGTGACCGTCATCACGGCACTCATCTGCGCTTGCATGTCGGTCGGGAAACCGGGGTACGGCATGGTAATGACGTCCACGGGCTTCAAATCGCCATTGCCCTTGACGCGAATCGAACCGTTGATGCGTTCGACGGTAACGCCCGCTTCTTCCAACTTGTCGCGCAGGGCGCAGAGATGTTCGGCCCGGGCGCCTTTGATTTCGATGTCGCCGTTGGTGATGGCGGCGGCGGTCATGAACGTGCCGGCTTCAATCCGGTCGGGAATGATCGAGTGCTCGGCGCCGTGCAATTCCGGGACGCCTTCGATTTCCAGAATATGATTGCCGACGCCTTTGATCTTGGCGCCCATCTTGACGAGGAAATTCGCCAGGTCCTCGATCTCCGGTTCGCACGCGGCGCCTTCGATCCAGGTCGTCCCGCTGGCGAGCACCGCGGCCATCATCACGTTGGCCGTTCCGAGCACGGTCGAGCCGAACCGTCCGCCCATGAACACGTCGTTACCGGTCAATTCGTTGCACCGGGCGTGGACGTAGCCGTTTTCGATCACCACTTCGGCACCGAGGCGTTTGAGGCCTTTGATGTGCTGGTCGATGGGGCGATCGCCAATGACGCAGCCGCCGGGCAACGAGACCTTGCAGTTGTGGAGCCGGGCGAGCATTGGCCCGAGCAGGCAAATCGACGCGCGCATTTTGCGGACGAGTTCGTAGGGGGCGACTCCGAGTGGATGGCCGGCGCGGGTTTCGATAACACCGTCGTCCTTGTGATGGGTGACCTTGACGCTGAGCCAGCGCAGAATGTCGCACATGAACTGGATGTCGCTGAGATTCGGCACGCCGCGGATGACGCAGGGTTCGCTGGTCAGCAACGTGGCGGCGATGATGGGTAGGGCGGCGTTCTTGGAGCCGCTGATCTGAACGGTCCCGCGGAGCGGATTTCCCCCACTGATGATGATCTTTTCCACTGCCCCCTCCTTGGTACGCACTGTCGCAAACTTGGAGTCGTGGAGAACCAGGAGCCTTGGTGGTCTGTCAGGTTCCCCGGCCTGACCCATCACTCCGCCACTCCATTACTCCGTCATGACTCCTGCTTCTTCGGCACGGCGACAATCACACGCTCGTGCCCCTGCAAATCCTTGACGACTTCGGTTACGACACAGCCATTGTTTTCGAACAACTGTTCGACAGCCGGCCGCTGTCCCGCGCCGATCTCCAGCGCCACAAACCCGGAGGGAGACATGAAACGCTTGGCGTTCATCACCAAGCGTCGGATAGCTTTGAGTCCATCCTCACCCGCCGCAAGCGCGCGTACAGGCTCAAAGTCTCTAACCTCCTTGGGCAACTTCGCTAATTCCCCATCAGCGACATACGGCGGATTCGAAACGATCACGTCCGCCCGCAAGCTGTTGGACAACGCCTCTAACATATCGCCCTGAAAAAAGCCAATGTTTTTTTCCACTTCGTGAGTTTTTGCATTGGCCCGGGCGACCGCCAACGCCTCCGCACTCTCGTCGGTCGCAAAAAATCTGGCCCGCACGTCTCCGCCCGGAGCCAGTAGTTTCTTGGCCAGCGCGATGGCAATGCACCCGCTGCCGGTCCCCACGTCGAGGATGGTGAGCGGTGATCGGCGATCGGAGACCGGTAATCGGTGACTGGTACCTTCCGCCTTCAACCTTTCGAGCACCGTCTCCACCAGCAACTCCGTCTCCGGCCGGGGAATCAACACCCGTTTGTCCACCATGAACTTCAGTCCGCAAAACTCCGTCTCCCCTGTGATGTACTGCACCGGTTCTCCCCCGGCGCGTCGCCTCACCATCTCCCGCAGTTTTTCCAGCGTCGCGTCATCCAACTCGCGCTCGAATTCCAGGTACAGATCGAGCCGTTTCTTCTTCAGCAAATGCGCCAGCAACAACTCGATGTTCAGGCGGGGGCTCTCGATGCGCTGCTTCTCGAAAAACGGCGTGGTCTTGTTGATGACGTCCAGGATGCGCACGGCGGGAGAATACATGAATCAGCAAATCGGTGAAAAGGTGAAACCCGCAGGCCCGTGATTCAGCTCACCAAAAGAGCCCTTCGTATCCGTCTGAAGGTTGTGGCCCAAAATAAATAGTGTTGTAAACGGCCCTCTCGCTCGGCTCAGCATTACCTTTTTCTCCGCCGCACTTCTCGCAGAGCGGCTGCAAGTTTCGAAACGCAGCGTCCCCACCCAAGGCTTGTGGGCGAATATGGTCGATATGCAGCTTCGTCTCTCGACCCGACAACCCACACTTGAAGCATTCGTTTCCGTACAATTTGATAATTCGTCTGCGAAGTCGCCCAGAGGGCTGTCGTTTCCCGGGCGTTTCCATGGGGAGTCCGTAATACCCTTCGACGTGGTTATCGACCACATACACTTCATCACCGTTCCACGGACGGAGGGAACGACCACACTTCTTGCACTCGAAAGCGAAATCGGGATTCTTCAGTAACAGCACTTGTGTCTGAGTCAGTGTCGTCTCTCCTACCGTAATGAGAATGTCCTCCTCCCATGCCTCGGGTCCGATGTCGGGTAGCCGCAGGCATTCGAATGGGTCAGACTGTATGCAATCCACGCAAACTGGTGCCTGCAGCCATAGGTCGAGCAGTTCCATGTAGCTACAGTAGAGACGTCGTTGACGAACGTAGAAGCGATAGCATTCTTCCTGCGTCCAAATGGACACGGCATGGTCAAGCGCTGGATCAATGTCTACAGAAACTCTTGGCATGAGATCGCAGCCATCTCTATCGGGCCTATGTTGAGCAACCAAGCTTCCGTTTCACTTCCTCAACCACTGAGACCAGGGCCTCATGCCCTTCCGTGCCGGCCACGTAATGCCCCACGACGGACTCGAAGGCTTGCGAAAGTTTCGGGCCGAGATGCGGTAGGATTTCACGCACCATGGCCTTGGCGATACCCGCAAAGGTGTTGACGTTGAAATTCAGAAATGGGGCGAGCCGACGACAGCGCAGGCAGATGTCGAGGGCTTCTTCCAAGGATATGGCCCGGTCCATCGCTTGTTCCCAAAGTTGCCGGGCTTGCGCATACCCGTCCGACGTGTGACCGAATTGCGCCTGGCCCCGGGTGCACGCCGACTGATTGATGAACTCGACCACGTCCCACGGGATCGGCTCAAGCCATTTCTTGGGAAGCAACATTACCGTTTCATTCCGGCTGGCAAACTCAGCCGCGCCAAGACTTTTCATGTAACCCTCGCCCGTCGTTTTTAATCGAGGTTCGGGAACGAAACGGTATTGGATGGCTTGCGTGTCCACATACGCGGCGGCGATTTGCTGCGTCATTCGGGTGATGGCCCGTTCGTCAATCACAGTTTTGATATGCACGCAAAGGCGGCGGGATGCCAGCCACAATCCAGGTGGATCGAACGGTCACGCCGTCGTCTCGGCGAGGCGCGTGGCGAGGTCGTCGGTCATCAACGCGTCGATCAAACCGCTCAGATCGCCTTCCATGATGGCGGGCAGATTCTGGATGGTGAGATTAATGCGGTGGTCGGTGACGCGGTTTTGGGGGAAGTTGTACGTGCGGATTTTTTCGGACCGGTCGGCGGTGCCGATCTGGTTGCGGCGCGCGGCGGTCATCTTGGCCTGTTCCTCTTCTTGTTTGTGGGCGAGCAACCGCGACCGCAGGACGCGCAACGCCTTGTTCTTGTTCTTCAACTGCGACCGTTCATCGGCGCAGCGGACGATCAATCCGCTCGGCTTGTGATGAATCTGCACGGCGCTGTCGGTGGTGTTGACGCCCTGACCGCCGGGCCCGCTCGCGCGGCAGACGGTGATTTCCAGGTCCTCGGGTTTCAGTTGCACGTCCACTTCTTCCGCTTCGGGCAGGACCGCGACGCTGGCGGTACTGGTATGAACGCGACCCTGCGCCTCGGTTTCGGGCACGCGCTGGACCCGGTGGACACCGCTTTCGTAGCGCATCTTTTTGTACACGTCCTGGCCCTGCACGGAGAACACGATTTCCTTGAACCCGCCGCGTTCGCTGGGACTGGTGTCCATGACTTCGACCTTCCAGCCCTGCGCGTCGGCGAACTTCGAGTACATGCGAAACAGGTCGGCGGCAAACAATGCGGCTTCCTCGCCGCCGGCCCCGGCGCGGATTTCCAGGATCGTGTTGCGCGAGTCGTTCGGGTCGGGCGGGACGAGGCCGATCTCCACGTCGTGTCGGAGCCCCTCCAGCTTCCGCTGCAGCTCGTCCAGTTCGGCTCGGGCCAATGCGGCCATTTCTGCGTCGTCGGACGCGGCGAGTTCCCGGTTCTCCGCGATCTGCTTCTGCACGCTGCTGCACGCTTCGTAGTCGGCGATCAGCTTCTTGAGACGCTGGAGTTCGCGGGCGAGGTCGCCGGCGCGCCGTTGATCGGCATAGACCGCGGGATTGGCGAGCTCGGTTTCCAATTCAACCGCTCGCTTGCGAAACTTGTCGATGTTGGGCAATGCGTTCATCGCTCGCGGCGCGCCCGGCGGTCGCGCCCTACCAGTTGCTCTTAGTTGCAGTTCGATGGTTCATGACAGAAAGAAAAAAACATCGCGCTTGATGATCCGTAGCGTGATGTTTTCGTGAAAGCAGCTACTTCGTTTTCTTGGCGTACCGCTTCTGGAACCGCTCGACGCGGCCCGCGGTATCGACAAACTTCTGCTGGCCCGTGAAAAACGGGTGACACTTGGAGCAGATGCCGATGCGCATATCCTTGCGCGTGGACCGGGTCTTGATGACGTTGCCACAGGCGCAGTGGATCACGGCGTCGACGTATTCAGGATGGATCTTTGCTCTCATGGGTCAGGGCGGGCGAATCTACAGGAGCGCGCCGCGGGTTGCAAGTTGAATTTACTCGTGCTTCTTGACGACGAGGGTGGCGTTGTGACCGCCGAACCCGAGAGAATTGTTGACGCAAGCGTAGACCGTCATTTCGCGCGCCCGGTTCGGCACGTAATCGAGGTCGCAATCGGGATCGGGGTTTTCGTAATTGATCGTTGGCGGAACCATGCCGTCGCGGATCGCCAGGGCGCACACGGCGGTCTCGACGGCACCCGCCGCCCCGAGAAGATGGCCGGTCATGGATTTGGTGGAACTGACGGCCAGTTGCTTGACATGCGCGCCGAACACGGTCTTGATGGCCTGCGTCTCGCACTTGTCGCCGACTTGCGTCGACGTGCCGTGCGCGTTGATGTAATCGACCTGTTCGGGATTCAAATGGGCGTGCTGCAACGCCATCGACATGGACCGGGCCGCACCTTCGCCTTCCGGCGCCGGCGCGCTCATGTGATAGGCGTCGCCGGTGATGCCGTAGCCGACGACTTCGCAATAAATCCTGGCGTTGCGTCTCCGCGCGTGTTCGAGGGATTCAAGGATACAGACGCCGGCACCATCGCCCATGACGAACCCGTCGCGTTGCGCGTCGAACGGCCGGCTGGCGCGTTCGGGTTCGTGATTGCGGGTGCTCATCGCCTTCATCGCGCAAAAGCCGGCGTAACCGAACTGCGTGATGGCCGCCTCGGTCCCTCCCGCAATCATCACGTCGGCGTCGTTATGAATGATGGCGCGGGTGGCTTCGCCGAGCGCGTGGGTCGCCGTGGCGCACGCCGAGACGACGGCCAGGTTCGGCCCTTTCACGCCGAGAAGCATCGAGACGTAGCCGCTGGCCATGTTCACGATGAGCATCGGGATCATGAACGGCGAGACGCGGCTGGGGCCTTTCTTGAGCAGGATGGCCGATTGTTCTTCAATTGTTTCCATGCCGCCGATGCCCGAACCGATGAGCACGCCGATGCGGTTGGCGTCCGCCTGCGAGAGGTCGAGGCCGGAATCGGCGACGGCCTTCTTCGCGGCGCCAACGGCATACTGGGTGAAGCGGTCGGTGCGGCGGGTTTCCTTGACCGGCATGAATTCTTCGGGGTTGAAGTCCTTGACCTCGCCACCGATCTTGCAGTCAAAATTCGTCGGGTCAAAGCGGGTGACGGGGGCAATGCCGCTTTTGCCTGCGAGCAGGTTCTTCCAGAACACCTCCAGGTCACAGCCCAGCGGTGTGAGGACTCCCATGCCTGTGATGACAACCCGTCGTTCGCTCATGGTCGGTAAAAGCCTGAAAAAAGTGGGGCATAAAGCCCGAAATAGCAACCTACTTTATGCCCCACAAGCCGGCCGGATCCCCTGATCGTCGCCCCGCTTCGTGCAGGGCACAAACATCCCGTCACTTCTCGCCGCGTTCCTCAATGTATTTGATGACGTCGCCGACCGTTTGAAGTTTCTCGGCGTCCTCGTCGGGGATCTCTGCGCCAAATTCCTCTTCAAAAGCCATCACCAATTCCACCGTGTCGAGGGAGTCCGCGCCCAAATCTTCGATGAATTTCGCTTCGGGGGTCACCTGATCGGGGTTGACGCCGAGTTGCTCGACGATGATCTCCTTCACACGGTCCGCTACGGATTTATCTGCCATTGGCTTCCTCCTGGTTCAAAAAGGACGTTCGTTTGTTTATGCGAAAACTTGCTGCGTTGTCAAAGTTTTGTTTACGCCCACCACGGCTCACATCGCGAGCCCGCCATCCACGGCGATCACCTGTCCGGTCACGTAGCCGGACAGGTCGCTGGCCAGGAACAATACCACGTTGGCCACGTCTTCCGGCAAACCCAAGCGCTTCAGCGCAATGAAATCCGTCTGTGCCTTCTTGGCCTCGGGGCTCAATTTGTCG
Source organism: Verrucomicrobiia bacterium (assembly GCA_035515475.1). GTDB lineage: Bacteria > Verrucomicrobiota > Verrucomicrobiia > Palsa-1439 > Palsa-1439 > DATJBF01. The sequence goes on from DATJBF010000045.1 coordinate 53,932, forward strand.
GTCATCGCCGTCTGGATGAAGCCCGGCGCCACTGCGTTGGAGCGAATCCCCCGCGAGGCCAGTTCCTTGGCGATGGTCTTGGTAAACCCGATCAAACCCGCTTTCGACGCCGAATAGTTCGCCTGTCCCGCATTGCCGATCACGCCGACAATCGAGGCGATGTTCACAATCACGCCCCGGCGTTGCTGCAACATCGTGCGGGACAACGCCCGGGTAAACAAGAACGCGCCCTTCAAATTCACTCCCAGCACCGCATCCCAATCCTCGTCGCTCATCCGCAGCAACAAACCGTCGCGTGTGATGCCGGCGTTGTTGACGAGAATGTCCACCTGTCCGAAATCCGCCACGATCTTGTCGCAGACTTCCTTGACCTGCTGGCTGTCGGTCACGTTTACCGCGTACGCGTTGGCCTTGGTCCCGCCCTTGGCGAGACTGGTGGCCACTTGCTGGGCGTTCTCCAGCATCACATCACAGGCCGCAATCGCTGCGCCTTCGCCCGCCAGCCGCCGCGCAATGGCTTCTCCGATGCCGCGACCTGCGCCGGTCACCACTGCTACCCGGTTCTCCAAGAGTTTTTGCACGCGGCTTTCCTAGCCAGCCCCGCGCCCGCTTGTCAACATGAATCGCGGTAAAAATCCCGGAGCTATCCCGTCACCCTCTTCACAGCCGCGTCCAACGTCGTGGAATCGCTGACGGAAAGCATCTCCACATCCTTGTTGACGCGTTTCATCAGACCGCCGAGCACGTTGCCGGGGCCCAGCTCGATGAACCGGGCGAATCCCTGCGAAACCAACCACTCCATCGACTCGCTCCAGCGGACCGGGGAGGTGACCTGACGAACGAGCAGGTCCTTGATCTCCGCCACGCCGGCTGCGGGCCGCGCGGTCACGTTGGACACCACCGGCACTCGCGGATCGCGCATCGGCAGGCCGGCGAGCGCGTTGGCAACCTTCCCCCGGGCGCCCTGCATGAGCCGGGAATGGTACGCGCCGGCGACGACGAGCGGGACGGCGCGTTTCGCGCCACGGGCTTTGGCCAACTCGACGGCCCGGGTGATTTTCGCTTTGTCGCCCGAGATGACAACCTGGCCGGGACAATTGATGTTGGCGATATCTACGTCGGCTTCACGACAGACATCCGCCAGCGCGGCGTCGTCCATGTTGATGATCGACGCCATGCCCCCGCTGGTGGCGTCGCACGCTTCCTGCATGAAGCGGCCCCGCAGTTGCACCATGCGCAGGCCGTCGTCGAAGCTCACGGCCCCGGCGGCGGTGAGCGCCGTGAATTCACCCAGCGACAACCCGGCCGTGGCCTCGAATTTCAGATCGGAAATTTGGGATCGCAGCGCTTCCAGACAGGCCAGGCTCGTAAGAAAGATGCCCGGCTGCGCGTTGTCGGTCTTCGTCAACACCTCCTCGGGACCTTCAAAGCAGATTTTCGTGATGTCGCGGCCGAGAATCTCGTTGGCCCGCGCGAACAGTTTGCGGCAGCCTTCGAATCGGTCGCACAGGTCGCGCGCCATGCCGACAGTCTGGCTGCCCTGCCCAGCAAAAAGGAGAGCGGTCTTCACCATCGGCACTTACGCGTTCTTGGTGACTTCAGCACGGGCCTCGGCCGCGAGTGGCGTGCTGAGGTAGCGTTCGCCCGTCGACGGAGCGATGGTGACGATGAGCTTGCCTTTGTTCTCGGGGCGCCGGGCGTATTGAATCGCCGCCCAAACGTTCGCCCCCGACGAAATTCCGCAAAGGATGCCCTCTTCCCTTGAGAGACGCCGCGCCATGGCGAATGCGTCGTCGTTCGTCACCGTGATGACGTCGTCGAGGATCGAGGTGTTCAGGTTCTTGGGAATGAACCCGGCCCCGATACCCTGGATCTTGTGCGGTCCCGGTTTGCCCCCGCTGATGACTGCCGAGTCGGCGGGTTCGACGGCGACGGCTTTGAACCCGGGTTTCTTGCCCTTGATCACCTCGGCAACGCCGGTGATGGTGCCGCCGGTGCCGACACCTGCCACAATGGCATCGACCCGGCCATTGGTGTCGTTCCAAATCTCGGCCGCGGTGGTGCGGCGGTGGATCTCGGGGTTGGCCGGATTGTTAAATTGCTGGGGCACAAACGCGTTCTTGCTGTCCTTCGCCAGTTGCTCCGCCTTGCGGATCGCGCCGGGCATTCCCTCGGCCCCGGGAGTCAGAACGAGTTCCGCGCCGAGCATCCGTAGCAAGACCCGCCGTTCGGTGCTCATCGTCTCGGGCATGGTCAAGACCAAGCGATACCCTTTGGCCGCGCAGACGAACGCCAGGGCGATTCCCGTGTTCCCCGAGGTCGGCTCAATGATCGTCGACCCTTTGCCAATCCGTCCATCCCGCTCCGCAGCCTCGATCATCGCCACGCCGATGCGATCCTTGACGGAACTCAGTGGATTGAAAAACTCGCATTTGACAGCGATCTCGGCCCCGAGTTCCGCCGCCACCCGGTTCAGCCGCACCAACGGTGTCTGGCCGATCGTCTTGGTGATGTCGGTGTAGACCTGACCCATAAATCTCCTCGCCGAAAGAATTTGAAGTTGAGAATCACCAACTCTTGACTACTCTCGGCTCACCTTGTAGGTGAAGGGTATGGCAAACGCAAGCTCGAAAGCTCCTCCCGCGGTTTGCCGCCCGCTTCGCCTCCAAGGGAAAGATCGCTGGCCTCGCTCTCAGCATTCGGCGCATCGCCGATGTTATTACGTCTCGGGGATTGCACGGCGCAACGGCGCCCTGTGCCGGGGCGCGCCCACAAAGTGATCCGATGAGCACAGCTCGAAAACCTTTGCTACCGAATCCCTCTCCCCCGAACCACAACATACGGGTTATCAACTACGGGATTCCCGCCAACATGAATCATCACAGCGCCGGCGTCCCGCACGACAGTCTTGTCCGGCTGGCAGCCAGCGATTCTACGGCGAACGTGTCGCACACCCTCTCGCGTACGGCAGCCGTTCGGGGGACCGAGGCCGTCGCCTCATACGGATGTCAGCCAGAGAGAAACACCGTTTACACTACCGATGAGGGATTCAACACAAAAAAAATCAGATTCAGGAGTTGCACGCCAAGGAGGTGGGGGTGGGGAACCCCTCTGAAGAACGTGCAAACTCCTGAATCCGTTAAGTTCTTTTGACGCCGAGAGATTATAGATTGACCGCGCTGGAATGCAACTAGATTTTTCATCTCTACGTACCGCCTTATGAACAAGATGCTACAACGGCCGATGGACGCCACCCCTGAGGAAGTGGTAACCAAGCTCAATGAAACGCTGGCGTTATGTCCGGACAAGGACTGGAATTACAGTCGTATCTCCCTATCGATGCGTCCATTAGATGAATTGAAGAGTCCTTATGTCCTGTGGACGGAGGTCCTCGATCTGGTAACCAAGGAGGGACGGGCCGATCTGAAAGCGTTATCGGACGAGGTCAAATGGGGAGAGCGACATCTATCTGAACTTGGCATATTGGAGATAATCAGCCTCCGAATTAACAAGGCCTTGCTAGAAAACACAAGCGACCAGCTCTGGCAGAATCGACGCCCAATTGTCCGGGTCGTAAAGAAGCATCTGCTTGCCGACCAAGGTATTCGAACCGCACTTTGGTACGAAGTGCAGGAGGTCGCCGGCGAGGATTTCGATAGTCGCTAGAGCTACAACGGCCTTCGCCCATCCAAAACCAGTTGCACCGACGAGCGGCTCCCCATTGTCTCGAGTGTGCTTACAACCTGAGCGATGCGTACTTCAGGCAACTCGCGCGTGAAGGACGTCAGCCGCCTGCCACGGGCACGATGATCTCAAGTTGGTCCCCATCCTTGAGCATGGCGCGGCCGAGTTCCTGGCGACCGACCACGGCGCCATTGTGCTCGACGACCACTTGAGTCGTCTTCCAGCCGCAACCTTGTACAAAATCGGCCACCGAACACGGCAGGTCTATCTCCCGCCGTTGTCCATTTGCCCGTACGGCTGCCCGCTCAGACGCCATTCAGCGCTCCCTCCCAATCTTTCCAGACAGTCTCGTAGCCCATCTCTTCCAACCGCACCGCGACTTCCGCCGGCGTGCGATTGTCCGCAATCTCAAATTGAACCGTGGCGTGTTCGCCCTCCGACTCGATCACGGGCATCGGTGGTTTCACAAAGCGCCCACCCTTCGTAACGTGCAACTTTTCCCTCCCCTGCCCCGTGTAGCCGCCCGGTTCCGTGTGACTCCCCGCGCTCATCAACGTGATACCCAACGGGATTAAATTGTCACGGAGTTTGGGCGACTCGCGCGTGCTCAAGACGATTCCCACCTCGGGAAACGTCAGTCGCAAGGCGCACACGAACTGCACCAACTCGTGGTCGCTTACATTGACCGCGGGCTTGAATCCGCCGGCCGCAGGCCGCATCCGTGGCACGCTGATGGTCAGTTGGGACATCCAGCATTTCCGGAGCAGGTGTGCCGTGTGCGCCGCCAGCGCCACGGCTTCATTCCGCCACGGTCCCAAGCCGAGCAGGGCGCCAATCCCCAGCCGCTTAAAGCCCGCCGCGTACGCCCGTTCCGGCGTTTCCAACCGCCACTCGAAATCCTTCTTCGGCCCGCTCACGTGCAAGGCGTCATAAATGCCGCGGTCGTACGTTTCCTGATACACCACGAGTCCTTCGGCGCCCGCCTGCACGATTGGCCGATACTGTTCGACCTCCAGCGGCCCGACCTCCAACGAAATGCTCGGCCATTCCCGGTGCAGCCGCGCCACACAGTCGCGGAGATAATCGTCCGACACGAAATGTGGGTGTTCGCCCGCCACCAGCAGGATGTGCCGGAACCCCTGGTCGCGTAGATACCGCGCCTCCGTCACCACCTGCTCGAGCGTCAACGTCACCCGCAGGATCGGATTGTCGCGCGAGAACCCGCAATACTTGCAGATGTTGATGCACTCGTTGCTGAGATACAACGGAACGAAGAACCGGATCACCCGGCCGAAATGTTTGATCGTCAGCTCATGCGCCCGTTGCGCTATCGCCTCCAGATACTGGGGCTGGGCCGCTCGCGGCGAAATCAACGCGGCGAAATCGCTGGGCGAAGTTCGCTGCCGCCCGCTGCGGGCCAACGCCGCTTCGACGTCGCCCGCCGTGGCGTTCTGGGCGAACGCGGAAAGTTCCGCGACCGCCAAGCTGTTGAACTCCGAGGCAAAACTCATGGCTCGTTCAGGAATCCGGTCAGCGGACTGGTCGCCTCGGCGTCCCTCCGCTTCGGAGCCAGTCCAATCTCGTAGGCGGCACGGCCGGCTTCCACCGCGGCCTTGAACGCCAGGGCCATCCGCACCGGATCGGCCGCCACAGCCACGGCGGTGTTGACCAGTACCGCGTCCGCGCCCATCTCCATCGCTTCCGCGGCGTGCGACGGCGCGCCCAGTCCCGCGTCCACGACGACCGGCACGGTTGCCTGTTCGATAATGATCTCGATACTGGCGCGCGTTTCGATGCCGCGGGCACTGCCAATCGGCGAACCGAGCGGCATGACCGTGGCGCATCCGACGTCCTCGAGTCGTTTCGCCACGACGGGATCCGCATGAATGTACGGCAGCACGGTGAACCCTTCCTTCACCAGGACCTCAGCCGCCTTCAGCGTTTCGACGGGATCGGGCAGGAGGTAACGCGGGTCGGGATGAATCTCGAGCTTGAGCCACGCCGACCCCGTCGCCTCGCGGCCGAGCCGCGCCAGACGACAGGCTTCCTCGGCGGTGCGTGCGCCGCTGGTGTTGGGCAATAGCACGTACCTTTTCGCGTCAACGAACGTCAGGATATTCGCAAACTTGCCGTGCTGGCCCGAGAGATCGGCGCGCCGCAACGCCACGGTCACCAGTTCCGCGCCGCTGGCTTCGAGGGCCGCAGCCATGATTTCGCCCGAGGCGAACTTGCCCGTGCCCATGATCAGCCGCGAATTGAAGTCGCGGTGAGCGATGCGTAGCCGTTGGGGTTTGTCGGTCATTCGGGCAGATGAATCTCCTGCGTGAGCGGGTACTTGCCGGGCACCCGTGGCGCGACCCACGAGCCGTTCTTGAGCAGGTAACCGTGATTGCCCATCGCATATTCCGCGCGGTCGAGCCGCTTCCGTTCGGCGACCCGCTGGTTGTACATGTCCTGTTTCACAATTCGAATCTGTTCTTTGAGCGACCGCAAATCGTGAAGCATCGCTTCGAGCGCGTTCTTCTGATTGGTCAATTTGACGTACTCTTCCCGCATTGCTTGCAAGTGTGCCACGGTCGTCGCGTGCGTCTTCTCCAAGTCCGCCAGCTTCTGGTCCACCTCGGTCAGACGGTCGGTCACTTCCTTGAGTTTACCGGTGAGGTCGGCCCTCTCCCGTTGAAATTGTTGTTGGGTGCTCGCCAGCTCGCTCTGGAGCACCGAGGCCTTCTTCACGGCGTCGGCCTTTTCGTCGCTCAACTTGGCCACGGTCTGCTTCAGGTCGGAGACCTGCGCTTCCATCTTGGTTTTGACCTCGGCCAGTTCGGCCCGCGTGGCGGCGATTTCATTGGTGGCGGCCGCCAATTGCTGTTGGGTCTGCTCCAGCTTCTGCTCGGTCTCTCGACCGCAACCCGACAACAGGATCACCGCACTCAACGCGCCGCTGGCGATTATCTTGCCGTTCATGCTCAGATCTCCTCCGATTTCACCAATGTTTTATTGGCGCCGCCCCGCCGGTAGCCCTGCAAATCCACTGTGACATGCGCATAGCCGATCTCTTTCAACGCTCGCGTGATCGACTCGCGCAGTTCGTCCTCCAGAAGCCGCGTCAACTCGTCCGCGCCCACCTCGATCCGGGCCAAGTGTTGTTTCGCGCTCTCGCGGCCGCCGTTCGAATCTCGAATTTCGAGTTTCGAGTTTCCCATCGCGAGGTGCCGCACCCGCACATCATAAAACCCCGCGTCCCGCAAAACGTTCTCCGCTGCTTCAATCATCGCCAGCACCTCGGGCGTCACGGGCTCCCCGAACGGGATCCGCGACGACAAACAGGCCATCTGCGGCTTGTCGGCAGTCGGCAACCCGAGTTTCGCCGACAATTCGCGGATCTCGGCCTTCGTCAACCCGACTTCCTTCAACGGTGCCCGGACCCCGAATTCCGAGGCTGCCTGTGCGCCGGGCCGAAAATCGCCCACGTCGCTGGCGTTCTCGCCATACACAATCGTCTGCCAGCCCTCGGCACTCGCCATTTCCGCGAGCTTGCCGAACAACTCGGTCTTGCAGAAGTAACAGCGGTTCGACGGGTTGCTCGTGTAATTCTCGTCGGCCATCTCGTCGGTCTTGATCACCCGCACCGGAAAACCGAATTGACGGGAAAGCTCCAGCGCTTCATCCAGTTCGCGTCGGGGCAGACTCGGCGAATCGGCAATCACGGCGAGCGCGTCGTCGCCGAGCGCGTCGCGCGCCACCTTTGCGAGCAACACGCTGTCCACGCCGCCCGAGTACGCGACCAGCGTCCGACCGCAGCCGCGCAGAAGCGTTTTCAATTGTTCGAGCTTGGCGACCACAACGGAATTCTATCGCCGAAGCACAGGGGTGTCAAAGCGGAAGGCCGGTCAGCTCAGCCAAGTTTCGACGGATCGAGCAACCTCGCCCCGTGATATACGGTGAGCAATTCCACCACGTCGTCGCGAACGCGGTAAACGATCCGATAGTTCCCCAGGATGACTTCGCGAACCTTCGAATCGTTCTTCTCAGGAACAACCCGACCGGAAAGCGGAAACTCCCCCAGCCGTTCCACAGCGGTGAATACGTCGATGACGAAGAGGCTGGCGTAATGGGGCGAATCCTGTGAGATGAACTCCGCAATGGCCTCCAGATCGCCCAAGGCTTGCGGCGTCCACCTTACTTCAGCCACTTGGCCATCTTCTCCTTCACCTGCGCATGAGGGATGGTTTGACCGGCGTCCGCCTGCTGCAGGCCACGCTCGATCTTGGCCAACAACAACAGCCGTTGCATGGCGTCTTCAATGGACGCGTCGTCCGGCAAAGCCCGGACGGCTTCGAGCATCTTTTGTTTGGCCGTCACAACCGAGACAATAGCACGTCCCAGCGCCCTCGCGCAATCGAAACGGCGTGATGGGGGGACCTTCGGTCGGTCAAAGAGCGCGGTCAGGAGGCCGGCGCGCAACGAGTTTGCGCACCTGAAGAGAGGCAGTGGCCCCCAAAGCGTTGTTTCTTGGACGACTTATCGCTCATGTATTTCCAAATGCTATAGTCCAAGACCCGCTGCTCAATATCTAGTAACCGGGCGGCCACAGCGAGGATATCCTGGGCTCTTGAGTATTCACCGTCTTGGATTTTCACGGCAGCCTCGGCCAGAAAAGCGTACAAGTGCCTGTCTATCGCGAGCGTCGAATGCCCTGCGAGCAGCTTGTAGTAGTCAAGTGTCTTGTCCCCCACCCCATGACACTCTTTCAGCTTCCTTTGATTGTCCTCCGATTTGATCCACTCGAATAAGTCACCTTCTGTTTCGACGTTCTCCTTGAGAAAGAGGTTAAGAACAGCTTGGATTCGCGAAAGCTTCTCTTCATGCTTCCACTCGGCGATCTGGTTGAGCGGAACGATCTTCAATAGGGCGGAGAATTCGCTTGTTGTCACGAAGTGCGGGTAGCATCGCATCAGTTTTCTGACGCGAGGTTCGACGACAAGGTCGTACTTCAAGCCCGCTTGAAGCGATGCGTCCAGTATGGTCGCCCCCATGTGACCATACGGGTAGTTGGGCTTGGCAAACGCAAACTGTTGGAGCGACTTAACATACTCGCAAACCTTTAACCCGTCGCTTCCCATCTCGGTGTCGTCCAATTCACCCTCCATGCGTGGAGCAACATTGTCCGCGGAACAGAACGCTAATCTGCAGCCGCCCTTACTTCACATCTTCGCCCAACTCGACGTTCCAATACGCCAAATCGAGGAAGTGTTTCCAGCTATCGTGCGCCACGGACGCGATGGTGACGTTGACGAACGGACGCCACTTCGGGCGCTTGGGCTTGCGGATCAGGTGCATGCCCGCTTCCTGCGGGCTGCGGTTGGCTTTGCGCGTGTTGCACTCGACACAGGCGCACACGATGTTCTCCCACGTTGTCGTGCCGCCCCGGTCCCGGGGGATGACGTGGTCCAGGTTCAGGTCGCGCCGGTCGAACCGTTTGCCGCAATATTGGCAGGTGTTGCGGTCGCGCTCGAAGATGTTGTGGCGGGTGAACTTGACCTCCTTGTGCGGGAGCCGGTCGAAGAACAGCAGCAGGATCACGCGCGGAATGCGGATCTTGAACGAGACGGTGTGGACCACGTCGTCGCCGTCGTGGTCCTGCGTGAAATCGCGCCACTCGTGGAAATCAAACGTCTGGAACTCGCCGCCGTTCTCGACGACCACCTCGGCGTGGCCCATGTACAGCAGCGTGAAGGCGCGTTCCACCGTGCAGACGTTGATCGCCTGCCACAGGCGGTTGAGCACCAATACGTTCTCGTTCAACACGTTCACGACGGAGGTCTCCAGAAGACACTCACCAGGCCGAAAAATTACCATATCGCCCGCGCACCGTCAACGCCTCCATGCCCCGGCAATTCCGGCTCGACATTGCCACGATTTTTTTCAATAAACGGGCGCCGGCTTGGCGACGCATAACCAACCACACCTGCGAGGTAATTGATGAAGCTAAAAGTGACTATCTTTGGCGCCGGGTTCGTCGGCGGATCGACCGCGCGGCGCATCGTAGAAAAGCAATTGGCCGACGTGGTCATGATCGACATCGTCGAGGGCCTGCCCCAGGGCAAAGCGCTCGATATGATGGAATCCGCCTGCCTCGAAGGATTCGACAGTAAAGTCCGCGGTTCCAACGATCCCGCCGACTGCGCCGACAGCGACGTGGTCGTCATCACCAGCGGCGTCGCGCGCAAGCCCGGCATGAGCCGCGACGACCTGCTCAAGACCAACGCCGGAATCGTCAGCAGCGTTTGCGAGGCGGTCCGCCAACACGCACCCAACGCCGTCGTCATCGTCGTCAGCAACCCGGTCGACGTCATGACCTATCTGGCGGGCGTTAAACTCGGGTTCCCCAAAAACCGCGTGATGGGCATGGCCGGCGTGCTCGACAGCGCACGCTTCCGCTGCTTCGTCGGCATGGAACTGGGCGTGTCGTCGCGCGACGTCGAAGCCATCGTGCTCGGCGGCCACGGCGACGACATGGTGCCGCTCGTGCGCTATGCCAGAGTTGCCGGCGTGAAGGTTGAAGAGCTGCTGCCGAAGGACCGCATCGAGGCCCTCGTGCAACGGACCCGCAACGGCGGCGCCGAAATCGTCGGCCTGCTGAAGACGGGCTCGGCGTTCTACGCGCCCTCGGCTTCGGTGGTGGCCATGGTCCGCCCGATCTTGAACGACGAACATCGGGTGCTGCCCTGTGCGGCGTGGTGCACCGGCCAGTACGGCATCAAAGATATGTTCGTCGGCGTCCCGTGCGTGCTGGGCCGCAACGGCGTCGAGAGGATCGTCGAGTTGAACCTCACGCCCGATGAACTGGCCCAACTGAAGAAGTCGGCCAACCACGTGCTGGAAAACGTCAAGCGACTGAATTTGTAGCTGGAATTGTGCGCGCGTGCACTTTGAATTGGTCGAAGCGATCCACGACGCGGAGACGATTGCCGTTGGCCGCTCGATCCGCGACCTGCGACGCCTGCGGAAACGCTACGGGGCGAACCGGTGGCGTAAGTGCAAAGGATGGGCCACCGTGCGACTGGGCGATGGCACAATTCATCGGGCTGAGCTACATTGGTACGAGGCCCACGGGATTGGCCGTCGAGAATTGAAGGTGAAACGATTGTTGGATTGAACGCCATGAAACGCGCAAACGGGAGAATTCGATTCGCGGTCTGCGTGAACAACGAGGACTACCAAGCGTCGCTGGAGATCGGGAAGGTCTATCAAGTCTTGGCGGACGCAAAAGCCGCCAAGCATGGCCTGACCCGCGTGATCGACGAATCTGGAGAAGACTATCTCTATCCCGAAGACTGGTTTCACCCGGTCAAGCTGCCGTCCTCCGTGCGGCATGCCTTGGTCCAAGCCGCATCATGACCGCGACGCCGTCCTCGGCGCCAACGACGGCGAAAAGATCGTCGAACTGAAGCTCACGGCCGATGAACTCGCCCAGCTCAAGAAGTCGGCCAACCACGTGCTGGAAAACGTCAAGCGGTTGAATTTGTAGTGGCGGAAAGTATCGGCGTCGCAATCTGCCCCCTCGGTAACTTGCGTTCGTTTTGCATGCGATGTAGAGTCGCCGTGACCGGGCGCGGGTCGTGGCTTCTATGTATTTGCGACATACGGCGACGTATCGTTGTACGCAGGGCTGCACGCTGGCGATAACTCTCGTTGCGGCGTGGTCAGCCTTCCTCTTTCCCAGCCTGGCCATGGATCGGGTGCGCATGGAGACGCGTACAGACGATGCGATTGCCCGATTCGGCGTCACCGGACAAGGTGTGCTCGTCGCAATCATGGATCGCGGCATCGACTGGCGAAATGACGATTTTCGGAACACCAACGGCGCGACGCGCATCAAGTATATCTTCGACCTGACCGATGACACCGGTTCCAATGCCGTCGGCAACACTTACGGCATGGGCACGATCTATACCGAGGCGCAGATTAACGCGGCGCTGAGCGGTGAGCCGGGCCTTGCCACCCGCGACGCCGTGGGCCACGGCACTGCCGCCGCTGGTATCGCCTGCGGCAACGGTCGCAACAGCGTCGGCCAGAAATACCGGGGGATCGCGCCCGATGCTTCCATCATCGTCGTGAAAATCACATCCGATGGCGCGCCCGCGCACGACGATCAACCGGCGGAGGCCCCTTTCTTCGATCTGTCTCGCATCCCGGTCGCGATCGACTTTGTCCGCGACAAAGCCCGCGAACTGGGTATGCCGTGCGTCATGACCCTCGACCTCGGCTCGCAAGCGGGTCCAACAGACGGTACCAGCGCCCTTTGCCAAGCGATCGACAGCACCGTCGGACCGGGAATACCAGGACTGGTTTTCCTGACCGGCGCGGGCGACGACGGCGGCATGACCAACCGCGCGGGCGGCCAGGTCGCCCGGGGAGCAACCAACTTGCTGCAAATCACCAAGGGTAACATCGGGTCTCCGGTCCTGGATTTGTGGTACTTCGGCAACGACCGATTCGATGTAACGATCCAGTCGCCGACCAACAACTACGGCCCGTTCATTTCGCCATCCGACAACAACGGCTTTGATTCTCACCAGACGCCCGACTTCACCTACTACCACTACGGCTCGAACGTCGACCCCTACAACGCTGCGGATGGCAAACGCGAAATCTATATGCGCCTCGATGGCCCGCTCGGCACCTACACGGTCGGCCTGATCGGCTCGACGGTCAGCAGCGGCCGATTCGATGCCACGTTGAATCCCTCCCAGTTCTGGAATTCGTCTGCCAATCTCAATCAGTTCCTGAACTTCGCGGCACCGGGCAACATCTGGGATGGCGCCACGGCCTTCAACAACATATGCACGGGCGACTACGTTGTTCGCACCAATTACACGGATATCGACGGATTCATACGTTACGTCGATGGTGAGTCGGTCAGTAACATCTGGCAGGGCAGTAGCACCGGCCCAACGTTCGACGGACGGGTTGGCGTGGACGTCTGTGCGCCGGGCGACAGCGTGTTTACCAGCTATGCAACCAACTCCTACTGGCACACGTTCCGGTTCAATCTCATTCAAGACGGCGGCGGGTTGTACGGTCGGGCCAGTGCCACGAGCGCCGCCGATCCGATCGTGACGGGCGTCGTCGCGCTGATGTTGCAATTGAACCCGAGGCTTGATGCTCCGGCCGTGAAGTCCATCCTCCAACAATCGGCCCGCACGGACTCTTTCACGGGCCCAACACCGAACCCGACCTGGGGTTACGGAAAAGTGGACGCCTACAACGCGTTAATCCTGGCCGCACCCGCCCCACAGATCACCGCCGTCGGCCCCATCGGGAGCAGCATGGGCGTCAGCTTCACGACGGTTACCGGCATGAATTATCGCGTCGAATATACCGATAGCCTCAGCCCTGCCACTTGGAACACTCTGACTAACAACATGACCGGCGGGAGCATCCAACAGGCAATCGACGCGTCAGCGACAGGTCTGACCCAAAGGTTCTACCGCGCCGTCATGTTTCCCTGAGGCCCTGCGGATTGCGGTCGCGTTGCCGCCGGTTGCGCGCATCGGCGACTGCTGGTAAGGTTTTCCAACCGACACGAGTCGGACAATTTGTGACCGAGAATCGGCTGTTCGATGCCGCGCGGGGGTCTCCGTGGGTACCCCCCATCAACCGGAGACTCAATGCAGGGGACTTTTTGCGCCTGAATTCCGTGGCCGACGCCGCCAAGCCGTTCGTCGTCGCCCTGCTCTCGCAAATCTCAAATCGCCCCGTCCTCGTCGTCACCGACGGCCTCAAATCCCAAGAATCATTCTTCAACGACGTTCAGGCATTCGCTCCGGACGCGCTGTTCTACCCTGCGTGGGAAACATTGCCGCACGAAGACGTCCTTCCCCACGCCGATACAATCGCGGATCGGCTCCGCGTCCTGTCCAAGGTTGTCAGCCTGAGCGAAGACGCGACGAATGCCGGGGCGAAGTCGAACGGTCTCACACACGATCACGGGCGTGAGATTCCTCGCTCCGCTCGGAATGACAACTGGGTGATCGTGGCGTCGGTCCAGGCTCTCCTCCAGCGCACGTTCTCCGCTGCCGCCCTTTCTGCCCTCCGCTTTCCGCTCTCGGTCGGACAGACTCTCGAACCAGACGCGCTGCTGTCTGCGCTCATCGAGCGCGGCTACAGTCCGGAGGTCCAGGTCAACGAACGCGGCGACATGGCGCACCGCGGTGGCATCGTCGACTTCTTCCCGCTCGAGCGCGACGACCCCGTCCGGGCCGAATTCGCCGGCGACCAGGTCGAATCCGTCCGCGTGTTCGACGCCGCCTCACAACAATCGCGCGACAAACTGCCAGGTGTCCTCGTCACCCCCGCGGGCGAAGTCGGCCTTCTCAAACGGACGCCCGACAAAGCGGTCTCATTGCTCGAACTGCTTCCGTCCGGTACTTTGCTGGTGCTCGACGAACCCGAGCGATTGGCCGAGGCCGCCGCGAGTTACGCGCGCCAGATTCCCGATGCCGATCCATTCTTCGAGCCGTGGGAGAAGACTCTGGGCGCGAAGCTCCAGCAGGTTCACCTGGCCGAAGCCATCGCAACCGAGAGCTTGGCGACGCCGGCCGTTTCTGCCGGCCCGCTCAACCTCCGGTTGGTATCGCTCGAAGCGTTCCGGCCGCTCGAGGCGCGGGCGCCCGAGCCGGAAGTGGCGGATCGGATGCGTCGGGAGTTCTTCGACCAACTGCGCCGCTGGATCGATGAGGGATACGTGCTGCACGTCCTTTGCGGCACCGACGGCGAACGCCAACGTTTCGAGGAACTCTGGCGTGAACAATTCCGCTCGTTTCCCTCTTCGCTCCACGCCCGACGCTGGCCCGCCGCGGCGGGTTCCACGCTCTCACGGGGTTTCCTCTGGCCCGACGCCAAACTGGCGGTGGTCACCGACGCGGAGATCTTCGGCCGCTACAAGCTGGTGCGGCCCCGTCGCAAGTTTCATCAAATGGGGCAACCGACCGACTGGACGGACTTGCAGGAGGGCGACTTCGTCGTCCACATCCAGCACGGGATCGGGAAATACCTCGGTTTGCGCACCATCGAGGCCAACGTGGCCGCACCGGCGGCAGACCCGTTCGAAGCGCAGCCGGCCGTCATCCACCGCCAGGAAGTGCTCGCCATCGAGTATGCCGATGAAGCGCGCCTCTACGTCCCGGTCGATCAGGCGCACCTCGTCAGCAAATACATCGGCGCCGGCAAACGCATCCCGCAATTGCATCAACTGGGCGGCGCGCTCTGGCAACGCCAGAAGTTCACCGCCGAACGCGCGATCATGGATCTCGCCAGCGAGTTGCTGGAGATTCAGGCCGCACGCCAGTCGCTCGAAGGCCATGCGTTCGCCCCCGACGCGCCGTGGCAACGCGAGTTCGAAGCGGCCTTCCCCTACGACGAGACCCCCGATCAGGAAACCGCCATCGAAGAAGTAAAACGCGACATGGAATCCAGGAAACCGATGGATCGACTCATCTGCGGCGACGTCGGCTACGGCAAGACCGAAGTGGCCATCCGCGCGGCGTTCAAGGCGGTCATGAACGGGTTCCAGGTGGCCATTCTCTGTCCGACCACGGTGCTGGCGGAACAGCATTGGAACACGTGCCGCGAACGCATGGCCGGCTTCCCCATCACCATCGAGATGCTGTCGCGCTTTCGCTCGCCGCGGGAACAGAAGAAAGCGGTGAAACTCCTGCGCGAAGGCGGAGTGGACATCATCATCGGCACCCATCGCCTGCTCAGCGCCGACGTGACGTTCAAGAACCTCGGGCTCGTGGTCATCGACGAGGAACAGCGGTTCGGCGTGCTGCACAAGGAACGGTTCAAACAACTCCGCAAACTGGTCGACGTGCTCACGCTCAGCGCCACGCCGATTCCGCGCACGTTGTACCTGGCGTTGACCGGGGCCCGCGACATGAGCACCATCGAAACGGCACCGCAAGACCGCCTGCCCGTCGAGACCATCATCGCGCCGTACGACGAACGGCTCATCAAGCGCGCCATCCAACGCGAGTTGAACCGGGGCGGCCAGGTCTACTTTCTCCACAACCGCGTCCAGAGCATCGACGCCGTCGCCGAGCGGCTGAGTCGGCTATTCAGCGACGACGCTCCACGCTCCACGCTTCACGCTCCACGAATCAGTATCGGCCACGGCCAAATGAGCGAACACCAACTCGAGGACGTCATGCACCGGTTCGTCAACGGCCAGGTCGACGTGCTGGTGTGCACCACGATCATCGAGAGCGGACTCGACATCCCGAACGCCAACACCATCATCATCGATCGGGCCGACCGGTTCGGCCTCAGCGATCTTTATCAGCTCCGCGGCCGGGTCGGGCGCTGGAAGCACCAGGCGTACGCGTACATTCTGCTGCCCCGTCACATGCAACTCGTCCAGAGCGCGCGCAAACGCATCAGCGCCATCAAACAGTACTCGTCCCTCGGCAGCGGATTCAAAATCGCCATGCGCGACCTCGAGATTCGCGGCGCGGGCAACATCCTCGGCGCCGAACAAAGCGGCCACATCACCGCCATCGGGTTCGACCTGTACTGTCAGTTGCTCAAGGCTAGCATCGCCCGACTAAAAGGCGAGAAGCCGCGGTACCTGCCGCAGGTCACCCTCAAACTGGATTTCCTTTTGGCGTGTCATCCTCAGCTTGCCCCGAAGACTTCCGGGGCAGGCGAAGGCCTTCCCGACAAGTTCGCGGCGACAGATGGAGGACTGGCAGCCGACACTCTTGCTCGCATCCCTTCGGCCTACATCACCGACTCCCGCCTCCGCATCGAAGCTTATCGGAAGATCGCCCAGCTCACCGAACTCGCCGACGTGAACGCGTTGCGGGCCGAGTTCCGCGACCGTTACGGACCGTTGCCGCGCGAAATGAAGCTGCTGCTGCAATGCGCCGAGGTCCGGCTGCTCGCCGCGGCGGCGAAAGTGAATACCGTCGAAACCCGCGCCGACAGAATCATGCTCGCGCAGCGCGGCGTCCTGTTCCAAGTCGACGGCAAATTCCCGCGCCTCACGTCGACAAAACCGGAAGGAAAGCTGACGGAAATCAAAAAGGTGCTAGAATCGCTGGCGTCGACGAGCACGAAACACCGAGACACAACATGAGCAGCATCACGGTCAATCACACGCCCAACAAGGATCAATTGGATCAACTGAAGATCTCGGCCTGGCCCATCTGGGAAAAGGAAGTCTCGGAGTTCCCGTGGCACTACGACGAGACGGAGACGTGTTACGTGTTGGAGGGCGACGTGATCGTCACTCCGCAAGGCGGGAACCCGGTGCGCTTTGGCACGGGTGACCTCGTCACGTTCCCCCAAGGGATGTCGTGTACGTGGAAAGTCCTCAAGCCGGTCCGCAAGCACTACAAGTTCGGCTGAGGCATTTGTCCCGGCACTGACAGCGTGCTAGCTTTTGACGCAAACGAAGAGGAGGCAACGCGATGAGAGTTGGGATTCTGACGATGGCGTTGGTCGTGGCATCGGTTGTGGCAGCGCGGACGGCGTCGGGCACGCTCGCGTCGGGCCAGCCAGCGGTCACAAGGGCGATAGCCGTGCTGGTGCCGACCGAAGCCAATAGCGTCTCGGGCACGGTCACGTTCACGAAAGTTCCAGCCGGCGTACGCGTTGTGGCCGACATGTCGGGACTGACCCCTGGCTTGCATGGGTTCCAGATCCGCGAGTTCGGCAACTGTGGCGCTCCCGATGCATCTTCGACGGGCGGCGACTTCAATCCATCCGGCATGCCGCACGCCGGGCCGAACTGGCCCTACCGCCAGGTCGGCGACCTGGGGAACGTCCTCGCCGACGCATCCGGCAAGGCACACTACGATGCGGTGAACACCATGATCCTCCTGGATGGCCCGACTTCGATTGTCGGCCGCGCCGTTACTGTACATCAACGGGCCGACGACCTGAAATCGCAGCCGTCAGGTAACGTAGGCCCGGCGGTCGCCTGCGGCGTGATCGGCATTGCCGGCCCCTGAAGCACACACGCCCCCGCAAAACGTGCTGGCATTGGACGCGGCGCGTGCTAACCTCGAGGTCTGATTTCGGGAGGAGCCATGCGCCATCTTCGGAAGCTCACCACGGCCTGTCTACCCATTGCGTTGATCGGCCTTCTGGCGGCCACACGACTCGCCGCCCAGTCGGCCGACACCAATACGTTCATCGTCGCCGCCTACAACGTCGAGAACTGGCTTTCGATGGACCGGCACGGCAAGGCGGACCAGCCGAAACCGCAGTCGGAAAAGGACGCGCTTTTTCAGGTGGTCGCCCAAATCCGCCCCGACGTGCTCGGCGTGGAAGAAATGGGCACGACCAACGACCTGGCAGACCTGGCCGACGGACTGCGCGCTCACGGGATCGATCTGCCGTACCGCGAATGGATCCAAGGTGCCGACACCAATCGACACGTCTCCGTCCTCTCACGGTTTCCCATCGTCGAACGGTTCTCGCGGACCGACTACAACTATTTGCTCAACGGCAAGCCCCAGCGCATCGAGCGCGGCATCATCGACGTCAAGATCCAGGTCAACGATCACTACGCGTTTCGCGCCGTCGTCGCCCATCTGAAATCCAAGCGGCACGTGGAGATCGGTGATCAGACCGTGATGCGCCTCGAGGAAGCGAAGCTGCTCCGGGCGCACGTCGGCAAAGCGCTCAAGGACGATCCCGAGCTCAACCTGATCGTGATGGGCGATTTCAACGACACACCCGAGTCCGCGCCGATCCGCGCGATCGTCGGCGAACCACCGTTTGCGCTGGTCGAACTCTTGGCGGTGGACAGCAAGGGCGGACAGGACACGTACTACTGGAAGTACCGCAACCAGTTCAGCCGCATCGATTATCTCATCACCAGTCCGGGCATGGCGAACGAGTACGTGCCCGACGGCGCGCGCATCGCCGACGTCGAGGGATGGGACAACGCCAGCGATCATCGGGCCGTGTACGCGAAGTTCTATGCCCACGAAATTGTCCGCGCCGCGTCGCCGCCGGCCCGGTCGACCCAGAGCCGCGGGTTGTTGGTGGTTGCTTGCCTGGTGTTCGGCGCCGGGAGCGTCGTTATGGTGACGGGTCCGGGCGTTTCCCGCCGGCGCCAGTGGCCGCGGGCGTAGGCGAATTGGTCATCGCTGCTGGACCGAGGGTTTTTCGCCGCTCCGCAATCCGTCGCTCGAGTGCGCGTCGGATGGAGCCTTTGCCGTCGTTCGTAAGCTTCGCGGTCCACTGCTCCGCTTCGTCGTACCGGCCCGAGTTCAGGCCGGTTCGGGCCAGATTGGCGTAGACGAACTGACGCTGCTCGTCGGTGAGTGGCTGGTCGAGGCAGGATTTCCACGCTTGATAAGCTTCCTGCCAGTCCGGCTGGGGCATCTGGTAGAACGTCTGGGCGTAGGCGGTGGCCAACTCGAAGTCCTGCGGGGCCAGGTCGCGCGCTTTGCGGAATTGTTCCAGGCAATGCCGGTAGATTTCCCCGGTCGTCCAGCCATACACCGCGTGCGCTTCGTTGCGGAACACTACGCACGTCGTCGCCCAGTTGAAGCGGAACACCGGTTCGGCCGGCTCCAAAGCGATCGCTTTGTCGTACAGCTTGAGTGCCTCGGCGGCGCGGCCGTTGTGCCCGTCGTGATTGGCGATATTGTTGTAGGCATACGCTTCACGCGGGTCGACCTTGATGGCTCTCTCCCACCAACCAATCCCCTCCGCTTCCCGGCCCTGATCGTAGAGCAAACTGCCGAACGCCACCATCGCGCGACTGTGCTGCGGATGATCGCTCAAGAAGTGGCGGTAATCATTCTCGAGTCGGCGGCGGAGCGCCGCCATCCGGGCCTCTTCAGCCCCCGAAGCCCCCGGGCCCAGGTCCGCGGATTGCGCCTGCAGTTCTTCGCCTCGCGCCAGGAGGAAGCGGAACCGCCGCTCGGCCTCGCGCGGGTCCTCGTCGCCGAACGCGCGCCCGGCGAGCAGAATCGCCGGCAACAGCCAGGCGAAGCGCAGGAATGCGCGTCTCATGCTAGCGGCCTTTCCATTCCGCCGCCGGATTCTCCGCAGCGTCCCGCTTGTCGAGCGGATCGTATTTCTCGGCCAGCCCGAGTTCGAACGGTTGATTGTCGGGGTTGGACGAGACCTCCCGGTATTGCGCGTAGCATTTGTAGCAGATCGTCACGTCGGGTAGGAACTTGTAGAGCAGCGCGTCCGCAATCACGAATACCGCCCACACCAACGTGCCCTCGACGAGACGGTTCTTCCACGCGCAGAGCAGGAACAACAGCGCGCCGGCTGCGAAAATCGTCACTCCCAGCGTGCGATTGAAGTCCTTTTGCACGTAGACCTTCTGGCAGTCGCACACCGCACAGCGATCGACCACGTTGTCGCGGCGCATCCGCTCAGTGATGTGGAGTTTCACCGCCTCGCCGCACAGCGGACAAGGCGACTCGTCCTGGCTCAAATCGTCAAATCCCAACTCGCGGTGGCAGTGCGGACACCGAAACGAGATCTTCACGGCCAGAGCCTATCACAGACCCCTGCGCCTTCAAGGCTGGACAACCCTCGCCGGTTTCGCGTATTCCACTCTCCCATGAAAGCGGTGGTGCAACGGGTGTCGCGCGCGGCGGTGCGCGTGGCCCGCGAAACGATTGGCCAGATCGGCCGGGGACTGCTGGTCCTGCTCGGCATCGGCAAAAGCGACACGGAAGCGGATGCCGACTGGATGATCAACAAGCTGCTGAACCTGCGCATCTTTCCCGACCAGGACGACAAGATGAATCGCTCGGTCACCGATATCGGCGGCGAAATCCTTGTCGTGTCACAGTTCACGCTCTACGGCGACATTCGCCGGGGGTTCCGCCCCAGCTTTACCGACGCGATGCCGCCGGCCGACGCGGAGAAGTTCTACAACAATTTCATGGTGAAACTGCGCAGCGCCACCCCGTTGAAAGTCGCCGAGGGCCGGTTCGCGGCCATGATGGACGTGGAATTGGTGAATGATGGCCCGGTCACGATTGTGTTGGAAAGTGTAGGACGAGCTTCCAGCTTGTCTCAATCCCGACCAGCAGAAACTTTAGGACGAGCTTCCGGCTTGTCTCAATCCCAAACTATCGACAACACTGGACGATCTTCCAGCTTGTCTCCTTCCGACCCGGCATTGCCTGAGACAAGCGATCCGCCCGTCTTGCAACCGTTCGACCCCTCTGCCTCGGTTGGGAATTCACGTCGGCACATGCCGCACTGGACACAACCCGGTTGCACCTACTTCATCACGTTTCGACTGGCCGACTCGTTGCCCATGGAAAAGTTGCGGCAGTGGAGTCAGTTGACTGACCGGGATCTCGTTCGGGAGGAAATTCAGCAATGGTTGGATAAGGGAACGGGACAATGTTTGTTGCGTCGCCCTGAAGTTGCGGGTTTGGTCGCGAACGCCTTGCGTCAATTTGACGGGCAACGATATCACCTGGGGCCCTTCATCGTGATGCCGAACCACGTCCACGTCCTGATGACACCGTTGCCGGGCAACGAACCCTCGGCAATTCTGTATTCGTGGAAATCGTACACGGCCAATCAGATTAATCGGCTCCTGGGCCAAAGCGGCCCCGTCTGGCAGCGCGAGTCATTCGACCACATCGTGCGCAATGAGGAGGCACTGCTAAGATTCGAGCAGTACATCCGCGACAATCCCAGATCCGCTTGTCTCAAGGAGGGCGAATATGTCCTTGGCCCGTAGGACAAGGTTTCAGCTCGCCTGTTCAATGAGACGATTGCCAGCAGGTGAGACAAGCTGGAAGCTCGTCCTACGATCCGCAGAAGAGACAAGCTGGAAGCTCGTCCTACACGCCCATGCGTAAACCCACCGAAAAACATCCCGAGCCGGCGCTGACGTTTGGCGCGCCGGGCAATCTGGCCAACGTCACGGTGATCCTCGTCGAGCCGGCCGTGCCCGGCAACATTGGCTCGGCAGCACGCGCGATGAAAACAATGGGGTTCCGCAATCTCGTCGTTCTCAACGGACCGAAGAATTTTGCCGATCACCAGCAAACGATCATGTTGGGTCACGGCGCACAAGATGTGTTGAAACACGCCGGCGCCGTGTCGACCTGGGACGAGGCGACCGATGGCCTCCATTGGCTCGTCGGCACGACGCACCGGAAACGCCGGGCGCAGTTCCCCCAAATCGTCGAAGCCCGACAGGCAGCGGTGAAAATTGCCGAGCTATCTCACAAGCATCGCGTCGGAATCGTGTTCGGACGCGAGGAAACGGGTCTGACCGATACCGAACTGCGCAGGTGTCACGACATCGCCAGCGTGCCGCAGGCGGCCGATCATCCGTCGCTCAATCTCGCGCAGGCGGTGATGCTGTTTGCCTATGAGGTTTATCTGGCCAGTCTCGGCGAAGTACCGAAACCACGTTACAACCTCGCCACCGTAGACGAAGTCGAATCGGTGTTGAAGCATCTGTCCGAATCGCTGGCGACAGTCGGATTCCGTCCGCACCAAGGCGATCCGGAATCGTTCGTGCGGTCGCTGCGTCGGGTGCTGAGCCGCGCCCCGCTGGAAAAACGCGACGTGAACGTGTTGCACCGCATCTGCCAGCAGATCGATTATTTCGCGAAGGGTAGATCGTAGGATAGGCGTCCCGCCTGTCCAGATCTCGTCGTACGGAGGACATGCGTCTCGCTTGTCCGCCATCCGTCTTCCGCGTGCACTGTTGTGCGAAGGTTCGCTGCCGCACCCCCTCGCCCTCTCCCGACCCAGCACAACGCCCGCTCCTCTACCACCCCTTCGCCGCTTCCTCCGCATCTTCGAGTTCTTCTTTGCGCCGCCAGTATCCTACTGTGCCGAAATGGACAAGCAAGATGCTCGTCCTACTGCACGTGTTCCCAAGCGTGGTAGGAACTGCGGACGAGCGGGCCGGACTCGACGTGACGAAAACCGAGCGCCAGCGCGGCATCGCGTAATTCGGTAAACTCCAACGGCGTCAAATAACGTTGGACGGGCAACTCGTTCGGCGACGGCCGCAGATATTGCCCGAGCGTGAGGATGTCGCATTGACGGGCCCGCAGATCGCGGGCGACAGCCAACACTTCGTCGTCGGTTTCGTCCAGACCGAGCATCAGCCCGGATTTCGTCAGCAGGTCAGGGCGGATTTCCTTGGCCAACGCAAGCACCTGCAACGAGCGCTCGTAGACCGAGCCGGGGCGGACCGGCTGGTACAGGCCCGGCACGGTTTCGACGTTGTGCGCCAGCACCTGCAACGGCGCGTGCGCTACCCGCGCAAGGCAATCGCGGTCGCCGCGAAAATCCGGGATCAGCGCCTCGATGCCGCACGACGGACGCCGCCGGTGGATCGCGTCGATGGTGGCCGCGAAATGCGTCGAGCCTTGATCGGGCAGGTCGTCGCGGTCAACGGACGTGAGCACCACGTAGTCCAACCCCAGAATCTCGACGGCGGTGGCCACGCGTTCCGGCTCTGCCGGGTCAAGCGGCCCGGGTCGGCCCTTGCCCACGGCGCAGAAATGGCAGCGGCGCGTGCAGACGTCGCCCATCAGCATGAACGTTGCCGCCCCATGGCTCCAGCATTCGCCGACGTTGGGGCACCGCGCTTCCTCGCAAACGGTGTGCAGTTTGAATTCGCGGAGGACGTTTTTCAGGTAGACGTAGCGCTCGCCGCCGGGCGGGCGCTGGCGAATCCAGTCGGGATGACGCGGGCGCGGAGCCGATTGGATTCCTGTCGTCGCAGCTTCCATTTGCCGCGGCAGAGTAATGCAGGACGCAAAGTTTGTCACGCATGGCGACGCCATTTTTGTGTTGTCTTAAACGACGGCGGGCGTTCTACTGTCGAACCGGCGGGGCGTTTTTACCAGCCTCAAGATGTTCGGTCAGGACAGTTTGAGTGGGAGGCAGGCGGGCGCGGTGGCGAGATGAGCAGGCAACGCAGACTCCGGTTGACCCTCTTCGAGGCCTTTCTGTTTCTGATGGTGCTGGCCATTGGGTGGGCGGCCCTGCGCGCCTTTCGCATGGTGCGGCAGGTGGACCGTATTCCCGTCACGTTTCGCCAGATGCCGGAGGCCTATTTCCACATTGCCGACCGGCTGGAACCGGCGGTCAACGACTTGAATGAGACTTTTGCCTGGTTCACCGCTCGCCGTGACCGGGCCGACTGGGACCGGTTTCTCCGCAAGTGCGAGGAGTTGAAGCAAT
Source organism: Verrucomicrobiia bacterium (assembly GCA_035515475.1). GTDB lineage: Bacteria > Verrucomicrobiota > Verrucomicrobiia > Palsa-1439 > Palsa-1439 > DATJBF01. The sequence continues at coordinate 77,836 of DATJBF010000045.1, forward strand.
GGATCGACCAGGAGAAAGCGTCGTCGCTGAAAACGAAGGTCACGATGTTGCAGCCCGTACAGGTGACGACTGACATCGGGGCGCTCCTCGACAAGATCGGCACGGCCTACGACACGTATGTCTCGGAGGCCCGCAAGGCCGCCCGTGAAGGTGCGCTGGCCGAAGACGCCGGCGCCGCGCTCGCGGCCAACGACAAGGTCCGCCAGCAGTCGCGGCCGTTGTTGGCGTTGGCCAGTCAAGCTCGGGCCCAGGGTCAAGCCATCCAAATTTTCCTGTCCGGTTCGCGGTCCTGGTTCCCGTGGCTGCGGCAGGTGTTGGTCGGAGCGTTGCTGATTCTCCTGGCGATCGGCCTCTGGCTCATGGTCATCGTCTATCGTCGGATCGTCTCGCCGCTCCGACAAAAGCTCATCGAGAGCGATACGATCATCGAACGGCAACAGAAGATGGCGCACTTCGGCGAGTTGGCGGCGGGCGTCGCGCACGAAATCCGCAACCCGCTTACGGCGATCCGGGCCCGGTTGTTCACCCTGCAAAAGACGTTGGCCGCGGGGACAACCGCGCACGAGGACGCGCTCGTCATCCGCAACGAGATCGACCGGCTCAACCGAATCGTCACCGACTTTCTGCAACTGGCCCGCCCCGCCGAGCCGCGCTTGGTCCCGCTCAGCGCCGAGCCATTCCTGAACGAGATCAAAGACCTCTTTCTGCGCCAGTGTGAAAAGCAGGAGATCGAACTGAAGGTCGAATCCGCGGACGGAGCGCGTTTTCTGGCTGATCCCCAACAAATGAAGCAGGTATTGATCAACCTGGTCCAGAACGCCGCCGACAGCATCGAGGTGCATGGGGTCATCACGCTGCGGGCCCGGCGCGATCTGGGCCGCCTCGCCGATCGGCCTGCGCAGGTGGTAGTGATCGAAGTGCAGGATACCGGCGGGGGCATCCCCCCGGCGGTACAAAAACGTCTGTTTGACCCCTTTTTCAGCACGAAAGAGGGCGGCACGGGCCTCGGCCTGTCAATTGCTGCACAAATCGTCAGCAACCACGGAGGCAAACTGGAGTTTCAGACGCAGCCGAGTCAGGGAACCACGTTCGCCATCGTGCTGCCAGCGCCGCAAGAACCGGCATGAAACCGCGATCGAAAATCCTGATTATCGAAGACGACACGTCGCTGGCGTGGTCGCTAAAGCACGTCCTCCAAGTCGAGGGCTACAACGTCGAGACGGCGCTGACGGCCGACGACGGACTGGCCCGCGCCAAGGATCAGCAGTACGACGTCGTCGTCACCGACCTGCAATTGCCCGGGTTCGGCGCGGTGGGCGACAAAGCGGGCCTCGAATTGATCCACCTGGTCCGGGCCGCCAAACCGCAACTGCCCATTATCCTCATGACGGCGCATCACACGACCGAGACCGCCATCGAAGCTACCAAACTCGGGGCCTACGATTACCTGCTCAAGCCGTTCGACCCCGCCGAGTTGCTGGACATGATCGACAAAGCCGTGGCCAGCAGCCGGCTCGTTTCAGAACCCGTCGAGCTGGGCGACACCGCCGCTCCGAGCGACGCGATCGTCGGCAACAGCCGGGCAATCCAAGCCGTGTACAAAGAAATCGGCCGGCTTACCTCCAAACCGGTCACGGTCCTCGTCCGCGGCGAAACCGGCACGGGCAAGGAGTTGGTGGCCCGCGCGCTGTACCAACACAGCGACCGCGCCCAGCATCCATTCATCGTGGTCAACTGCGTCGCGATCCCCGAGACGTTGCTGGAAAGCGAACTGTTCGGCCACGAACAAGGCGCCTTCACGGGCGCAACGGCGCGGCGCATCGGGCGGTTCGAGCAAGCCAACAAGGGCACGCTGTTCCTCGACGAGATTGGCGACATGACGATGAGCACGCAGGCGAAGTTGCTCCGCGTGCTGCAGGACAAAATCATCCAGCGCCTCGGCGGCAAGGAAATGATTCCGGTGGACGTCCGCATCATCGCCGCCACGCACCGCGACCTGGAAGCGGCCATCCGCGAAAACCAGTTCCGCGAAGACCTTTACTACCGGCTCAACGTCGCCGTCATCACCGTGCCGCCGTTGCGCGACCGGCGCGAGGACGTTCCGGCCCTGGTGCACCATTTTCTCCAGCGGTACGGAGCGGAACTCGGCTCGTTCAAGGCGTCGATGGCCCCCGAAGCCATTCAGTTCCTCCAGCAACAATCCTGGCCCGGCAACGTCCGCGAACTGGAAAACGTCGTGCGCAAGGCGTTGCTGCTGGCGCGCGGGTTCACCATTGGTCCCGACGAAGTGCGGGCCGCGCTCGCGCAGACCAACCTCCCGCGGCCGGCGCTCAACCAGACGCTGGCGGGTTACGTCTCGGATCTTTTGAACCGTGCCGTGCGCGGTGAACTTGAGAACGTGGCGGACGCGGTGACCGAAGCGACCGAGCGCGAGTTATACTCGCAGGCCATTGAACTGGCGCAGGGCAATCAGGTCCGGGCCGCCAAATGGCTCGGCGTTTCCCGTCCCACGATGCGCGAGAAACTGATTCACTACGGCCTGCACGCGAAACGCGACACCAGCTCCGAGTAACCCAGCCGCGCCACCGGAGAGAGCGCAGCCGCAGTCGTTTATCCAGTCGCGAAGCGGGTCTGCGTTCCCGCCTGGATCACGGGCCGACCACGGTCACGCTCCCAAACCGGGTTTTTAATAGTTCGCCCTGATCCGGTAGAACCGCTGCTGGGTTCCGGCCGAAACAGAATTGGTCACTTGTATCGTCCCAACACCGAATGGCATGTTGCTGACGCAAGTGGTCCACGTGCTGTTGGTGATCTCGCTCTTCCATTCCAGGTGGTGCAGCGCGCTGGGAATGCCGCGGAAGCTGATCACGATGTTCGTGGTCACCGCTTGGATGTTCGTGATCGACAAATGCTGGGACGGCTCGGCCGTGGTGTTGGCCCTCCAGTAGACCCAGTCGAACGGAATAATCACGTTGCGCGGGGTGCTGGCCCAGTTGTCGTGGACAATGACCCAGTCGGTGTTGCCGACGGGGTCGAGCGGGTCGTTGGCCGGGATGTAGCCCACGCAGGTCACCGCGTGCCCGAGGTTGTTGGTGACCTCGTAGTAGTCGTTGAGGTTCCACACTTCGTTCTCATCGTTC
>DATJBF010000046.1:0-66737 GCA_035515475.1 Verrucomicrobiia bacterium
CTTGTAACGCCATCCGTGCGCCCAGAGCTAATCGAGGTTCTCAAGAATCCTGGGTGGCTTTGGCTCTATCTCATTTCCCGACGTCATCGCTCGGGGTGAATATCGAAAAATTGATCATTTCCCCTTTTGCTCAATCTTCGCCCATGTATCCTTCAGCGTAATCGTTCTGTTGAACACCAATTTGCGCTGGCTGGGGACTGGTGCCTGAATGTCCGAGTCCGTGTCTAACGAGAAATAGCCGAGGCGTTCGAATTGGTAGCGCAGGTCAGGTCTGGCATCGACCAGATTGGATTCGCATTTGGCGGTCACGACCTCGAGAGAATGCGGGTTGATCGCAGATTTGAAATCGCCGGTAGCATCCGGCTCGGGGACGGTGAAGAGGCGGTCGTAGAGGCGGACTTCGGCATCGATGGCGTGCGCGGCCGAAACCCAGTGGATCGTGCCTTTGATCTTCCGCGAGGAAGTCGGCCCCCCGGTCTTACTGCCCAAATCAGCGGTGCAGCGGAGTTCAGTCACCTTTCCTGTCGCGTCCTTGATGACTTCGTCGCACTTGATGATGTAGGCGTACTTCAACCGGACTTCGCCGCCGGGTTTTAACCTGAAAAATTTCGGTGGCGGCGTTTCCATGAAGTCGTCCTGCTCGATCCAGAGTTCCGGACCGAACGGTATCTTGCGCGCGCCGGCCGACGGATCTTCGGGGTTATTGACCGCGTCGAGTTCTTCGTAGTGGTTCCCCGGCAAATTCGTAATGACAAGCTTGAGCGGACGCAACACGGCGAGCCGGCGCAGGGCGCGTTTGTTGAGGTCCTCGCGGATGGAGTGTTCGAGCACGGCCACGTCGGTAAGCGAGTTGTATTTGGTGATGCCGATGTTGTAGGCGAAGGTCCTGAGGGCCTCCGCAGTGACTCCGCGACGCCGGAGACCGCTGATGGTCGGCATCCGCGGGTCGTCCCAGCCGTGGACGATGCCATCCTTGACGAGTTGCATGAGCTTGCGTTTGCTCATGATGGTGTAGCCAACGCTGAGCCGGGCGAACTCGAACTGGTGCGGCAACGGACGCGGCAGGTCGAGGTTCTCCAGAATCCAGTCGTAGAGCGGCCGGTGGACCTCGAACTCCAGCGTGCAGATGCTGTGGGTGATGCCCTCGATGTAATCGCTCAGGCAATGGGCGAAATCGTACATCGGATAAATGCACCATTTGTTGCCGGTATGATGATGTTCCGAGTGGCGAATACGGTACAACACCGGGTCGCGCATCCAGATGTTGGGCGACGCCATGTCGATCTTCGCTTTCAGCGTCCGCGCCCCGTCGGGGAACTCGCCGTTCTTCATGCGCACGAACAGGTCGAGGCTCTCCTTGACAGTGCGGTTGCGGAACGGGCTTTCCTTGCCGGGTTTGTCCGGGGCGCCGCGATAGGCATCCGTGTCCTCGGGCGAGAGATCGCACACGTACGCCTTGCCTTTTTGGATCAACTCGATGGCATATGCGTAAATCTGGTCGAAGTAGTCGCTGGCATAAAATGCTTCGAGAAGCGTGGGACGGGCGTCTCGGCTGTCCATGTTCTCGGATGCGGACGGGCGAGACGCCCGTCCCACGGTCGCCGGCAGATAGAAATCCGGTTTCCCGTTGCTGGTGATTGTCTCCGGCGTTTTGCCTTTCGGCTTCAGGCCGAGGCAGTGGTCGGCCCAGCCGGCGATCAGCCAGTTCACGTCCTCGGTGATCGAGTCCACGTACTCGACGTCTTCCTTGGTCGGGTTGGTGTCGTCCATGCGCAGGTTGCATTGACCATTGAACTCGCGGGCAATGCCGAAATTCAGGCAGATCGATTTGGCGTGGCCGATGTGGAGATATCCGTTCGGCTCCGGCGGGAAGCGCGTAACGATCTTCTTGTGTTTGCCGGATTCGAAGTCGGCCTTGACGATGTCGCGAATGAAATCCGACGGCTGAACTGTGGGCTCGTTTGACATATCAAGCATAGGAAAGTGGATTTTCGGCGTTTTGTCCATAGCGGCTGTTGGTAAGGAGCGACCCCGCCTGGACCGGGGCGATTTGCGACTGCACCGGACGGACGGCCCGGCGGTCCGTCCCTACCGAAGACACAGCGAGCGTCAGAACGCTCTCGCGCTCCGACGCTCCACGCCCCAACGCTCTGGCGGGTAGTTACGCCGTCGTCAATTCGTTGACGAGCTTCTCGCGAGACGATTGATCGGCGTACCGGTTGGGATCGGCCAGTCCCGAGTCGATCCGATGTTTGCGGGTAGCGTAGTTGCCGCGTTCGTCCGTCAGAATCTGCCACGGATCGGCAGCATCCTGTTTCGCGGCAGCGATCTTCTCGTTCAATTCCGCGTTGATCATGCTGGCGTGCGAGCCGAACTCGCTGGGGAAAACCGGCGCCTTGCCTTTGCCCTCTTTCTTTTCTTCTTTCGCTTTGGGTCGGGCGTGGGTGACGCCTGCTTTGGGTGCTGCGGTCGATGTCGCCATAAGTCAAACTCCTGTTGAGAGCGGTGACTGTAGTCGGCACGCAGGACGGCGTCAAGCCTTGTAGCCGCGAATTTCGCCCCGAAGTTTTCGGGGGCGAGGTCGCGGAGAAAAGAATGGTGGCCTCGAGCGCATTCGAACGCCAACGCCACACTTGGCAGTACTGTAGTTGCGGCGAGAGCCGCGGACGAAACCGAAGCTCACGCTTCGGCCACAGATAACCCCGGCCGCACCCGCGGCGCCTTCCGAACGGATGGACAGGCGAGACGCCAATTCTACTGAAACAAAAAGCCCTGAGTTTCCTCAGGGCTTCCTGCACGGCGGGGTGCTCGCCGGGAAGGGCTAGGAGCATCCCATGGAATTGCCACAGTTGAGGCACTTGTAGCAGGAACCGTTGCGGACCGTGATGGCGCCGCAAACGTCGCATGTGGGTGCGTCCTGCATGAAGTGCTCGAGCGTCTTGCTGAGCTGTTGCACCGGGGTCACGGCCCCGCTGCGCGGAACGGGACGCGCCGGGACCTCGCCCGTCTGCGCCAGTTCCTGCACCGGCCGATTCACCGCCTGTTTTTCCTGTTCGGCGACTTCCTTGAGCGGCAGTTCGCTCTGGCCGGCGTTGGGCGCGTTGGATTCTCGGTAGCCAGGAATGAACTGGCAGCCGAGCCAGCGGAACAGGTAATCGCAGATCGATTTGGCCATCGGGACGTCGGGGTTCTTCGTGAACCCGCTCGGCTCGAAGCGTTGGTGGGCGAATTTGTTGACCAGCGTCTCCAGCGGGACGCCATACTGAAACGCGAGACTGACGAGTGTGCCGATGGTGTCCATCAACCCGCCGATGGTCGAACCTTCCTTGGCCATGGTGATGAACAGTTCGCCCGGCGACCCGTCCTCGTACAGACCGACGGTGATGTAGCCTTCGTGGCCCGCAATATCGAACTTGTGCGTGATGGCCTGCCGCGTGTCGGGCAATCGATGGCGCACCGGTGTCCGGGCCTTGGCCCGAAACGACTTGATCTCCCCTTCGAGTTCGCGAATGCGATTCTTGAGATCGTCGATCTCTTTGCGGGCGGTTTCAATTTCGGCTTTGCCCGACGCGCCTGATGTTTTCGACGTGCTGAGCGGCTGGCTGCGTTTCGAGCCGTCGCGATAAATGGCCACGGCTTTCAGGCCGAGCCGCCAGCCTTCAAGATAGCTCTGCATGATGTCGTCGACGGTGGATTCCTGCGGCATGTTGACCGTCTTGGAAATCGCGCCGCTCAGGAACGGCTGGGCCGCCGCCATCATCTTCAGGTGCGCCATGTGATGGATGCTGCGTTTGCCCCTGGCAGGCTTGAACGCGCAGTCGAACACCGCCAGATGTTTCTCCTGCAAATGCGGCGCGCCCTCGATGGTATCGTGCTCGTCGATGAACTTCACGACATCGGCGATTTGCTGCTCGCTGTAACCGAGCCTTTTCAGCGCCATCGGCACTGTGCGATTGACGATCTTCAGCGTGCCGCCGCCCGCCAGCAGCTTGTATTTGACGAGCGCGATGTCGGGCTCGACGCCCGTCGTATCGCAATCCATCATGAACGCGATCGTGCCCGTCGGCGCCAGCACGGTGACCTGCGAGTTGCGATAGCCGAACCGTCGACCCAACTCGACCGCTTCATCACCGCACCGCTGCGCCGCTCCCCGCAGGGAATCGGGGCAACTGGGGTGAATCCGTTTCACGGCGTCGCGGTGCATCTCCAGCACCTGCAGCATCGGCTCGCGATTCTGCGCGAAGCCGTCGAACGGACCGAGTTTCTCGGCAATGCGTGCCGACTGTGTGTACGCGTGCAGGTGGATGATCGCCGTGATCGCACCGGCCAACGCCCGGCCTTCGTCGCTGTCGTAAGGCAGGCCCACCGCCATGATGAGCGAACCGAGATTGGCGTAACCGAGTCCGAGCGGGCGGAAGAGATGGCTGTTGAGCGCGATTTTCTCGGTTGGATAACTCGCGTTATCGACGATGATCTCTTGTGCCGTAATGAAAACCTCGACGGCCGCCTTGAATCGTTCCACGTCGAACGAGCCGTCCTCGCGCAGGAACTTCATGAGATTGAGCGAGGCGAGATTGCACGCGCTGTTGTCGAGGAACATGTATTCGCTGCACGGGTTGGAGGAATTGATGGGCCCGGTCGCCTTGCAGGTATGCCAGCGCTGGATCGTGTCCTCGTATTGCACGCCGGGATCGCCGCAGATCCACGTGCCCTCGGCGATGCCGCGCATCAGCTCCCGCGCTTTGTAGGTTGGCCCGGGTTGGTCCGGGTTGGTGACCCGGTGCGTCGTCCAATCCTTGTCGTCGAGCACCGCATGCATGAACTCGTCGGTCACGCGCACGCTGAGGTTTTCGTTCTGGAAACAAATCGAGCCGTACGCGTCGCCGTTGAAATCGCCGTCGTAGCCTTCCTCGATCAGTGCCCAGGCTTTCTTCTCCTCTCTTGCCTTGGCTTCGATGAACTCCTTGATGTCGGGATGCCACACCTTGAGCGTGTTCATCTTCGCCGCGCGCCGCGTCTTGCCGCCCGATTTCACGACGCTGGCGATCGCGTCATAGACTTTCAGGAACGACAGCGGACCGCTGGGGCGACCGCCGCCCGAGAGCTTTTCCCGTTCGCTGCGCAACGACGACAGATCCGTGCCCGTGCCGCTGCCGTACTTGAACAGCATCGCTTCGCTGCGGGCCAGTTCCATGATGTCTTCCATCGTGTCGCCGACGGATTGAATGAAGCAGGCCGAGCATTGAGGATACTCGTATTGCGACGGCGCGCGTTTCACCGTCTGGCTGGCGCGGTCGAAATAGAAATTGCCCGTGCTGCCGTGTCGGCCCACTCCGTACTCGTGGTACAGACCGCAGTTGAACCACACGGGTGAGTTGAAGGAACCGTATTGATTGAGACACAGCCAGGTCAACTCGTCATAAAAGGTCTCGGCGTCCTTGTCGCTGGCAAAATAGCCGTCCCGCCGGCCCCAATCGGCAATCGTGCGGGTAACGCGGTGAATGAGTTGACGTGCGCTGCTCTCGCGTTGGGCGGTCCCGTTCTCGCCATAGAAATACTTCGACACCACGACCTTGGTGGCGAGAACGGACCAGGCCTTCGGGACCTCGACGTTCTCCTGTTTGAAAATTACATTGCCAGCGTCGTCGGTTATTTCGGCGGTGCGCCGGTCCCATTCGATTTCGTCGAACGGGTTTCCGTCGCGACGACTGAACACACGGGCAACAGTCAGGCCACGCTGCTTCGATTCTGCGCCCTGGGCACTCCGCTCGGTCGGTCCGCCACGCCGGGCACGTTTGGCGGGCTCGGCAGGTCCTGCCGAATCGGCGTCAGAAGCCTTGCGGGCCGATTTCGCCTTGCCGGCGGTGAGTTCCCCCGCTCCTTGCTTCAAATTGATCATCCTACCCCTCCTCAAAGCCACAAAATTGTAGGTCCGCGGTGGTTCAACGTCTGGGTTGGATACCACCGCTAATAGTGAAGGCCCAACTATATGACGCTATATGTTGTATCTTCAAGTCAAAATTACACCCCGTCGCGTTTTTTTTCAAATGCCGAGAATTTTACTGGGCTGGAACGAACTTCCGTCGCTCGCGCTGACGACATTCCAAGACGATGGGACAGCCTCTGAACCCCCAAGCGGCGCGGATTTTGTCGATGAGGAATCGCTGGTAGTGTGGCGTCAGACAACCCGCGTGGTTGACGAACAACCGGAACGTGGGTGGTTGGGAAGCCCGTTGAAGTGCGTAGTAAATCTTGAAGCGTTTGCCCCCGACAAACGGCGGCGGATACGAATCGAGCGCGCGCGCCAACAGTTTGTTCAGCTGCGGCGTTTCCACGCGGCGCATCAACTCGCGTTCGACCGCCGCAATGTGATCGAACAATTTGTCCAGGTTCTCACCCGTCCTGGCCGATGCGAACAACACGGGCGCCCAGTCGAGAAAGAACAATTCGCGCTGCAGCGCCGCCGCGTACTCTTCGCGAAACGTCTTCCGGGCCGGCTTGTGCTGCTTCCTTCCGCGCTCTTCGCTCTTCGTCCTTTGTTCTTCCTCCGCCGCGAGATCCCATTTGTTGACGAGCACCACGCATCCCCGGCCGGCTTCGGCGATCTGCCCGGCAATTTTCTTGTCCTGCTTCGTCACGCCGGCGCCGGCGTCCAGCACGAGCACGGCGATGTCGCACTCCCGAATGCTGCGTTCGGCGCGCATCAAACCGAACTGATCAACCGACGTCTTGATCTTTCTCCGGTGCCGCAGTCCCGCCGTGTCGACCAGCAGATAGGGTTTCTCATTCAACGTGAACGGCACGTCGACGGAGTCACGCGTGGTACCGGGAATGTCGCTGACAATGGTTCGTTCGCTTTGGAGAATCGCATTGATCAATGACGATTTGCCGACGTTGGGACGGCCGACAATCGCGATCCGCGTCGGTCGGGCGGAATCCCGAGCCCCGCCCGTCGGAAACTCCTTCGTCGCCGCGTCCAGCAATTCGGCCACGCCGGTGCCGTGCGCCGCCGCGATCGAGAACAGCTGGTGGAAACCGAGTTCGGCAAATTCCGCGGCCCCACGGGCTCGGCGGTCGTTGTCTGCTTTGTTGACTGCCAAAAAAATCGGTTTCCCGCTGGAGCGAAGTTTGCGCGCAATTTCGAGATCGAGCGGCACGACGCCTTCCGTCACGTCCACCACCATGACGATCACCGCGGCCGCCTCGATCGCGATGTCCGCTTGGCGCCGGGCCGCAGCGGCCAGGGCATTCCGCGTCTTCTCGTCGTCGAGAAAGGCGATGCCACCCGTATCCATGACCTCAAACCGCTTGTCCCGCCACGTCGCCGTGGTGCTGACGCGGTCGCGCGTCACACCGGGTTCTTCGTGGACGATGGCGATGCGGCGCCCCGCGATGCGGTTGAACAGCGTGCTCTTGCCGACGTTCGGGCGGCCGACGATGGCCAAGACGGCATTGGGGTGTTGAAGTGCTGGAGTCATGGAGTACTGGTTGCATTCGGTCTTATACACCCAAGACTCCAACACTCCAACACTCCAAATCCCCGCGTGGTTGTGCTAGCGTGACGCCGTGAACGCCCGTGACGTTGCTCTCGCCCTGCTCGACCGCTGGCAACGCACGCGCCGGCTCGCCGATGAGTTGCTGGAAGAACAACTCAACCGGGAGAACCTTTCGTCGGCCGACCGCGCGTTGACGACCGAGTTGTTTTACGGTTGCCTGCGGCAGAAGCGCGCGCTGGAGTTCTTCATCGGACTGTACGCCGCGAAAACGCCACGCCCACTCGTGGCGAACATCCTCAAGCTCGGTCTCTACCAACTCGCGGTCATGCACACCCCGCCGCACGCGGCGGTGAACGAGGCCGTCGATCTGGCGACCCGCCGCGCGAGCGCCGCGGAGGCGAGGTTCGTCAACGCGGTGCTTCGCAAGGCCGCAGCAGCCGACCTTGGGGCGGCGCTGGAGAAAGCCGAGTCGTGGATTCGGGTGTCGCATCCACGCTGGTTGTGGGAACGGTGGCGGGAACGTTGGGGGGAACGGGACGCGACCGGGTTGTGCGAGTGGAACAATCGACCGCCGCCGGTGTATCTCCGGGTGAACTCGCTGAAGACGACGACGAAACCCGGCGAGGTCGATGCCGAGCCGACGAGTCATCCGTTATGCTGGCGCGTGCTCGACCCGGCCGGGTTGTTCGCGACGCAGGCCTGGGCGAACGGCGAGTTCTACGTGCAGGACCCGTCCACGTTGATCGCTGTGGACGTGCTCGATCCGCAGCCGGGCCAATCGGTGTTGGACCTGTGCGCGGCCCCGGGCGGCAAGACGACGTACATCGCCCAGAAGATGCAGAACCGCGGGAAGATTATCGCTTCGGATTCTTCCCGGGCGCGGCTCGGGCTGGTGACGGAAAATTGTGAGCGGCTCGGCGTCGCAATCGTGACGACGTTCGTGGGCGACGGGACGCGCCTCGACCGCTGTCTGCGGGACGAACGGTTTGACCGCGTGCTGGTGGACGCGCCGTGTTCCAACACGGGCGTGATGCGGCGTCGCCCCGATTTACGATGGCGGATCGAGGAGAAAGAGATCACGCGGCTGGCCAGGCTTCAATTGAAGCTGCTCGAACGGGCGGCGGAGTTTGCCAGGCCGGGCGGGGTGCTGGCGTACAGCACGTGCAGTCTGGAACCGGAAGAGAACGAACGCGTCGTCGAGCAATTCCTCGGTAGCCACGCCGAAGTCCGGCTCGAAACGACGCGTTCGTTGTTTCCGCCGCGCGACGGGTGCGATGGCGCATTCGTCGCGCGGCTCGTCAAACATTAGTCTCCGGAGGGCGTGTCGGTGTTGCCCGGTCCGCCGGACGGAGGCGGTGGACCCCAGCGGTGACCGAACCGCTCGCGGGCATTGTCCAGGGTCTTCTTCTGGGCGTCCGTCAACAGCGCACGCACTTTGTCCATGGAGGCCCGGCGCAGATCGAGGAGCGGTTTTTCGTACGGCATCAGTTGCGCACGCAGCTCCCGCATCTTTTCCCGGTCTCTGGCTTCACGCGCAGCCTTTATTTCGTCGCGCAGCTTGGTGATGGTCGGGTTGGTCTTCTGATCGGCAAGGATCTTGTCGCGTTGCTGGGCGAAGTCGGCCGCGATGGCGTCGACGTTCGTCTTCTGATCAGCGGTGAGGGCTAGGTCAGCCATCAGTCTGGGAGGGATCAACGGCATCTCGAAGCGTGGCCCGCCGGGGCCACCCGGGCCACCGGGGCCGTACGCGGGGCGGTTGGTTTCGTCGGCGGCTCGCGCGGCGTCGGCTGCTAGCAGCGCGACGACGGCGAGAGCGATGGTGAGTCGTTTCATGTGTGCTTCTCTCCTTGGGTTTGGGTTACTCTGTCGATTCAGTCGTCGGCGCCGGGGGCGGCGGCGGTGGCGGCGTCGGCTTGGCTTGCGAACGGAACAGGAACGGCGGCGGGGGCTCGTTCGGATGCTCCTGGCGCCATTTCTCTTCGAATTCTTTGCGTCGCTGGCGGAATTGTTCGCGGGCCTGTTGGCGTTCCTCGGGCGTCATTTTCTGCCAGCGTTCGATGTTCCTCCGGATCCGATCGCGGTCTTCGGCCGACATGTTGAGGAAGCGCTCGATGCGATCGTGAAGGAATTTTCGTTCTTCGGGAGGCATTTGGCTGAGCGCGCGATGGAGGCGCATGATGCGCGCCTTGGATTCGAGCGGGAGTTTGTTCCACGCATCGTTGAGTTGTTGCTCTGTCTGGGCGCGCTGTTCCTCGGTCAGCGACGGCGGGTTGCTCTTCGTATTGACCTGGTTCGTCGGTCCCTGGCCGAGGGCGAGCGTGGCCGTAGCCAGCATCGCGATCAGTGGGAACAGGATTCGCTTCATAATTTGTTGCCCTCTTTCAGCTGATCGAGGTTCGCGATTACATCAAAGTCCTCCAGATACTCCGCCTGCCGCACGCTCGCATAAATTTCCACGCGGCGTTGCTCGAGCACCCGTTCGCGTCCGATCCACGCGCCCACGGCGAGCGCGATGACGGCCGTCGCCAGCGCCGCCCAGCGGAATGCCGGCTGCCAGAACCGGGTCCGAACGGCTGTGGGCGGTTCGTCCAATCGCCGCAACGTGCGCTCGACGAATCCGAACGACGGTTCGATGCCGGTGTGACGTTCCATCACTTCCCACGCGCCCGCGTACGCCTCCCACTCGCGACGGCAATCGGCGCAGGTGGCGACATGTTCGTCGAACGCCGCCTGTTGCGGGTCGCTCAATCGTCCGTCGAGCCGTTCATCGAATTGGCCTTTGATGGTTTGGCAACTCATCTCGATTCCCTCTGCATTCGTTCAAACACCGCAGCCGATGGATCGTTTCGCGTCAGTAGTAGCCACGCAATTTCTCCTTCAGCGTCAGGCGGGCCCGATGCAACAGCGACTTGGTGGCCGACACCGAACAACCCAGCACCTGCGCGATCTCCTCGTAGGAAAGCCCTTCGTAGCGGCAGAGGATCACAGCCGTCCGTTGCGCCTCGGGCAACTGTTGGACCGTTTCCATGATTTTTTCCTGCAATTCGCGTTCGGCCACTTCCTGCGCGGGGTTGGGCGTGGTGGTATCCGGCGCTTGCCAGCCGCTTCCGTCCGCCGCCTCGCGCGGGCTTTGCAGCGCATCCAACGACACGGCGGCGTGCCGGGCCCGTCGACGATGTTCGTTGAGAATCGTGTTGCGCGTGATCGTAAACAGCCACGTCGTAAATTTCGCGGTGGGCTGGTAGCGTTTGGCCGAGCGATACACCTGCAGGAACACGCGCTGGGCGAGGTCTTCCGCCTCCCACGCATCGCCGATGGCGCGCTGGATCGTGTTGATCACCGCGCGCTGATGGCGTTCGATCAATTCGCGGAACGCATCCGTGTCGCCGTCACGCACGCGCGCCATGAGCGCGACATCGGATTCGCTCGAGGTCATAGGGGACAATGCTAGCGTAGGGCATTGAACACCGCAACCGTGCAAAGGTTGCGCCAGCATCGTGGTTGATCGGCTTCAGTGATGAAGAGCGCCCCAGCGGCGAACAGTATACCGGAGAGCCAATCCTCCCGCCGCCCGGCAAACTTATGGAAGTCCCGGAGCCCGGGGCAGCGGATGGTGGCTGCCGCGAATTCTTGACTTGCCGGCCGTTCGGTCTATGGTTCACCTGCCTAACGGTTGCAGTTGACAACTAATATGGTCGCCACGGTTGACAGGTGCGCTCGCGACGTCATGGACACGGTCCCGTTGATCCTGCGGTTCATTCGTTCCCAAATGCGCCGGCACCGGATTGCGGGTCTGTCGGTCACGCAGTTCCGGGTGTTGCTGTTCATCAGCCGCTGTCGTGGCTCTTCCCTGTCCGCCGTGGCCGATCACGTGGGATTGTCGCTGCCCTCGGTGTCGCGGATGGCGGACAATTTGGCAACTCGCGGCCTGCTCGTGCGGCGGCCGCGACCTGACGACCGCCGCGGGATTTCGCTCAGGGTCACACCGCGTGGAGAGAGAGCGGTGCGCGCGGCACTCAATGCCACGCAAGCGGATTTGGCGGAGAAACTCGGCAGGCTGAACGGCCAGCAACGGACGGTGGTCGTCCGCTCCATGCAGGCGTTGCGGCCGGTGTTTGCGAGCCCTCTCTCGCCAAAGCGGAGATCGGCAGGGTGACACGATGACGAAGAGCAACCAACTTCAGAACAACCGGCAGTCGGACCAGTACACCATTGCCCGGGATGATTCTCCCGCTGGCCAACCGAAGAATGCGGTGCCGATGTCCAGCCGGCGGAAACGGATGCTGGTCGGCGCCTTGGCTCTGGTGTTCGTCCTCGGCATCCTGTGGGTCATCTACAGAAACCACGCGGCTTCCAGTAAACGGGCGGCATTGGCCCACGCCGGACCGCCTCCCGTGCCGGTAGTGTCCGGCCGGGTCGTCCGAAAAGACGTCCCGATCTACCTCGATGGACTGGGCACGGTCCAGGCGCTCAACACCGTGACCGTCCATGTCCAGGTCGACGGCCAACTCCAGAAGATCGCGTTTGTCGAGGGACAGGACGTACACGTGGGAGATCTGCTGGCGCAGATCGATCCTCAGCCATTTCAGGCGCAGTTGGCGCAGGCCGAAGCCAGGAAAGCGCAAGATGAAGCCCAACTTGCTGAGGCCCGGCTCGATGAGCGACGAGACAGCGAGGAGTTGGCGGCCAAGATCATCGCGCAGCAGGTGTATGACCAGCAGAAGGCCCTAGCCAATCAGCTTGCCGCAACGGTGAAAGCCGATCAAGCGGCGATCGACATCGCCAAGGTGCAGCTTGCCTATACCACGATTGTCTCGCCCATCGATGGTCGGACTGGTATTCGATTCGTCGACCAGGGAAACATCGTACACGTCACCGACCCGAACGGTCTCGTGGTGATCACCCAACTGCGTCCGGTCTCGGTCGTGTTCACCCTGCCCGAGCAGACGCTGGGTGAGATCCAGGAACAACACGCCTCGGGTGCCATCGCCGTCTTGGCCGTCGGTCGTGACAACAGCACCGTGTTGGACGAAGGCCAATTGGCGGTGATCGACAACCAAATCGACACCACGACGGGCACAATCCGGCTCAAAGCGACTTTTCCCAACGCGGATCTGCGGCTGTGGCCGGGCCAGTTTGTGAATGCGCGGCTGTTGCTGACGACACGCAAAGGCGGACTCGTCGTTCCCGCCTCCGTGGTTCAGCGGGGACCGGAAGGACCGTACGCGTTTGTGATCGGGCCCAACCTGACCGCCGAAGTCCGCCCCGTGAAAGTGGCGCAGATCGCGCAGGGCCAGGCGTTGATCGACGAAGGCCTGCGCGCCGGAGAATCGGTCGTCGTCGATGGCCAATACCGGTTGCAGGACGGCTCGCGGGTGAAAATCAACTCCTCGGGCAAAGCCGGCGATTCCGAACCATAGCGGCGAAGCGGCGTGAACATTTCCGCGCTATTCATCCAACGGCCGGTGGCCACGTCGCTGTTGATGACCGGCGTGCTGCTGATGGGATTGCTGGGGTACATGTTGCTGCCGATCTCGGCTCTGCCTTCCGTTGACTTTCCTACGATCGAGGTGGTGGCCCAGTATCCCGGGGCGAGTCCGGACGTGATGGCTTCCTCGGTCACAACACCGTTGGAGCGGCAATTCGGTCAAATCAGCGGCTTGGCGCAGATGACCTCCCAAAGTTCGTTTGGCACATCGACCATCATCCTCCAGTTTAATCTGGACCGGGACATCGATGCTGCTGCACAAGATGTCCAGGCCGCCATCAACGCCGCCGGCGGGGTTCTGCCGGCCAACATGCCGAATCCACCGACCTACAACAAGGTGAACCCCGCTGATACGCCCATTCTCACTTTGCAGATCACCTCAGGCACTCTGCCGCTGGAAAAGGTCAACGACTTGGCTGATACCGTCCTGGCACAAAAGCTCAGCGAAGTGAGCGGGGTTGGACTCGTCACCATCGAAGGCAACCAGAAACCCGCTGTCCGCGTCCGCATCAATCCGGCGGTGATCGCCGGGCTGGGGCTGAGCCTTGAAGACGTGCGCACCGCGCTAATGCAGAACAATATCAACGCGCCCAAGGGCAGCTTCGACGGCGCGCGCCAAGCCTATGCGATCGGCGCCAACGACCAGATTCTGTCCGCGGCGGAGTATAAACCCATGATCGTGGCCTATCGCAGCGGTCGGGCCATTCGTCTCGGCGACATCGGCGACGTGGTCGACAATGTGGAAAACGTGCGGCTGGCCGGCTGGGTGGGCAACCAGCCATCGGTCATCCTGGACATCCAGCGACAACCTGGGGCCAACATCATTGAAACCGCGGACCGCGTCAAGGCGCTGTTGCCAAGGCTGCGCGCATCGATTCCGCCAGCGGTGAAGGTGTCGATCCTGTCGGACCGCACGGAAACGATTCGGGCATCGGTCCACGACGTGCAATTCACGCTGATCCTCACCGTGTTTCTGGTTGTCATGGTGATGTTCATTTTCCTCCGAAAATTCTGGGCCACGGTCATCCCGAGTGTCGCGCTGCCGCTGGCCGTGATCGGCACGTTCGGGGTCATGAAGCTGGTCGGGTTCAGCCTCGACAATCTTTCGCTGATGGCCCTGACGATCTCTACCGGGTTCGTTGTCGATGATGCCATCGTGATGATCGAGAACATCGTCCGTTTCATCGAAGCCGGGGATCCCCCGTTGGAGGCGGCCCTCAAGGGCGCGAAGCAAATCGGCTTCACGGTCATCTCGTTGAGCGTGTCGCTGATCGCCGTGTTCATTCCGCTGCTGTTCATGACCGGCATCGTCGGGCGACTGTTCCGCGAATTTGCCATCACGTTGAGCGTGGCGGTGGCCTGGTCGGCCATGGTCTCGCTCACGCTGACGCCGATGATGTGCGGCCGGTTGCTGAAGCCGGAGAAGGAAGAGCATCACGGCCGGCTCTTTCATTGGAGCGAGCGGATGTTCAAAGGCTTGCTGGACGGGTACGACCGCGGCCTTCGCTGGGTGCTGCGACACCAGGCGCTGACGTTGGGCGTTGCCATCGCGACCTTAATTGCCACGATCGGGCTGTACATCATCGTGCCCAAAGGGTTGCTGCCGCAGCAGGACACCGGCATGATCATCGGCGTGACCGACGCCGCGCAACCCATCTCGTTCAAAGCGATGGTCGAGCGCCAGCGGACCCTCGCCGAGGTCGTGCAGAAGGATCCCGACGTGGTCAGTGTCGCCTCGTTTGTCGGTGCCGGCACGGTCAATGCCACGATGAACACCGGCCGGCTCTACATCAACCTCAAACCGCGAGACCAACGCCGGGCCAGTGCCACGGCGGTCATTGACCGGTTGCGTGCGGCGACTGAGAACGTCGAGGGAATTTCCCTGTACATGCAGGCGGTGCAGGATGTCCAGATCGACAGCCGCATTAGCCGCACCCAGTATCAATACACGCTGGAGGATACCGACGCGGCCGAGTTGTCGCGCTGGGCGGACAAATTGCTCGCCAAGCTTCGCACGTTGCCGGAGTTGACTGATGTGGCCACCGATGAGCAGAACGGCGGCCTGGAACTGGCAATTGACGTCGATCGCGACACCGCCTCGCGCCTGAATGTTCTGCCACAGGCCATCGACGACACGCTCTACGATGCGTTCGGGCAGCGCCAGGTATCGATCATGTTCACCCAGCTCAACCAGTACCGGGTCATTCTCGAAGCCGAACCGCGGTTTCAGATGGCGCCCGCGTCGCTGGACAAGATTTATGTCAAGTCCACCACCGGCCAGATGGTGCCGCTCAGCGCGTTCGCCCGGCTGTCGACGCGGACCGCTCCACTGGCAATCGTGCATCAAGGCCAATTTCCGGCGGTGACGTTGTCCTTCAACTTGCAGCCGGGCAGTTCGCTCGGCGCGGCGGTGGACGCCATCCAACGGGCCGGGGCCGAAATCGGCCTGCCCGAAACGGTGATGACAACCTTCTCTGGCAGTGCCGCCGAGTTCCGCTCATCGCTCAAGAGCGAACCGTTCCTGATTCTGGCGGCAATCGTCGTGATCTACATCATCCTCGGTGTATTGTACGAGAGCTACATTCATCCGATCACGATTCTTTCCAGCCTGCCCTCGGCGGGCGTCGGCGCGTTGTTGGCGCTGTTGGTCTGCCGGATCGACTTTTCGATGATCGCGCTGATCGGGATCATCCTGTTGATCGGGATCGTGCAGAAGAACGCGATCATGATGATCGATTTCGCGTTGGATGCGGAGCGCACGGAAGGATTGCCGCCGGAGAGATCGATCTATCAAGCCTGCCTGCTGCGCTTTCGCCCCATCATGATGACGACGATGGCCGCGTTGCTCGGGGCGGTGCCGCTGGCGCTGGGAACCGGCACCGGCTCGGAGTTGCGCCGCCCGATGGGCATCTCGATCGTCGGCGGCTTGCTGTTGTCGCAGACCCTCACGCTGTACACGACGCCCGTCATCTATCTTTACTTGGATCGCTGCGGAAAATGGATCCGCCAGCGGCGCGCTTCCGCAGGCTTACCCGCGAGCGAATTGACTGTCGATACCGATCCCTCGGTGTCATGAATGTTTCCGAGCCATTCATTCGCCGCGCGGCGGGGACATCCTTGTTGGCGGCAGGCTTATTTCTGCTGGGCATCGTGGCGTATCGGTTCCTGCCGGTCGCGGCGATCCCGCGGGTCGATTTTCCCATGATCTCCGTTTCGGCGTCGTTGCCGGGCGCGGACCCGGAGACGGTGGCCAGTTCACTCGCCGCTCCGCTGGAACGGCGGTTGGCCCAGATTTCCGGCGTCACCGAGCTCACCTCCGTCAGCACCCTTGGCGGCACGAGTATTACGATCCAGTTCGACCTGAACCGTAATATCGACGGCGCAGCACGCGACGTGCAGGCGGCGATCAACGCCGCCGCCAGCGAGTTGCCCATCAACCTCCCGAACCCACCGACCTACCGGAAAGTGAACCCGGCGGACGCGCCGATCATGGTGCTGGCGATGACTTCCGACACCTTGCCGTCCTCACAAGTGTACGAGTATGCCGACACCATCGTCGGCCAGAAGCTCAGCCAGGTGGAGGGCGTCAGTCAGGTGCTCATTCCCAGCGCGGAAAAATCGGCCGTGCGCGTTCAGGTCAACCCGGCAGCGCTGGCCTCAACCGGATTGAGTTTGGAGGATGTCCGCTCGTTTCTCGGGCAGATCGCCGTGGATCAGCCCAAGGGGAGCCTGGACGGTCAACAGACCTCCTACACGCTGGTAAGTAACGACCAATTGCAGGAAGCCCGGGAGTTTCGGCCGCTGATTCTTGTCCAACGACACAACGTTCCGATCAAGCTCACCGCCCTGGGCAAGGTCGTCCAGGGCGGTGAGAATGCCCGGCTGGCGGGTTGGGCAGGCACGAAGAGAGCCGTGCTGCTCATTGTGTTCAAGCAGGCCGGGGCCAACGTCATCGAGACGGTGGACCGCATCAAGGCGCAAATGCCCCAGCTCGAGAAATGGATTCCGCCGTCGGTGAAACTCTCAGTGTTGAATGACCGGACGGTGACGATTCGCTCCTCGGTGTCCGACGTGGAAGTGTCCCTCTTGGTCAGCATCAGTCTCGTGGTGATGGTGATCTTTTTGTTTCTGCGGCGGCTGTGGCCGACGTTCATCGCCTGCGTGACCGTGCCGTTGGCGTTGGCCGGCACATTCGCCATCATGTACCTGCTGCATTACAGCGTGGACAACCTGTCGTTGATGGCGATCACCATCTCTGTTGGGTTTGTGGTCGATGACGCCATCGTCGTCATCGAGAACGTGTACCGATACATCGAGCAGGGCCAACATACGATGGAAGCTGCGCTGAACGGGGCCAAGCAGATCGGGTTCACGGTGATCTCAATCAGTACGTCGCTGGTCGCGGTCTTCATTCCCCTGCTCTTCATGGGCGGGCTGATCGGTCGGTTGCTCCACGAATTCGCGGTGACCCTCAGCCTCGCGATTCTGGTGTCCGGCATCGTCTCCCTGACGGTGACGCCGATGATGTGTTCGCGATTTCTGAAGCCCGAGTCGGCTTACAAAACCGAGGGGCCATTTTATCGGGCGTGTGAAAAGGCGTTTAACTGGATGCTCGCGGGTTACGAGCACGGCCTCAAGTGGGTGTTGCGCCACCAAGGGTTCATGCTGTTGGT
Source organism: Verrucomicrobiia bacterium (assembly GCA_035515475.1). GTDB lineage: Bacteria > Verrucomicrobiota > Verrucomicrobiia > Palsa-1439 > Palsa-1439 > DATJBF01. The sequence continues at coordinate 17,658 of DATJBF010000046.1, forward strand.
CGCCCTGGCAACTCTCGTCGCCACCATCGGGCTGTACCTGGTCGTGCCCAAGGGCTTTTTCCCGCAACAGGACACCGGCGTGATGTTCGGCACCACCGAAGCGGCACAGGATATTTCCTTCACCGCCATGGCGCGGCTCCAGCAGCAGGTCGCCCGAATTGTTCTGGCCGATCCGGCCATTGACACGGTGGGCTCGTTCATCGGCGGCGGTGGCGGCTCGACCCTCAATAAGGGGCGCATGTTCATCACCCTCAAACCTCGCTCGGCCAGAAAGGTCGGCGTGGACGAAGTCACCCGGCGGCTCCACCGCAAACTGGCCGACGTGGCAGGCATTACGTTGTACCTGCAACCGGTTCAGGACATCCGAGTCGGTGGACGGCTGAGCGCAGCGCTGTACCAGTACTCGTTGCAGTCGGCCGACCTGGACGCGCTCAATCATTGGTCCTCCCTGCTGGTGAACAGACTCCGCACAATCCGGCAGCTGACGGATGTCAACAGCGATCAGCAAATGCGCGGCTTGCAGAGCAACGTCGTCATCGATCGCGATTCCGCGGCCCGTCTCGGCGTTTCGCCAGAGGCCATTGACAACACGCTGTACGACGCCTTTGGCCAGCGGCAGGTGGCGACCATCTACGAGAAATACAACCAGCACCACATCGTCATGGAAGTCGATCCACAGTATCAACTGGATCCGTCCTCGCTGAATAAAATCTACGTGGCCTCCAACACGGGGCACCAGGTTCCGCTCTCGAGCGTGGCGAAGTTTACGACGAGCAACACTGCTTTGTCCGTCAATCACCAGGGCCAGTTCCCCGCCGTCACCCTCTCGTTCAATCTGGCTCCCGGAGTCTCACTGGGTCAGGCGACGGAACTGATCCAGAACGCCGCGCAAGAGATGAGAATGCCGTCGAGCGTGCAGGGCAGCTTCCAGGGCACGGCCCGGGTGTTTCAATCTTCACTGGCCACCACTCCCTTGCTGTTGATTGCGGCGCTCATTGCGGTGTACGTGGTTTTGGGAATGCTCTACGAGAGCCTGATCCATCCGATCACGATTCTCTCGACACTTCCCTCGGCGGGCGTCGGCGCCTTGCTGGCAATGATGTTTTTCGGGTTCGATCTTTCGCTGGTATCGTTTATCGGCATCATTCTGTTGATGGGCATCGTCAAGAAAAACGCCATCATGATGATCGACTTCGCGTTGGAGGCCGAGCGGCACGAAAAGTTAAGCCCCGAGAACGCGATCTATAAAGCCTGCGTCATCCGTTTCCGCCCGATCATGATGACGACGATGGCGGCACTGCTGGGCGCTGTCCCGTTGGCCATCGGACTCGGAACCGGCTCCGAGCTGCGCCAGCCACTGGGGATTGCCGTCGTGGGCGGCCTGCTTTTCTCCCAGGTGCTGACGCTGTATACCACGCCGGTGATCTACCTCGCCTTTGAACATCAACGGCAGAAATTCCGTCTCCGACGCCTGCAGGCTGTGGGCGAACCCGTCCCGGCATGACGCGGGTTGTCGAACGGCGCGAGCCTGGACTTGTCCCCGCCTCGTCGCACGTGGTAGATGCCTGTGCATCATGAGCGGTTCTCATTCCTGGAATTTATCCGCCCGTACGTTGTCGAGGAACTTCAACGGGCGATGGCTCGCCTGTCTCTGCGTGCTGCTCGGCGTTTCGGTCTCCGCAGCCGCGGTGGCGGACGATCAATTTCAAATGCCGCAGGTCAAGGAGCCGGCGATTCCCGCACGGGTTGTGAATCTGGCCGACGTCGGCGGAAGACCAGACGGGAAAACACTCAACACGGAAATCATCGCCCGGGCCGTTTCCTCGCTGGCCGAGAAGGGCGGCGGGAAACTCGTGGTTCCGGCAGGGATCTGGCGCACGGGCCCGATCCGCCTCCAAAGCAACCTCGAACTGCATTTGGAGGAGGGCGCATTGGTTCAATTCACGTCCGACTTCAAGCAGTATCCCGAAGTGACGTTCGACGTGAGGGGCGAGAAGGAAACGCGGTTGATGTCCCCGCTCTATGGCGAAAACCTGCAGAACGTCGCCATCACCGGGCGCGGCGTGTTCGACGGCGCGGGCGACGCGTGGCGGCCTGTAAAAAAAATCAAGATGACCGCGAGACAGTGGAAACAACTGCTGGCCTCGGGCGGCGTCCTGGAGGATAACGGCAACATCTGGTGGCCTTCGGAGGAAGCCCGGAAAGACCGGCGACCGGTTCTGTTGAAGCTGGTGAATTGCCGCCAGATCCTGCTGCAGGGCGTGACGTTCCAAAACTCGCCGATGTGGAATCTGAATCCAACCCTGTGCGCGGACGTCACGATTCGCGACGTGACCGTGCGCAACCCGTGGTATTCGCAGAACGGCGACGGCCTCGACCTCGAACATTGCCGCAAGGTCGTCGTGCGCAACTCGCGATTCGACGTGGGCGACGACGCCATCTGCCTCAAGTCGGGTGCCAACGAGAAAGGCCACCGCATCGGCGTGCCAACCGAAAACGTGCTGGTCGAGGATTGCATCGTCTATCACGGCCACGGCGGGTTCACCATCGGCAGCGAAATGTCGGGCGGCGTGCGCAACATCCGCGTCAACAATTGCCTGTTCATGGGCACCGACGTCGGGTTGCGGTTCAAAAGCCAGCGGGGCCGCGGCGGAATCGTCGAGAAGATCTACATTTCCAACGTGCGGATGACGGACATCGCAACCGACGCAATCGGCTTCAACATGTATTACAGCGGCCAAGCCCCGCTCGACGAAAACGGCGACCTGACGACGGGCGAATCAAAGGCGGTGCCGGTGAGTGAAGAGACGCCGCAATTTCGCGACATTTATTTCGACGACATCGTTTGCCGTGGCGCGCGCTCGGCTGTCGTGCTTGAAGGTCTTCCCGAAATGCCGATCCGCGGCGTCCATTTGCACAACGTCTCGATTACTGCTGAACGCGGCCTGGCCTGCATGGATGCGGAAAACATAACGTGCGAGAACGTGGAGATCCTAAACAGCAAAGGTCCGGTGGTGAATCTGTTCGACACGAAGAACGCCGTGCTGGATCACCTGATTTTTCCGAAAGGCGCGGAGGCGGTCATCAAAGCCCAGGGCGACAAGAACGGTGGCATCGTCATCCAGAACACCGACCTCAAATCCGCCGCGAAAGATTTCATCCTGACCGGTGGGGCCACCACAAACGCGTTTCAGATCAAATAATGTGGGAGGGGCCTCCGTGCCCCGACCGGATGTGCTTCGTGGCTGTCATCCTGCTTGTCCGCCGTAGCTTGAGCGAAGGCGGAAGCGAAGCGAAGGATCTCTGTCGTTGAAGCCGAGAGCGCAGAGTACTCACCACGAAGAGCACGAAGAGCACGGAGCTGTTGATTGCTGATAGACTTCTCCCTTCATCCCCTTGCGCTCGGCTTCCCGTACTTCTTACCTGGCTTCTCACGCACCACGGTCGTTTCGGCGCCGAGAAACCAGCCGCGGCGACGATTCAACATCTGGTGATATCTCTTGCGCCCCACGCGTCGCGCCTCCTGCTGGAGTCCGGAACGAATACGGCGCACTTCGGTGACAGCTTTGGGTTCTTTCCCGGTCTTCATAACCCCATGACTACTTGTGGTGTTTCCACGCGGATCGCCGGATACGGTTCAAAGTTTCCCCAAGCAAGCTCCAGGTATTCCCTCAAGAAGATTGTCATTTGAGAGCATGACCTTTCAGGTAATATATCATTTTGAAAACTGAACGCTTCACAATACGATTCCTGTATGGCATGTTTCACCCGTGCCTACCCGCGTAAGGAAGGAAAAGACAAAGGTGGGCGCCCTGGAAGGAACCGCTATGATTGCGCTTCGTATCTTTGCGCAAGCGACCGGGCACCGGATCGGGCCCAATGACCTTGGAGCCGTCGCACTTGGGAAGCCGGGAGCAAGTAAGAGCGGAACAACGAGAACAGCTAAACTCTCTGGGTGAAGAGCGCAGAAAGATTCTAGGAAACGCCGCTCAAGCACGATGACCAAGGAAATAGCATGACAGCAGAAATAGCCGTTCTCAATAAGTCTGCCGTGGCTCTCGCGGCTGATAGTGCGGTGACCATTCAACACGAGATGGGCTACAAGGTTTACAATACGATGAACAAGTTGTTCGCACTGCATAAGCCGCGGCCGGTGGGCGTTATGATCTATGGCGGTGCAGAATTGATGGGGATTCCTTGGGAAACCATAATCAGGGTCTACCAAGCACGCTACTCCCAGGTAAAATTTAACCGTCTCGCTGCTTATGGGAAGCACTTTATTTCGTTTTTGGACCGCCGCAATCCGCTTTTCCCGCTTCGCAGTCAGCGTGAACACTTCGAGTCTATAGTCGAGGCACATTTTACAGTAATTAGGCAACAGCTAGAGGATGTAGTCAAGGAGGAGATCGACAAGAAGGGTCAGGTTGATAATTCTCGCATCACGGTTCTCGCCGACGAAATGGTTGCCTCTCATCTCCAAAAATGGCGGCAGTTCAAACGCATAAAAACGTTTCCCAGAAATCATCGGCGAAAAGTCCTGAAGAGACATGGGAGAGCCGTCTCCAAGACGCTGAAAAAGGTGTTTCAGAAAGTGCCGCTCTCCGGCAGGGCCAGACGGGGTCTAAGAAGTGTAGCGATTGATTTTTTCTGCAAGAACAGATTCTCCAGTAATTCTTCCGGGGTGGTGATTGCGGGATTTGGAGAAAAGGATGTGTTCCCTGCGTTGGTGTCTTTTGAAGTGGAGTTGGTTGTCAATGACCGACTCAAGTATCAAGAGGGCAGGAAACACCAAGTAGCCCTCGATGACCCGGCGTGTGTTATTCCGTTCGCGCAAGAAGATGTGGTTGTCACGCTGGTTGAAGGAGCCGACCCTTCATATCAAGAACTCGTCCGATCTTCATTTTCAGAAATACTCAGGCGCTATGCCGAGGGCATGGTCAAGGGCTTAAAACTGGCGGACAAGAAACGCGAGCAAAGACTATTGGATGCCCTACTGAAATTCGGGATAAAGTTGGAAGAGGGGTTTACGGGGGAACTCAGGGTCTATAAAATTGAGAATCACATAAGACATTTGTTGGATGTTGTCCGCATGCTTCCAAAAGACGAACTTGCGGCAATGGCTGAATCGTTAGTAAATCTAACATCCTTGAAGCGGAAGATGTCCTTGGCGACAGAAACCGTTGGCGGCCCAATCGATGTAGCGGTCATTTCTAAGGGCGAGGGCATGATCTGGATCAAGCGAAAACATTATTTCACGAAGGACTTGAATCCGCAGTTCTTTCAGCGGTATCATAAGGAAAGCCAAACTGAGGTGTGAAGGTGAAAAGAGAACAGAAATCACATAAACCGTTGCGCTCGGTTGAGGAGTATCGAAGGCGGTTCTTCCCTCAGTCATCCCAAAAGAAGAAGGCCGAAATCGACCCAAAGCAGTTGGGCCTTATTCTCGCCGATGAAGTGTTTGAGAAAGCCAAACCCGTTCTCAAGGGAACCGTCTTGGCCCAAGCATAGCGGTCTGCAATTCGCCCGTAGCGCATCGGGGAAGGTCGGCAGAGTCAACCCTCCACTCGACACGCTGAGCCGACGACAAGCTGGGACAGGGTGGCGGTCGGTATCGACGGAGATCAGCCCGTCACCACTTCACCTTGACGCTGCGTTTCTGGCCGAGGCGGTCGATGTAGGAAACTTCACCGTGGCGTTGGCCGTATTCGTGGAGTTCCTTGGTGATTTTCACGTCGAAGCAACAATACTCGGCAATCTCCACGATCTTGCCTTCCTTCCACCATTTCAGCGCCATCATGCCGTCGGCAATCTTCGGCGCGTGGAGCGTCGCCTTGGCCAGCGCATCGAGTGACAGCCGGTGGCCGAGCTTCTGTTCGAGATCGGCCATCAGGTCGAGCGTCGGCACGGCGCGCAAATCGAGCGGCGAATAACCCGCCAGCACCTCGTAATCAAAATTCAGGATGTTGAATCCCACGACCCGGTCGGCCCGCATCAGTTCCTTGATGAGATCGTTGACCCGCGTCTCGTGGAAAATCCGGTACTGATTGTCGCCCGTGCTGAAGGTCACGCCGACCGACATCTTCATGTCGCGTTTGCGGTTCCAGCCGCCCACTTCGGCCGCGCTCTTCTGCGTTTCCAGGTCGAAATAAACGAGGTTTGACATCAAAAATCCGAAATCCGAATCTCGAAATTCGAAACAAATCCGAATGGCGGCAAATCCAAATTCCTGTCTTCGGAATTCGAGTTTCCTTCGGGCTTCGGGTTTCGGACTTCGGATTTCCTCTTCATTGTGCCACCCGAGGCAGGGTCAGGGTCCGCATCGTGTGCAGGCCGGGTTTCGCTTCGAGCAGCCGCGGAATCATATTCACCAGGATGGCCGGCGTGGCAATGTCGCCCGGCGTGCCGCCGTGCAGCACCAGATGGAGCGGCGGGTCGCCGTCGATCTCGACCTCGTCGCGCGGCACGGGTGCGCCGACATACATCTGCAATTCCAGCCGCAACACTTCGTGTTTGTCGTGCCCGCCCCGCTCCGAGCGGGACCAGCCCCGCGCGATTTGCCGCACACCGGCCACGGCGTCGCGTTTGACGGTCAGGTACTCCGTCCGCACGTCCTTCACCGAGAGCACCGGCGCGATTTCTTCTTCGACCCGCTCCAAATCCCACCCGAGCGCGTCGGCAATAAACACCAGCGATTCCGTGAGACCGACGTGGCGGATTTTCTTTTGTTGCGCGAGCCGGTGGAATTCATCCTCGGTCAAACCCGCTCCAACTTTGCGCTGCAACGCCTCCCGCCGGGTGCCGGCGTCCACGATGCGCACTACCCGCACCGCATCCACGCGCCGACACACGGCCGTCGCCACGACCGCCAGCGTATCCATCACAAAACCGGGATTAACCCCGGTGCCGACCGCGGCCACTCCGTGCCGGGCGCACACCTGGTTCAATTTCTCCGCCAGTGCCCGATGGCGATAATAAGGGAACAAGGCTTCTTCGCACGACGTGACGCAATGCATGCCCGCACGCGCGATCTCGCCGATTTGCGCGGCGCATTCCGCAAAGTCCGACGTCGTGCAATGAACGACGGCGTCCGCCGCCGGGAGCTCTTGGCCGACGGCGATGCCGAGCTTGTGTTTCAAACCAAGCACCTCTCCGAGGTCGCGCCCGGCCAAATTGGGGTCGCGGTCTACCGCGCCGACCAATTCCAATCCCGATCGATCCAGAACCAGCCGTGCGGCCGCGCATCCGATCGCTCCCAGTCCATATTGAATGACTCGAATGGGTTTGTTCATGATGGCGCGTCGCATCGGCTCTTGTATCGCCAATGGGGCGGTGCTTCAACGAAAAAGCCGGGCGGCGACTGTAGCCGAAACTCGGCAGTTGCCGCGAGCAGCCCCGACAAGATCGGGGTGAACCTCGCGGCTACAATCCGGCAGCAGCGTCAAGACGGATCATTTCAGTGCCCGACTTCGCGCATGCTGCAGGGGCCATGGTGATCGTCGTGCACCGTGCCACGGGACGCGGGGTCAAGCGTCGGCACGTGGTCCACGAGAAACCGGTAGAGATAGCGGCCCCGGGCCAATTCCAACGTGACGTGCCAGGTGCCATCGATGCCTTTCTGCAGGGTGTGTGTTGACGGCGAACCCCCCTTGATCGGACGGATGACCAACAAGACCTCATGCGCCTTCGGTGCGTTGAGGCGGAATACGGTGGGTTTGGTGAACGCTTGATGGCGTGGCGGCACGGCGGGAACCTCTCAGGAATAAAACGCCGCCACGGCGCGCTCCAGCACGCCCCATCCGCAGTCAATGATCCGAATCGGCCTGCTCATGTCGACCCTCGATAAGCCACTTGTATCGCCCCCTTGTGTTCGCATCAACGAAAAATCGGGCGCCCACCACTGCTCACCTCTTTTGCAGCCGCCAGACGGCCAGGGCACCCGCAGCAAACAACGCCGTGCTGTAGGCGAACGCCGCCAGCGTTCCCCACACGGCCCACAATGCGCCCACCACGATGCTGGAGAGAAAATCGCCGACCCCGTTGACCGTCGCCAGCATGCCGAAGCCCATGCCGTGATGCGCTTGGTCCACCAATTCAGCGGCGAGCGAATCCTCCAGCGCTTCCTCGGTCGCCACGTAAATGCCGGCGAGCACGAACACGCCGGCCAGAACCGCCAGGGTCAACGTCGCGAACATCAACACGAGTCCCATCACCGCAGCCAGCGCGTAGCCGCCGGCCAACAGCGCACGTTTGTTGAAGTGATCGGCGAGCCAGCCGGCCACGAAGGCAAATCCTGCGTACAGCACGTTGTGCAGGACATACAACGATATGGCGACGCTCGCCGCCTTCGCGGCACCGAATTGCGGCGTGAGTTTTTGCGTCGCCAGCAGAATCAACATCGTGTGGGCAAAATCACCGGCGCCAAACAGCCCCACTGCCAGCAGAAACTTCTGAAACGGTTTTGGCAACGCCGTCAGGCCCGCGCGAAAGGAAATGTATTTCACATGAACCCGTTCCCGTTCCTCGACCAGAAACCCGATCGCGGCCGCCGCCAGCAGTCCCGGTATCAACGTCAGCAGCAACACCCGGGAGAAATTGCCGGCGAACACCGCCAGCAGGATCGTGGCGGTCACCGGACCGACAATCGCCCCGCACGTGTCCATCATCCGTTCGAAACCGAACGCGCGTCCGTACGTCTCCGGCGTGACCGCCGCCGCCAGCAACGCCTTGCGCACGGGCGTGCGCACGCCGCGCCCGAGCCACGCGCTGGCCCGGCACAGCAACACGTGCCACGCCTGCGTCGCCAGCCCGATGCACGCCGTGCCGGCGGTCGTGACGATGTAACCAGCGACCGCAATCGGTTTCCGCCGCCGCAGTTGGTCGGTGAAATAACCCGATCCCATCTTGGCGAAGCTCGACAGCCCATCGGATACGCCTTCGATGATGCCGAGCCAGGCCGCCGCCGCGCCCATCGTGGCCAGGAAGGCCGGCATCACCGCCGTCGCAATCTCGTGGGACCAATCGCTCAACAACGACGCCAACCCGATGCCCAGCACGGTACGATTGATCCAGCGGCTCATGGCCGGTGGCCCTCGGCTTTCTTCTGCCAGATCTGCCAGCGTTCGCGGCCGGCGAACAACGGGAGCGAGTCTGTCACTGCCTCGTCCAGAATGCGGGTGAAATTGGCCCCGAACAACGCCTGGGCCTCGGATTCGGTCAGCGGATACGGTGGCGGCTCGTCCTCGTGCCCGTAAAGGAAGAACCCCACCAACCTTCCGCCGCTCACCAACAACTCCGCCACGCGCTGCACGTACTGCGGCCAAACCTCCGGCGGCAGTGAGCAAAGGAAGGTTCGTTCATAAACCACGTCAAACTTCTGCCCGCTAAAGTCGTGAGTGAAGAAATCGGCGAGCACAATCCTTTCAGCAAGCGTGCCCAGGACGCGACGGGCACGCTCATTCGCAGCCGGTGAATAGTCAACAGCCCAGACGTCCCAACCCCGTGCGTGGAACTCCCGCACCTCGTAGCCCGAACCAGATGCCGGAATCAGTGCGCGTCCCGGCGAGGCCGTCGCCAGCCACCTGATCAACGCAATCGGTACGCCACCAAAATCCCACGGCGTCTTGCCGATGCGGTAGCGGCTGTCCCAGAATTTCATGTCGGTGCTTTTCATCTCATCAATGCGACAACCAGGCCGATGATTGCGCCACCCAACACCAGCCACGCCGAATTCACGCGGCAACGCAATAACAGGAAAGCGGGTCCCGCCGCCAACCCGACAGCGACCGGATCTACCAACGCCGCAGCTCCCAACCGCCAGGTGACCACGCTTATGCTGCCAATCTTCTTAGAGTGCGTGCTGTTCATAATCATGGGCCACACGTGAACTGGTACGCAACGTACAATTGGAATTGGGTCGGGCCGTGAATGGACCGGCCCGCGGAAAACAGCAGGTGGTGGTCGTCGCTGAAATCAACGACCGTGCCGAGGTTGAACGCAGTGTCGGTCCGTCCGCCAGCTTCCGCGACGGTGCTGTGGGACAGCTCGCCGCCAATCAGGACGTTCTTGCGGATCTGGCGCTGCAACACCATGCCGAAGAATCCCCAGTCGTGGTTGCCCGCGCCCGGATTGATGTGGTAACCGCCGCCGCCGTAGACGGTCCACGCGCGGTCTTCCGTGCCCCAGCTTTTCTGCAGCCAGACCGGCAAAAAAGCTTGCACGTGCCCGCTACCCAAATTGTCGTCGGCGTTGCCGGTGGGAATCTCCAGCAACGGGAAAATGCCCGCCTGCGGAAGACGAGCCGTTTCCTGAAGAAACCGATACTTGGCACCGAGTTCTGTGTCGCCGTAGCCGTAGTGCCGGCTGCCCCGGGTTGGCGAGTCGTAGGCCAGCGGCGCGAGCAGATGAAGCTGCAAGTTGCGGATCACTCCGTAGTTCACCTCGAAGTGCGGGGCGGTCCCCGACCAATCTTCGGCGGTCTTGGCGTCTTGCGATGCGACGTAGAATTCCCAGTGCCGATACTCGACCGGCTCCGGGTCATCCGTGACGAAGGGCGGCCCGCCTAGCAAACGCAATGGGTGAACCAACAGCGCCGCGGCCAACCACAGCAAACCGGTGACGAAATCTCGCCCGTTGATTTCGCCGTTCATTTCTCGTCGGGCGGCAGGAGAAGAGAGGAAGCGTCGCCACCATTGGGGGAATTTCGGTGCCGATGGCAAACGCACAGCCTCGCCAGATCGCCAGGTTTGTTCATGACGCCTGGCGCCCTTTTCGGCCGCCCCGGGCGGCGTCGATCGACCAACGCCCCGGACCGACGATCAGCAGGAAAACCAATCCGAGGAACATGGAGAAATCGGTGCGCGCCTCGTGGATCATACTCAGGAATCCGTAGTGCGACAGCTTCATCACGGTGAACGTCCAGAAACCGTGGCCGAGCAGGACCGGGATCTTCGTCGAGACAATGGCGACCGAAATGTCGATCAGCAAGGGGATCGCCGCCAGCCGCGTCAGCAACCCGATCAGGACGAGTGTACCGCAAACGATTTCCACACCGCCAACAAATGGGCCCATCACCTGGGGCCAGGGGATTCCGATCTTCTCGAATCGACCGCCGGCCAACTCGGCGGGGTAAAGGAATTTCAGGATACCTTCAACGAGGAAGACGCTGCCCACCATCAAGCGGATCAGAACGAACGCCCGACGTCCGCCGCCAGCCTGCCGTTGTTGTGAAGGTTGTGACGTCATGCTCGGGAAACCCCGATTCCGTGTCCGCCTTCCTCTGCACAGTAGGCATGGACGGCTCGGTTTTCAACGCCAATTGCCGGCGCCCCTCCGTCAACCGACAGCGTCATGGCTCGACGGGCGCGGCTTCCGTCGGTTCGCGTTCGAACCAGCGATAGAGCACCGGCAAAACAATGAGCGTCAACAACGTGGAGGAAATCAGCCCGCCGATGACGACAGCGGCCAACGGTTTTTGGATTTCGCTGCCGGGGCCGGTGGCGAAGAGCATGGGGACGAGACCGAGTGCGGCGACGAGCGCAGTGATGAGCACGGGACGCAGGCGCAAGGCCGCGCCTTGCACGACGGCGTGCTCGATGAGTTGGCCACGGCCGCGCAATTCATTGAAGTAGCTGACCATCACGACGCCGTTGAGCACCGCCACGCCGAACAGCGCTATGAACCCGACGCTGGCCGAGACGCTCATGTTGAAGTGGCCGATGACCAGCGCGAGGATGCCGCCCATCAGCGCGAACGGGATGTTGGTGATGATGAGCAAGGCCTGCTTTAGCGAGTTGAAGGAACTAAACAGTAGAAAGAAGATGATACCCACCGTCAACGGGATGACCAGCATGAATCGGCGCATGGCCCGCTGCTGGTTCTCAAACTGGCCGCCCCAGGTGATAAAGTAGCCGGGCGGCAGTTTCACGGCGGCGTCGATCTTCTGCCGGGCTTCCTTCACAAAGCCGCCGATGTCGCGCCCCGTGGCGTTGCATTCGATGACGATGCGACGCTGGGCGGCTTCACGGCTGATTTGGGCGGGACCTTCTTGGAGGGAAACGCTGGCCAGTTGCCCCAGCGGAAGACGCGCGCCGTCCGGTGTTTCGACCAAAAGACGTTTGATCCGCTCGATGTCTTCACGCTGAGATTCGGGGAAACGCACGAGAATGCCGAATGATTTCTGGCCCTCGAACAACCGCGAGGCTTCTTTGCCGCCGATGGCCGTGTCGATGAGGTCATTGATGTCCGCCACGTTGATGCCGTACCGAGCAATGCGGTTGCGGTCGATCCGAATCTGCAGATACGACAAGCCGCTGACTCGTTCGACGTTGATATCGGTCGCGCCGGCGACTTTGCCGAGCACGTTGGCGACATGGTCCGCTTCCCGTTTGAGCACGTCGATGTCATCGCCAAAGATCTTGATGGCAATGGACGCTTTCACACCGCTGATGAGTTCGTCCACGCGGTCCTGAATGGGCTGCGTCACGTTTATGGCGGTGGCGGGCAGTTGGCCCAATGACTCGCGCATTTTCTCCACGAGTTCCTCCTTGGTGTGCGCCGTCGTCCATTGCTCGCGCGGTTTCAGCATCACGATCATGTCCGTGCCATCGACGCCCTGGGGGTCGGACGCGAGTTCGGCGCGACCTGTTTTGGAGACAACGTTCACGACTTCGGGAAACCGTTTGATCAGCTTTTCGGCTTGCGTCTGCAATTCCAGCGATTGCGTCAGCGAGACACTCGGATCCCGGAATGTTTGGATGAGCACCGAGCCTTCGTCGAGCGTCGGCAGGAATTCCGTCCCGATGAACGGCGCGAACGCGAAACTGCCCAGGAGCAGAACAATCGCGCCGCCCACCACGGTCTTCGGATGACGCACCGACCACGTGACCAGCGGCAGATAGGCCCGTTTGAGGAGATGCAACAGCCGCGGCTCGCGTTTCGCCTCCCGTTGCGGCAGGAACCAGGTGCACAGCGTTGGGACAAGCGTCAGCGACAACACCAACGAGCCCAACAACGCAAACGAGATGGTGAATGCCAGCGGCGAGAACATTTTGCCTTCGAGTCCCTGCAACGTGAACAGCGGCAGGAAGACCACAATGATAATGGCAATGCCGAACACGATGGGGCGGTTGACTTCCCGCGCCGCATTCAAGACCACGCGGATTTTGTCGGTGGGATGGCCCCCGTGGTCGGGTGTTTGGTGTTCGGTGAGATGGCGGAAGATATTCTCGACCATCACCACCGCACCGTCCACCATCATTCCGATGCCGATGGCCAGGCCGCCCAGCGACATCAGGTTGGCGGACAGGCCGACCCAGCGCATCATGATGAACGCCGCCAGGGCGGACAGTGGCAACACGAGCGAGACAATGATGGCGCTGCGGAAGTTGCCGAGTAGCAGGACCAGCACCAGGAGCACGAAAACCGCCCCATCGCGCAGCGCATGTGTGACCGTGCCGATGCACTTCTTCACCAACTCCGTGCGGTCATAGAACGGCACCAGCTCGACGCCCGGCGGCAACGCCTTTTGAATCTCGGGCAATTTTGCTTTCACCGCGTCGACAACTTCGCGCCCGCTCGCGCCTTTGAGCATCAACACCACGCCGCTGACGACCTCGCCGTTGCCGTTCATTGTTACCGCGCCCTGGCGCAGTTCCGAACCGATGCGCACCTCAGCAACGTTGCGTACGTACACGGGCGTGCCATGGTTGACCGTCACGACGATGTTGCCGATGTCGTCGGCATTCTTTGCCAGGCCAAGACCGCGCACGACCCACTGTTCGCTCTTGTGCTCGATATAACTGCCGGCGGCGTTGGCGTTGTTCTTGGAGACGGCGTCGAAGACGTCGTGCAACGTCAAATTGTACGACGTGAGCCGGTCGGGGTTGACGATGACCTGATATTGTTTGACCAGCCCGCCGAAGCTCTCGACTTCGGTAACGCCCGGCACGGTGCGCAAAATCGGCCGCACGGTGTAATCCTGAATCGTCCGCAGGTCTATGAGAGAGAATTTTCCCGTCTTATCCTGGAGTGTGTACTGGAAGATTTCACCGAGGCCCGTCGTCATCGGTCCCAGGCTCACCTCGACGCCGACGGGCAATTTATCCTTCGCCCCCTGCAACCGCTCGAACACCAGTTGCCGCGCAAAGTAATCGTCCACGCCATCCTCGAACACGACCGTGACCAGCGAGAAACCAGTCTTGGATACGGAGCGGATGTCATTGACGCGCGGCAAGCCACCCATCTCCACTTCAATGGGGAACGTCACGAGCTTCTCCACTTCGGGCGGCGACATCCTGCTGGCATTGCCGATGATCTGGACCTGGACGTTCGTCACGTCGGGAAACGCATCGATCGGGAGGCGCAACGCGGCCCACAGGCCGAATGCGGCGAGGATGAGAGTCGCCACGACCACCAGCAGCCGTTGCTTCACCGAGAATTCAACGATCCAATCAATCATGGCGAACTGCTATTCCCCGAATTGGCTCTTGAGCAATTCGGACTTCAGAAGAGAGCTTCCCTTGGTTACCACGTGCTCGCCGTCTTTGAGGCCATCGAGGATTTCAGCATTTCCGTTCTGGGCACGACCTGTCTTGATGACACGCTTGGTGAACGTGTGGGCGTCGGTGGCGACAAACACAATTTCCTGATCGTCCAGCCGCTGCACTGCTTCGTCGGGAATCACAACGACGTTGTCCACCGTGCCGGTGACAATATCCACGTCGGCGAACATGCCGGGTTTGAGTCGCGCGGTTTGGTTGTCGGTTTCGATCCGCACCGGCACCGTCCGTGACTTCTCCTCGACTTCGGGGTCGATCAGAACGACCTTGCCCGTGAACGATTCATCGGGATACGCTGTCGTGTGGACGGTCGCTTCCTGGCCGACGCGCACGGCAGCGATGTCACTCACGTTTACGTCGGCGATGACCCAGACGTTTGTCGGGTCGCTAATGGTGTAGAGGTCTCTGGTCTTATCCACCGTCTCGCCGACCGTACCGAGCCGCTCGACGACGAGTCCGCTGATGGGGGCTTTCAGTTCCAAAAGTTTGAGTAATTCGGGGCTGTCGACGAGCGCCATCACATCGCCTTGGTGGACTGCGGCGCCGACGTCGTAATTCATCGTTGCAATACGACCCTCAAATGTCGGTAGTGCGTCAGTTTGAAATCAGATAGTTTTCCGTATCCCTTTAGCCCGCCAGTAAAATCCTCTCTTCGCGGTCGTTTGTTCGACCCATTGTGCCCATGAGGGGCCGATGCACCGTGCGGAATAGAGGATATGGTAAAGGCTACCTTGGTTGTGTCGTTGGTAACGCTGGCGCTGATTGTGTTGGTTGTGGTCGGGAACTATCGCTTGGACCAGCGGGTGCAGAAGCTGGAAACCATTTGCGGATTACGGGCCACGCAGCAATAGCGGCGAATATCATCGTAAGCAGCGCTATCCAAAAACCCAAACTGTGCGGTTCTGGTTTGGTGACTTGCTCTTGTATCTTTTCCAAGTGTAGGCGCTGGCGCTCTGCCTGTCGTCGGTCCAACTCTGCGCGACACGCCTCGAAAGCCGGCGAGGGATACCGGGATTGAGACATCCGTTTGTGTAGCTCTTCGTCTGTATCACCACGATAATCGAAGTCATTAGGGAAGGCCATTTGCTTTGCAGTTCAGTCTAGCAAAGCAACGATTTCTTCCAAGCTCCAAACGTGATCGGCAACGCCCGCTTCCATTGCTGGCGTCACACGCAGACTCTGGTGTATGCGTGCGTAGTTGTAGTGCATGTAGTGGAGCGCAATCGCGTGTTCCAGCATAGTGACTTTCTTTGAGAAGGCGTTGGTTAGCCGCGTGAATCGGCGCATCTGCATCCGCATCGTCAGGTTTTGGCGCTCGGTGTAGCTGGTTGAGATGTGCGCGGGGTCGGGGTCGCCGGAGACTCGCAGGGTCGTGCAACCAGTGCATTGTGGCGGGCTGTAATGGTGCTCTGTGCCCGTTGGGTTGCCGTACATCTTGACCAGCATGGCGTAATCAATCTCACTGCCGAAAGCATCCTCGACGGCTGACAGATAAGCCTTGTGGCCGTCAGTAGTGAGTTGCACACGATTCACAAGGCGGCTTTTGAGATCGTGGATGAAGTGATAGGCGGCGCCCGCATCGCGGCTACTGACCAGCCAGCAAGGAACGAGTTTTGTGTCAGCATCCAAGGCGACCCATGTCCACACGTCGCCATAGCCCCACTTGCCTTTTAATTCATCGGGCAGGTTGCGCTCCTTCGCGTGGCAATAAGTCCAGATTTCGTCACACTGAATCTTGGTGGACGTTAGGCCCCGCAGGTGTTCATCTTGATACTCGGCGCAAGCCCGGCCCAGATCGGCCAGCAGCTTGGCAACGGTGTTCTGTGCTGCCCCTGTCATGCGCTGGACGGCCCGCATCGAGTTGCCTTCGACCAGTGCGGCAACGATTGCGACTCGTTTATCTGTACTGAGCTTGTTCATAGATCAAAGGTAGCAGCTAATGCTTGAGCGGTCAAGCATAAAATGCATAACAATTCTTCAGCTTTGAACAAGCGCGGAAGCCGCGCTCGGAGGGGCTTGGAGTCTAGGTTAAGACCTGATCGAAGGCTTGCTCTAACTGACTCTTACGAATTCTGGATGCGGAGCCGAAGCGAGTACGGGCCGATTCAAATACACGTTCCGCCTTCTTCACAAGCACGCGAAAACCCACTTGTGCAATGTTGTGCTTATTGAAGTTTAGGATGCGGAAACCAGTGGGCATACCGGTGAATATGCCGATTTCCATGAGCAACACATCGTCAATCTCTTCTACGATTGACGGCTCTCCCGTTTTAAATGTGACATAATAAATATCATCTTCCTGATCGTAGTGCTCAGAGAAGTCGATGTTCATTATTCCTTTTTGGCCCTTCATTATCATCCTCATGCGGGTTTGAATTCCTTCCCATCTTTCGGCTTCACAACCGGATAAACGGTACAAATCCGCTTTCTGTTTTCATCAATTACGACAGCAAAATATACACCATCGTTGAACGTTGTCGATATGGTCGGAGCTATCATTATGGTGCTGAACCGCTTGTAATACATGAACTGTGTCGGCTCATGCTTGTGGTGTCGTACCACATCTGGATTGATCAACGTCGTAGGAATTTTCTCCCCATTGAGAGGGTAATAATACCTCTCTGGCTCTGAACAGATCTCATCCCACTTGTTCTTGGAGAGCGTAACGCTACCATGATATTTCGTTGGGAAAGTTACTTTCCCGTCTGCTCCAAATGCGATTCCTGCCACTGGCGGATACCTCGAATCCTAGATTTGCAAAGAACAACAAGACAGACCCAAGCCCCGAATGTTTAGCCCGAGTAGCCTTCTTTGTAATCTTTGCCTTTTGGTTGCGGTCAGTTTGCTGTCGTCCATTTGC
The DNA here is from genome assembly GCA_035515475.1 of Verrucomicrobiia bacterium. GTDB lineage: Bacteria > Verrucomicrobiota > Verrucomicrobiia > Palsa-1439 > Palsa-1439 > DATJBF01. Next base: position 35,073 of record DATJBF010000046.1, read on the forward strand.
ACCGTGAACGCTCCAAGCCGATTGGCATATTACGGAGCCACTGAACCGCTCAGGCGAGAGAGAGAATGACATGACGCACCGGACCATGCAAGCTATTTTATTGCGAAATGTGGCGCATCGCGGACTTGTCTGCCTGAATGCGAATTAGGGTGCTTTCGACCAGCGAGATTTTGCTGCTTTTCGTGCAATTTCTGCACGTTTTCTGGCCGTAAGCTTCTTTGCCCTTGCCTTGCCGCCCTTTAGCCCCCCAAGTCTCCCTAGATACACCGCAGCCGGGTTCTTTTCTGGCTTTGGCTGATCTGTCTGCCCGGTAGATTGCGCCACGATACGAGCAGCAAGCTGGTTTATGTCCTCGGATTTGGGCTTCCTTGACCGCTTAGGCATACCTGCATCATGGCACAACGCGGGACGGCTGGCAAGGGCCGCGAGATTCAAACTGACGCACTACCCAAATGTCGAAGTGACCTTGGCAGTGTGATTGAGGTTGAAACTGACATGGCCCGGCGCCCGCAATGTGAGGCTCAGCTTTCCGTGGCCGACGGTAATGCTGTTGATGGTTACCAGCTTCAGGCTTTCGTCGCTTAGTTGGACAGTGTCCTTCTGCTCCGGGGCCGGCTGAGTCACGGGATTCTTCCCCGGTTCGTCAACGTCTTTCTTGCCGCAGCCCGTCAGCAGCGCCGCGCAGGCGGCGGCAATCCCCAGTTGGATGAGATCGTGTCGAGTCATTTCGCTTTCTCCTGCAGTTCCGACAATGGCATGCCCGCTGCCGTTTCGAGCGCCGCCTGCGCGTCGTAAAGTTTCTGCAACGAATCGAAGTAGTCCGCCCGGGCGTCGAAGTAGGTGCGCTGGGTTTCGAGGTAGATCAACAATGGCGTGCGCCCCCCGGCGTAGCCCTGGCCAGCGTCATCCAGTGCGCGCTTGAGTTTGGCAAAGAACTCCGGAGTGAACAGCGCCAGTGATTCCCGGGCGGAAACGAGGTTGTGATACGCAGTCGTGACATCGCGGAGGACCTCCTGCTGCAGTTTTTCCAGTTCCGCCAGCGCGCTTTGCTGTTCTGCGGTGGCCGTGGCGATTTCGCCGCTCTTCCGGTCCCACAACGGCAGTGGCAACGTGATGCCGAATTGGTAGGTTTGTTCGTCGGGAAGATACTCGACGCTCGGGCCGACCGTGAAATCCGGCAACCGCGATTTGCGGACAGACCGGAGATTCAACCCCGTGCGCTCGACTTCGGTCACCTGGATCTTAAGGCTCGGATTGGACGCCGCCACCTGTTGCAGCAGAGTTGTTTCCGGCGGCACAATCACCACGGCACTGAGCGCGCCCGTCACCTCAAAGTCTGTGTCGGGCCTGCGACCGAGCAGAGTACTCAACGCCGCGCGTGCCGCCGCCCGTTGGGCTTGCGCATCGCCGAGCGCCTTCTGGGCCGTCACTACTTCGACTTCGGCCTTCGTCGCATCAAACTCGGACGCAAAGCCATTGGCGACCCGTTTGCGGGCCGCTTCCAGGAACGTCTTGGACAACGTCACGCCCTGCTCTTTGAGCGCGAGCACCTGTTGGAAGACCAAGAGCGTGTAAAAAGAGCGGCGAACCTGTATGTCGAGTTGCTCGCGAAACGCCGTCAGCGCCAACTCGCGGAGTTCCACGTCCTTCTCGGCCAGGGCCCGTCGCAGGCTGCGTTTGCCCGGAAACTCGAAGGTTTGGGTGAGTTCGAAGACGCCGTCAAACTCGCGTGAGGAGGGGCCGCCCGACGGCTCTGATCTTCGCAGGCCGGGAAGGGCGGACAACGACGGGTTGTCCCACGTGTTGGCAGTGGTCACCTCACCGCGCGCGGCGGCAACGCCCGCCGAGAGAGCCCGGATTTCCGGATTATTCTCTTGCGCTTCGCGGACGGCGGCCGCCACCGTCAGAGCCGGAGGTGGCGCAGACCACGCTGTCGTACACGCGACCACGGCCCAAGCGAGACGTGTCAGCCGAATCGTACCATGAGCCATTTTCGTTTGTATACTTATACTCACAGGTCCAAAACGCCAGAACGCGACCGATGAAACCAGCGAGACCGCCGGAGACCCAGTCAACGTTCAGAACCGAAATGAAAGCTGCATTCCCACCGTATCCTGAGTGATATAGGGCTGAAGAACGCCTTCAGTGTCATGCCGATAGTGGAAGTGAACGACGTTCTTGCCGACAACGTGACCGAGAAGTGCGCCGCCGACGACGTCGCTGAGCCAGTGTTTGTCGTCATTGATCCGCTGGGCAGCGGCAGCTCCCGCAAGAATGTACAACGGCCATGTCACCCACGGGTTTTGCCAGACCTCGCTGACGCTCGCCGCAAAGGCGAAGGCCACGGTCGATTCTCCTGAGACAAAGGACGAATTGAACGCCCCCCCACCGGGGCCATGAAACTGGTACTGGTCCCTACCTGAAGCCGGCCGCTCCCGACCCGTGAGGAACTTGATCCCCCGCGCCAAGCCCCCCGCGTAAGCAACCGATTCCAGCGCCAAGAAACCGGAGTCGGCCAGCTTCTCGTCGTGCACGACGAGGCCTGAACCGAATAACGCTCCGCTCGCCGCGAAGTAGTACAGCCCACCCCCCGTCACGTCGCGGACGGTGTTCAAGGCAGAATCGAGTGACCCGGAGCGGTTGTCCTGGGCAAAATCGCGTGCGGTGCCGTCAAGGGGCAGGAGCGCGCCCGTAGCGCTCGCCTCGATGCCGAACGTCATCCACCGCTCGCCTCGCCAATACATCGGACGCGTGACGAGGTTGATCGGATCTTTCCACAGCCACTCCAGGTATTTCTGCGGCCACTTGTCTGCGTCGTACGACAGCAAATACGATTTGCGTGCGGGCGGCGTATCCTTCTGGTCGATTGCAGCAGTGGCCAACTGCAACTGGCTCTGGAAGACCTCTTCAGCAAGACCTGACACCGATAAAGTGAAGAGCGTCGTCAGCGCCACCATTATCCACCGCCATCGCATATGCGGTTTAGGGTTGCCCATCTCGAATCAGGCGTTTTCAAGAGCGTGATATTGGTATTCTTTGGACCTCGGTCTTGGTTGCGGCGCCACACAAGGCTCTTCCGTTTCAATCTTCCGCACCGGCGACTGGCGGGCTGAAGGTCGGTTTATCTACGCCGGTCGTGTGTAGAATCCGAATCTCATTATGGATGGTCTTCTGAAAAACGTGCACCCATCGGCCCGTTTCATCGACGAACCGCACCGTCGCGATCTCGGGAGTCAGTTTGATATGAACGAAGCCGTGAAGTGCGCGGGCAAACGGCCCCCGGTCTGATCGCTCGATTGAATAGAGCGGCATCCCCCCGCCTCCTGACACAAGAAAGCTGGTGTGCTTCTCACGAATCTCCAGATGCTCCAGGTCATGATCGTGTCCGCACACGTAGAACGCCACACGGTCTTTCTCAAACATCGGTCCCCAGTCCCCCAATAGTTTGGGCGTATCGCCGTGATGCCCGCTGCTATACAACGGAAAATGCGCGCAACAAATCGTCCATGGCGCCCGGTTGGTCTTGGCCAATTCCTGTTCCATCCACTTCAACTGGGCCGTCCAGTCCTCGCCTTCGACCATGCTGTCGAGCATGAGCACGGTGACCAGCGGTTGATCGCCTGGCAAATCCAAGCGATACCACTTGGCGGGCATTTTCCAGCGGGAGTTCGGATATGCGCGGCCATAATCGAGTTCAATGCGCGCCAGTCCGCCACGCTGCGCGTAGTCGTGATTGCCCAAGAGCGCATAAAACGGCATGTCCAGGACGCGCGGATCGTACATGCTCTCGAACCGCTGGTTCCACGCGGGGTCGCGGACGCCGCGGACTTTGACGTGGCAAAGGTTGTCGCCCAAAACCAACACGCCATCAAACGGTCTTCTCCCCGCCACTTGCACGTAGTCGGCCATTGCGGCCGCCACGGCGCGTTGGTCCTTGCTGCCATTCCCCCAGTCCCCAAACGCCAGGAGATTGACTTCGCGAGTAACAACCCGCGGCTGCGCGCCAACAGTGACGACAGCCACGCTCAACGTCCCCAGGGCGCAGAGAAACCCACGGGTCAAGCCTTTCATCTGGTCTTCCTTTCTTGAGCGGCGGGAAGGATGCCAGAAGCATTGTTACGGAAAGATTATCGCGTCAGCGGCATTTCCCCGGGTGAAGCCGGTTTGCGGGGCCCTGGCGTGCAGGGCCCTCGTGGGTCATCGGTGCTGCCCAGCGAAGCAATGCCACACCGCCCCGCCGATCACGGCGCTTTCGGTGCTGGCAACAATGCAGCCGACCAACCGCCGAAGAGATTCGTCACGGTCGCGCCCCGGGCCGCGGCGATCGCGTCGAGTTTTTTCCGCGTGTTGAGGCGCGCCAGCAACAGCACCGGCTGGGTGCGCGACGCAAGCCATTGATCCCGCTGGTCGAGCGGAACGACACCCGGGGGCCATGGGTTGGTCTTCTTGAGCATAAACACGATGTAGTTGCTCGTGAACTCGCGGCCGGCGTCGGTGAAAACGGTCAGCAACTGTCTCCGGTAGAAGGGCAGACCATTCGGGAAACATTCGAGACAAGCCAACTCAGTGTGGGCTGGCAAGGGTGGAATCTGGTCGGCCAGAGCCCGCGCGGACCGGTCGTTCGCATACAGTCGGACGCCGTCAAAGCCCATTGTCAACACGGCCAGCGGGACGCCGACGAAAACTGCCAGAGACGCTGCCGCGCTACGCCGCCACCACGTCGCTGCGGCCGCCGCCGCGCCCAACAGGAGCACGATGGCCAGACGCGTCAGGACGGCGCCGAGGCGCATGGCGCTCCCGTTCGGCATTTCGATTGCCGCCTCCAACCTACTCGGATGCGCCAACAGGGCCACCAAGCAGCCCGTCCCGGCCAGACAGACGAATGCGAGCACCGCGGTATCACGTCGCAGCAGACGCGCGGCCGGGCCGTCCCGCGTTTCGAGGGCGAGCGCCAACACCCGCGCGGTGAGCGCCCCAAGGACCACGATGACGCTCAGGATGTAGTCCGGCCGCTTCGACTTCGAGAGCGAGAAGAAGACGATCACGACGATCGTCCAGACGATCAATAATCGGTCGGCACTTGTCCATCGGCGGCGCGCCCGCCATGCGGCCACGATGGATTCCGGAAGCAACACACTCCACGTAAACAGTCCGATCACAATCCACGGCACGTAGTAATAAAACGGTCCGACCCGCCGGAATTCCGTTGTGGTGTACCGGTGCAAGGACTCTTCGACCAGACCATAGTAGGCGAAATCCCGGTACTGATGATTCACTCCGAGAAACCACGGCAGCGTCAGTCCAAAAAAGACCAGGAGATTGGCCGGCGCAAAGAACCGTCGCAGCGCATCCCAACGGCGGTCGAGCACGTGGAACGCGCCCAACACCAGCGCCGGCAGAATGAATCCCACCGGCCCCTTGACCAACGTGGCCAATGCCGAAGACGCTGCGCCGAGCAGGTACCAACCGGCGCGGGCCCGCCCCCGTTTTTGTTCGGCAACATAGCCGGCAAAGATCGCGCCGCACGCGAACAACGTCAGCATCATGTCGAAGATCACCAAACGGCTGAACGCGAGAAACAGCGGCGACGTGGCGACGACAATCGCAGCCAGCGCGCCGGTCGGCGGTCCGTATTCGCGCCGCACAAACGCGAAAGTCAGCACCAGCAGCAGGAAACCCGACAATGCCGACGATAGCCGTGCCGCCGTTTCCGTATCGCCGAAGAGCGCGAACGAGAGCGCCACCGTCTTGAAGTAGAACGCCGGTTTGTCGAGATATGGCAACCCGTTGTAAGTCGGCACGAGCCACGAGCCAGAATCTTTCATTTCGCGGGCGACCTCGGCGTTGCGGCCCTCGTCCGGTTGCGTCAGAGGGAGTTGGCCAAGCCGGGCGAAGATCAGCGCCCCCGCCAGCAGGAAAGCCAGCGCGGCGAGCAGACGAGTACGCGAACTATCCATCGCCTCCGAGACTAACACAGACAGTTGGTGGTTGCATGCGCCTTACGGCGTTGCGTTCTCCACGGGCGCAGGGCGTTCGGTGAAGGGAGCGGCAGAACCAGGTCCTTCATCGCCCGTCGCACCGTCGAGCACTTGGCCTGCGCCACGGATTGTCGTCGGTCACGGGCGCATCTTCACACGGGGAGCATTACCGGATCATTACCACCGGCCGCGGGGTCGCTTCCGTCGCCAGGGAGAACCCGGGAACGCCTCGCGCTAGCTGGTCGCCGGGGCTTCCAGGGACAGAACGAGTGTATCAGGGAGAACGAGTTCGGCGCGAATCTTCATTCCCAGCAATCCGGCAAACGCCCGGGCCAGCGCGAGCCCTAGGCCGGCGTGTTCGGAGGACGTGCGGGAGGCCTCCTTGCGCCAGAACCGTTGAAATAGGTGCGGGAGATCGTCCGGACCAAGATCGTCGACAGTGTTGGCGACCGACAGTGTGAACAGACCGTCGCGTTGTTCGGCGCGGATGCACACTTCGCCCGCGACCGGCGTGTATTCCACCGCATTGGAGAAGAGGTTGGCCAGAAGCAGGCCGAACAAGGCGCGGTCGGTCGTCAGACGAATTTCTGAGGGGAGATCGAAGGCAACGCGGAGTTGTCGGCGACCGGCCTGACCGACCAAAGGCTGCCACACGGTATCAACCAACTTTTTGATGTGGATCGTCTCGCGGGAGACGGTTTGTTTGCCGGCTTCGCATCGGGCCAGCGTCAGGAGTCCCGTGGCGATCGTCTCCATTTTCCGGGCAATCTCGAGGGTATCGTGAAAGGCCTGCATCGTGGTCTCGTTACCTTCGGGCCATTTCAAAGCAACTTCGGCCAGCGACCGGAGTTCGGCGATGGGGGTGCGCAGTTCGTGAGCGGCATCGGCGGTGAATCGTCGTTCCCGCTCGAAGGATTGTTCCAGCCGGGCGAGCAGGTCGTTCAGGCGGTGGCCGATGGGCAGCAACTCGGCCGGCAGCGGCTCCGTGTCGAACCGTTGTCCCAATGACGAGGCATCGATGCGCGCCGCGCGGTCGGCAACATCGCCCAACGGGATCAGGCCCCGGCGGACGACCAGGCGGATGATGACGATCATGCCCATCGCGACGACGGCGGCCGCCAGGAGCAGTGCGCTGGTCAACGCGCCCAGCGTGTGCGTCACATCCCGCAAGCTGCGGGCGACGACCAACGTCACGATTCGATTGGGAGCCGCGGCGGTGGACGGCGGTCCGTTCGTCCCGCTTTCTTCCGGCGCAAACTGAAAGCCGATGGCCCGGCCCCTGTGACCATCGGGCAGGTTCAAATTCCACAACCGGGGAGAGTTCATCGTGCCGAACAACCGGGCCAGGTCATTCGTCCCCAATGACGCCGAGCGGGCGAGTGTCCGTCCGTTGGCGTCCGTGAGTTGAAAGTATTCGGCGGAATGGGGGCGCGAGAACTCTTGCAGGAGTTCGTCAGCCAGATCGAACTCGACCACGCCCCTATTCACATCGGTTGCCGCGGCGAGCGCCATGGCCTTGGCCCGCAACGTGGCATCAAATTCCCGGAACAACAGGGCCCGGGTGGCGAAATGAATCACGGCTGCGCCGATGCCGAAAACCAACAGACTGCTGCCTAGCAACCCCGCCATCAGGCGCATTTGAATGGATTTCATTCGCTCGGTCCGTCCATCACATAGCCGAGGCCGCGTTTGGTTCCGATGAGCGGCGGCTTGCCGGCGGGCGTGATCTTCCGGCGCAACGTGCAAATCGCCGAGTCCACTACGTTGCTGAGCGGATCCACCGACTCGCCGTAGATGTGTTCTTCGATTTCGCTGCGCGACACGACTTCGCCACGGCGCAGCGCCAGGTACTCCAACAACCGGTACTCGCGCGCCGTGAGGTCGATGGCCGCACCAGCCCGCGTCACCGTCCGGGCCGTCATGTTGATCTCCAGGTCGCCGATGCGTAATCGTGAGCTTTTCCGTCCGTATCCGCGGCGGCAAAGGGCCTGCACACGTGCCAGCAATTCCTCCAACGCAAACGGCTTGATCAGGTAATCGTCTGCGCCGGCCTGCAGTCCGCGCACGCGGTCCGCAACGGTGTCCTTCGCCGTGAGAACGAGAACGTGCGTCTCCCGGCCTTGGGCGCGTAAGCGGCGGAGCAACGTCAACCCGTCCATCCCCGGCAACATCAGGTCGAGAATAATTGCGTCGTACTGGTTCGACTCTGCATACCAGAGGCCTTCCGCCCCGTCCCCGCTCACGTCCACCGCGTAACCGGACTTACGCAATCCCGTGGAAACGGAACGCTGCAGATGTCGGGAATCCTCGATCAACAAGATTCTCACGGCGCTGACATTCTACCAAACAGAGCTGTAATTCGGCACCACACCGAAACGTTCCCGACCCCTTCTTACGGGCGGCCCGGCTGTATTTGTCTCAGTCCGTCTCGGTTTGTTTTCCGTCTTCGGTGAGTTTGAGGGCTGTCTTCTTCCCGTCTTTCTTGCCTTCGACTTCGTAGAAGGTCTTGCTGTTCTCGACTTCCTTGCTGGCTTGGAGACCCGTTGCGCTTCCAAAATACTTCTCCGCAACCGCGCGCGCGGCGGCCGGCAGCGAGGCGAACGGTACGCTTTCCTCGCGGGTCAGAACTGTCCCATCGCCGGCGACGTCCATCTCGACATGTTTGCCCTTCCAGTTCGCTTCCACGTCATAAACGATCTTTCCGCGTTCCTTTTCCTTCTCAATCCGGTCGATTCTTGCGCCCGGGAACTCCTTGTCGATTGTCGCGCGAACCGGCGTCGGCAGGTCCGCCAGCCTGACCTTCTGCGCGTCGGGTTCAGGTTTCGTCCCAATCTCCTTTTCAGACGCGGCGCTTGCAACAGTGGCGATCGCGAGTCCCAAGATCGGAACCGCCACCACGAGGTTCCGTCCGATCCGATTTTGCATGGTTTTCTCCTCTATTCGTTTTGTCGAACGTGACTGCGCGCAGGATACGCGGCGGGAGATTACCGAATGATTACGCAGGTGGGAACTATCGCGTGGTGTCGGTCCCGCTTCTCGAAATCTCTCGTGAGCCGCTGGAGCGGGGTGGAAAGCGCTTCAGGGCAGGTCCAGTTCCTTGATCCGCCGGTCCAAATTCAGCAAACGCGTGTCGACGTGTCGACCGAAGATGTAATGCCCTCGTTTGGCTTGCTGGCAAAGTTCCCTAAGAATGTGGAGATTGTGGCCCGTAATTCGCAGCACTTCGGTCTCGAACCGTTCCGGGGCCGGCACGCGGAGCTTGAGTTGCTTGATCTGCGCGCGAAGCACCTGCAGGGTCGCGTCGTGGGCGAGGGGCGCCAACTCAAGTTTGTCAAAATCCCACAGAATCATTTTCAAGTGGCCCATGTCCGACCACGCGAGGCTGCGGGTGACGACAATCATCGGGTGCGACTCGTGAATGTTGTCCAAGAGCGATGCCAGCTTCGGGCCAACCCGGCCGACGTGGTCGAAGACAAAGCTACGGTTCGTGCCAGCAGTTGCCTTGAGGATCGTGCGCTTGCGGACGATGTTGTCGGCCTTTGAGACGGCGAGATTGAGCTGCGCGAGCAACGATTCGCACGCTGTCTTCAACGTCGCTGTGTCAGCGCAATACAAGACATTCGGCTGACTCCGGCTCGCTTCGGTCACCAGCGCGGTCTTGCCGACTCCTTCGGCACCAAACACGACGAGGTTCCTGCCCGCACACAGGTGCTCACGCACGGTCCGTAGTTCGCGGTCTCGACCGAAAAGGTTCATGGGCAGTTCAGCCCACCTCCACCACGCTGTGGAATCCGCCCAAGTCATCCGACACGCGCGCGATGGCCTTCGGGTCCAGTTGGGGCGTGCCATCAACGAGGAAATGGTATTCGTGGTGGCCGCGCTTCAATTCGACGGAGCATTCCCAATAGCCATCGACGGTCCTCTTCATCAGGTAGCTCTTGAATCCCTCGCCGGTGAACTTCCCGACGAGCCGGACTCTTTTCGCCTTCGGGGCGCGGAACCGGAACACGACGCATTTCACCAGTGGGAGCACGGGCCGCCTCTCGACAATGTGTTCGTCGAACACATAGAGGTCCGGCTTGTGGATGTAGGTTGAGGGCCGTCTTTTCATCGTTGCTCCTCACGCGTCCGTTCCGCCGCTTTCCAAAACCATAGCGAGTCGATCGGAGACGTGCGGCGGCAAGGGACAAGCGCGCAGTTTCTCGATTGTCTTGGCGGTATCGTATTTCGTCCTGCGCAGCTTGACGACCCCCTCGTCCCACACCGCATAGCTGGCGCGCGGATCGCCGTCGCGGGGTTGACCGACGCTGCCGGGGTTCACGAAGAGTTTTGTTCCCACTTTGCGAATCATTGGGAAATGCGTGTGGCCGCAAAACACCACGTCGGCCAGGATCCCTTCCATTTCGCCGGCCAGTTCGATGTCGGTGATGCCCGGTACCAGGTACCGGTACAGGTTGCCGTTGGGGGCTGCGTGCGCGAGATGAAACCGGCAATTCTGTAGCACGATCTCTTCCGTCCCTGGCAAGAGTTGCAGCCAGGCGATTTGTTCGGCCGTCAGTAAATTGCGATTCATCTGGCGCGACGCCACCGACAATTCGCGGAACCGTTTGCCGCAGTGGCAGTCATCGTTGAACGCGAGTGCAAAGTCGTGATTGCCTCGCACGCAGAACTGCGTGTGATGACGGATCCACTGGACGACCTCAGCCGGCTGCGGACCGTAATCGACAAGATCGCCCAGGCACCAAATCTGATCGACGTGCTTTTCCGCGCTGGCGACGGCGAGCAACGCCTCGTAGTTGCTGTGAATGTCGGAGATGATGAGGATTTTCATGCCGCCACGTTCGATTCACGGGGCTTTTTGTGGCCGTCGTACAGAAAGCAGCCGCAGTATGGACACGATGCCAACATCTCGCTGGCCTCGCGCACCATCCACACGTCGCCGACCGGCAACTGCAGGTGACAGGCCCCGCAGGCACCCGATTCGGAGATGGCGGCGACCGCGACGCGGCGTCGTTGCAGCAAGCGGTCAAACCTCGTGAGGTACAGCTCGGGAATCCCGCCGCGCAACCGGAGGATGCGCCTCCCAACGCCCGTTGCAACAGCTGCGCGACGTGCGCGTAGCGTCAACTCTTGGAGTCTAATCATCATCGCTAACGTCCTGTTCATGACGACCTCTGCGAATTAAAAAACTCCTACCGAAACTTTCGTTTCAGTAGGAGTCATTAGTCGTCGGTAGAACGACGTTGGGCGAACTCCATCGCCACTATTTACAGCATTAGGTTGCCAGTACTCGACCGCAAAGTCAACCTCGCTGAACAATGCGGTTGGCGTTAGAGTTCCGGGATGCCGCTTCCGGAAATCTGGAAAAACCCGCGTGATGAATCGGTGTTGCGGCTGATCCCGCTGGGCACCTTTGTGATGGGGTCGACGGCCGAAGACATCGCGGCGGCGACGCGCATGGACAAGGAAGGCCCGGAGTTTGGGTTGCGCCACGAAACGCCGCAGTTTCAAAGCCGGACGCCGCTCTATTATATCGGCGTTCACCCCGTGACGAATGAACAATACGCTCGCTTCCTTTCGGAGACACGACCAGCGCACGATCAACTCGATTACTGGCTGCCTTGGAACGAACGCATCGCCCCGTCCGACTCGACGAACAAATCGTATCGCGTGGTGGCTGGCTTCGGGCGGCATCCCGTCGTCAACGTCTCGTGGTTTGGCGCGGAGGCGTACTGTCGTTGGGCTGGGTTACGGTTGCCGACCGAGATCGAATGGGAAAAAGCCGCGCGCGGCACGGATGGCCGCCTCTTTCCGTGGGGTAACGACTGGCGGCCCGATGCGCTGTGTTGGTGGAGCAATCGCGGTCGCAATGAAACCACCGCACCAGTGGATGCTTTCGCCGAAGGCCGCTCGCCGTACGGCCTCTACCAGATGGCCGGCAACGTCGAGGAATGGTGCGTCGACTGGTACCAGCCCGACGTTTACCAGCGTTACGCCACCGGCGACCTGCGCCCGCCGACGCACGGCGTCGGTCGCGTCGCACGCGGCGGCGCGTGCCTGCGTCGGAACAAACTAGAGTTCCGTTGCGCCATGCGCCGCGCCAACCCTCCCGCCCTCGTCAACATCCTCTACACCGGTTTGCGCTGCGCCGCGGATGCGCGTATCGCCGAGCAGTCGGTTGCTGGCTACGATTGACAAGCCGCCAGCTCGTTGGTACTGATATGTCAACCAGTCTGGAGCGTGGTTCTGCTCCAGAAGGTGATGGAGTCCACCGCAATCGCCGGTTGGCTGATGACTCCTGTTGAGGCTGAAGTGCCTCAGTCAGGAGCGGTCAGCGAATGCAGATCGACAATGTGGACGCCACCGAGCCGGCGGAGATTACCACTACCGGCAGAATTCCCTTGCCCAACCTGCTGCGCGATGCCAGCGAACGCGTCGGCGCGCTCGGCGCGGAATTCGAGGCCGACCGTGACCGCTTGGACGGGTTGCAGCAGCGGTTGCGCGAGGAGCGGTGTCATCTCGCTGTGCTCGGCCAGTTCAAACGCGGCAAGAGCACGTTGATCAACGCGTTGCTCGGCGCGCCGGTCTTGCCGGCCTCGGTCGTACCGCTCACGTCGATCCCGACATTTCTGCACGGCGGAGAACAACTCACGGCCCGGGTGGTTTTTGAAAACGGGAAGCCGGACGAGCGGTTTGCCGGTCCGGACGCGGATGCGCTCGGTGAGTTCCTGGGGAGATTTGTCACCGAAGAAGCCAACCCGCACAACCGGCTTGGCGTTAAACAGGTCGAAGTCACCTACCCGGCCACGGTACTGCGCCAGGGGCTGGCATTGATCGACACGCCCGGTATCGGTTCAACGTTCCGGCACAACACCGAGGCGACCTTGAATTTTCTCCCGCAATGCGACGCGGCGGTGTTCGTCGTGTCGGCCGACCCGCCGGTCACGGAGGTCGAAATTGAGTTTCTCAAACACGTGCGCGGCAAGCTGGCGCGTGTGTTTTTCATCCTCAACAAAATCGACTACCTCGATGCCGATGAACGCGTTACCGCTGTCGCGTTTCTCCAGCGGATGTTGCGTGAACAAGCCGGGTTCGAGTCGCCGGCAATCTTCTGTACTTCCGCCCGGCAAGGCCTGAATGCTCGGCAGGACCAGGATGCCGCCAACTGGCAACGCAGCGGCGTGGCGGAGATCGAACACCGGATCGTGGAATTCCTGCTCAACGAAAAGACCGACGTGTTGAACCACGCGATTTCCCGGCAAGCGGACGACATTCTCGCCGATGTGCAGAGCCGGTTGGAACTGACCCGTCGCTCCCTGCAACTGCCGCTGGCAGACCTCGGCGACCGCGTCCGTCAATTCGAGCAAAGTCTGACCCGCGTCGAAGAACAACGCATTATCTTGTTGAATCGGCTGGCCCAGGAAGAAACGCGTCTAGCCAAATCAATCGGTGAACGCGCCGACCAATTGCTGCCGAAGAGCTTCAAATTTCTGTACGGGATCGTGCAGGCGACCGCGGAACGCGAGGGTGCAAGGTGGACCGAAGACTCAACCCGCAAGGTTATTGCCGAGGCCATTCCCAGCTTCTTCGAGCGCGAATTTGGCGATGCCCATCAATTGTGTGAGCGGGAATTGCAGGAAGCCCTGCTGCCGCACCGGCGCCGGGCCGACGAACTCATCGCTTCCGTTCATCATCTCGTGGCGAAATTGTTCGAGCTGCCCTTTGAACCGCCACCGGCTAAGATTGGACTCGCCAGCAGTCGGCCTTACTGGCGCACCCGGCAATGGATCTTCACCTCGATCAGCTCGATCCCGCCGTCTTGGATTGACCGACTGCTCTCGCAACGGCTGCGCCACGCCCGCATTCGCCGGCGCGTCATGGAACAGGTGGACTATCTCGTCACCCGCAACGTCGGCGACCTTCAGTCAGGTCTTGTGGAGAACTTGGCAACGAGCGTTCAGAACTTCCGCACCACGCTCGAAGATCGTCTCCAACGGGCCATTCAAACGACCCGCGCCGCCATCGAAAACGCCCGGCGTCGTCGCACGGAAGATTCCGCCAGCGTCGCCCCCGAAATCGCGCGACTCGAATTAGCCGCGGCGGATCTGCAAACCCTCCGGCAAGGTCTCGCGCCGGTTCGGCGATGAAACCAATCCCGCCAGCAGCAGTTGATGTTCATATCGCCGGGCTGCGCGTCCCGAATTGGACGGTGCGTTGGCAAGCCGCGAAGACGCTGGCGGTCATCGGTGGCCAGCGTGAAGTCGAGCCGCTGATCGCCGCGCTGAGCGACGCGGATATCTGGGTGCGTTGGGAAGTGGCGCACGCATTGGGAAACATCGGAGGCGCACGCGCCCTCGAAGCGCTCGTCTCGGTCATGCGCGATCCGGATAGTTGGGTGCGTTGGGAAGCGACGCGAGCACTGGGAAACATTGGCGGGACACGTGCAGTCGAACCGCTGCTGGCAGCCCTGGGTGATACGGAGGCGCAAGTCCGCTGGGAAGCGGCCGTGGCGCTGGGAAAGATCGGCGCAGAGCGCGCAATTGCTGCGTTGGTCGCCGCTCTCAACGACCGTGAAGAGCGCGTGCGGTGGGAAGCGGCCCACGCCTTGGGCAACGTCGGTGGCGCACGCGCAATCGAGGCCCTGATCGTCGCTCTCCATGACTCCGACGATCGGGTGCGAGGTGAGGCGGCGCGGGCGTTGGGGAACATCGGCGATGCTCGGGCATTGCCCGAACTTGACCGCACTTCACGCGAGAACAACGGGATGACGGGGTGGGATGCCGAAGTGGCTGGTCAGGCGCGGGCGGCATCCAAGCAGATCCGGCAACGGATGAGATCTTCGATCCACTGATTCTCGTTGTCCGGCACGACGACGTCCTGACTACGAAAGTCAGCCGGTCCCGACGCTCTTCGCCGCACCGTCGAATATCTCTCGATACAAGTCCACCCCAAAGCTGGTTGGCAACGGCTCGCCCGGAAGCAATTTGAAGGTCCGCGTCCCATCGGCTTGGCGTTCGGCGCGCAAGAACAGGACGCCGTCGGTCTTGTCCCCATCGAGGTTGTGGGCGAATTCATACATGTGTGTCACGAAGAAGATTTTGACGCGTGTTTCCAGCAACGCGCGGACGATCTGCCGGGCGATCTCCGAGCCTTCCCGTTCGTTGGTCGCGGCAAAAGATTCGTTGAACAGCAAGATCGAGTCCGGCGTTAGCGCGTCGGCGATGGCGCTCATCCGCTTAAGCTCTTCATCGAATTTCCCGCTCGTCATGGTGGTGTCTTCCTCGCGCTTGTAATGCGTGAACAGGCCGCGGCAAATATCGGCAGTAAATGACTCGGCGGCCACAAACATGCCGCATTGCATCATGAGCTGCGCCAGCCCCACGCCGCGCAAGAAGGTCGATTTTCCGCCCTGATTGGCGCCGGTGATGATGAAGAGTTTCTTCCCGTCGGCACCCAAGTCGTTCCCGACGACACCTGAATCGGTTGTGAGCGCGAGACAGACATCGCGCAGTCCGACACACGAGTGCTTGCGAGCAGCGGGTGGTGCCGGAACAGGGAAGCACACCGGCACTCTTTTCAGGGCAAGCTGGTGGTGCAAGTTCACGCAGCCGAGATAGAACGCCAGTTCGGCCCGCAGCATCACAAAGAAGCTCAGCATGTGGTCGGCGGACTGGGCAGCCGCATTCGCCACCAGATTGATTCCCCGGTTCTGCATCTCGGACAACGCCCGCGCGCCGGCTTCGTCGCGCTCGGCGAGGCGGTAGGTGTAAGCGGGCGGCCTCCGAGAGAAGATCCGCCGGATCCAGCCCGGCTTTCCGCGCAGCGATTGGCGCAGGACGTAGTTGATACCTTGGTTGCCTTTCCCCAGTTCGGCGCTCACCAAGATGCCATCGCGGAACTTCAGTTCCTTGAGACGAGCTTTGATGGCAGCGAAATAATCATCCGTCAATTCCATTGTGAGCATCTTGAAAAACGCCGTGAAGCCCTCCGACTCAAATTCGGCGGCATGTTCATCGCCGACGGCCTTCAACCTGCCGAGAACATCCGTGAAGATCTGCAGCAATTCGCCCGCCTCATACAATATGCTGCGCGGAAATGCGCTGGAGAGGCTCAGCCAACGCCGTTGTTGGCGTTCGATCGCCTCGACGGCAAGACCGTAAATGGTCTTGACGATGGAATCGTGTTGCAGACAGTCCTTGAGGACAGCGTGACGGTAACGAATGGTTTCAGCATCGTCACGCAGACCCGAGAGGACCGCCTGCTTTGCCACCTGGAACAGAAATTTATCGCCACGCGCCATGGCGTTGAACAAGGTGTTGAGTTCCAGATCCTGCATTAATGTTTCTTCGTGTGATAGCAGTTTCGGTCTCACATCGAAATCCCTGTGGCGAGACCACGACGGCGGTTCCTCCTCAAAGTGGAAATCACGATCCCGATACATCAGGTGCGCTTTCATGGCGTCTCGCCCGTGCGGCTTCGCACCCGCTCCTTCAGCCGGTCGTAAGTCACCCGGTATTTCTCGGCAATTGCCAGGGCGTAGGCAAGGCCGTCGGCCGGTCTTCTCTCGATCTTATAGGTGCGCAAGGTCGGATTGTCCGGCACGACTCCGGCGACGACGCTGACGGTTTTCTCGTTCAAAGAGGCAAGTTCATCCAGGAAGGTCACGCAAACGCACAGCAGATCAAGTTGCGATATGGTCTCCAGAACCTTTCTGGTCAGGCAGATGGCATCTTTCACAGTCGTCGAGGAAACCATCTCGTTAATGACAATGATGCTGTTGGGCGTGGCGTCGGTGAGAATCTGATGAATCCTGACCAGATCGTCCTTCAGTTTCCCGCGCAGCGTCGCGATGTCCTCCCGGCGCTCGAAGTGCGTGAAGAGGCGGTCAAAAAGAAAGAGTTGCGCCTCTGAACCGGGCACAGGACAACCCAGGCTCGCCAGATAGTGCAGTTGCCCGAACGTGCGGGCGAAGGTCGTCTTTCCGCCCTGATTCGGGCCGGAGACGACGAAGATGCGCTCCTTGCCGCTCAAGCTGAAATCATTGCACACGACTGGTTTTTTTTCGCGTATGAGTTGGCCCGCCAGCGCCAAGTCAAAGCCCTCGCGGTTGCTGATGTTCTGGCACGTGTCGGAAACCCGTGGATGGCAGAACTTCAGGCCATTGCGCTTGAATGTTTCGGCATAATCCAGATACGCGATGTAGAATTGAATTTCCCGGTCGAAAACAACAATCGTGTTTTCGAGAAAACCTCCGTTCTTCGTGCTGAACCCGTCGAGTGCGCGAAAGGCATCGGGGTTTAGGAGCGCGACCCGGTCCAGCACGGCGGCTTCGACGTGGTTCAGGTTCGTATAGGATGGGAATCTGACCCGGTAATCCTTCACGGCACCTTGTTTGAACTTCGCGAACGTCTCCTCGACGACAACGCTGTAATCGGGTTCGGCCTCGTAGTCGCAGACGGTGACGCTGCCGCCTTTGATGAGCAAGCAGTAGACAATGGCCGCGAGGCCGGATTTCACAGCTTTCGCCTCTTGGAGGAGCGCTTGGAAGCGGTCCGATTCGGTGTACTGCGTCAGAAACGTCCGGAAGGACAGAAGGCCACGCGAACTCGGCTCCGCCAGATCGAGATTGTGCCGCAACTCCGCGACCGATTCACAATACAGTTCCGCGGCGTCCAGTAACCAGGCTTCCTGTTCGTATTTGTAGGAGAGCTTCTCCGCGGCGGTCAGACGCTCCCGCACGGCGCGCATTTGCTTCGAGAATGATTTGATGCTATCGAACAGCGGTTTGCCTTCGATGTCGCGCATGACTTGCTGGCGATACTCAATCGCCCCGAGATCGGTCAGGCGGGAGTAAAAGAACGGTTTGAGATTATACTCATCCCTGCCGTCCGTAATGGCGTCCACGATCTGATCGAGATTCAAATCGCGAAAGAAATCCGGCGGCTCGACCGTTTCCCCACTACGTGCGTTGTCCGTTCCGTCGAAAAGGATGCTGTGGAAACTTGGGGGTGAGACGGCGACAGCCGTCTCGCGTTCGCAACCCTGGCCAGCGCTTAACGTTTGCATGACTCGTTACCGATTCTCATTGCGTTTCGGTAGGAGTCATCAACCGGAGGGCGGTTCCCCCGAAATGCTTCGGGGCAGGCAAACTCCATTGCCTGAACAAATTCTATCATCCTTTCAGGTGAATGCAACCATCCCGGCAGCCTGCCCGGATGTCGAGGGGATTCGCCAGCGGTGTCGAGGCAACGGCGCTCCCCAATCAGTCAATCACTTTCAACGAGCATTAAACACCGCGCCACCGTAGCGCGCTTTGTTGCCCAGCTCCTCTTCGATGGCCAGCAGGCGGTTGTATTTGGCGATGCGCTCCGAACGGCACAGCGATCCCGTTTTGATTTGGCCTGCGCTCGTGCCAACGGCGAAGTCTGCAATGAACGCGTCTTCCGTTTCGCCGGAGCGATGGGAGATAACCGTTCCGTAACCGGCTTGCTGCGCCATCGCGACGGTTTCGAGCGTCTCACTGACCGTGCCGATTTGATTCAGCTTGATGAGAATCGAGTTGGCGATGCCATCCCGAATACCTTCCGCGAAAATTTTCGGATTCGTCACGAAGTTATCATCGCCGACGAGTTGCAGTTTTTGTCCGAGCGCCTTCGTAATGGCGAGCCAGCCAGCGCGATCCTTCTCGCCCATGCCGTCTTCGAGCGAAACGATGGGGTACTTGTTCAACCAACTGCGATACAGTTCAACCATCTCGACCGATGACTTGCGCGAGCCGTCCGATTTCTTGAACACGTAAGCGCCGTCGTTGTAAAACTCGCTGGCCGCGGGATCAATAGCGATAGCGATCTCGATCCCCGGCTTGTAGCCAGCGGTGCCAATGGCTTCCAGGACCAATTCCACCGCTTCCTCGTTCGTCGAGAGGCTCGGCGCAAAACCGCCTTCGTCGCCGACGGCGGAAACCAGCCCGCGCTTTTGCAGGATCTTTTTGAGTGTGTGAAAGGTTTCCGCCGCGTACCGCAGGGCCTCGGCAAACGACGGCGCGCCGATGGGGAACAGCATGAATTCTTGAAAATCAACGTTATTGGTGGCGTGCGCGCCGCCATTAAGCACGTTCATCATCGGGGCTGGAAGAACAAACGGCCCTTTGCCCCCGTGCAATTTGCGGATGTAATCGTAGAGCGGCAGGTCCGAATCCATCGCTGCCGCACGGCAAACCGCCATCGACACTCCAAGAATCGCATTGGCACCAAGCCTGGACTTATTTTCCGTGCCATCCAGATCGCGCATCAGATCGTCGATCTCCTTTTGCGCGTGTGGCGATTTGCCTTTGAGCTTTGGTGTGATCCTCTTATTCACGTTCGCCACGGCCTTGAGAACACCTTTCCCGTCGTAGCGTTCTGGGTCGGCGTCGCGCAGTTCGACTGCTTCGTTTTCACCGGTGCTGGCGCCGCTGGGGACAGCGGCCTGGCCGACTGCACCGTTGGCAAGGTGCACCTCCACTTGGATGGTGGGATTGCCGCGCGAATCCAGAATTTCGCGCGCGTGAATCCTGGTGATCTTGGTCATGAGTTTGGTTCTCCCGTTGTTGGTGCCGCGGTTTCGGATTGTTCGGAAGATTCGATGGTTCGCATCGCACGCGCAGCCACGCGGCGGACGCGAGGGCTAGAATGGCGGGCAGCACGGCGCAACGCGCCGAGCACCTCGGGCGCGCCGATTTTTTCCAAGGCTTCCACGGCGCTGGCGGCGATGAAGCCATCGTCGGCCCCGGCCGCCAGTTGCCTGAGCGCGGCTACGGCACGACGCTCACGGCGCCGGCCGAGAACCCACGCCGCCCGCATTACGGTTGTCGGCTCGGGAAGATGGAGCGCGGCGATGAGTTTGTCCACGAAATCGGCGCGGGCCTGCCGGACTGCGATGTCGTCACCACAATGCGGACATATGGTCGCAGACTCCGGCACTGTCGCCCAGCAGTTGATGCAGTAGAATGTGATCACTGAAACTCCGCGTCGTTGGGCCACGGGACGCAAACAGCTCGATTGCCAACCAGATGGGTGATGGCCCGCAGGTAGGCGTCCTGCTCGTCCTCGTTGCGAAGATACCGGCGGAGCGCGTCGGTCTTCAGGGCAAACGCCTGCATGTCCTCACCGACTTCCTCGAAACAACGCGCGGCTTCGGTCAGGAGAAATCGCACAACCTCTTGGTCGCTCGTTGCGGCAATCATCATCGCCAAGTGACGGAGACAGGCTCCTTGCGAGCGGGTGTAGATTTCGCGCCCCGCAGCTTCGGCCAGAAATCCTGCGAGCTTTTCCACGTGGCTCTTCTCGGCCTCGCGCAGTAAACAGCACACGCGACAGTTCTTCGAGTCGCGGGCCAACTCGCGCACGACCTGTTGTGCATCGGACGAATCAGATGCCTGCGCCAGCAATCGCGAAACACGTTCGACGAGCTTGGCGTAGCCGACCGATGCGCCGACCGGCGACGACAGCATGTTCAACTGCCACGTATGCAGCGGACAGAAACCCAACTCAGCCGCAAACTCGATTTGCGCCTTCTCGTCGGTCGAGATCGCGTATTGCCATTGTGAGAAGAAGTCGAACGCGACGCGATACAAGTGGTCGCAGACCGGGCAACTGCGCGTCTTCATGGCGGCGGTTGGTTCCGGTGGCGCGGGTTTCAGGATGACCGGCATTGAGACTTCCGTCGTGGCCGGCGGCGCGGGAGCGGCCGGCAGGTTCAGAATCTCACGCTGCGCGGCCAGAAGACAGTGGCGAATGGCCGGTAGCCGCGCGTCGTCGGCTTGGATTTCGCTCAGGTGGAGCGCGCGTTCAGCAATGGCCGCCAGAAAGGTGGCGGCCTTCTCGTCGGAGAGGAACCGACTCAGTTCCTCCTGCAACGGCGGAAGGCCCGACCCGTCTTCTTCAGCAAGGGCGAGTTTGCAGGACAGCGGGAAGATGCGCAGGCCGTCCGCACCCATCTGCTCATGGAGGGTCTTGGTGATGAAGTCCAAGACCTCCCGCCGTTCGTGTTCGGCGAGCAGGTCGGTCTTGTTGACGACGAAGAAAATCTTATGAACGTGCTGCCGAATGCTTTCTAGGAACTCCAACTCGGCACTGGTGAGCGGGGAGTCCACGCTGGTGACGAACAGCACGGCATCGCATTGTGGGATGAAAGCGTAGGTGGTGGCGGTATTGGCGGTGATCGCCGAGCCGACGCCGGGGGTGTCCACGAATTCCAAGCCACGCCGCAGAAACGGCACTGGCACCTCGACGGTGGCCGTCTTGACCTTCTTGCGATTGCCAGGGTTGCCCCGCTCGGTCACGTAATCTTCGAGTTGCGAGAGCGACACGATCTCGGGCCATTGCAATCCCTCGCGCTCCACCACGAGCCGTTCCTGCGGTCCGAATTTTAGCACGGTGATCGCCGAGGTGAGCGGCAGCACGCCGGTGGGGAGCAGTTCGCACCCGATGATCGCATTCATCAACGAGCTCTTGCCGCGCTTGAACTGACCAAGCACGGCCAGCGTGAACCGGTCCTCGGCGAGTTTCACCATCAACTCCTCGCATTGCCGGTCGCGCCCTTCGTCGCCACATTTCTTGAGCACATCGCGCAACAGGCGCAACTGGCTGGCGAGAGACAGCTTGATTCGGCTGTACGCCTTGAGTTTCTCCTGATCGGGAGCGGTTTCGCGGCGATCAACCGTTATCTGGTCGGTGTTCATGTTTTGCCGCTGCCGACCGGATGTTGCGTGCGGCGCGCGGATTTGTAGCTCGTGGAAAAGTAGTCGCCGCCCAGACTAGTGAGGCCATCGATGTCACCCGACCGCAGTTTGTTGGCCATCTTTTCGAAGAATCGCGTCACGTCCTCGTCAAAACTCGTTTGGCGGCAGGAGCGGCAAACCCAGCCCTCGGTGTTGACGACCAGGATGTGCGGCCAATGCATGATGCTGTGCTCGACCTTCTGCCAATGCACTGCCCAGCTTTGACAATAAGGACACCGTTTGAATCCCTGAGCGCTCATCGGCCGATCATCTCCCGGTGGCCGACGAATTTCTCGATGACGCGCCGCCAGGAAGTTTGCTCTACACCCTTGGGTTCATTGGCGTGGCGGTAGTCGCGTTTGCGGTCAAACTCCTGGAGTTCAGTTTGCAGCGCAGCAAGCCGCCCGCGCTCGGCTCCGAGCAGTCGCTGAAGTTGCGGGTGATCGGGAGACTCGTCCAACGCCATCTGCAGGTGCGGCAGGCAGATGCCGAACGAGTCGTGATACTTGGAGGCGAAATCGGGATCGTCGAAGAAGTCGAGAAGATTCGACAGGGTGAGGTATTCGGTCGAGGAGTTCCAATCGCACATCGGACAGTTGGCGGTGGCCGGATACAGAAGCGGAGCGTCGGATGCCCGTCGCTTGGCGCGCGGCTTGGTCGGCTCGGTAACGGCGGCGCTGCGCTCGATCACGGTTGCCAGAAGTTCCTCGTACACGACGGCGAGGCCCGCCGGGGCGGTGGGCGTGCGCGCTGCCAACCAACCGTGTGAGTTACAGAAGCCACCCGAGCGCCGGAGCGCCAGGCGAACGCCCGGGTCCATGATCCCTTCGTGGAAGAGAAGTGTCATCTGTCGTTCGGACTCGCGCTCGATCAGGGCGCAGATCACGCAGCAGTCGGCATCCAGCGCGTCACGAAGCCGATACAACGGCAGCCATTTCGACGCGGGCGGCTCGCGGGGGAAGACGAGGTTGAGTGCAGACCTCTTCGTGCGTCGTGGCCGGTCCCTATGAAAAACCTCGCGCTTGCCGACGAAGAGTTCGATGGCGCGCCGCCGCGCGGCTTGGTCCGTATCCTTCGGCTCGTTGGCGAGGCGGTCATCGCGTTTGCGGCTGAACTCCTTCAGTTCGGTTTGGAGCCCGGTGAGTTTTTCGCGTTCGGTAGCCAGCAACTCCGGTAGGTGTGGGTGGTCGGGAAATCCTCGCATCGCCAGGTCAAGGTGTGGGAGACACAGGCCGAAGGACCGTTGAAATGCCGTACGCAATTCGGGATCATCGAACCATTTCAGTAGTTCGCCGAAATAGACCCGCTCGTTAAAGCGCGCCGTTTCGCATACGGGACAGGGGGCAGTGGTCTCCAGCACGGACGCGGATCGCCCGCGACGACGGGACCGGTGCAAGCGTCGAGGCGACCCGGCGGCTGCCAGTTGGCGGACCTGGGCCTCGGTCCGCTCAATCACGGAACGCAGCAAATCGCCGTAGATGATGGCGATGCCGGAGTCGGTGTGGGGGATGCGAGTGGCCATCCAGGCATGCGCATTGCAGAACCCTTTTGACTTGTAGAGGCGCAGCCGAACGCCCACATCGCTAACGTTCTCGTAAAACAAGTTGTCGAGTTGCCGGTAACAAGCGCGTTCGACCAACGTGCAGATCGGACAACCCGCCGCATCGAGCGCATCGCGCAGATAGATGAAGTCCAGCCACTTGACCGGCTCATTTTGTGGACGAAGAATGCTCATGCTTGGAATGTCCGCGACCGACAAAACCCTTCCTGTCCAGCAAGCCGGTCAGTTCAGAAAGCAGGGACTGCAACTGCGGCAGTTCGGCGTTGAGGAACTCGGTGGTCGCCGGGTCCACCGCGCCGTAGCCCCGCAAGTAGCGGGGCTTGATCTCCTCAATGCTCACGTTTGCCAAAACGAGCGCGGCGAGCGCCGAGCGCAGTTGCGGCTCCTGCTGAGGTTCCAAATCGAGTCGATCGCCAAGAATCTGCATCTTGGCCTGAATCTTCGAGATGAGATCGTCGACCAAGTGCGCCTGCTCGCGGGGCAGTGGCTCGCTGTGGCGGGTTAACACACCCTCGGTGGGAGGGCAGTGAAACACGTGTCGCAGTTGCAGCAATCGGCTCTCGATGTCGGCCAACGTGATCGAAATCGACCTGCGCTGTGGCTCGCGGAGGTCGAGGCGGTTGATGTTCATGAGGACCGATCTTTCTGTTCGCATTTGCCCGACAAAAAACTCCTACCAACGCTTGCGTCGGTAGGAGTTATCACCCCGAACGCTTTCGGGGAAAGTTGCCGGCGAACTCCATCGCCGTCTACCTTTAGCTTACCGTTGTCCGGCCAACTGTCAATCTGTCGGTGGCGCCAATGCTGCGTCTACAATCGTGACAGCAACAATACCATCACCAGCGACAGCAGCGCGTAGGCAATATAGACGTTGATCCTCCCCCGATGCAACGTGGCCAGACCTCTGGCAATTGCCAGCGCCGCGCTTTTGAACGGCTGCCCGACAGCGCGATCGATGATGTACACCTCCTCCCGCTCGCGATGGATCGCCGTCCGGAAATGTTGAGCTACGGTCTGCGGCGTGTCCTCCGTGGTGGCGGGGCGAAAGACCGCGTCGAAGATCACACGCACGGAATTGGAGAAACCGGTCGCCGTGTAGGTCATTTCCGGCAGGAGCCGCCTCACGCCGCCGTCCCAACACGCTCGCCGCGCGATGTGACGCTTGCGCGCGGACGCAAAACGCACGACAAGGTAGGTCAATCCCAGCAAACCGCACAGTACCACCAGCATGTAGGAGGTGGACATGGCGAACACCACAGGGTTTTCCTTGCCGCCGCGGTGCAACACCACCAAGCCGCGTCCGGGCACGACGGACTGACCCACCTGCGCGCCCAGATCGTGAAATTCCGCCACGAGCGCACGGGGCAATTGCTCGTGCTCGGGACTGTTGGCGAAGAACGGTGGCACGAGCGCGTCCGCCGTGTTCGCGCCGGTCAGCGGCGAGAACGTCTCGTTCAGAACGGGGATCACATACGTCGGCAGCACGCCGAGAGCGAGGCAGAGCACTGCGAGCAAACCCATCGACACAATCGTGGACCGTTGCGCTTCGACCGCTTTTTCGGCAGGCGCGGAGCGGGTCATGCCGAGAAAGCCCATCGCGAATGCTTTCACGAAACACGTCACCGCCAATGCTGCCGTGAGCGCGAGGCCGGCGCCGCAAAGTGCAAAGACGGTTTTCACCCCGGTCGATGACAACTCCGCGCTGCGCAACATCGTTTGCAGCGTCAGCCATTCGCTCACGAAACCGCTGAACGGCGGCAGCGCCGCGATGGAGAGCGCGCCTGCGAGAAACCCCAGCGCCGTCCACGGCATCCGCCGAATCAATCCGCCCAGCCGGTCGAGGTCGCGTGAGCCGACGCGTTCCTCCACCGTACCCGCGCCGAGGAACAGGAGCGCCTTGTAGACGGAGTGGTTCGTCAGGTGATAGAGCGCGGCGACGAACGCGATGCCGGCCGGCACCGTCAGACCGTACGCCATGAAAATCATGCCCGCGCCGAGGCCGACGGCGATGATGCCCGCATTCTCAATCGAACTGTGCGCGAGCATGGTCTTCAGGTCATTGTCGGTCGTCGCGTAGAGGATTCCCAGCAGCGCCGAGATTGTGCCAATGATCATCACGACCACGCCCGGCCCGACCATCGACATCGGGAGGAGATCGGCGTTGACGCGCACGATGCCGTAAAAGCCGAGGTTCAACGTGGCTCCTGCGAGTATCGGAACAAACGCGGACGGAGCGGCGGCGTAGGCCCGCGGCAACCAGAAATTGACGGGTACGAGTCCGGCTTTCACTCCGAACCCGAAGAACGAAAGCAGGAACACCGCCCAGCGAGCGCTCGCGCTCAGCTCGGCGGCGGACGCCTTGAGCGCGGGAAAACCGAGCGACCCCGCCGCCACCACGAGGATCAGGAACGCCACCACCGCCGCCAGCGCGCCCGCCTCGCTCACTGCGAGCATGAGGTAGCCTGACCGGGTGTGCTCGGACTCCTCGTGTTCGTAATTGACGAGGAGGTAACAGAGAATCGACATCGCTTCCCAAGCCAGCAAGAACAGCAGCACGTCCGCCGCAATCAACACCAACACGATGGACGCAAACAGCGCGAGGTACATCACGGAAAAGGCTTTCAAGCTGTAACGGCCCGCGTAACGCGGCAGGTTGCCGGCCGCGAAAATCGAGACCGGCAGGAACACCAGCCCGGTGATGAAGGCGAACAACGCCGACAGGCGGTCCACGTTCAGCGTCAGCGTGCCCAAGTTGGGC
Source organism: Verrucomicrobiia bacterium (assembly GCA_035515475.1). Classification (GTDB taxonomy): domain Bacteria; phylum Verrucomicrobiota; class Verrucomicrobiia; order Palsa-1439; family Palsa-1439; genus DATJBF01. The sequence continues at coordinate 61,130 of DATJBF010000046.1, forward strand.
ACGATCCACAGCGACATGGCCCACGTGTTCCCGTCGAACAGCGTTTGCCCGCTCGCGCCCAGCAGGACGAGCGAGGCCAGCCCGCCGATCCACGCGAGCCATTGCGGATTCCGGCGGTCGGGAAGCAGCAGCGCGAGCACGATGCCCGCGCCGCACAGCGCGAAAAATGTGCCTGTCCATGCGCCAATGTCGCTCACCGTGTCGTTACCTCCTGATTGGCGAAGGTTGCCGGAGAAACCATGGCCGCCGGTGGTTTTCGACCAACCGCCACAAGCAATCCGTGCAGGATCGACAGCGGCGGAGGAGGATTGCCCGGCACTTCCACGTCCACAGGCAAGACATCCTTTGCGCCCCCGCAGCAAACGAAGCTCGGTCCGAACACACCGCCTGACAACGCGCACGCGCCGACAGCGACCACGCGCTTCGGCGTCGGCATCGCGTCGTACGTCTTCTGCAACGGCAACCGCATGTGATCGGTGACCGGCCCGACGACGAGCAGGATGTCCGCCAATCGCGGGGTCGGCGTGAGGAAAAACCCAAGGCGGTGCATGTTGTAGTACGGGTTGTTGAGTTGCTTCACCTCATGGAGGCACGCACCGCAGTCGCCAGCGTCCACGACGATGATATTAATCGAACGGGCGAATGCGCGACCGAATTGACGCTCCGCAGCGGTTGGTCCGGCAACCAGCGCCGCCCATTCGTAGCCCGGCTGCCAGTCAAGCGGAGCGGCCACCCCCCGTGCGCATCGAAAACAGTGGACGCAGCGACGATAATCCACCTCGACCGAGCGGTCGCTCGAGCGGATCGCGTCGGTCGGACAACGGTCAGCCAGCAACGAAGCCGCCGCTGTCAGATACGCTCCGCCCACCGGCAGACCCGGCGAGACGCCGGGGGCGGTTTCCTCTGCCGCGGGATAGCGCGTCGTCTTGATCCCGGTCCGAATTCCTTTGCGAACCCATTGGCTCATGTTGTGTCCCTCATCTCGTCGTCAGCGATCGTTCTCGGCCACCGAAAGATCGAACGTGGCCAGGATGATCGGGAAATCCTGAAACGCGAAATTCTCAGTCGCGAAATGTAAGCCGTGCCAGTTGGCAAACGACGGCGGCATGATCCGGTAACGGGCGACCGTTCCGTCCTCATTGACGCGCACCCAGTGAAAGGCCGCGCCGCGCGGAGCTTCTACCAGGCCGAAAGCTGCGCCGGATTTAATGCTGCACGGTGTATGTACCGGCCCAGCGGTTAAAGCGCCTGCCGCTTGCTCCATGATCAGCACAGACTGCCCCGCTTCAGCGAAGAGAATGCGCAGCCGCGCGTAACCGTCGCCTTCGCGTTCCGCAGGAACGTCGAACTCGAAGTCGTCATAACCTGAATACGATTGCGCCTTCCGCAGGTCACGGACAACTCCCGAGGCCCGGGCGACCGGCCCGACCAGACCATGGCTGAGGGCTTCCTTCCCGGAGACAGACCCGACCTCTTCCAACCGGTCGAGAAAACTGCTGGAAAACCGCAGCATCGTCTCAATCTCCTGCAGCCGTTTCAGAACATCCTGTGCCGTTGCGAGCGCCTTTCGACAAGCTCCATCGTCGAAATCACGGGTCAGCCCGCCCGGCGCGAGCAGGCCGAACAGATAGCGGTGGCCGGTCAAAGCGCCGCACAGCCGCAGCAGCTCTTCCTGAAGAAGCGCGGTCTGGCTGGCGGCCACAGAGAGTGCAGTCGACTCGCAAATTCCTTCAATCGCTGCGACGTGATGGCGGAAGCGTTCCAGCTCGGCAATAAAGATACGCAATGTCCTCGCCCGCTGGGGCGCCTCAGCGCCGCAAATCCATTCAACGGTCTGACAAAACGCAAATCCATGGGCGAAGGCTGAAGTAGCGCAAAAACGTTCGGCCAGTAGCAGCGCATCTTCCACCGGGCGACCCTCGGCGATCTTCTCGACGCCGCGATACTTATAGAAGAGGCGCGGGATGAAGTGAATGATGTCTTCGCCCATGGTCTCCAACTGGAAGTGAACGGACTCGGCAAGCCCTGAGAAAACCGGACCAATCGGCATCACGAACGCGCCGGGCGCCTCGACGATTTTGCACGGGGGCCACCAGTTGAGGTAGGACTCGCCTTGTCTGACAATCCTCCGCCCATCGAAACGACGTCGCATCGGCTCTAAGTCCTCCTGCCAAATGTCATCGTGCAGGACAAAATCACCCAGGCGCGGATGCCCCTCGAACACCAGTCCGAAATGGTCTTCCACTTCACGCTCATGCCAGTCTGCTGCGTGCACATGCTCGCTGATGCTCGGGATTGTGCGCTCTGCCAGCGGGCGGCGCACCAGAACCTGAACCTGACCGTCATCCCTGTCGCCGTAGAATACATAGCGGAGCTCCCACTCGCGTTGACCCTCTTCCACGACCAGGCCACCAAAGCTGTAATTCAATTCTCCAAAGAGCCAACTGGACAACTCGACGAGCGCGTCTGGTGCACATTCCACTTCGCACAGCGGCTGTTTCGGGTCGAGGCGGGACTGCGCTCTTCCGTTCCAACGTTGAGCGATTTGTTGTGATAAGTCTGCTGGTTTCATTATTATGACCTCACTTTGCCAGGGCTGCTGCGGCCAGCCCCAAAAGTTGGTGCAAAGGCTCCGGCAGGTATACGCCGAATACGACGATCGGAACGGCTGCAAGGACCAATGCCAACACACAACTAAACGGCAAATGCGCCCGCGGCGGAGAGGGATTTCCATCGGGACGGCCAAATACGATGCCGTTGATGTGGACGAGGATGCTGAAGAATGCTATTGCGATGAACAGCGCGAGCAACGCCGTCACCAGGTAGCGGCCCTGGGTCAACCCCGCCCTCAGGATCGAAAATTCACTGAGGAAAACCGCAAAGGGCGGCGCTCCCGCAATCGCCAGGCCGCCGAAAAGCAACGCCGCGCCCGCTGCGGGCGAGGTGCGTATAAGGCCGCGCACGGACGCAATTTGCCGCGTATCGACAGCAAGCAACGCGGCGCCGGCGGCGAGAAAGCAGAACGATTTTGTGATGCTGTGGGTCAGTATCTGCATCATCGCTCCGTAATGACCGCCTGCGGCGCCGATTCCGGCGGCGGTGAAAATAATTCCCATGTGTTCGACGGTCGAGTAGGCAAACAGGCGTTTGTAGTCACGCACCTGCAGCAACAGGAAGGCGGCAACGCCAACTGAGATGAGGCCGATTGTCAGTAGCCATTCTTGCATATCACTCAGGGACAACAGCGGCAGTAAGCGCAGGATCACGTAAAGCGCCGTGGTTGTCTTGACACCCGAGAGCAATGCGCATACGGGCGAAGGAGCCTGGCTGTGCGCATCGGGCAACCATGTATGAACAGGAACAAACCCGACCTTAATGCCGAAACCGACAAGGATCATCAGGAATGCGGTCTTGACCAGCACAGGCGGCATTTGAGGCGCGGCAGCGCGCAACCCTTCCCATGTGTACGTTTCGCCGCCGCCGGTTTTGAAGGCCCAAAAAAGGATGAGAAAACCGAACAAGGCGATGGCCGCGCCCATGAACATCAGAGTAATATATTTCCAGGCCGCTTCCAGAGACTCGTGAGTGTTTTCATAGGCGACGAGAAGCACGGAGAAAAGCGCCGTCAGTTCGAGGGCGATCCACTCGATATTCGGCTCAACTGCTGAGGGGACGGCGATGAGCGCGAAGAGAAACAGATTGAAATGAACGTAGTACAAACGCAGCCGCTTGTCGCTGCGCGCGCTTCTTTCCATATAACCCCAGGAAAACAGAGCTGAGGTCGCGCCTGCCAGCGTGACCAGCAGCAGGATCAATGCGCTGAAGCCGTCGAGCGCGGCCCAATGCGGGATTGCCACAACAGGGTTTCCGGCGGCCGTTTGCAGGCCTGCGCTGATCGCAAGGACAAAGGCGGAGGCGGCGGCAAGCAAAGTGACTGAGGGTGCGAAACTCCTTCCAAGGGGAATCCAGCAGAGCGCCATGGCCACTAGCGGTAAAGCCAGAATCACGAGCAACATCATGGTTTTGGTTCCTCCTTTAAGGTCGTCAACAGGCCCACCTCGGTTGTCCCGATGCGCTCGTGAATGGTGCGCGTCAGCAGTCCGAGGATGAATGTCAGGATCAAAACGTCGAAGGCTATGGCCAGCTCCGCAATGAGCGGAAGTTCAGGCACGATGGCGATACCGGCAAGAAAGGCCGAATTCTCCATCGCCAGCAGCCCGAGCAGCATCGGCACCGCCTCGCGGCGGGCCGACGCCGTGAAGGCGCCCACAAGGAGTCCCGCCAGTCCGACGGAGAGGTTGACCTTGATGTAGGCGTTCCCGGCAAACTCCAGCAGGGGCAAGGCCAGGAAACCGGCGGAGATTGCCAGAGCAAGGGCGATCAAGAGCGAAGTGGGGATGTTGATGATCTGATCGATTTCGCGGCGGGAATAGATTTCATCCCGTATGTTTCGCTTAAGCAGCCATGGGATGAGGAAAGGTTTGCTGATCAAGTTTATCACACCCACGGCAAATACATGCCAGGCATGAAGAAGCGCGCTCAACATAAACGCCGAGCAAGCCAGGAAAAGCGATTGAGCGATGAACAGACGGAGGCAGCCTTGCACCTGCCGCGTGGCGACCATGCCGAACATGCAAAGCAAGAACAACCCTGCCGCCAATGCATTCAGGCTGCCCAACAGCGAAATCAAAGATGCATCATTGATCATGGCTTCCCTCTCTAAAACGTGAATACACGCGTAATCATTGCCACTACTGAAATGATGAACGCCGAACTAAGGAATTCGGCGATTCGAAACAGGCGCAACTTCGCCAGCGACGACTCGATGACCACCAGCACCAGCACAAACACGAAAATCTTGAACAGTATGAATGGGACGGCCAGGAGGACATCACCCACCGACTGTGTACCCGCCAATCCCCACGGTGTGACCAATACGTTCAGGAAAATGCACAGCAGGACGAAAAACTTCATCTGTCCGCCCCATTTCATCAGCGCAGCGCCGCGGCCCGAGTATTCGAGCCCCTTGGATTCGTCGATCATGGCCAGCTCAAAGTGGCCCGACGGATTGTCGACTGGAATGCGCCCGCCTTCCGCAAGGATCAACATGAGGAACGCCAACATCAGCAACACGTGCGACGGCTCAAAGAAGTTAGACAGGGGCATGACCCATTTCTGCTGTACTATATATGGGATCGTGGAGCCCGCGACAAAGGACACGGTGAAAAAAACGATCATAAATACCGGCTCCGCGAGGAACCCGACCATCCGCGTGCGGCTCGCGCCCATGGGTCCATAAGGGTTGCCCGTGTCAACGGCTGCCAGCGTTGCAAAAAAACCTCCCAGTGCGAGCACGAAGCCGCCGCCGAGCATATCGCCCATGAAAGCGAAGAACAGCGGATAGCTGGTAAGTACGGGGATCAACAGCGTCACGAAGAGCGGAGTGACGAAGACAATGTACGGCGTGAACCGAAATATCCACGAAGCCTGCTCAGAGACGACTTCATCCTTGTGAAACAATTTCCACAGGTCGCGATACGGCTGGAAAATGCTCGGGCCGCGCCCGGACTGAATGTTTTCTTTGAGGCGGCTCACCACGCCCCCCACG
>DATJBF010000047.1:0-234684 GCA_035515475.1 Verrucomicrobiia bacterium
AACCGAGCCGCGTCATAGTTGTACTCCTGCTCGACGCTGCTGATAATCAGCCCGCGGCCGTAGTGCAGGTATTGGCGTCCCAGTTTCAAGGTCGCTGCCGTGTAGAACAGCTCATTGAACTGAACATAGGCCTCGGTGACACCCACGTCCCAGCGGCGGTTGATCGATCCATCGGGTTGTCCGCTGCCGGCCCCTGCATCCGTCGAGGTAGCGTTGTCATCGCCCCATTCGCCTTCCGCCTTGAGGGTCACCACCACCAACACGTGGTCCTCCAAGTCAGCTTCCACGGAAACGCGTGTGCGCTGCGAGATGAACGAGGCATCTCCCTGTACTTGATCCCCGGCAAGGTCACTCCCTGCATTGGCCAGGAAATACCCGCGGATACGAATATCACCGCTCAGCCGGATATTCTGTACGTCGGCAAATGTGTTGACCGCCAGTCCTCCCCAAGCAACCAGCGCAACCACTAGCCATAGTCTCTTCACTGTGTCCTCCTTTGTTGTTTGCGTTTGCTGCGCGCCAAAGTACAAATCTTTGATTCTCAATCTGCTGGAGCCAGACACACTTCGACAGCAATCCTCCCCCCTACCCATCACGAATTGCCATCCTGAAGTAGTTCTGGCACTACCCCCTCCTTTTTGCTTAGGCGCCGAGTATAGGCTCGACCAAAAACGTGTCAAGCCCCAAAACCACCCTGCCAAACCCGGCTACAATTTTGTACATATCCTCAAATTCGCCGCGCCATTCACGACCGCACCAATACAGAATGGCCGCCATGCGATGTGCGATCAGCGCAATGATTCCCTCTCCTCCACCATGAAACTATAAGATGGAGGCCCCGAGGCTCTCACAGCACGATGCGATCGAATCTGCCGTCTGCAAGCTAATCCGCCCCATGCGCACGAGTGCCGTCAAGTATCTCCCCAGCACCTCGCACTCGGTTCTCGCGGCGAAGGCATTCCGACGCGCTATCCCCCTGCCGATGGTTGCCACCTGTCGCTCCAGCCTCAGGGTCTGACTGCGACTGAGGCCCAAAGCGTCCACTTGCGCCAGAAGATCGTCAGCGCTTGAGCAGCCTCCCGCGGCTTGCCCACATGACTGAACGATGCTTGAGATGCCTGCGCCCGTGCCCGTCCCGTCGCTGTCCGTCTCAACGAATTGGCCGTGCGAGGTACGCGCGTAGTCCTGCATGATGGCTTTAACCTCAGCGATTTCACCCGAGGTTGGCACGTAAATCGCCGACACCAGAACACCGGCGTGAGCGGCGGCCACGGCCACCTGGTGCGCATGGACGTCGCTCACGCCGAGTGTGAACGCGTCATTGCATTCGCCCGGTTCCGCATCCGTAATCAAAACAGCGATCTTGATGCACCTCGACCGGAAGGCTCCAAACGGCCCGTCCTCCGCTACCACGCTGCACGATTCGTCCGCTGCCCCAGTCACGGCGTACTGAAGCGCCTCGTCCGAAGACTCGGGTATCCCGTTCCCTCCGCCCGCAAAGAGACCTTCAATAGCGGATTGGACGAGGGAAACGTCATTTGTAAGCGGTTGATTCACCACCACGTTGTCGTTCGGGAAGGTAACCAACCCCATTCGCAGTTTGCCACCAGACGCGTTGAGCGCATTGGTGATAATTGTCGGCAGTTCGTCTTGTATGTTGCCAAGTGCTCCGCCCATGCTTCCCGTGTCGTCCACGACAAAGGCCACATCCATGCATCCGCATCCCGCCATGGCCCCACGCACCGACACAAAGAGGCCGGCAACAGCCAACAGCACCGCGACCAGAACCCTTACGTAGGTAAGTGGTCTTCCCCCCATGATCGCCATGGCGCATCTTTGCTCAATGCTCTTCGCCGGAAGTTTCATTGACCAATCCTCCTTTGTTAGTTGTTCAACCGAGGCCCGTGATTCTCCTTAAAGGCACCCGGCAGTCCCGTCCAGACAACCCCGCACCACTAAAATCTTGAACGGCTCAACCCGATTTCGGGCGAAGTATAGGTACACCCCCAGAAGTGTCAACTTCGAACTTATGCATTCGGCGCTTGGACGGACCCGGGCTCTATCGCGGTTGCCGGTGCTACCAGACATGCGCACCCCAACCGGTTCCCAAGAGGGCTAAACCTCCCTGTCCTTACTTGGTCCATTATTGGTTACGGCTGCTTGGGAGCAACAGGAGCATTCGTTGACGGATAAGACGGCCAATTTGAAATTGGCGGTTGCTGTGCCGCTTCTTTCCCCGGCGAAGCTGTCGCTGGCAGCTCCCTCTTGAGCACCACCCACCGCAAGTAGGCCTCAGTTCTCCACGGCGACCCCGGTCCTGCCGCCAATATCTCCTCATAGAGCTGACGGGCCTCTTTCAGCTGACCCGATGCTTCCAGACAGCGTGCCATTCCCATCTTGGCCGCGGAAGCTATGAAACTGGTTGGGCCAGACTCCACAATCTGGGAGTATAATCCCTTTGCAGCCTCAAAGTTTCCTTGGGCCTCTTGGACGGCAGCCAATCCCAATCGAGCAGATTCTGACAGAGGATTCGATGGAAATTCCTTGAGTATCCTCTCGTAAGTGCTTGCCGCTTCAGCATATCTGCCTTCACGGTATTGCATCTCGCTCAGGCGTGATAGCGCCTCCAGAGCCGCGTCCGTTCCCTGGAACTCGCGGGCTACCTGTTCCAACGACGATGGATCGGTCGCCTTCGCCAGACTGTCCGCGGCCAGCTCCATCTGCTGATTTGACCGGTACTGCCAAAACAGTACCCCTCCACCGAATACCACCACTGCCAGCACGCCGATGATGATCTTCTTGCTGTTCTCTGCCCAAAACGTCTCGAAGTCGAACTGATCTGTTATCCGTAAGTTGTTCTGTGCTTCCTGTGCCATAAGTCTCCGTAAAACAGTTGGGTCATTCTTCTGAAAACCGACACAAAGCGCAAGCCCGAATCCGCCGTCAGTTCCTGCTTCGCTGCGCCGTCCGCCACTCGCGCCAAACCAACCGGAAAAAAGCCATGTCCTCCACCAAATATCGGCGCCACATCCGCCGTGGTTCCTGCGCCAGACGGAACAACCATTCTAACCCCCATTTCTGCATCCACCGCGGCGCGCGCTTCACCCGTCCAGCTACCACATCGAACGTTCCTCCAACTCCCATCACAAATGGAACGCTAAGCTCCTGCTTCCACGTGGCTAAGAACAATTCCTTCTTGGGCGAACTCATGGCCACAAAAAGGATCTCCGGCCGCGCCCGTCGAATTGCGTCAACTACATCCCGTTCCTCATCCGGCTGCCAATATCCATTCCTCCAACCCGCTATTTGCAGGCTCGGATGTTTCACCTGCAAAATGTTCACCACGCGCTCGACAACCTCCTGTCGAGCGCCCAGAAAAAACAGCCGATGTCCCCGCTGCGCGCATCTCTCGACCAGACTGCCAAACAAATCTACGCCCGTAACCCTTTCCTTGATTGGCTGTTGCAGAATCCTGGAAGCCCAAATGATCGGCTGTCCGTCCGCGCTAATCAGGTCACAACTCAGTACTGCCTTGCGAAGCTCCGGGTCAGTTTGAAGTTTGACAATTTTGTCCACATTGACGACCACGTGCTGGTGTGTCGCTCCATTCCGAATCATCTCTTCGATGCGGTCGAGCGTTTCACTGAGGGTGAGATTATCAATCGGCACCCCAAACAGCATGACCTTATGTGCCGGTGCAGTCTTCACTTCTTGGGTCGATGTTCGAGCAAACATTGCACGATACGCTCCGCTGCCCTGCCATCCCAGAACTTCGGGACGCGCCCCGTTTTGCCGCGGCCTTCGAGTATATGCCGCGCCTCGGCGACGATCTTCGCGTGACTGGTGCCGACAAGCGTGTTGGTGCCCTCTGTAATCGTGATGGGTCGCTCGGTATTTTCACGAATCGTCAAACAAGGCGTTCCCAGCACGGTCGTTTCCTCCTGCATGCCTCCCGAATCGGTGAGCACCAGTTTGGCGTTCGCCATCAAGCACAGCGAGTCGAGGTAGCCGATGGGTTCAACCAGTCTCAGGTTCTCCCACCGCTGAAGCTCGTCCCAATAACCGAATTGTTTCAAGCGATTTACCGTGCGTGGATGCGCGGGAAACACAAGCGGCAACTTCTTTTGGACCACGTCCAGTGCGGACAGGATCTCCGCCAGAGTTTCTTTCGAATCCACGTTGCTCGGCCGATGGAGCGTGACGAACCCAAATTCACCGTCCAACCGGAGCCGCCGGCGCACGTCGGACTTCAGGCCTGCCTCCTTGAGTTGCAGCAACGTGTCGATCATCACGTTGCCGACGAAGAAAATCTTGCCTCGGGACACGCCTTCGTGCCGCAAGTTCTCGTCGGCATCCGGGCTGGTGGTGAAACAATAATCCGCCAGCGCGTCGGTCACCAGGCGGTTGATTTCCTCCGGCATCGTCCGGTCGAAACTGCGCAAGCCCGCCTCGATGTGCGCCACGGGAACGCACAGCTTCGCCGCCACGATCGCCGCCGCCATCGTCGAGTTCACATCGCCGACCACGACGACGAGATCGGCCGGCGTCTTCGTGAGGAACTTCTCCAACTCGACCATGACCTTGGCCGTTTGTTCCGAATGCGTGCCCGAGCCGACGCCGAGATACACATCGGGCTCCGGCAGGTGAAGCTGCTCGAAGAACTGTTGCGACATGTTGTCGTCGTAATGCTGGCCGGTGTGCACGAGCACGGGCTCAAAGTCGGCCGGATGCTTGCGGTACTCCGGCATCAACGGCGCAATCTTCATAAAATTGGGCCGCGCTCCAACGACGTTAACGACGCGCAGTTTCATTGACCTCGATCAGTTTCTTCAACGCGCAATACATCCAGGCTTGCGACCACCGCATGTAGCAAATGCGATTGGTCAGCATTCGTCCCCGTTGATACCAAAAGAACCCCCGTTCATCCCACATGTTTTTCAGCGCCCACCGTGCCACCCGGTTCGCTCTTCCCGTATCCCCAAACGCCAAGTAGGTCAGAATCCCTTGGGCACAACAATGAATGTCCATCGGATACGTGCGGTTGTGATAATACCGCGGCCCGCCGTCGGCCAACCAGAACGTTCTGTCCCAGTACTCGAACCCGCGTCGGGCGGCATCCTCGAAGTCCGGGTCGCCCGTGGCCTGCTGATATTCGCGCAACGCCACGAGGTTGTACCCCGTGTGGAAATTGTCGATCCATCGCTGATTCTCGGCTTCGCCGTACCACCAGGAGCCGTCCGTCCGCTGCCGGCGCACCGAGAACTCCAGGCAATCCCGTCGCCCCAACAGCGCCGCGCCCATCAGGTTGACGTTGTGGACTTGCGTGTCTGACCGGGCGACGTAGCGAACCCAATGCTCGCCGCCACGTTCGGTCACCAGACTCTCCACGAAGGTCGCGTCGACGGGACGTCGGAACTGCCGATAGGCCTTCAACGCCAGCACCGTGCAAATCAGGTTCGGCGCGCCGGGTGGCGCGTAAAAGGCCCGCGACTGCCAGCCAAACGGATAGCCCCAACCGCCTGCAGCCGTGCGCAGCTTCGCCAGCACGTCGAGCAACCGTTCGTCGCCGCTGCCCATCGCGAACAGTGCCACCGCCGTGGAATTCAACTGCGGCTCGATTCCACACAATGGACGGATATTGATGGGGCTTCGCCGGTGGAACTGCGTCCAGGCCTGCCGCAGCGCCTTGCCCGGCAACCGCCGCGCCAGTGGCGCGTTCAAGCCATCATACGGGTCGTAGCCGCGCCAGTCGCGCGCGGAACAGAATTCGTGGAGCCGTTGCCAGACGCGACGCAGAGATGCGCGCTCGTTCGGGCCCGCGCTGAGATCCGCCGAAGCGTTCATTCGCAAATTAGAGCTCGGCCGTCTGTCCTGTCCGAAGCGATCGCAAAACGGCAAACGTCGCCTGCGTGCTGGCAATGATTTCCTCCAACGGGATCGGCAGCGGGCCGCCGCTCTTCGCCGCCTCAACAAATCGCCGTACCTCCTCGGACTGTCCCTTGTCGCGGAAATCCGAGACGATCAGATTCTTCCCACCGCCAAACGCCTCGAAATATTCCTTGGCCAGCGATGCGTCGGCCACATCGAAATAGTCAATCGAGCCGACCGAGCCGTCAGCGAACCGCAGGGCCACCTGCACATTGTCGCCACCAAATCCCTGGGCAAACACGGAGACCGGACGGGCCTGCGCGGCGAACTGGAGGAAATCGACAAAGTGGCAGACCTCGCCGAGGATCCGTCCCCCGCCCACCTCGGGATCCGCCGCCCAATGTTCGTGCGGCAACGGTGCGACGCTCACCCGGTACCGCATCACCCGCGGCCCCGGGATCTCGCGCGCTTTCCCGGCGAACGGCGCAAACCGGCGGTTGAACCCGACCATGAGTCGGGCATTACCCGTTTCGCGAACGACTTTCAGAATCTCGTCGAGCTGTTCTTCGCGCAGGCACAACGGTTTCTCGCAAAACACGGTTTTACCCGCGCGCAACGCCTCGCACACCACCGGCGCATGCAGGTCATGCCGAGTCGCGATGAGCACCGTGTTGATGGACTTGTCGGCGATCACGGCCCGCCAATCCGTTGTGGACGATTCGAACCCAAATTTCTCGCGGGCCTTCTCCGCCTTCACGCCGGTGGCCGTGCACACTGCGCGCAACGTCACGTCGGCATTCGCCTTGAACTGCGGCAGCAACACCCCCTGCGCGTAATTGCCGGCGCCGATCACGCCGAGGACGATGGATTTGCAGGCCGAGCCTCCCGATTGCCCATGCCAACGCGCCATGCTGGGTTCTTGTGCGGTGTATTTCAGCAACACGCCCACAACGCGCTCGCCCGTTTTTCCCGTGATCAATTCGTAGGCTTTGGGCGCGTCGTCGATGGAAAACGTGTGGGTAATCAGCGCGCCAACGTCCACGCGGCCCGACGCCAGCAGTTCCAGGAACGCCTCCATGTTCCGTTGTTCCGTCCAGCGAACGTACCCAATCGGATAATCCAACCCCTTCTCCTCGTACAACGGATCGTAGCGTCCCGGCCCGTAGCTGCGGGAGAACCGGAAATCCAGTTCCTTGTGGTAAAAGAGATCGCGGGGCACTTCCATGCCGGTCACGCCGACCATGACGATGCGCCCGCGGTCGCGGCAAATCCTGGCGGCCAATTGGATGGGCTCGTTCGTTTCCGTCGACGCCGTGATAATGGCCGCGTCCACGCCAAACTCATTCGTTAGCCGGGCCGCGAGGCGCTCCACATCGTCGCCCGGCACCACGGCAACTGCGTCGCAACCGCATTGCCGGGCCAGGGCGCACGCCGCATCGCTCAGGTCAATGCCCAACACGCGACAGCCGGCTGCTCGGGCAATTTGCATCGTCAATTGTCCCACCAAACCCAACCCAACGACAGCCACCGTTTCGCCCAGACGCGCTCCCGACTGGCGCATGCCTTGCAGGGCGATCGCCCCAAGAGTGGTGAACGACGCGTTGTTCGATTCGACGCCGTCGGGAATCTTCGCGCACAGGTTCTGCGGAACGCAGACCGTCTCGGCATGACTCGCGTGGTCCTGGCCCGCGCAGGCCACGCGGTCGCCCACGGAAAACCCGGTGACGCCCTCGCCGAGTTGCAGCACGGTACCGGCGGTGGAATACCCCAGCATCTTCCACTGATCGAGGCGGGATTGGACCTTGCGGATGGTGGCCGCGACGCCTTCGCGTTTCACGGTATCAAGCACCTGCCTGACGAGGTCGGGACGCGAGCGCGCCTTGCCGACGAGCGATTGCTGGGCGAGGCTGACCGTGGCGCGTTCCGTTCCCGCGCTGACCAGCGAAAACGCGTTGCGCACGAGCACGCAGCCCGGCGCCACCACCGGCGCGGGCACATCCACCAGCTTGATCTCGCCGGTCTTGAAATCTTGGACAAGTTGCTTCATGAAAGTGGAGCCGCCCCATCTCGGTCCATGAACGTCTCGAACCACAGTTCCAGCGTTACCAGCGCCCACAGGCGCAAAGCATAATCTTCGTACCCCTGCTCGTTGGCGTCGTAGATTGCCTTCACGGCATTGATGTCGACCAACCCGCGATCGCGGAAACGCTGTCCGAACAGCATATCATAGATCGGCCCGCGATAGTCTTTCTTGATCCACGCCCGCACCGGGCCGCTGAAGCCGGCTTTCTTGCGGGAAACGATCGCCGACGGCAGCCACGGGGCGACGGCCCGCTTGTAAACGCACTTTTGCTGACTCCCGCTGACCTTGTAGCGTCCGGGTAGCGCCATGACGCGCTCCACCAGCCGATAGTCCAGCAGCGGCTCGCGCACTTCGACTGAGGCGGCCATGCTGCATTTATCGGCATAGGCAAGGTTCAAACAGGGCAGGAACGTCTTGATGTCGAGATAGAGGATCCGATTGAGCAGTTCCATGCCCGCGGCCCGTCGGAGGTAACCCAGATGTTGGTCGTATACCTCCTCATATCCGACGCGGCGGCCCAACAGTCGCTGCAGTTCCTCGGGGGTGTAGTAAGACGAAAAGCCGAGGTAAGACTCCTCGAACGAGAAATGAGCGCTCCGCAAGAACTTCTTCAGATTTCGCAGCCGCGGTGACATCCGGTCGGCCCGGGAGATGTGCATCCGCGTCACGGCGCGCCCGATCGCACCCCGCAACACTGCCGGAGCCTTGCGGTACTGAATCGCCAGGCTGGTCGCCAGATGGCGCGGATAACCGCCAAACAACTCTTCGCCGCCAACCCCCATCAGCATCACGGTCGCCTTGCGCTTGGCAGCACGACAAATCAGGAACGTGGAGATCGCCGCGGGATCAGCCAAGGGTTCATCGAGGTGCCAGACGAGTTTCGGCCAGTGCTCAAAGCCGGACGGCTCCAACTCGATCTCGTTGTAGTCCAGCGGTTGCGATCGGCTGGCCATCAGCCGCGCGTAGCGCATGTCATCGGGAATGATGTCGAGGGCCAGATCTTGGGGTCGGAACCCGACGGTGAACGTGATGATCGAGTCGCGCGTGTGCTGCCGGGCCATCGCCAGAATCGTGCTCGAGTCCAGCCCGCCGCTCAGGAACACCCCGAGCGGAACGTCGCTAATGAGGCGTTCCCGCACAGACTCGCCGAGAAGCCGGGCCACGTCGCGCTTGGCGGCATACAGCGGCGCCCGGCTGGTGACGATCTGCGCCACGTCCCACCACGGCTCGATCCGTGATTGGCCGGCGCGCCAGACGAGCTTGTGGCCCGGTGGAAGCTTCTTCACGCCACGAAACAGCGTGTCGGGGTCCGGCACCCACAAGAACGCCAGGTATTTCGGCAGGGCGGCGGCGTTGAACTCGCGGGGCACACCGGGAAGTTGCAGCAGGGCTTTGACCTCTGAGGCAAATGCCACGCCGTCCGCCATCTCGACATAGTAGAACGGTTTCACGCCGAGCCGGTCGCGGGCGGCGAACAGCACTTTCTCGCGTTCGTCCCAAATGGCGAAGGCAAACATACCATTCAACCGTTCGAGGCACTCTTCACCCCAAACCTCGTACGCGCGGAGAATGACTTCGGTGTCGCAGTCGGAAACAAACCGGAAGCCTTTCTGTTCCAACTCACGACGCACCTCAAGGAAGTTGTAGATCTCCCCATTGAACACGATCCAGAACCGGCGCGACGGATCGGTCATCGGCTGATGACCGTGCGCGGAGAGATCCAAGATGCTCAACCGCCTATGGCCGAGCCAGACGTCGCCCAGGTGCTCGACGCCGTCGTCATCGGGTCCGCGATGCGCCATCGTGTTGAGCGCACGCCGAAAGAGTGGCTCGGCAATCGGCTGGCGACGAATCAGGCCGAGAATTCCGCACATAGTTCGGTAACGATCTCCAGAAATCGCCGCGCCTGGGCGGTGGTCCCGATGGTCACCCGGAGGTGTCCGTTTAGTTGTGGAACGGAATCTTTGTTGCCGACGTATACCTGGCGGGCGGCCAGAATCTCGACAGCTTTCTTCGGATTTGGCACCTGCCAGAGAATGAAGTTACCGTAACAGAAACGCGCCACGAATCCGAGGCGGTTCAGGCCATCCACCAGTGTCCGGCGGGCCTGGTTGCACTCGGCGACGAACGCGCGCATGTAGTCCACGTCCTGGATTGCGGCGTGAGCCGCGACCTGCGTCAGCCCGTTGACGGCCCACGGGGCGAGCGCGCGCGCCGCGACTTCCAAGACGGACGGTTGAGCCACCAGATAGCCGCAGCGCATGCCGGCCAGCGAAAACGCTTTCGAAAAGGAGCGCAGGATGACCAGGTTCGGAAATTCATCGAGCACGTCCACCACGGTCACGCCGTAGAACTCGTGGTACGCCTCGTCCAGCAAGACCAATGTGTCCCGGCGCTTCCGAAGCAGCGCCAACAGTTTCTCGCGGGGATACCCGATGCCCGTTGGGTTGTTGGGATTGGCGAGGTAGATCAGCTTGTACGCCTCGTCACGGCGCGTGAGTTCGTCGAAGTCCGGATTGAATGGCTCGGAGAAATAGAAGTGTTCGATTCGCGCCTGCTGCAGTTTGCATTGCACTTCAAAAACGTCATACACGGGGGAACAAATCAGCACCGGATCGCCGCTGCCGACGAATGCGCGGGCGAACACTTCCATCGCCATGTTGGAGCCGTTGGTGACCATGAGCCGCTCCGCAGGGACGTTCAGATAGCGCCCAATGGAACGCCGCAGTTCGGCGCAACTGCTGTCCGGGTACCAGTTCAGCATG
This sequence comes from Verrucomicrobiia bacterium, assembly GCA_035515475.1. Taxonomy (GTDB): domain Bacteria; phylum Verrucomicrobiota; class Verrucomicrobiia; order Palsa-1439; family Palsa-1439; genus DATJBF01. The sequence goes on from DATJBF010000047.1 coordinate 10,717, forward strand.
TTGTCCCGCGTCAGGGCCGAGCGGAGCGCCTGCAACACCTTCGGCGACGGCGGCACAAGGCACTCGTTGAGATCCAGCTTGAGCACTTCGGGCGTGGAGGCCACCGGCTCTTTCGCGTGATAACCCTTCAGGCCCGAGACGTGCGCGGGAATGAATCGCTGGAGATCAAACTGGCTCATGCATCGAGTTCCTTTCGCAACGGCTCCTGGCAGCCGGCGGCCACTTGCCGTTGGAAGCGTAGCCAGTTAACATGTTTGGCCAGTTTCCGCAAGGGCTTTGGTACCGCCGGCCGCAGGCTTCGCCCCGTCTGGGCGCGGAACCGCGCGTCGGCCAGATGCAACGCCGACAGGTCTTGGGCCGGACCGAACAATTTGCGCGGCGCGCGACGCAGGATGTCGGGCGTCAGCGCGCCGGTCTCGTGTGGAAACACGACGCATGTCCGGCCGACGTCGACCAGATAATGCGCGTCGCTGCCGACGAGCGCCGGCAACTGCCGGGCCCGCGCCAGTTCCATCGCCCGGGCATTGCGTTCGGGCGGCTCGAACCCGTTGCAGACCTCCAGCCCGTCCACCCGCGACAGGAGCTGCTCATCAGCGCCGTCGCGAAGGAGTCCGGCGCCGGGCTGGAATGGGTGCGGCAACAGCACAAACCCGCCCTGGGCATGGATTTCATCGACCGCCTCCAACGCGGTTCGGGCCGTCGGCCGGCGTTGGAGGAACAAGCCAATGAGATGCGTTCCCCCGTCGAGCGAGATTTCGCAGCCGACGATGATTTCGAGGTCCTGCGCCAGATCGCGCGCGCGCAGAGCGCCTTCGATGGCATCGTGGTCGGTAATGGCAAGGTGCGTCAACCCCCGGTGGCGGGCCATATCAATCACTGCCGCCACGGACGCAAAGCAGTCGTGCGAGTACCGGGTGTGACAATGGAAATCGGCGCTGATCATCGTTTCACCAGCGAGACGACGTTGCGGATCTTGCCGCTCGGTTCGGGTTTGATTTCCTCGACGAACTCAAACTCGATGGTGACGCGCTCGCCCAGAAAGCGCTCGAGTTTCTGCCGCAAACCTGCCAGATCGGTATCCGTCAGTTCTCGGGCGCGGACGAGACGGACGGTGACTGCGTTGGAATCGGTCTGGACGACCTGGAACTGGCGGATCTTCTCGTAGGTTTCGAACAGCGTGTAAAACCGGACGGACGGTATGAATTTCCGGTCGCCGGTGACGATCAGATCGTCGACGCGTCCGAGAATTCGTGCGATGCACGGCAGGCCCCGTCCACAAGGGCACGGGTTGGCGGCCGGAACAGCCAGGTCGCCAAGATCGTAGCGGATCAGCGGCATGGCATGATTGATCAGGCCCGTGCCGACGATCCGATGAACCGTGGCACCGGATGCGTCCTGCTGCGGCAGAAACTCGAGGATCCCTCCCTCGACGTTGATGTGATACAGACCGCGCTGTTCGCATTGACAGGCGGTCGCGATCCGCTCGTTGCTGCCCCACCAGTCGAACACGGGGCAGCGGAGGACCCGCTCGATGGTGGTCTTCATTTCGATCGAGAGCGTCTCACTGGAACTGAGCACGGCGCGCGGCGAGTGGACCGCCAAGCCGTCACTGGCAACGAATTGGGCGAAAATGTAGATCGATGACGGATACCCGCGAACGAACTCCGGCCGGAAGCGATTGAATTCTTCCACATACGCGCGGAGGTTGGCAGGTTTCATGTCATACACGCTGAAGAACAGCGTCCGCTGCCGTCGATCATATTTCCAAAGGGGATCGTGCTCGGTCGGCGGGATGTAGGAGCGAAACGCCACGATGCGCTCTCCCGTGCGATAACCGGCCCAACGCCAGAAGCGGATCGAGTACGCCATCTCATAGGCTTTCTGTTCGGCCGTCAGCAGGAACCGCAGCGGCATGCCCGTCGAACCGCTGGTGTGATCCTCATACACCGCCCGGGCGCCGTGCTGCTGGTTGATGAGGTCGCTGAGCCGTTCGCGGACCGTCTGCTTCTCCAATACCGGCAAACGCTGCAAGTCCGACAGCTCGCGAAAATCGTCGGGCGTGACGCCCAGCTTGCGAAACAGGCTGCGGTAGTAGGGTACGCTTTGTGCCGCCTCCCGCAGGAGTGCCTTCAGTTTGACGAACTGGTCAGCGCGCAACTCGTCGGAGGTCCGCCACTGGGACTCCTGCAGCTTCCGTGCGTAGATCCAGTAACCCCAGGCATAACGCTGCACCGGGCTCGGTTGTTCATAGGTTTGTAGAGTGCTCATGCCGTCCGCGCCGCGATCGACGCCAAGCAACGTCGCCAAGGCCGCGCACAAAAATCCCACGAGCCACCCTTCATACCACCGTCGGCAGATTGGCCATGAACCCGCTCAGAGCGAGTGCCAATGGTTGAAGCTTTGACAAAATCACAGCCAAAGTGGCTCAAGAATCATTCAAACTCTACAGTCTGGAAAAAGAAATAGCAACGGTTTCGGCGCGGACCACGTCGTTGCCCATCAACCCCGTCAATACCATCGGCGGACATGGCTGCTCCTTGTCGGCGGCCCGCGCAATGAATTGGCCAGGGGGAACCGATCAGCTTTGCCGGGACGGAAACGCGGCTGTCACTTGCCCCCGGCGATTTCGGCCAAAGCCGTCGCGGCACATTCGACCTGCTCGGTCTTCATTTCGGGGAACAACGGCAGGCTGAACACGCGCTCGCAGGCGCGTTCGGCATGGGGAAAACTGCCCCGCCGATAACCGAGCGGCGCATACGCTTTCTGCAGGTGCAACGGAATCGGGTAATGAATGGCACTCTGAATCCCGCGCGTTTCCAGCGCCGCGCGAACGGCGTCGCGGTTCTCGACGTAGACGACGAACAGATGATACACGGTTTCGTTCTGTGGATCGTCCTCGGGGCACTCGACGCGGGCGTTGGCCAGCACCGTTCTGTAGCGCCCCGAGAATCGCTGGCGTTTCGCAGTCCACTCATCGAGGTGTTTCAGCTTGACCCGCAACACGGCACCTTGAATCCCGTCCATCCGGTAGTTGTAGCCGATCTGGTCGTGGAAATAGCGCCGCGCCTGCCCATGATCGCGCATCGCCCGAGCAAACTGTGCGATTCGTTCGTCGTCGGTGGTCAATGCGCCGCCTTCTCCATACGCTCCGAGGTTCTTACCCGGATAGAAACTGAACGCGGCCGACTGGCCAAACCCACCGACCCGTTTGCCGCGGTAACGTGCGCCATGGGCCTGGCAAGCATCTTCGATCACTACCAAGCGGCGACGCCTGGCGACGTCCAAAACCGCGTCGAGATCAACCGGACGACCGTATAAATGGACCGGCACGATCGCCTTGGTCCGGCTGGTGATCGCTGGTTCGATTCCCTTCGGATCGATGTTGGCCGTGGCCGGATCGATATCCACAAATACCGGTTTCGCTCCCGTGTACGAAATCGCCTCGGCCGTAGCCATAAACGTATTCGGTGTGGTAATGACCTCATCCCCGGCTTGCACGCCCGCGGCCAGCAGACCGAGGTGCAACGCGCTGGTGCCACTGTTCAGTGCGACGCAGTATTTCGTTTCACAGTACGCCGCGAATTCTTTCTCAAACTGGACAACTTCGTCGCCGAGGATGAACGAGGCGTTGCGGCAGACCCGGTCCAGCGCAGCGAGGATCTCTTCGCGCAGCTCGCCGTACTGGGCTTTCAAATCGAAGTAGGGGACATTCATGCTAGACGATTCTTTCCTTTCGGCATTTCTACCCTTTTCGTTCCCGGTTGTCCATAGAGCACCTCCACCGGCACGGTCGCGCCTATTTGACAGGATGACCCGCCCCACCCGGTGGCCTGACTGGGAACGACCGGGCCGACCAAATTCGGTGCCCCACGCTCACGCCCGTGGGCGGCGCCGGAGCGCAAGCCAGAACCCAACAACCGTGACGCAGATGACCGTGCCCAGCGAAATCCCCGCCCCGACGCGGAATGATAGCGGAGCGTAATAAAATTCCACCTCGGATTCTCCTGGTGGGACGAACACCGCCCGCAGTACATAGTCGGCGCGGTAGAGCATCGTATCCTGGCCGTTGCGGCGCGCTCGCCAGCCCGGGTAAAACGTGTCCGACAACACCAAGAACCCGTCTTGCTCACAGCGCACGTCGACCACAATGCGCTGAGCGCCGTACTGTTTGACCTCGACATCCGCCCGCTGCGTGGACTCCGACGGGCCGGGCGCAGCCACGGGCGCTTCACGTTCTATGAAAACGGTGGCCCCGGGGTCAAAGCGCCCAGCCGTCATCCGATCCAGAACTCGCTTGTGGTCGGGCTCGACATCCCAGCGGGGAATGAATTGTAGGCGGGGGAGACAAGTCTTGTTGAGATACAACCGAACACCATCGTCTTCGGCGCGCAGTTTGAAGCGGTCGGCGGGCAACGAAACCGACGGATCGGTGACGACGTACTTCACATTCTGCAGGTCCAACAAGCGGTTGAACTCATCGTGGGTCCTGTTTGGCAAGGAAGGAACAGCTCTCGGGGAAAGTGATTCATAGCCGCCCAACGTGGGCAGCCCGTACACCATCAGAATATTGTTCGGCAAGAATAAGTCTCCCTTGTTTGCCCACTGATACACTCGGAACAGTCCGGAATCGGCTTGCACGGGCGCCAGAATGCGCAACGGGGGAAACAATGGGTGCTTCGCCAAATTCACCTGGGGGAGCCAACCACGACCCAACACCGTAAGATCCGCGACCGAAAATCCGATCACAACGATCCACAGCACAGCACGACTGATCCGACGCCGCGCGTACTCGTTCCAGAACGCCGCCACTGCGCATATGCTCGTGAGCGGCAGCCAGAACACCACGTTTGACAGGCGGAAATGGTCGAGGAACAACGGCACGCGCGCCTCCAGCCAACCCGTGCAACTGGCAAAAGCCGACCCCCCGGCGTGACTGAGAACGTACCGTCGCCCGGCAGAGACCAGTTCGTCGCGTCGAAAATGCACCAGGCACTGCACGACCGCCAGACCGCAGGCGACCAGCAGGCAAAGCCCTAACATCACTGTCAATGTCCGCCGAATCTTGCGCAGATCTTCATTCAGCGAGGCCACCAATGCGTCGGCCCCATAGGCCGCGAGGGCCGCCATTGCAAACACAAAGACGATAAAGACCCGGTGATATAAATACTTCACCAGCGGCGTAAGGAAGACGATCGCCAGCACACATACTGCCACACCAAGCAGGCCCCGCGCGCGCCGGTCGCGAATCAAGACCGCGCCCACGACGGCCAGGGTGAACGGAACGGCACCAATATACCCGGTGAAGTCTCCCATGGTGGCCCCGATAACCTTGAGCACGTCGTACGATTCCGGTGAGCCGGCCAGCGCGGGAAACAGAAACGTGATCATCAGCGGTGGCCCGAGGAGCAGATGTTTGATGCCAACGGGCGTCGCCCCGGCTGTTTGGACGTATTTTCCCCCTCCCTCTGAGGTCAACAGTTCCAACGTCGGCAACCACTGCGCGGAAGCCACGAGCACCCCCACCAGATACACCACCGCGCTGCGCAGCAGCAGTTGATTCCGCCGGATCGGATCGTTCCAAGGCAGGCTGAAAATGAAATAGCCCACACATAACAGGCCGATGTGGCTGGCGGCCTGGATACTGCCGCTGATAAAGGCCACCCCCAACACGATCCCCGCTGCCAAGGAGTACGGCCATGAGTTCAGGCGGGCTGAGCGCTCAAATAACAGCAGCACCAAGGGCGCCCAAACAAGTGTGCTCGGCTCGCGCCAGTACCACATCACGAAGGCGCTGTTGAGCGCGTACGCACAGCCACCCAGAAACGCCGCGCATCGGGACCGCTCCAATTCCCGCAACAAGGCGAACATCCAGATCCCTCCCAGTACGAATTCCAACACGACACCGAGGCTCAGCGCACGTTCCGCCGACATGAACAGGTACAGAATCTTGAACGGGCTGAGCGCCGCCTGATGGCTCGCCGCCAGATATGGATGGCCGCCACAAATGTATGGATTCCAAAGGGGAATTCGCCCCGCCCGCACGCTTTGTTGCCAAAACAGTCCCCACGGGTAATCCTGCTTTGCCACATCAAAGGTGTAGTGGTTTTGCACGTCAACGTGAGTCGATCCGGCGTTGAATGGAGTGACCAGGCTGTCGAGCAGGTCCATGGGCACAAGAGAGCACCGCTGAAAAATGGTTTCGTGGAAAAACCAAGCAATCACGCCGATCAACAGCGCCGCCCACAAGAAAGCACGGAATCGCCCCCGCGCCCGTCCTCCGATGGACTCCATGAAATTCATGCCGGACGACCGCACCGGAGCCAACCGCAATCGTTTGCCATGCGGGACATGCTGTCGTAATTCAGGGATTTTGGCAAGTTTCCGGTATCGTTAACGCTTGATTCGCACGCCAACGAGGGAACCGGATGTCTTCGGCGGGGGCCGGGAGCAGACGGTCCCGAGCCTACAGCTTGTAGCCGGCAGCCCGAGCGTCTTCGGCGAACATCTTCACTGTATCCAACGACATGGCGGCGAGTCCACGTCCACACAACTTGAGCGCCTTCTTGAGGATGTCATGGGGCACGGTCACGATGTGGCAGCCGCAGTCTTCCGCTTGGAAAATGTTCAGGACCTCGCGCACGCTGGCCCACAGCAATTCCGCGTGCGACAGGTTCGCCAGCAACGCGCGGCTGGCCCGCATGATCGGCTCGGGATCGCAGCCCGTATCGGCAATGCGACCGCCGAAAACGGAAACGACCGCCGGCACCTGTGGATTCAGGGCCTGGGCGACGCCGGCCACCTGTTCCACCGTCAGAATGGCGGTGACGTTCAATTTCACGCCCTGACCGGCCAGATCTCGAATGAGCGCCAACGAGGATTCGCCGCGCGTGTTGGTGATCGGGATCTTGACGAAGACATTGCCTTGCCAGCCGCTGATCTTGAGGGCTTGGCGGCGCATCTCATCGAATTCGTCGGAAAACACTTCGAGCGAGATTGGCTTGCCTTTGACCGTCTGGAGAATGTCGCGCGCGAAGGCTTCATAGTCGTTGATTCCCGCCTTGCGCATCAACGTGGGGTTGGTGGTCAGGCCGGCGATCAGCGGATTGGCGTAAAGTTCGAGGATGCCTGCCTTGTCTGCCCCATCGGCAAAGATCTTGATGTTGAGTTGCTGCAGTGTTGTGGTGACCATGCGTCGGCAACCCTAACCCATCTGCCCCGCCGCAGCAAGGATGACGTTCGCCGCCCCCAACAGATGGGCGCAGCTTGACGCTCCCACCGAATTGCAGCCGCGAGCCTGCTCGCGGTAGTCCGTTCTCAGCCACAATCCGGAAGGCCGCGAGCAGCCCCGACCTGTCGGGGTAAACCTCGCGGCTACAAGACTGTCATCCGATGGTAACAGTGTTCAGATGCGCCCCAACAGATTGCTCACGCGATAATCCGGCTTCTGACGGCGCGGCGCAACGGCACGGCTACTTCGTGCTCTCCCATTTGGTTGGCTGCACTTTCAAGCGCGGATGCGATACGAACAAATGCCAGAGCACGGCTTGGAAGGCTTCGCTGTGCGGTGTGATGTTGGTGGGATTGACCGTCGGCACAATCACGCACGCATCCGCCACCTTCGCCGTGTGTCCACCATCGCGCCCGACGACGCCGACGACTGTCGCGCCCACGTCCTTCGCCAGTTGGAGAGCGCTGACGAGATTGGGACTCACGTTCTTCTCCAGGTTTCCGCCGCCGACGCTGAACACCAACAGTGCGTCGTTGCGGTTGACGCGGCTGCCCTTGAGCCACTCCACAAACACGCTCGCCCAGCCCTCGTCGTTGGTACGCGCGGTCAGTTCGCTCACGTTATCGGTCGGCGCGTAGGCTTCAAACCCGCAAATCTTGCGGAAATCGTTGACCGCATGCGACGCATTGGCGGCGCTGCCGCCGACGCCGAGGATGAACAATCGCCCGCCGCGGTCGCGCACGGCTCGGAGGGCTTCCACCACCCGTTCGATGGCGGTTTCGTCCAGTTTCTGGATAATCGCGACCGCCTCGTCGAGGTGTTGGCGCGTGTAGCTCATGGGCGTTGCCCCAAGAGGGCTTCGAGTTCGGCGAGGCCCGTTTGCGAGCCTGCCTCGTAGAAGCGCTCGGATACTTCATAACCTGCCAACTGCCCCTGCACAACCAGTTTTTGAAACACCTCGGCCAGGTCGAGCGGCGTTTTCGATTCCAGCCCGGCGAACGCGCCCGGCGTCAGCACGCTCAGGCCGTAGTCAATGTGCTGCATCTCCGGCGTCCGCCGCCGTTTGTCGTACACGACAATCTTGCCGTTGCGAAACACGACGTTGCTGGTGTCCCACTTCCCCTCGTTGCGGAACACGGTCATCAACGCGGGCCGCCGGCGGCGCGCAAAGGCCCGAGCCACCGCCCCGTAATCCGTTGGCAAGTACGAATCGCCATAGAGCACGAAGAATTTCTCCCCCAGCAGAGACAACGCCTGGCGCACGGCGCCACCGGTGCCCAGCAACGTGGGGCCATCGAACGAATACCGGAGCGTGATGCCCCACGGCCGGCCATCGGGCACCGCCTCGCGAATCCGCTCGCCGAGATGGCCGACGCACAACACGACGTCGCGGATACCTCGTTTCCGCAGCAGATCGAGTTGGTGGGCCAGGAACGGCCGACCGACCACGGGCAGAAGCGCCTTGGGAGTTTTCTCACTGACCGGGCGCAACCGCGTGGCCAACCCACCACTCAAGATCGCCACGGGAAGATCGAGCGTCCTCATTGCACCAGGATCTTCGTCCCCTCGAAATCGAACCGGTAACGGACCTCGTGCGCACCGGCCTCGCGCATCGTATGGCGCAACCGCGTTTTGTCGCGGGCGTAGAACATGAGGAACCCGCCGCCGCCGGCCCCGATGAGCTTGCCGCCCACCGCGCCGTTCTGCATGGCCAGGTCATACCAGACGTTGATCTGCTGGTTGGACATCGAACCCGACCGCTTCTTCTTGTGCTGCCAATGCACGTCCATGAGACGGCCGAATTCCATCAGGTCGCCCGCTTCGAGCGCCTCTTTGCTTTTGATGCCGAGATCTTTGACAAAATGAAGATTGTCGATCATTTGCGAGTCGTTCTGTCTGCTCCGGTCGTCCTGTTCCTTGAGGATCGCCGACGCTGACCGGGCAAAGCCGGTGAAGAACAGCAGCAGATTGTCTTCGAGGTTATAAAGCGTCTCCTCGGAAATCTTCAACGGCCAGGCCTTGACCTGCCCGTCGGGCTCAAACTCGAAGCAGGTGATGCCGCCGTAGGCCGCGATGTATTGGTCTTGTTTGCCAATCGGTTCCTTCAAGATATCGAGTTCGACCTGGCAAGCTTGCGCCGCCAGCGCATCGGGACGAATGGGATTCTTATTGTACACGTGCAAGGCCTTCAGCAATGCGGTCGTAAAACTGCCCGAGGAGCCCAAGCCCGTCCCGGCGGGTATGTCGGCCATGGACGCAATTTCCATGGACGGCGACTCGAAGTTCAGCAGCCGGAGCGACTCGCGGATGATCGGGTGCTCGATCTCGTCCACCGTTTTCACCCGCTCCAACTTCGAGTATTTCACAATCAATTCCTGCACGAAGGTCCGGTGCAACGTGATATAGACATACTTGTCGATGGCCGCCGCCACCAGGAAACCGCCGAATCGGCGGTAATAAGACGGCAAGTCCGTCCCTCCTCCTCCCAGGGAAATGCGCAACGGCGAACGGGTGATAATCATAATGACTTCCTCGGGTAACCCGACATCTGGTAAATCGTCTCCACGATACGGAGACTGGCCCGCGCATCGGCCAGCCCGGCCGACGGGGTCCGTCGCGACGCAATGTCCTGCTGAAACTCTTCCAACTCCCGCCGCCACGACTCATCGGGACCGGGATATTCCCACTGCTGCGTATCCGGCGGCCCCATCTCGGGCTTCATCTTGTAAAACGTCAGCTTCTCGACGCCGTAGCTCCCGCCCAGTCCGTCGATCTGAAGCTTGGCATCGCGCCCGTACAACTCGAGCGAGAACATGTTCTTCCACTCCGTACAACTCACGTGCAACCATGCGGTCTGCCCCGACGCCGTCCGCAAGCTGAGAAACGCATTGTCGTCGACGGGCATGTTCCAGAAATACGTTGCCACGTGTCCCTCGACCTCCGTGAACTCGTCCAAAAACCACCGCGAGAGATCGATCAGGTGCACTCCCTGATCGATCAATTCCCCGCCGCCCGACAGCTTCGGGTCCGCCCGCCACTCCTTCTCGTAGCCGACGCGCCCCCCGTGGCCGTATCGGGCGCGAAGGAACATCAGGGGTCCCAACTCGCCCGCGTCCACCAACCCACGCGCCTTCACGAACGCCGGGTGATAGCGATGGTTGAACCCGACGCGGACGCAGATTCCCTGTCGTTTGGCTGCGGCCGCCAGTGATTCAACCTCGGCGACACTCACGCCGGCGGGTTTTTCGGCGAGCACATGTTTGCCGGCGCCGATGGCCTGCAGTGCAATCGGCGCCAGCGCCGCGTTGACCGTCGCCACGATGACCGCGTCCACGTCCCGGTGCTGAATTGCCTCGGCGGGATTGTCCACCGCCGCCCCGTGGCCGACGGCTTTCACAAGCGCTTGGGCCCGCGCCATGTCGGTGTCGCAGGCGACGACGACCTGGTCGGGCGCAAGCGCTGCCGCGCGCTTCCGGCCGATCAATCCGCAGCCGATCACCGCGAACCCTGTCTGCGTCATGGCTTCTTATCTTCCGTGATGCGTCGGAGCGTGTAAACATCGGATTTCATCAGCTCCTGGCGTCGGGCAGGAAATGTTTTCCAGTCGTCCCATTGGGCACTGATGAACTTGCCGCTCAACCCATCGGATTGCAGCGAGAGCAGGAAGGCGACGAGCGCCACTACCTTGTCCATCGGCTGGCCACCGGCTGCAAGTTGCTTCCGGGCTGCGGCCAACTCCTTTTCGCCTGCCGCACCGGCCCCCGCCCGGAGAATCTGCTCGGTCATGGCCGTGCTGATCGCGCCGGGCGCGACCGCGTTGATGTCCACGGGCAACTCGCGCCACTCCGCTGCCAGGGTTTCGACCAGCCGCACGATGCCCGCCTTCGCCACGCCGTACGCGGAGAAATTCGGGCGTGGGCTGGCCGCGCCGCCGCCGCTGAAACACACTACCTTCGCGCGGCGCGGGCAGCGGGAGAGCGCCCCGAAGAAGGCGCGGACAGTGAACAAGGCCCCTTCGAGGTTCGCGCGCACGGTCGCCGCCCAATCTTCGGGCGAAAGGTTCATGGCTGCTCCGATCGCTCCTTGCGTGCCCGCACAGCAAACCAAGCCGTCCACGTGCGTCCACTGCGCGGCGACTTCCTTGGCGGCGCGCTCGACTGCCGGCCAATCGCTCACGTCGCAAACGCTGGTGCGGAAACGTCCGCCAGCCTGTTGCGGGCGGCGCGCGAGTCCCCACACGTCGTGGCCTTCCTCGACGAAACGCCTGGCGAGCGCCTGGCCAATGCCCGAACTGGTGCCTGTGATGACGAGGTTCATCGCCGTTGCAGTACCCACTGGTTGGCCCGGAGCCATTCCAGAGTACGCCCGACCCCCTGGCGGATGGTAAGCTTCGGCTTCCAGCTGAGTTGACGGACCTTGGCGCAGTCGAGGAAGATGAACGGGCTATCGCCGATCCAGCCGCGTTTGCCGCCCGTGAACTCCAACTCCGGTTTCAGCCCGAGCGCTTCGCAGATCCAACCGACCGAGTCGGTAACCTGGCAGTATTCGTCGGTGCCGAGGTTGTAGACTTGGACGTGGTGGGGCGCGTCCGCAGCGGCGTGGCGGCCAATGACGTGCAGCATCGCGTCGAGGCAATCCTGAACGTAGAGGTACGATTTGCGTTGGGTGCCGTCGCCGAGCACCCGCAGGTGGTCCGGGTGTTCGACCAACTGCTTGTAGAAGTCGAACACGTGGCCGTGCGTGTACCGTTCGCCGAGAATCGAGACGAATCGGAAAATGTAGCCTTCGAATTGGTAACCCTCACAGTAGGCCTCGATCAGGCTTTCGCCGGCCAGTTTGGCCGCGCCGTACAGGGAAGTCTGCGTGGGGAACGGCGCCGTTTCCGGCGTCGGAAACGCGTCGGGCTCGCCGTAGATGGAACCGGTCGAGGAAAACGCGATGCCCCGGATGCCGTTGGCGCGCATCGCTTCCAGCACGTTGAACGTGGCCACGGTATTTTGCTCGAGGTCTTTGCGGGGGTGCTCAAGACCGAAGCGGACATCGGCATTCGCGGCGAGGTGAAACACGAACTCGCTCCCGGTCATCGCGGCCGTGAGATTCGCCAGATCGAGGGTGTCTCCCCGGACCAGCCGGAAGTTCGGGTGCCGCAACGCGGCGTCCAAGAACTCCGCCTGGCCCGTGCAAAAGTTGTCGTAGCCGACGACCCGATGGCCGTCGGCCAGCAATCGATCCACGAGGTTGCTGCCAATGAATCCCGCCGCGCCGGTGACGAAGAATTGTTTCATCTCACGTGGATTGGGGTACAAGTTTCAAACCGATGGATAGATTACACCATTCAAACGGCAATGGAACGGGATAAAAGGACTGTTCCACGATCCGGAAGCAAGCGCGCAATTCCTCGATGATTTCCGCGGGTATATTGATGTGCTCGTGCTCGATGAACCACTGATAGGATTGTTTGTACCGCCGTTCGAAGATCCGCCGGGCCGAGATGCGGCGCGCCAGACCGTAGAGGAGCCCTCCTTCGCAAGGGATCACAACAATGAACGAGCCCGTTTTCTTGCACACGCGATGAGCTTCGCGGATGGCGGACGGAAGATCGGGAAGGTGTTCCAACACGTGAATGGCCAGCACGCGATCGAAGAAACCGTCCGGAAAGGGCAGTCGACGCTGGCAGTCAGCCGTGACGACGTTGACCTGGGGAAATCGTTCCCGCACCTCTCGGCGCATGCAGTCCCGGGAATCGAGGGCGTAGTAATTCTTCTGCTGTGCGGGTGAGAGGTCTTCATACAACAGGTGTTCCCCCCTGCCGGCGCCGATCTCCAGCGTGGTCAGCGGGCCTTTGGCGGACGCCCGAACCGGGTAGCCGTGATTGTAGCGCTCGATGAGCGAAAACCGCTTGGGCAGGACCTCCAGCCAGTAGTCCATGAAATCAGCCGCAATCCTCTGCTGTTCCTCGGTGAGCGGCGGCAGATTCTTGGGCCATTTTGATTTTCGGCTGTCTCCGGGCTGCGCAGGCATGTCAAAACGCGCCCTAAGCGGACTTGTCGAAACCCTCGGCCCGGTCCACGATGAACTTCGGCCGTTCTTTGACCTCGTCGTAGATCCGGGAAATGTACTGGCCCAGTATGCCCACGCTCACCAACTGGATACCGCCCATGAACAGGATCGTGATGACGATCGTGGGGTTTCCCGAGGGAAACGGGAAACTCATCAACTTCATGATGAGGTAGACCAGGCCGGCAAACAACGCCAGCCCCGCAATGGCGAATCCCAATTTGATGCTGGCCGATAGGAGATAATTGGAAAAGCAAATCATCCCGTTCATGCCGATGCGTAACGATCCGTAGTACGGGCTGTAATGGCTCCTTCCGGAGAAACGGGGTGGCCGGTCGAACCCGATGATGGCCTGTCGAAAGCCGACGGAAGCCACCATGCCCCGCAGGAAACCGTGGCACTCCTTGAGCCGTTTCAATTCGTCCACCACGCGGCGACTCAGGAGCCGGAAATCACCCGTGTCGGGCGGAATCTCGACATCGGCAATCCGGCTGATGAATCGGTAGCCGACCGCCGCGATGGCTCGTTTCATCGGCGTCTCTCCCGTGCGCGCCCGGCGTTGCGCCATGACCACGTCAAATCCCTCCCGCCATTTGGCAATCATTTCCGGAATCAATTCGGGAGGATCCTGCAGGTCGACATCCATCACCACCACCGCGTCGCCGTTGGCATAATGCAGGCCGCCGAGGATGGCCATTGGCTGGCCGAATCGTCGGGAAAACTTCAGCAGCTTGATGCGCGGATCGCGCGCCCGGTGTTCCAGGATGATCGTTTCCGTGCGATCGGGCGAGGGATCGAGAGCAAAGATGATCTCGAAATCGCGCGTGATCGACTCCAAGATCGGCATTGTCCGTCGCAGGTACTCTGCGATGTTCCCTTCCTCGTTGTAAACGGCAACGACGACCGATAGCCTCGGCTGCGGTTGATCCGTCGGCGTGTGCATGCGCAAGACCGAGGATTCTAAGCAATCCAGGGAGGCTGTCAACGCCGCCTTCGGCTCGCGCCGAGGGTTGGTCTTGACGGCGGGGCCCACCCCCCTGATGGCGGCGGCGGAACGACGGGCGGGAGACTTTGCCCTTTCCTCTCGTGTTTGCCCCTGTTGTGCATTCGGAACATCCTGTCCCAGGACCCCCGAGTGGCCGTCGTCATTCCCGCCCGCGCGGGATGGTTTCGGCGAATCGGCGCTGGATCACGGGTGGCGCACGGACAATTGTTCAAACACCCCGATCATTCGCCGCCCGTAATGCTCGTGCGTGTAGTAACTGTCGAACCGTTGCCGGCCCGCCGCGCCCATCTTCGCGCGTAAGACCGGGTCGTCGGCCAGCCGCAGGATTTTTTCCTTCAGGTCATCGGCATCCTGTTCGTTGATCAGCAATCCGTACTTGGGCTCCTCTACGATCTCTGGAATGGAAGCGCGGCGCGTTGCAATCACGGGCAACCCGGCCTGCATCGCTTCCGGCAAGACAGCGCCCATGGTTTCATAGTAGTAAAACGTTGGGAAGACCAGCATGTCCGCGTTGACCAGTGTCTGCCATTTCACCTCGTTGCTGACCCGGCCGAGAAAGGCAACCTGTTGGTCCAGTTGGTGGTCCGCGACAAACTGGCGGGCCACGGCTTCCTCCTCGGCGCGGAACCAGGCGCCCATAAACACAAACCGGATGTCACGACGTTTCGCGGCAATCTTGGCGGCCGCTTCCAGCAGCACGAAGACGCCTTTGTCGCGGAACATCAGCCCCAAATACACGACGGTCACCACCCCGGGCTGCTTGGACGGTTTGGGGACGACATCCATTGGAACGAAGCCGGTGGGAACGACAAAAATCCGGTCTTGTGGGAGCCAGCGCTCGAAGTTGAACCGCAAGCATTCGCCCAGCACGATCGCGCCCGCCGCCTTCCGGCAGGTGCGCGCGATCAATCGTTGCATCCACGGGCTCGAACGATCGTGGAAATCGGGAATGTTGTTGCCATGCGCGTAGAGAACGGTCGGCACGCCGAACGCGCGGGCCAGCCCCAAGAGTGCCGCGTCCTTGATGAAGGCATTGCGGTTCACCGACACGAGCGCACAGGCAAAATCGAACCGGTGGGTCGTCAGCAACCAGAGTTCGCGCAGCAGGAACCGGCACATTTTGAAAAGTTTCCCCACCCGGAACTTCTCGATGTCGCCGACGCTCTTGGCGACCGTGATGTCCAGGAACGTGACGTCGAACCGTTGAGGAAACTCCGACCGCAACAACGCCGTATAGGTCGTGCTGGGTCCGAAATACGGCGGCGGCAAATAGCCCACCATCAGGATCTTCTGCTTTGTCGGCGTCATCAATGCGGATTCCACGACCGCTGCCCCAGCGCGCTTTGACTCGGACGTTTGAACCAGTCCCGATGGTGTGGCGGGGTGAACCATGTCTGGCGTCGCAGGAACTGCGGCAACCCGACGATGGTTTACCAGCGCGGCGGCCAATGTCAAGTCCGCCCATCGCCCCCAATCGACGGCTGCCGGACCGCACCGCGTGGCCGGGCCGTGGCCCCGACCCGCAACCAGTCGATTTCGCGCTTGCGGCCGGCGCAAGGACTGCGCTACAAGCGGCGGCGTGAAAATTCTGGTTACAGGGGGAGCTGGTTACGTCGGCAGTGTTTGTGTCGAGGAATTACTGAATGCTGGCCACCAGGTTTGTATTATCGACAATCTCAACGAGGGGCATCGGGCTGCCGTCGACGCCCGCGCCGAGTTCGTGAAGGGAGATATTGCCGATTGCTCGCTGTTGGCAGACCTTTTCCGGCGGACCCGGCCCGATGCGGTGATGCACTTCGCCAGCCACACGTTGGTTTCGGCCAGTATGACCGAGCCCGGCAAGTACCTCCGTGACAATCTCGCCAACGCCGTCAACTTGCTGGATGCCTGCGTGGCCACCAAGGTGCCGCGCTTCGTATTTTCTTCAAGCTGCGCAATCTTTGGTCTTCCCCGCCACCTGCCGATCACCGAGGACCTGCCCAAGGAGCCGATCAATCCGTACGGCGAATCCAAGTGGATGGTTGAGCGAGCCCTGAATTGGTACGGGCGGCTGCACGACCTCCGATGGGTCGCGCTCCGGTACTTCAACGCGGCGGGCGCGACGGACCGCTGCGGAGAACACCACCGGGAGGAAACGCATCTGGTGCCCAACGTGCTGAAGGTGGCGCTGGGACAAAAACCGCAGGTGGACATCTACGGCACGAATTATCCAACTCCCGACGGCACGTGCATCCGCGATTACGTGCACGTGGCGGACCTTGCTCAGGCGCACCGCTTGGCGCTGGACAGCGCGACCAGCGAAGCCTTCAACGTCGGGAGCGGTCACGGTTATTCCGTGAAGGAAGTCGTCGATGTCGCCCGTCGGGTCACGGGACGCTCCATCCCGGTGGCCGAGCGGCCTCCGCGCCCCGGCGATCCGCCGTCCCTGGTCGCTGATTCCGCCAGGATTTGCAAGGTCCTCGGGTGGCAGCCACGATTTGCCTCGCTGGAGAAGATTGTGGACAGCGCCTGGCGGTGGCACGTATCGCACCCGCGGGGATACGCTGATTAGCCCGGCGCGGTAATCCCATGTTGCCCGCATGTGCCGGTCGAGCCGAAGGCATCCCAGAGCGACGGTGACCGGGTCTGAAAGCTGGCGGTCATCTTCAGCAGTACCGAGTTACGTATGCCGGTTGACGACGCGCAAGAATTGCTCGGCGTCGCTCTCACTGCACTCGTCCTTCAGCCAACGCCACCCCGCCTCGCCCAGACGTCGCCGCAGGGCGTCGTCGGCGAGCAGCCGCTCGATGGCTGCAGCCAGCGCCTCGGGGTCATCTGGTGGCACCAGCAAGACGTCCTGTTCGTGACGCAGGACTGCCGCAATATTAGGAATGTTGGTCGTAATCACGGGCAGTGCTCGGGCCATTGCCTCATGTAATACGCGCGGAAAACCCTCGCTACGGGAAGGAAGCACGAACAGGTCGGCTTCGTCGTACAGTCTCCGAAGTTCCTCTTCGTCAGCGACCCAGCCGGACAAGTGAACCATGTCCGTAATTCCAAGGCGCTTTGACAACTCGCTCAGGTGCGGGCCCCAATCGTTATCAACGGCACCCGCCAAGATGGCGATGACTGTCACCCCTCTTTTCTTCAAGAGTGCGAGCGCCTGGTAGAGCACGTCATGACCTTTGACCGGCAGAAGGTCGGCGGCACACAGAAGGCGGGCGGGTTTGTGTAACGGATGTTCGGCCGGCGACGGCGCAGGTTTGACGCGGTCTCCTGGTCGAACGCGATAGGTCGCACCGATCGATTCGTATTCCCGCAATCTGGTGGCTTCAAAGAAGAGGCGCGCTTTCGCCCGGTGATAGACCACGCGTTCCAGTCGATTGCATGTGGCGAGGTACAAGGGCAGATACCACGACCGCTTCTTCGCCCAGCGCGGCGACAGCCTGATTGTCTCCGCCCACATGGTGCCGCTGTAGACCAAATACGGGCGGTCCAGGCAAATGCAGAACAAGCCCATGGCGGCTGCGCGATAGGTCGGAAAGTACAGTAACACAAGGGCGTCGGGGTTTTTGCGCAAGACCCGCCAGAGGATGCGCACTTGTTTCCAGAAGGTCGACAACAGCACCGAGAGCCGCCGGGAGCCCTGTGAATCAGGGATCTCTACAGGTTCGATATTCGGCGCGTGGAATTGGTAGGTGAAACTCTTCTTCGTTTCGTATTGCGCATCGATCCCCTTCCGAAACACGGGCGCGAGCAGGACGACCCGCTGAAAGGCCGGCGCAAAGCCATCGATATATTCCCCATCCAGATTGTAGAAGTACCGGGCCTGACCGTCGTCCGCATAGTGGGCGCGCGAAACGATGATGAGCGTCGGGTAACGGCTTGGTGCTGGTTCACGCGTCTGCATGCGCCGGTCTCGGCAGGTCAGCCCCCCCTGATGGACGAGTCACGTGCGCTCACCCTTATCTTGAGGAACCGCAGGAGGTTCAAACTGTTGTGTTCGCTCCAAACCCGACGAGCCTGAGGCCAAACGTACGTCTCCGGCGAATAAGCTTTTCACGTGCCGATCCCAAATCCAAATGACTCCGTAGGCCGCGAGTACCGCCAGCAGGGGGTCAAATGGCACGCGGTATCGGGGGAACACCGCCACCAAGGCATGCCCAAGGCCCAGCAGGACCAGGAAGGCTGTCAACAACAGGAGTTCTCTATGTTTCGAACAGCCGATGATCGCTCCCACGAGCGCCAGAATGAATAAAGGACGAATGCTCCACGCATAGATCAAAGAATGCAGACGGAGGTATGGCGCGTCTTCGACGCTCCCATTGGGGCCGGCAATTTTGTGCGGCCAATAACTCCAACTGTAGAACAGGAAGAATTTCCGGATTGTCAGCCGCACAGTTTCCCATGGATGGGCGCGGATGAACTGGATGGCTGCGGCGCGAGACAACAACGAGGCCTGGAGAATATCCTGCGGGGAGCGGCTCAGCGGTTGATACCGCTCTGGCATCATGTCGAAGGTCTTGGACTCGCTGATAAAGGCTGCAATCTGGGGGTTATTGCCTTCCGACAGCGCATAGTTTGGCGCCACAGATAAGGATATGTATCGTCCACACACGCGCCAGTTGCGCACCATCCACGGGCTGAGGACGGCGCCGATCAACACAACGTATACTGCCGGCCGCTTCCACTGCCGCGCCCCCTCCTTCCAGAACAGCCAAATCACGACGAGTGGCGCAAGGACCTCCACGGGACCGCGTACGAGAATTGCCAAACCAGTGATCATGCCGCCCAAAACCACCCAGAGCCACCGTGAGGACTGCAACATCATGCAGGCGAGAAGAAACGAAGCCGACGTGAGCACTGCAAACAGGGCCCCGTCTGTCAGAGACACCGTCATCAACGCCAGCCACGGGAGGAGGTTTGTGATCAAACAGGCAAGCAATCCAACCCGCACATCGACAACCTTCCACCCGATAATAAAAACGAGTACTCCGGTGAGGGCGGTCAACAGAGTGTGAATGGTGGAAACTGCCAGCGGCGAATCTCCGACTGTCGCATAAACGGCCGCCAGAAAGTAGATGTAACCGGGAAACGTATAGATCGAAGGGTATCGCCCGTCCAGTGTGAACCCGCGCCCCTGAAGGACGTGCTTTGCGATCGCGTCGTACTCTCCCGAGGAACTCCCGCGGCTTCGGAACGAATTGCCAAATCCAACGAAAACGACAGCGCGAACTGCCAATCCGAGCACAGTGATCAAGATGAGCCAGATTCTCCAGTTGACCTTCGCTGTGCCTTGTCGACCGCCATTTTCGACGGTGCGTGATGGATTGTACGTCATCGAGTCGATGTTTTCCTCAAGCGCGCCCAGAATGTTCGCAAGCCATGTGGGGTTATGCAAGCCTTTCAGTTGATGGGCGGAAGCGCGGTGGCCAAAGTGGTCGCCGCACGAGTACCACGAAGCGGTTCGGCAACGCTACGTAGACGACGGCGAACCATACAGTTCCTCCACGCGCCGCGTCATGCATTCAACGCTGTACGGCCGGATTCTCGCTTGCGCCGCGCGCCCGAGCGCGCGCGCCCGCACCCGGTCCGCCAGCAGTGTGACAATCGCATCGGCCATCGTCACCGGATCTCCGGGTGGAACCAACAGCCCGGACCGTTCGTGCTCGAGGAGTTCGCAGTTTCCACCGACCGCCGTCGCTACGATCGGACGTGCCATCGCCATCGCTTCCATCAAGGCGTTCGCCAAGCCCTCGGATAGAGAGGGCAACACAAACACATCGACGGCCGCCAGAAATCCAGCAACGTCCTCGACATGTCCGACAAATCGCACATGCTGTTCGATTCCGAGGTCGCGTGATTGTTGTTGCAACTCGGCCAAACATTCGCCCTCACCCGCAAGCGCAAAAGTGGCCTGCGGAAAACGAGTGAGCACGGCGGGGGCCGCGGCGATAAAATGCTTGTGACCCTTGATCGATGCAAAACGTCCCACGGATGCGATCACGGGGCCGTCACCGGCGAGCGCAAACTTGCGACGCGTCTCGGCAATTTCGCTGTCGGTTGGGTCATGTGCGGGCAGGGCAACGCCGTTGGGAATCATCATTATTTGCGTCTGGCGCGCCATCCGGTTTCGGAGCAGCGTCTCGACCACGGGCGGTGTATTGGCCGTCACGTACGTGGCGCGTGGATACGCCAGACGCCCGGCGAGACGATGGCGACGTCCGTGAAAGTAGCCGATGTCGCGTTCGCTCAGAATGATGGTGGGAATCCCGGCCCGTCGCCCCAAGACGACACCGAGGATGTTGGCATGATACAGCCAGGCGTGCAGCACATCGAAACGCTCGGCTTGCATCCAGCGCAGAAACCGGAGCACCGGTGACAGATTGCGGATGCGGGCGATGGGGAACTCAATGTCCAAATCGAACACAGGAACACCGGCCGCTTCGAACGCGGGCCGCAGTCCGCCGCCGGCGCGGAACGCCGCCAGCGTCGGGGCGACTCGCGAGCGGTCAAGCGTTCGAAGAAGGTAAAGGAGTTGTTTTTCGGCGCCACCGACTCCCAGTCCTTGCACGAGGTACAGAACCCGTATCATTGAGTCGAGGCGGCACTGGCAGGCCTTAAGGCCATGGCGCCGGCCCTCACGAGGCGCGGCTGATTGGCCGCCGCACCCGCTGTCGCAGTGCTGGGTTGCCGGCGGCTCCAATCCTCCCTAGCGGCCAGGAACACTCCGACCATAAACCAGTACCAAGAAGCCTCACGCGCATCCCACGGGACGGCTGACCCGAACAAAAGAACAGTGACGATGAGTAACACGCGGGCCAAGCTTCGAACTTCCTCGGACGGATGATTGTGCCAATCACGCCACAGTGTCGGGACGATTCGGGCAAAGATCCACAAGACTATTATGACGCCAATCATCCCCTCGGCAACCAGCGTCTCGAATAAGTTCTCATGTGTGGTGAAGCCCCAGCCCAACCCCAGTTCCGGCCCGTGGGCGGTAAAATCGAGGCGTCCGCCGCCCCAGATGTATCGCGTGGGAACCTGATTCAGGTATTCGAAAACCGCCCCCCAGATGCTGACACGTCCCGAAAGCAAAGCGTCGGCGTTACGTGCTTCCAAGGTGCTTGCCTCGAAATACACCTTCACGCGTTCCGGGAGCCATAGAGGGCTGGTAGCCAATACCACCGCGAGGCTCAGAACTCCAAAGATCATCAATGGTTTCCGGCGCGTGGTCATCGCCAGCATCAGCCACCCCAACATGCACAGCACCCAAGCCGTACGAACCAAAGTGCATGCCACAGCCACAATGCCAACAATGGCTACGCCCATGCCGAAGAAGAGCTGCAGCCCGCGATCGAAGTACGGCTTGCGCGCCAGGAACAACACCAGCCACATCCCCCACAAGTCTCCCAGCGCGATGGATCCGCCCAGAATACCGCCCTCCTCTTTGCCTGAAGCGAACCGGTGGAGGATGGGGAAGATGTTGAAGAGCTGAAGGAACATGGTTAACGAGTACAAAACCAGGCAGCAACCCAGCGCGATCGCAAAGCGGCGTCTTTGTCCCAATTCCCGACCGTGGTTGTACCCGAAAAAAAACAAACCGACGTACATGACGGGCTTGACGAACTGTGACGTGAGAACCGAGGTATGGGAAGCGATGGCCAAGCCCGACCTGACGAAATCATAGTGCGGGAAATTCTCATAGGCGCGCAGAGACGAGACCAGAATGACCGCGAAGTAGAGGTACAGATAGTTGCCCACAGTCCGCTCGCGTATCTGGAAAGTCCAGCGCTTCGTCACCGCGTATTCCCCGACGTAAACGAACACCAACGTCGCGAAAATCAGGTTAAACTCGTTCAGCCCCATGGGCAGGGGAAAGACAAGACCAGAAATGGTGGCAATTTGGGCAAAGAATATCAGGCCGTAAACGCCCAGTTCGGGTTTGGTCAAGGCGAAGAACGCGAGCCCAATCACCGCCAAACTGGCAAGCGCGACCAAGTAATGCACGCGGGGCACCCACCACCCGGCGGCAAGGGAGACGGCCACTACCAGCGCCATCCGGATGGCCCTTTGAACAAGGTCCCGCGCTCTTTGCTCGGTCAACTCCATTGGAATCTCAGTATCTTAGTTGATTGCTCAACCGTAGTCCAGCGGGACCCCCCGTTGGCGTTGTCCTAATTTGATTCTTGGTTGAGTGGTTCTGCCCCGCAGCCCCATCTAATCCGCGCCGCAAAAGGCCCGTCTTTTTAAGGCGGGGTGTCGGGAATTATCCCGGTGCCAATACGAAGGGTGGCGGATATGGGTACAAAGGGGAAAGGGTTCAGGACCGGCCAAGTCCCTGCAGGCTCTCCAGTCTCCTCACGCGGGTCTCGATCTTTTCAAGCGCAACTACGGCATCGAGAAGGGCCTGCAAAACATCTCGGACGCGCCCGTAAATCTCTGTCTTGTCAAAGTCCTTGGCAATCGCCCTGCGCCTTGACGGAGACACAGCAACTCGTTGTTCGTATCGAAGCATTGATTCAACGTCACGATGAAGATTGCCCATGACATGCTTTCTCCTGTGGTTGGGGTTTAGGGAACGCCAAACTCTGCCACAAGCGAACGGCGGCGAAAAGGGCTTTTAGCGGTTGCCCTTGGCTTCGCTGAGAATCGCCACGCGCACGGCGTCTAGGGCGGATTTGACCGGAGGCAAGCCAAGCACGGTCACAATGCGGACTTCGTTGCCCGTATCGTGTGCCGCGTGACCCCAAGCGAAACATTGCTTTGCCTTTGGGTGCCCGGTTAGGTCAAAGATTTCGACAGTACCGTCCCAGACGGTCTTGCCCTGAAAGGCTTCATGTACGGGCACAGAGCCGACATGAATCGATTTGCAGCCATGCGCCTTGCGAATCGCCTCTTGCAAAGTCTCAATATAGCTCAGCGTTTCAGCCATTAGTTTTTTCGATCAGATCAGCCACAGTCCAGAACTCCGAGACAACACCGGCGGCCATTGCCGGGGTCATGCGAACGGTGCTGTGTCGCTTCACGAAATTGTAATATCCGAAGTACAAGCCGATTGCAGCCCTAAAGTTCTCCAGCTTCTTGCTGTAGGCGTTGGTCAGGCGAGTCAATCGACGGCACAGCATTCGCATGGTCAAATTCTGGCTCTCGACGTAAGACGTGGAGATATAGGCCGGGTTCGGGTTGCCAAACACGACGTTCTTTTCCTGAGTGTATAGCTCGGGCGGGCTGTACCTACCCGGCGCAAGCTCGGCGGCTCGAAATACCTTGATGATTTGCGCGTAGTCTAGCTGGCAGCCGAATCCTCGCTCCAGCGCGCCCGCGTAAGTGCCAAGGGCATCCGTGGAGATTTGGACGCGGCCAGTAAGGCGCGGGGCCAGGTCCTCGACAAAGCAAATGGTGTTGTAGTTGTCGCGCTTGCCGACTCGGAAAGCCGGGACAAGTTTCGTGTCGGCATCGAGCGCAACGAACGTATAGAAATCGCCGCGTTGCGATTCGTCATCTTTGTCCGTCAGTCGATTCTGGTGTTTGCCGACATATTGCCAAATCTCGTCTAGCTGTAGCCGCTCGCATTTCAGATCGCGCATCATCGTGTCCATAAGCGACGTGCATCCCTGCCCGACTCGGAGGCCAAGCCGCATGATGGTGTCCCGGTGAATGCCCGTCATGCGCTCAATCGAGCGAATGCTCACGCCTTCCGCAAGTGCGCTCACTGCCGCGATCTTCTTTTCCATTGGTAGGTTGTTTGCCATATTGCGCTCCGTTCCTTATCTTGGACTTATTGTACTACGGCAAGTATTCATGTCAACAACATTTTGTACTACACAAACTGTTTTCTTTGTGCTATCGTATCCGGCCATGAAGAAACGCATGGGGCGGCCACCGTTGCCAGAGGAGAAAGCCCGAAGCATCGTGTTCCAGGTCCGTATTTCGCCAGAGGAACAAGACAAAATCCTTCGGGCCGCCCAGAAAGCCGGGTTAAACTCAGCCGCATGGGCGAGATCGCGCTTGCTTTCGGATTCCTGATGGGTTATGGAAGCGACCAGATTCGGACTGGTATTTCCGGGGTGTAAAGCCGCGGCGACTTAGCCGATTAGTCCACGCTCCCAAAAGTGTGGGTCTTCCAGCCCGCGTGATTGTGTACCGGACAGGTGAACATCACGCGGGCTGGTGTCTTTTTCGTCGTCGCGCTGGTCGCGGGTGACCACTCTGCCCGTCTTGCGCTTTATTCTGTTGTCATTATCGCTTCGCTTCCTTTCGCTATTAGCTTTGTTGTCAAGCAAGCGTTCCCAAAAAAACAGCCGCCAAGCCCTGAAAACCTTGTAAGGTAGGCGCTGGCCTCGCGGTTGCAGCGGACTTGGCGGCTAAGTATTTATTGCCTTACGGGTTTTCAGCCCGAAAATCTTAACGGCTCAAAGAACGCGACCCGCACGCGGCAAACAAAAAAGCGCGAGTCGCTGCCGAAGTGTATTCGGCGCATCTCGCGCTAACGGATGGTACTTAGCATCGCTGCCGCCGACAGTCAAGAGCCGCTTTGCTGTTTTAGAAGTTGAAACGCCTTCTTTGTACGACGAGCCGAAATTTGGTAGGATTTTCGTATGAAGAAGACATTCGCGGTCTGCCCCTGTCAAAACTGCGGTAAGCAGATCGAATTTGACCGGTCCGAACTCGGTTTTGCCAAGACGAGAACAATCGAGTGCCCGCATTGCCAGCAGGAAACCGCTATTTTCGATCCAAAAGACACGTCGGAATCCGTCATCCCAGCCCCTCCCGAACCCGAAGAAAAACCGGGCACGGCGTTTCTTACCTTCGCCTGTTTTGTCATGTTCGCAATCGGATTGGGGACGACGATAACCGGATTCCAAGGCTACTATGCTGCCGGGGAAGACCCCGCTTGGCGCACGATGTACGTCGTCCAATATAGCTCCGGCTTCGTCCTGATAGCTCTCGGCCTGATTCTCTCGGCACTCGTTCGCTTAATCAGGAAAGAGTAGGCAATCCAAATTAGGACAACGCCCCCCCGTTCGCCCCCCTCACTCTGCTGCTGCCCGGTCCGCGCGTTTCCAATGCTGCGGTTTGACGAAGCGAAGGTTCGGCAGATCGACGAACCGGACCATCCGCTTGGCTCCGTCGGCATCACGGCAAGCGATGTCGAACTCCTCGAGGTACGGACCGGCAAACCGCGACTTGCGGTGGTACACCGCCTCGTACACGGTCGGCACACGCGACACGTTATAGCCCATGAGCCTCGCCATCGTGGCATCAATGTAGGCGGGGTTCTCGCCGCCGAGCAGCACGCCTGCCGGCCTGGGTGACGGCACCAACGGACCCTCGCCCTCGCCGGCAATGATGCCGTCAGCCAGTGTCAGAATGTGTCTTGGCGAACGCGGGCTGAAATAAAGGATATGGTTGAGGTCGAGCGTCGTCCGCCAGATCGTTTCGTTGCCGCTCCAACTCCCCGCGTCGATGCGATCCCCGCTGGTGACCCGCGCCGCCTTCCACAACAACTGCAGCGCTCTCAGGCAGGCGCGCCGCTTCAACGCCGCCATCGTCATGTAATCTTCCCACACCCGATCGTATAAGTTGTCGTGCCACTCCCGCAACCGACCGCCGATACAGTAGTCGTCGCCGCCGCTAAAGTACGACCCCTTGATGTGGTGCGCGAGGTATTCCTTGTGACCGTTGATGCCAACCAGATTCTTCAATGCGCCCGTCAGCCCTGCTTTCATGTGGGTTTTCATCTTCGGCAGGTTGATGAGCAGGTCGGGGCCGAAGACGCGTTTGGTGACCAGATATTCGTGTTTGCCCGCGCCATGATGGGTTCGCATCATGCTCGGCTTGTAACAGGTCACGCGGAAGCGATCCGCGTAGTCCGCAATTTCTTCGAGGAAACTTTGCGCACCGAGATCGACCAACTCATATTTTTGGGCCAACAGGTCGTGGTAATCCGCCCGAAACGACTGCCGTGACGGGTTGTCCCATTCGCTGAACCCATCATACAAATCCATCAACGTCAGCCGCCAATCCTCGATTGTGATGTCGAGGTTCGGATAGGTCTGCTTGGCCCGGGTGACGACGTCGCCCACGCGGCTCCGCTCGACCAGTTTTGCGAAATCACAGCTTTGCAGCGGCGCATCGCCGATTACAATTGACCCGTTGCCATCCATTGCGAGGGCGACCCAATCGATGACGTGTTTGATGAGTGCGGCGTGCGTGATCAACGAATCCAGGTCGTGCCCATTCGGATTATAGTGCCGCACCCAGTTTGGCTTGATGACCGCCCGCCCGCCTGGGCCAATCAGATCTCCGAACGGATTGTCCGGGTCCCTGCCCCACAGCGCGCACAACGACCGCAGTGCCTCCCGAAACCCGTCGGCCCCATCGTAGGGAAACTCCGGGTAACGTGGCTCGACCTGTACCATGACAACATCCGGTTTAATAAATCGCCTCCTTGTCTGGCGGCTCCCCGGTGACGAGGCTGCGTGTGAACAGTAGCTTGCCTTGCGGCGTGCGGGGGATTTCGCCGACCTCGTGCCATTCGACGCGACAGAATGGGCCCATTACCAAGCGGATCTTCTCGTTGATTTCTGTAATGTCCGGTTCGTGGATGGCTCCAGCCGGCACGTAATATACCTCGACCAGATCGACATCTCGTTGCAGCACTTGAAACTCACGCACCCAATCGCGGAAATAGAACAGATGCGTGAAATACTCCCCGTGCACGAGCGCCCCCTCTCTGGTCAAAAAATGATCGGTCACGCGGCCCGAAACGCGCGCCAAGGTAGGCAACGCCAGTCCGCAATCACACGGTTCACCCACCACGGCAGTATCGCCGATCTCGTAACGAATCAATGGCATGGCAAAATTGTGCAACGTCGTGACCAATACTCGCCCCTCCTGTCCCGGACGGACCGGCCGATCGTCCGTCCCCACCACCTCCACAAGGTTGTTGAAACTGAATAGATGCATTCTCCCCTTCTCGCACTCACCCGCCATGGGGCCAACCTCTCGCGACCCGTAAAAATCATGCACCTTGCAGCCGAACACCTCTTCGATCAACTGTCTCATGAAAGGCCGCAACGTTTCTGCCGAGGAATAAATCTTGATCGGGCGATGGATGCGAAGTCCGCGGGCCTTCGCAAACCGGGCCAGTTCGTAAAGCGACCCGGCATAACCACGGATCAGGGCCGGTTTGCGACGGTTGATCGTCTCCACAAAGCGCGCCATGTCCCGGTCCGTCATGCGGAACGAATTCAGCAGCGTGGTGTTCAGCAGCCAGTTTCGGACCCGATGTTTCAGGCTTTCGCTCTGACCGAACAGGTCGCGTTCCGAGCCCCACAAGACCACGGCAGGCACGCAGCCGAAATCCACCCGAATCAGCCGACGGTAGAAGAAAAGCTCCGTCGCCGCGCTCCACTCGCGGTATTGATTATCCTGCACAAAGGTCACCGGTTGGCCGGTCGAGCCACCGGAGCTGGTCGTCAGCCAATCGGATGATCGCGGACCGTCCGATTGGAGACGCTCGAAGTTTTTCCGGATCAACCCCTTCGTTAGCGTGGGAACCTCAGTCCAGTCACTGTCTCGGTCGAGAGCTTCGCGGTAATAGGCGACATGCCTGGTCGCATGGTTCACCAGGGACTGAATATAAGCCGTACCCTGCGCGGGCCGAAACGCGACGACTCTCCGATATAACTGCTCCAACTGCTTTGTTGCCGGGTACTTGCAGAGTGTATATATCCCCGCCCGGAGATTCATGACTCGAAGGCTGGCCTCCCGTCTCCGACCTTGGCCGACCTCACCGGCGTGAAGTTCTGAGCGAAACCCCGGCCCGCTCTTTCGAAATGCCGATAACCGGTTGCAGGTGGCTTCCGCCCCGAAGCAACGGCGCTCACGATTCCATGCCCGCATTTCCAACGCTCATGACCATCGACACTATAACAGGTCGTTACCACCTACAACAATCCGAATTCTGGGCGGCGCCGAGCGCACATCCGGGCTGTCGGCCGGACGCGAGACCAGCTCCGCCGCGGCAAGCATCCCGCCGATTCAATCAGCGGGGGAGAGAGGCGTTCATCGCAAATCAGGCGCACTTCATGGCCCACGCTGATGGAGGATTCCGATAGCCGCGTTGTGGCCTCTCGCCCGTTCTTCCTCCCCGGCAGCGTAACATCCAGCGAGGGCAAAACGTTGGCCGCGCCCTCTCCTACGGTTTCCTAGTGTTGTCTGATTCGACGATCTAGCATATAAGAACAACCTGCCCAATGTTGCCAGGAATTGAGAGGGTATTGCGTTGCGCCATCCGCCAAGCAGATGCAAATCTGGTTGCCGCGCCATGGTGGGGTAAAACAGCCAAGTGAAACCGACAGCGGACCAACCGATCAAACCAGAGTCTTTCCGCCGGATGTTGGTCGTGGCGATTGTCGTGTACAGTGGCCTGGCTGTTTATTCGATTCTTGCCGGTCCCTCTGGCGAGCTGCGCTTCTGGAACCCCAATTGGGTCGCCAAGCAGGACTTGCAGGCCAAGGGAGCGCCTCAAGTCCCGCACTATTGGTCGCCCGATTCTGTCTGGTACGCCGAACTGGCGAAGAACCTACTGAACCATCACCGTTTCTCAAGGCAGACCGAACCTCCTTACCTCTGGGAGCCATATCGCACGCCGGGCTATCCGGTTCTGGTGGCCCTGGGACAAATGATGACGGGTCATGAGTGGGGTGTTTTGTTGTTCAACCCGTTGTTCGCGGTCTTGATGCTCTGGAGCATCGTTGGACTTGCCCATGAACTGTGGAGGAACGGCGCCGTCACGCGCCTTAGCGGCTGGCTGACGATTTTTCTGCCGCCCTGTCTGGGCTGGTCTGAGTTTCTTTTAACGGACTACGTACACGGATGCCTGACCGTTACAGCTTTTTACCTGACGGTGGTGGCGGTGCGACGGGCCAAGTGGTCGTATGGGATTGGCGCCGCGCTCGCCTGGTCGGCCTGCCAATGGATCCGTCCAACGTCGGAGATGGCCGCCGTCTTCATCATTCTGATCGCCGTGTGGGAGGCCCGACGCCGGCCGCAGTTTTTGCTGACAGGGTTCTTGATCGCGGCCAGTTTTCTGACGCCGCTATATCTGTGCTACCGGATGTTTCACGATTACGGCGTTTTCACTGTGTCTTTACTGGGTCGACATGTGACCCGATATCATCTTGTGAGCGTGGCCGAAGCCATGGCCACCGGACAAAGCGAGTCTGCTACATTAAAACGGAGCTTTGAAACCGATGCTGAATTGATAGCGGAATTCGATCCGCAACGTCTAGCCCAAGATCGGTCTGTCCCGCCAACTTCGTTTGGGTTGGAGCTTCTTGGAGGAACAAGAAATCTCACGCTGCCGCTCTATGATGTGCAGGGGGAAGCGATTCGAGATGCGCTGAAGAAATATCCGCGCTATCTCGTTATCGCGTATGGGAAAGGCTTTTTCTCCGAGGCCCTATGGGCTCCTTGGGGAAGTCCATTTCGTTGGGAGAACCCGCAGATACGAACGGCGATAGCGCATCTGATGCGGTTGGCGTACTGGCTTTTCCTGGCGTTGGCGCTGGTTGCCACATGGGAGGTGATACGGCATGGGAACAGTCGAGGGCCTTTGATCATTTGGTTGTCATCGCTGTTTTGGGTTGCCGCTGCCAGCATTGCGGCTGCGGGGGGGTCGCGGTACCGGTTTCCGGGCGATCTTCTATTGATTCCGTTGGTGGCCTGCGGATGGATGGTACTCGCTCATAAACTTGGGAGCTACACCGAGCTTGGAACGAAACCGCACGGAGAGGAACCAACAGAGCGGGACACGGGCCATTACGTTTTCCGGTCGGCAATCAGAATCCACTCTTGAAAACCATCGGTCGGGAGTATAAGAAGGGCATTCAACAAATGATGAAATCTCCCCTCAACATCGGCGTGATCGGCTGTGGCTACTGGGGACCCAACCTGCTTCGCAACTTCAGCGCTGCGGAAGGCGCCGGCGTGCGGATGTGCTGTGACCTCGAGCCACGCCGGTTTGCCAAGCTGGCCCCGCTCTACACGAAGACCCAATTCACCACCAATCCCGACGAAGTGCTGAGTAGTCAAGAAGTCGACGCCGTAGCCATTGCCACGCCTGTGAGCACCCATTTCGCTCTCGCCAAACAGGCACTGGAAGCGGGCAAGCATGTACTTGTAGAAAAGCCCCTGACTCTGCGGGTTGACCACGCTGAGGAATTGGTGGCGCTGGCCTCTCAGAAGGGGCTTGTCCTCCAAGTAGACCACATATTCGTGTACAGCCCGCCCGTTGTGAAGATGAAGGAGATCGTGGACTCGGGTAAGCTGGGCAAGCTCTTCTTCATTGACAGCGTTCGCATCAATCTCGGCTTGTTTCAGCACGACGTCAACGTGGTCTGGGATCTGGCCCCGCACGATTTGTCAATTGCGGACTACCTGTTGGGGCGTTTGCCGCGCAGCTTGTCCGCTTTCGGCAGCGTTCACGCCGGTCAGGACATCGAAGACGTCGCCTACCTCAACCTCGACTTCGGCGACGGCTTGATCGCCAACTTCCACGTCAACTGGCTGTCGCCCGTCAAGGTCCGCCACATCATCGTTGGCGGCAGCGAACAGAGTTTGATCTACAACGACATGGATGTCAGCGAAAAGATCAAGGTCTACAACCGCGGCATCCAGGTGACCAACGACGAATCGCGCCGACAACTGCTCATCGCCTACCGGTCCGGCGACGTGTGGTCTCCGAACATCGGCATGGAGGAACCGCTCGGCCGCATGGCCAGTCATTTCATCAGTTGTATCCGTGAGGGCAAACGTCCGCTGACCGACGGACAATCTGGTCTTCGGGTTGTGAAGATTCTCGACGCCGCGCAGCGCAGCATCAAAGCCCAAGGCGGGAGGGTCGTGCTGTGAGCACAGCGCCGCAATCACTCGTGGCACCCGAGGCGCGCTTGGGGCGCGATGTCCAAATCGGCCACGGCACGCGGATCTACCCGAACGCGGTGATCGGGGACAATTGCACCATCGAAGACTTTTGTGTGATCGGGCATCCGTCGCGAGGTCGTTGGGCCGGGCAACCCCTCCAAATTGGGCCAAACTCGGCCATCCGTTCACATGCCGTGCTGTACGAGGGGTCCCAGTTTGGCTCTCGCCTGGAAACTGGCCACCATGTGTTGATCCGGGAGGGAACGGTGGCCGGCGAGAATCTGCGAATCGGCAGCTTCTCCGACATCGAAGGGGATTGCCAGATCGGGGATTTCTGCCGCTTTCACGGGTATGTGCACGTCGGGCGCGGCAGCCGAATCGGCCATTTCGTGTGGCTTTACTCTTTGACGACGTTGACCAACGATCCATTGCCACCTTCGGACGTCGCCGACCCTGTGAAGATTGAAGATGGTTGCGTCGTTGCCGTGGGGGCGACGCTGTTACCGGGTACGATCCTGAAGCGCGGTTGCTTCGTCTCCGTGGGGAGCACGGTTGAAGGGCATATCCCGTCGGGGGCAGTCTTGCGCGGGAATCCGGGACAAATTGTGTCGCACGTCTCGCTTCTGCGCAGTCTTGAGCACGGCGTGGCACACCCGTGGATGGGCCACTACGGTCATAACTATCCCGACGACGCTCAAGCGCGTCTGGCTGCATTGCAGGCCCAAATCGTCAGCGACCGAGAAGCCTTCGTACTCCAGTAACCTTAGAGGCAAACACAGACATGATTGATCGCACCACAATCCTCGACTTGATGCGGGGGATTCTGCAGCGCCAGGGAAAACCCAACGACTATGGCGAGGATGCCCTTCTGTCGGACATCGGCTTTCGCAGTCTGGACTTTTCGGAGTTGGCTCTCAGAGTGGAGACCGCGTGCGGCAAACCATTGAGCTTCGGCGCGGCCCCTTTGCGAGCCATCCGCACGGTCCGAGACGTGGTCGATTTCATGGAGCGCGCCTCTGGTGATCAAACTGATCCGCCACAATCTCGTTAACCTCGAGACGGGTCCCCGCGCCATCGGTACACTGTTGGATGAGTTTGCGCCCCGCGTTCTGGGTTTGTCCTCTGGTGCCGGTCCAATTGCCTTCGCGGGAGGCAACGTCTGCGAGTTGATCCAGGCCGCAGCGTGGTTGGCCGAGACAAATCACGATGGCTTGGTCCTGCCTCAAGAGAGGCTCACGACTGAAATCCATCAGATTTTGCTCGAGAGTGGCTCCCGAGTCGTCAACCTGACGGATGGGCAGGTGACGGCTCCCCCCAAGCCGGCGGCGATGCAAGCAGGCCGAATCAGTTTGCTGACGTCTGGGACAACAGGCACGCCGAAATTGATCGAGCATAGCTGGTCGACGCTGTTCACGATGGCGAAGGTACGTAACCTCAGGCCCTTGAACTGGCTGTCCACCTATCAGGGGGGAACGTATGCGTGGTTCCAGATTTTGACGACGATCTTCTTCGTCGAGCATCAGACGCTCACCGTAGCGGCCGACCGTGACCCCGCAGTACAAATCGAGGCCGCCCTGCGTCATGGTGTGACGGCCCTTTCAGCCACTCCCACCTTCTGGCGGTTTGTTCTGATCCAATTTGCTCCCGCGACATTGCAACAACTGCCATTGCAGCAAATCACTCTCGGTGGTGAAAGAATTGATCAGGAAATCCTGGATCGGCTCAAGGGACTGTTTCCGGAAGCCACTTTGACCCACATCTACGCATCGACCGAGGCCGGGGCGTGCGTCATCGTGCGTGATGGCAAAGAGGGTTTCCCCATCGCTTGGCTCCACGACCAGGTCCAAGATGCTTCCGAGCGGCCGCAGCTGCAGATTCGCGATGGATTGTTGTGGATCCTCTCGCCACATTCCGCGCTGAATCGCCCGGGTTGGATTAATACGGGAGACAGTGTCGAAATCCGCGGAGACCGGGTCTTTATTCTGGGGCGCTTGGAGCAATCCATCATCAACGTGGGCGGGATGAAGTTTGCCGCTCGAGACGTCGAACAGGAACTTCTGAGACATCCCAGTGTGGTCTGGTGCCGGGTTTCAGGTCGGCGGGCGCCGCTCGTGGGCGAGGTGGTTGCCTGCGATGCGGTATTGAAACCCGGTGCGCCGCCGGTGACCGAAAGTGATCTGATGCAGTATTGTGCACAGAGAATTCCCTCGCATATGGTCCCGCGCTTCTGGCAATTTCTCCGTGAGATTCCCATGACCGACAACCTCAAGACTACAGTGCGTTAGGGCCCGACATGGACGACCACGACAAGCCAATCATCATCAGCGGAGGCTCGAAGGGGCTTGGCTTGGTCATGGTGATCCATTGCCTTCAGCGTGGCTGTCCCGTGGCCACATTTGCGCGACACCCGACTGCCGATGTGCAAGCGCTGGGTATGAAGTTCCCCGACCAGTTCCACTTCGAATCCATCGACGCAACCCAGGCCGATCGCGTTGACGCATTTGTGACGCGCGTCGCCGAAAGGTTCGGTCCGATTTACGGACTGGTGAACAACGCAGCGCTTGGACAGGACCATCTCTTGTCGCACATTTCCCCCGAAATCGTCGATTCCATCATTGCTGTTAATCTCAAAGCCCCGATTCTGCTTACGCGCAGCGTGATTCGTCGGATGCTTCTGAATCCGACGGGCGGACGAATCGTCAACGTCACCTCCATTTGCGGGGCGCGGGGCTACGCTGGATTGACTGTGTATTCTGCCACCAAGGGCGGGTTGGACGCTTTTACACGGTCGTTGGCGAGGGAATTGGGCGGCCGTCGCATCTTGGTCAACGCACTTGCCCCCGGCTTCTTCGCATCCGAAATGTCGAGTGTGCTGGCGGCGGACCAACTGGAGACAATTCGGAGGCGCACGCCGACGGAGCGGCTCTGTACACAAGAAGAGATGCTGCCGATCCTGGATATGTTATTGTTTGCCAACACGAATCTGACTGGCCAGACAATCTACGTGGACGGAGGTGCAGGAATCTGAATGGCTACGGTTGTCGGCCTGCCGTCGACCTGGAGAATGGGGTGCTGCCGGAGGTGCTGACAGCCCAGAGACATCTCGTAACACTGGCATCTTGGAGATCACCATGGAACTAACAGGCAAAACAGCGCTCGTCACGGGCGGTTGCGGTTTGATCGGCTCGACCATCGTCGACCAACTCCTGCAAAAAGGCTGCCAGGTGCGCATTTTGGACAATCTGGAGCCATGTACTCACCTGGAAGGAAAGCCCCCGTGGGTGCCCCAAGAAGCTCAGCTTATCGTCGGCGACATGCGCAACATCCAAGACGTCGAGAAAGCCGTCTCGGGCGTCGACGTCATTTTCCACCAAGCAGCCTATGGTGGATTCGCTCCCGAGTTGACCAAGATGACCGACGTCAACGCCTGCGGCACATCGCGAATCTTCGAGGTCATCCGAACGAAAGGTCTGAACGTCCAGAAGATCGTCACGGCTTCTTCACAGGCGGTATACGGCGAGGGGCGGTACCGCTGTGAACAGTGTGGCCCCTGTTCGCCGGAACCGCGGGCCATTGCGCAACTGGAGCGGGGAGAGTGGGAAGTCAAGTGCCCGACCTGCGGGAAACCGACCCACGGGATGCCCATCAATGAAGAAGCACCGCTGAAACTTACCGGTGTGTACGCGCTCTCCAAGTACTTCGAAGAGCGGCTGACCCTGGCGCTTGGACGCGAGTGGGGTATCCCCACCGTGGCGCTGCGGTATTCTTTGACTTACGGGCCGCGACAATCCATCTTCAATCCCTATTCCGGCATCTGCTCGATATTCTCGACGCGTTTGTTGAACGGGCTGCCACCGGTCATTTACGAAGACGGCCGCCAGACTCGCGATTTTGTTTATGTCGGCGATGTGGCCCGCGCCAATGTCATGGTCATGGAACAAGATGCCGCCACCGGCAAGGTTTTCAATGTCGGAACCGGCAGGGGCACTTCCGTGATGGAGTTTGCCTGTCTGTTGCGTGACGCGTACGGCGTCAAAGTCGATCCGGTAACGCCCGGCGAATACCGGCCTGTGGATTTCCGGCATCTGATTGCGGACAACTCCAAGATCACCGCTTTGGGTTGGAGTCCGACGGTCTCGGTTGCCGAGGGTGTCCGCCACTATGCTGGATGGATTCTGGCCATGGAACGGCCGGCCGAGTATTTCACCAAAGCCGAGCAAATGCTCAAACAGCTCCGCATCGTGCGCAAACTCAACCAGTGAGGCGAGCCGTGGCGCCACGAACCAAACTGAGTGTGATCATTCCCGTTTACAACGAAGAGCAGAACCTGCCCCTGTTGTTGCAGGAATTGAACCGGGTCACGGCTACGCTGACAGATGTCGAGCCGGAGTTTTTGTTCATAGACGACGGCTCGCGAGACCAATCGCTGGCGATCTTGCGGGCGGCCGCAGCCCGTGACCCTCGCGTGCGGGCCGTGAGTTTCTCGCGCAACTTCGGCAGTTATGTCGCCGTTATGGCCGGCTTACAGCACAGCACTGGCGACGCCATTGCCAATATTTCGGCAGATCTTCAAGACCCGCCGGAACTGCTGCCGCGGTTGCTGGAGAAGTGGCGCGAAGGCTTTGAGGTGGTGTGGGGGTACCGGCACACACGTGACGATCCCGTCTTCACGATTTTGTTCTCGCGTCTCTACGCCACATTGATGCGGCGTCTGGCCTTGCCGGACATGCCCCGCACCGGCGTGGATGTGTGTCTGGTGGACCGTAAGGTGGCGCAGGTTGTCGTAGGATGTAACGAGAAAAACACGTCCGTGTTTGGCTTGATCATGTGGTCGGGGTTCCGACAAGCTTTTGTGCCGTACGCGCGTCAGAGTCGCAAGCATGGCCGGACCAAATGGACGTTGTCGCGAAAGATCAAGTTGTTTACGGATAGCTTCGTTGCCTTTTCGTTCTTCCCGATTCGGCTGGTGTCCTATCTGGGGATTGCCGTCTCGTTGATGGGGTTTGCTTACGCCGCCGTCGTGGTCTTGGACCGGATTTTACACGGCACGCCGATACGCGGTTGGCCGTCTTTGATGGTGGCCATCGTCACGCTGTCGGGCGTGCAGCTCCTCATGCTGGGAATCGTCGCGGAATACTTGTGGCGCACCTTCGAGGAGTCCCGCAAACGTCCTTCCTACATCGTCAAGGAACTGATCGGTTTTGAGGAACCCGCACCGGGCTCCGATCGGCACAACCGTCCGTGATGAGGTTCCTGGGACGACTGAGGGACTTCGCTGAACAACCGAGAAGCGACGGCCACCGGTTTGTGCCGTCACAGGGCCGCGAGTCAACCGCGCCAACTCGGCGGCAGATTCCGTTCGATATCAAGCGGTCCGAAACTCTTGCTCGTACGCGCCCCGGCCTCCTTGACCCACGCGGCCATGCGACCGAGCCCCTCCTCAAGCGAGAACGGCGGGTGAGAACCGAAAATGCGAGCCGCCTTCTCGTGCGTGGAATAGGCGTGCTTGACCTCGTTGCGAGCAGACAGGTACTGCGGCTGAAATTCTGCACCCATGGCCCGGCAGACCGCTCGGGCCAGTTCGTTAACGGTGTACGGCTGGTCGGCGCCGACGTTGAAGGTCTCATTATACGCGGCTGGCACCTCGACGGATCGGGCGATGACGGGCGCCACGTCGCCGATGTAACTAAAGGCCCGGCTCTGTTCGCCATCACCGAAGATCGGCAGCGGTTTGCCCTGTAAGATGTTGTTCATGAAGATGCCGACGACATTCCGGTAACGGTCCCCGATGTTCTGGCGTTCGCCGTAAACGTTGTGCGGCCGGAAAATGACGTGGTTCAACCCGAAGAGTTCGTGCGCCGCACGCAGGTCCAACTCGACGGCGTACTTGGATATGCCGTACGGATCTTCCGGCTGTGGCACCAAATCTTCGGTCATCGGTAATTGGTTGCGCCCGTACACGGCAATCGAGGAAGTAAACACAAAGCACCGCACCCCGTGATTCACAGAGGCATTGATGAGATTCACGCTGCCGATGAGATTGTTTTCGTAATTGAACCGACGGATAAAATGACTCAGCCCTTCGGCAGCGTAGGCGGCCAGATGGAACACATACTCGAAATGCCATTGCCGGAAGAGGCCCTGAATCAATACTGCGTCCGTGACGCTCCCCTGGACGAATTCCGCCCGGGGATTGACATTGTCACGGAACCCGCCGGACATATCGTCCAGAGCGACCACGTGGTGACCGCGGGCGAGCAGTTCATCAACCGTATGTGAACCGATGAAACCCGCCGCACCAGTAACCAGGACGCTCGCCTTGTCTTGCACGATGCTCGAAACTACCGTGCGATCTCCCCTGTGGCAACGCTAAAGAGGATTTCGCAGCCCCAGACGCACCCCATCCCGAACCTGGCCGACGAAGCCGCCATCCAGGCAAGCGCATTCAGGCTTACCAACTTCTGCCTCCTCGTGGTCGTTCCTGCTTCGCTGACCATCCCCGCGTAATCACCCCTCCGGATGCGAGTACGCCCGGTTCAAACACTTCCGGATACAGGAGGGGGGATCGACTTCTTCGCAGTAATACTGGTAATTTGCCAGTCGCATGGAGCTGGCAAGATCGGCGTCGTCCAAAAGTCGCCGGCACTGGTCCACACATTCGGACGGGGTCCCGAACCCCAGGTAATTCGTGCCCTCGCGCAGAGGTTTGGGAAGTTCGTCTCGGAGACCTTCGGCCACAACGCACTTCGACCCGGCGAGGTATTCTCCGAGTTTCCACGCGTTGCAGTGATAGAGCCCGCGGGTGTAAACAGCAATCAAACTGCGCTTGCTGGCCGCAACGTAGGCACGACGCCGGGCGTCGCGATGGGTGCACACCAGATCGGGGTAATGTTGCCGTGCGTACGGCGTGGGTATCAGCCCACCTTGAAATCGTGCGCCAAACTCCCGACGAAGTGCGCGAATGACACCCGCCCGCAACTCATTGACTTCCGTGCTTGAATCAGGAATCACCTCTTCCTCGCGCCAAACGCGTGTCTGAAAAACGATCCGCCGGTCAACAGTTGTCTCGGGTGGCTCCTGAAACTTCGTCGACAGCGGCACGGAAAGATACCACCTTACCATCCCCACCGCTTCTCGCGGAAACCGGATCAAACGGCGCCCTTCCGCCGCCTGCAGTGCTTCGCCGAACTTCCGCGCCAGAACCCGCAGAGCCAAGCCATCCATGGGCGCACTTCGGCACGGGAATATCAGACCGAGCGGGCGGACCTTGCGACGCAATTCCTCGGGCAGATTCGCCAGATCGGGAGCGTAGTAACTCTTACGAAAATAAAGGTCGCAGCGCTCCAGAGCCGCCGGATTGGCCACGTCGCTGCGGTCTCGCAAGTCAATGCAGAGCATCTTGCCCGCACCCGCGTCTGACTGAAGCTCCAGATTGATGGTGAGGCCATCCCAGAAATTCCGACCATCGTGCAGGTCACACTGCAACTCGATTTCACCCCGGCGGTCCAACTCGCACAGGCCCGCCAGCACATACGAGGCGTGAATCATGTCGAGCTTGTGCACGCCGGACACAATCACTCGCAACATGGGCCGTACCTCCTCGGTACATTCATTCCGGTGGGCAACCCCGTCGCTCGTACCCCACAATCATGCGCAACATCTTAATTAACCCGAGAGGAGCGTCAACCACATAAGCAGCGCCAACCCCGACCCAGCCACCGGACACAATCACAATCGATCCGCGTACCCGTGTTGATATCGCGGGCGACCGACGCCCCGTTTTGACGTCGGCAACTCTTCCGGGGACTCCCCGAACATCAGTGGTTGGCGGTCTGTTTGAGGTTGATTTCCCCAGGGGGAACTGCTTTATACGGCATTCCCATGGAAAAAGTGTTGATCACCGGCGGAGCGGGTTTCATCGGCTCACACTTGTGCGAAGCATTGCTGGCGACTGGACGTGAAGTCTTCGTGCTGGATGATTTGAGCACGGGGTCGCTCGCCAACATCCACCACCTGCAGAGCCACCCGCATTTTCACTTCGTCAAGGGATCGATTCTGAATGCCGACGCGGTGGGGGAGATGGTTCGGGCGGTGGACTTCATTTACCATCTGGCTGCAGCCGTGGGTGTGGACCTGGTCGTGCGCAGCCCGGTGAAAACCATCGAATCCAACGTCTGGGGTTCGGAGAACGTTTTGGCGGCGGCGAGCGACCATGGCGTCGGGGTCCTGTTGACATCGACCTCTGAAGTCTATGGCAAGAGCAATAAAGCGATGTTTCACGAAGACGACGACTTGTTGATCGGGCCGTCGACACAGGGCCGATGGAGCTACGCCTGTTCAAAGTTGCTCGATGAGTTTATGGCGATCGCCTATTGGCGAGAGAAGAAGTTGCCGGTCATCATTGTGCGGCTGTTTAACACCGTCGGGCCGCGACAAACCGGCCGATACGGCATGGTGCTGCCGCGTTTCGTCGAACAAGCTCTCCATGCCGAGCCGCTTACGATCTACGGGGACGGCCAGCAATCCCGCTGTTTCTGCCACGTCAACGATGTGATCCGCGCGCTGACGGAATTGCCCAACCAGTCCCGGGCGGTGGGCCAGATTTACAACGTAGGCGGTACGGAAGAGATCACCATGGTGGAGTTGGCCCAGCGAGTCAAGCAATTCGCCGAAAGCCGATCGGAATTGCGGTTTGTTCCTTACGACCAGGCTTATGCCAAGGGATTCGAGGACATGCGCCGACGCAAACCCAACACGGACAAGATCCGTCAATTGCTCGGCTGGCAGCCGACGTATGCCCTGAACGACATCA
Organism: Verrucomicrobiia bacterium; assembly: GCA_035515475.1. GTDB lineage: Bacteria > Verrucomicrobiota > Verrucomicrobiia > Palsa-1439 > Palsa-1439 > DATJBF01. Next base: position 50,734 of record DATJBF010000047.1, read on the forward strand.
TCCGCTCGACCGTCAAATATCATCGCGGCAACCATCCGCAGTCCGGTCAAAGGTCGATCGGATAGCTTCGATAGAATCCCACGATTCGGTTAAGCGGGCCGCCATCTCAAGCAACGGTTCCGCCGTCGAGTCGCGAGTGATTGCGCCCGGACATCACGGCGACCGCGGCGGTGACGGCCACCCGCGCTCCGGCAACCGAGATGAGAACTCCTGTTAGTCCCAAGGGCTTGATGAGCAACATGAGGATCATCAGATGTGTGCCCGTCAGCACCAGTCGTGCAATCCACAGCGTCTTTTCAGCAGCGCGGGCCTTACAGTAGACCTCAAAAATGAGCCAAGCCGACCCGAGCGCCCAGATCACGACCAGCCACCGCGACAACCTCACGCTCTGGACGTATGCGGGCCCCAGAATCAGCGGCAGGAGCCAAGATGCAAACACCCAGAACAGCACTGCTAGGGCGATGAAGGCTACGATCAAGTACACGCGCCACACCCGAACGCGTCGCCGTGCCTCCTGGTCGGAACATTCCGCCAATCGAGGGAACAACAGACTGGCAGCAACATTCCACGTTTCTTGTATGATGGCGTCCTTTATCCGCGAAGCCATGTTAAACCATCCCAACTCGGCAAACGGCAGGAATGTCCCCACCACTACCTGATCCGCCCGCCATTCGATGCTGCCAATTACATCCAGCCAAGTCAGCCGTTTGCCGTAGCGGAGCGACTCGGGGTTCACCCGCTCGTTCGCCTTAAAGCGACGCACGCTCACGTGGTAGAAGATGAACTGGGTCAACGCCGCACTGCTCACGTTGGCCGCAAACACCCAGGGCACGCTCCGCGTCCACAGCAGCGCCAGCCAGGTTGCGCCCGTGGTCGTCAACATTCCCGCGAGGCGGAGTTTCGCAAACATCTCGAACTGCTTCTTGCCAGTAAGAATGGCCCAGCAATTATCGAACGAGTTGAACACCGGGAATACGGCCGCCGCGATGAAACACGAGATCGCCACGACAGGCCCCTTGCTGTGCCAACAGACGAGGCCGATGACCGCCATGGCCACGGTGCCGAATAGGCTGAAGCGCAAACGCACACGTGTCCCAAGCGCTATGAATCCGTCAAACTCCTGGGCCGCCGCCTGGGCAACCGCGATGTTAATCCCCGGCAAAGACAGCGGATTCAAGAGCAACATCATCGCCATCACGTAGCTAAACTCCCCATACTGCTCGGGCGTCAGCAGCCGTGCATAGAGAATCGTCGAGACAAAACCAAGCGCCAAGGCGAGGATGTTGAGCGGCCACAACAGGACCCCCTTGCCTATGAAATAGCGCACGGTGTCGCTGTTGCGCACGAACGCGATCCACCGGCGCATCGAGCGAGCGCGTACTGGGGACTTGTCCTCGGGAAGGGGCGGATTCACTGGCGCGCATACCTACCAGAATGGGAGGAGCTTTGCAATTGTCGGGTCGTCGGACAGCTTTGGAATTCCAGCGGCCGACACCGGTAGGAAAGACGGCGGCCCGTGAGGCAGACACGGGCTCCTGCTCTCCGCCCAACCGGATTCGCACGGCGGACGGTCTGATGCGAATTATTTCTGATCCGCTTTCTCGAGGGCCAGTTTGCGCACGAGTTGGGTAATTTGCTGCTGGAGCGTCCGCAGCTTGAACTCGAGACGGAAATTCAGATACGACAGGCCGACAATAGCCAGATAAAACACCGCGTCGGCTCCACGTCCGACTCCGAGGACCCTGGCAAACCATTGCGTCGCCCTGGGTGTCAAGACCAGAGCGGCCACCGCTGCCCAAAAACATGCCCAGACGAAGAACTCTCCCCGCCCGATCATCTGGCGCCGCAATCGTACGACGACGCGCATGAAAGCAAAACCGGCGAATAAGACTATCAAGACTTGAATAAGCAACATGTCAGTTCCTCCATTTCCCCAGCAGAAAATCCAGGGCAATGCGAAATGCCGCCAGGGAGCTTTGCCCTTTCTGCTGGGAGTACGGGGTGTACAGAACTCGCACGGGCACTTCGCAAAACTGCAGCCGATGCCGCACGATTTCGTCCAGGATCTCCGAGGCGTGCGCCATGCCGTCCTGTCGAATTCGGATGCATTCTGCGGCCCGTCGGGACATCGCCCGCAAGCCGCTATGGGCATCGGTGACCCGGATCTGGGACGCCAGTCGAGTGAACCATACCGCGCATTTCAGGACGATCTTGCGTCCCATCGGCACCTGACTGCCCGCAGCCATGAAGCGGGATCCCAATACCACATCGAAACCTCGTTCCGTAATCGGCGCTACCAATGCCGCGATGTCTTCGACTTGATGCTGTCCATCAGCGTCAAACGTCACAATGACATCGGCCCCGCGCGTCAACACGTACTCAAAGCCGGTTCTCAGCGCGGCCCCCTGACCGCGATTAATAAGATGCGATACCACGGTCGCCCCAGCCCGTCGCGCTGCCAACGCCGTATCATCGGTGGATCCGTCGTCGACCACGACGGTGCGTGGGAACCGGCTCCGGACCGCCTCGACGACCCTCTCGATCACCGCCGCCTCGTTAAACGCGGGGATGACGATGAAAATCGATGGTTCCGCTCTCGAAGCGGCCAAACCTTCCGGGACCTCCGTGTTCGAGCCCTGACCAACCACGCCATGACCCAGTAGGCCGCAGGTCAGCCAATTTCAAGCAGAAAAGCTTGGGAATTGGGAAAATGACGGGGACATCTGACGGTACTGTAGCCGAGCTGTTGGCCCGCGCCGTTTGCAGTTGCGGCGCCATGGGCCGCAAGCGTATTCTCGGCCTCGGTCACGCGGAAGGCCGTCTGAATGGCAAACACGCCGATAAGACCAAAGAGTTCTGGGGGACCAGCGCGAACCACACTCTGAGCGTGGAACAATTGTGGACACTGGCCGAGTCGGCCTTGGTCGATTGAGAACTCGCGTTCCCAGGGACCAGCGTGGCAACGCGCAGCCGGAGCCGTCCGCGTACGCGAGAGCATGCCGACAGTGATTCAGTGAACGATTTGCCCAAGCGGCCCATGGATTCTGCCCAACGGTTGATTACGATTGTCTGCTCGCACTATCTTCCGCACCCGGGAGGCGTGGAGCGATACGTGAATCTACAGGCGAAGGAGTGTGTCCGACTTGGCTTTGCCGTGCGTATTATCGCGCACGACACGGAAGGAATGGGGTGGCGTGATGAACTGCCCGGTATCACCGTCTACCGGCTCAAGTGCTGGAGTCCCCTCTCCTATAATCGCATGCCGTTCCCGACGAGCCCCGGTCAACTCTGTTACCTGACCCGAGAGATGCTCTCCCACCGCGGGGAATTGACGATTGTCCACACGCGCTACTTCCTTCTCTCGCTGTTCGGATGCCTGTGGGCGCGTTGCTCGGGTACCCGCCTGGCCCTCATCGATCACAGTTCGGATTACATCCGACTCGGGACCCGTTGGTTGAATGCGGCCTGTCATGTGTACGAACACTTGATGAGTTTCGCGATCCTGCTGTTCTGCCCGCGCGTATTCGGCGTTGCGCAGGCGTGTGTCCGATGGCTCCGCCGCTTCGGGGTCCGCAAAGCCGGCGTGTGCTACAACGGGATCGATCCGGACCAGCGGCCAACCGCACCAGTCCCTTTGCCCGACGTCATTGGGAAGATGGCCGACAGAAAGGTCGTTCTCGCCGTTGGCCGGTTGGTAAAGGAGAAGGGCGTTATGGAATTGGTGGCGGGCTTTCAAAGCTTTGCCCACGACCGCAACGACTACGTGTTGGTCATCATCGGGCACGGAGAACTCGAATCTCCACTCCACGACGCCGCACAAACGGACCCGAAGATCGTGTTCCTCGGACGACGACCACTGTCGACGGTCATGAGTGTGATGATGCAAGCGTTCGTCCTGGTCAATCCGTCCAACTACCCGGAGGGGTTGCCGACGATCCTCCTGGAAGCGGGTCTGTGTGGACTGGCGGTGATCTCGACACCCTGTGGCGGTGCGTCGGAAATCATCGTCCATGGCGAAACCGGCCTCCTGATCGACCGGGGAGAGCCAACCCGGATTGACGCCGCGCTCCGCATGTTGGACCAGGCGCCCGACTTGCGGGTGCGCATCGCGCGAAATCTCCAGCAGCGGATCGTGCGAGATTTTTCTTGCGCTGCGTTGACCGAGCGGTTTCTTTTTCAGGACATGGGAATTCCCCGATGAAACGGCTGAAACTGGCACTGATCGGCGCGGGCAATATCATGCAGACACGGCATCTGCCGGCCCTGGTCTCGGCCGGCCAGAACCGATTCGAGTTGGTGGGCTTGGTGGATCGCACCCGGGAAAAGTGCGAACGCGTGGCCCGGCAATTTGGGATTCCCCAGTGGGCTGTCTGTGGGGAAAGCAAACAATTCGGTTCGATTCCGTGGTTGGTGGATGCAGAGGCGGTGATCATCGCGACTCCGCCGAAGCAGCATGCCCCTATCGTTCGATCCTGTCTGAGCCTCGGAAGGCACGTGCTCGTGGAAAAGCCGTTCGTGACCGACCTGGCGGAGGGGCGAACCATCATTGATTCTGCGGCCAAGGGAGCACTCGTACTGGCAGTGAACCAGAATTTCCAATTCTCTCAAAGCTTCCACAAACTGCAACAACTCATCGCCACAGGCGAACTCGGGATGGTCAAGAGTTTCTACTGCGTTCAGTTCAGCAACGATACGCGCCGGCTTCCCGTGTGGGGGGATGATCTCCCATTGGGTCTGTTCTATGACGAATCACCGCACGTGTTCTACCTGTTGCGGCGCTTTGGTGGTGGAGACGTGACGGTCAAAGACGTGACGGTCGTGGGCTCCACAACCGGCAAGAACACCCCACAAGTGCTCAACGTCGCGGTGGAAGTGAACGGCCTGCCGGGAACGGTCTACTGCAACTTCGAGAGCCCCATCTGCGAATGGCTCTTCATCGTGTTTGGAACTCGACGCTGCGGTGTGGTCGATATGTTTCGCGACATCTTAACCGTGCTGCCGAACGACGGGCGGCACCTGATGAAAGAGGTGTTCACCTCTTCTTTCCTGGCCACGGCCCAGCACTGGCGCGGGTTCATCGCCAACGGGTTCCGGTATGTCCGCCATCGGCTGCACTACGGAACGGACGTCACCCATGCCAATTTCCATCAGGCAATCACGACTGGCGATCAACGCGTTCTCTGGAACATGACGGGCCAGGATGGGCTGAAGGTGAACGCCACCCAGCATGCGGTCGTTTCCCTGGCGCGCCAGAGAACAGCCCGCGGAACTGTTGCCGAGCCGAACGGCTGATGAATCACGCCCCGGCCGGGGCGATCAGCGGTCGCGCCCGCTCGTCAACATGGAGCCGACCACATGGCCGTCCTTGTCAAAGACAACCTGGGCAATCACAAACATGCCTTCGCGCACGCCGCCCCAAGGCATCGGGGAACGAAACCGCAGGTCGCGGTAGCGCAACACCGTGTAGCCCTTCCCGTCGATCCTCTCAACGAGCGGAAACGCCGCAAACCAGCGAAATAACTTCACCGCTTCCGTCGCCTCCGCCTTCGGCAACAATCGGTTGTCGCGGTATGGCACAAAGGTGTCGTTCTCCCGTCCGTTGATCCAGTGAACCACTGCACCGTCGTCGCGCAAGATCGTCCACCGCAGCGGATCCATCGGTTGCGGGAACGCCTCGACCCGCGCCTGCGGCGGTGCGGCCGCCCGCGCCCGGTGCAGTGCCACCGCCCGCGCGGAACCGCAAAACAGGAAATAGCCGCCGACGACCGCCAGTCCGACGCGGGCGACCTTTTCGCGTTGCGAGCGGATCGCCGCCCACAGGCCGACCCCGAGCATCGCCCAGACGTACGGATCGACGATGAATACCCAACTAAGCGCAAACCGTGCATCCGTCAGCGGCCACAACAACTCCGTCCCGTAGTTTGTCAGCCAGTCGAGCACCAGGTGCGACGCGATACCCACCGCCGACGCCGCATACAACAGACGGAAACTCCTCTTCTCCGAGATCGCCCAGAACCCGGCCGCGACCACCGCGGCCCAGATCGGCAGCAGCACCGCCGAATGAGTAAAGCTGCGATGCCACCGCAGCAGGGTCTCATTCCCAAAAAACCCGAGCACAATATCGACGTCGGGGAACTCCGCCGCCGCGATGCTCGCCCACAACGCCGTTCGTCCACCTTCGGGCCGCTGCCGGAAGCCACAATAGCCAATGACCGCGCCGGTCAATCCGTGCGTGATGGTGTCCACAGTCGCACCATACTCCGTGGTCGACGGGTCGGGCAAGCGCTGTAAGAAATGGTTTCACAACCGCGCCGATTTGGCTACGATGGAGCGACTCGTTTATGTTCACCACTCGCACATTGCTGGAAGGCAAATGGCCTATCGTGGCGTTGGCAGCCCTGGCCGCAGCCACGATCATCTGGTGTCCCGTGGCGTGGGCCCCCGTCATCCCCCTGGTGCTGCTCGCGTTCACGATCTCGTTCTTCCGCGATCCGGAGCGCGCCGTGCCCGCCGGCGCGGAACTCATCGTCGCGCCAGCCGACGGCCGGGTGGTCGAAATCAAACCGGTCAACGAACCGGATTATCTCCAGGGCGAGGCGACCATGGTGGCCATCTTTCTGTCGGTGTTCGACGTGCACGTGCAGCGGGCGCCGATCAACGGCGAAATCAAGTTCGTGCAGTACCACCCGGGGCGGTTTCTGGATGCGCGCAATCCCGAGGCGTCACGGGTGAATGAGAACCGCGTCGTCGGCATCGAGTCGACGGACGGGTTCCGTGTCACGGTGCGGCAGATCGCCGGGACAATCGCCCGGCGAATCGTCGCCTGGGCCGACACAGGCGCCAGGCCCGCCAAGGGCGAGAGGCTGGGAATGATCCGATTCGGCTCCCGCGTGGAACTGTTCCTGCCGCGGGGCACGGAAATCACAGTGAAGGTCGGCGACCATGCGAAAGGGGGTGTGACGATCGTTGCCAGAAGAGCGTGAACCGAAACCGGCGGGCGGCGAGACGCCCGCGTCCCGGTCCTCGAGCCTGCAGAACGACGACCGGATGCGCATCTACTTTCTGCCGAACCTGCTCACGGCCGGAAACCTGGCGTGTGGGTTCTTTGCACTGACGTGGATCTTCAAATACCAGCAGGGGGGCGACTACGAGCCCATCAAGACGGCGATCCGGCTGATTCTGGCGGCGTTTGTCTTCGATTTTTTCGACGGCCGGCTCGCCCGACTGGCAAGGAAGGAATCCCGGTTTGGCCGCGAGTTCGATTCGCTGGCGGACATTGTGAGTTTCGGCGTCGCCCCGGCGTTCCTGATTTATCGGATCGTGCTCCAAGCATTCGAGCCGGGCTGGGTGGTCGCGGCCACGTACCTGGTATGCGGCGGGATTCGACTGGCACGATTCAACATCCAGAGCATGCAGCCCGGAGGGGCGGACGACCGCGAATTCGTTGGGTTCCCGATTCCATCGGCGGCGGCGCTGGTGGTGAGCGTGACCATGCTCATCATGTGGATGGTGGGACACGATCGGCCGCTGGGCGCGTGGGGGGCCGTGCTGCCGGCGTTGATGGTCCTGCTCTCCATTCTGATGGTAAGCAACGTGCGCTATCCCACGTTCAAGTATATCGATTGGACACCCATGCGGTCGGTCGCAGCCTTTGCGGCCGCCGTGGTGGTGGGCCTGTTGCTGGCGGTGAATTTCCAGGTAATGCTCGCCGCGTTGTTCGTGGCGTATCTGCTCTACGGTATCGTCCGCCCCTGGGTGAGCAAACGTTGGCGACGCGAGATTGAGTCGGACGAAGAAACGGACGACGATTCGGGGGAGAAGTGAGCGGCACGACGTTGGGAAATCTCCTGCAGCCCTTGATCGCCGGGTTCATCTGTGGGTTCGTCGTCTCGGTGCCGGTCGGCCCGGTCAATCTCACGGTCATCAATCACGCACTGCGCAGGGGTTTCTTGCGGGCGTTCCACGTCGGGCTGGGTGCCATTTCCGCCGAGACGATCTACGCGACGTTGCTGATGGCCGGCCATTCGTCCATCCTCGACAAGCCGCACGTGCGCGACGCCCTGCGCGTCATCGCCGTCGTGGTGATCGTCGGAGTCGGCCTTCGTTCGCTGTTGTTCAAGCCGGAAAAATTCCAGGTGAGCGAGGCCGTCGCCGAGCGCGTGGACGAACGCTGGCATCATCCGCAGGCGTTTTTGCTGGGGTTCATTTTGACGGTCTCCAACCTCATGTTGGTGGTGCTGTGGGCGACGCTGGCGGCGGTGTTGTTTGCCCGCGAATGGGTCCAGCCCGAGATCCTGAGCCGCGCGACCTGCTCGGTCGGCGTGTTCGTGGGCGGGACCGCGTGGTTTGCGTTGCTGGCGTACTTCGTATCACGCGCGCATCGCCGCGTGAAACTGGAGACCCTGACGATCATGGTGCGCGGATGCGGCGTGATCCTGATCATTTCCGCCGCGTTGCTGGCGTACAAGTTGTTTCAGTAGCCGCCTGTTCGCGGCGCATTGACTTGGCCGGGCGCGGGTCGTAAGCTGACGCGCATGGCCAAGCAGAAACAGACCGCGCTCAACGGCTGGCTGACAAGAGCGCGGCAATTCCTGGAGGAATTCCCTGTCGACAGCGTCGGCAGCCGCCCCGTTCTCCGCAAGCTGCGCACCACGGTCCATTTCATCCACTTGGTCGTGCAGGGCTTCGTCGGGAACCGCTGCCCGCTGCGGGCGGCCGCGCTGTGCTACACGACGATGCTGGCGTTCGTGCCGCTGCTGGCCGTGGTGTTCAGCGTCTCGAAGAGTTTCTTGCGGGAGAGCAGCGCCACCGTGGTTCCCAAGGTTCTGGACGCGATCGTCGACCGCGTTGCGCCCCAGCTTGAATATCTGCCCGCCGACGGTCGAGGGACCGCCACACCCGCCAAGGGGCGCGTGGTCGTCTCGGCCCAAGCCCGGCAGCAGGTCGTGGATAGCATTCAGTCCTTCATCGGAAACATCAACGCCGGGGCCGTCACCACGGTCGGCTCGCTGTTCCTGATCCTCGTTGCGGTTCGGTTGCTGATGACGATCGAGCAAACGTTCAACGATATTTGGGGCGTGCAAAAGGGCCGGTCGCTCTGGCGCAAGGTGGTGTACTACTGGACCTCGATCACGCTCGGATCCATCGTGTTGCTCACGGCGCTGACGGTCACGGGGACGGCCGAGTTTGCCAGCGCGCTGGGAAAACTCACGTTCGCGCCGGGCTTCGAGCGGGTGCTCCTGCAGGTGGTGCCGTACGTAATCCTGTGGGTGGGATTTGCCTTGATGTACGCCCTGATGCCCAATACGCAAGTGCGGTTTCACGCCGCACTGATCGGCGGCGTCGTCGGCGGCACGCTCTGGCAACTCAACAGCCTGCTGAATACGATGTACGTCTCCCGCGTCGTCACCTACAGCAAAATCTACGGCGCACTCGGAATCATCCCCGTTTTTCTGGTCGGCCTCTATTTCTCGTGGTTGATCGTGCTGTTCGGCGCCCAGGTGTCGTTCGCCGCGCAAAACGTCCGCACGTACATGCAACAGCGGGCGAGTGAAAACGTCGATCAAGCGGGCCGCGAGTCGATCGCCTGCCGGGTCGTGCTCCACGCGTGCTACTGTTTCCAGCACGGGCAGAAACCTCCGGCGCCCGAGGAACTGGCGGACCGACTCCGCGCGCCGCTGCAAGCGCTGAATCAATCGATTCATCGGCTCATCGAAGGCGGCGTGCTGGTCGAAGTGGCCAACAGCGAAGGCGGCCTCCAACCCGCGCGCCCGCCCGAGTCAATTACGGTGGCGGACGTCCTGCACGTGGTTCGAACCCACAGCGGGGCGTACGGCGACGAACGGAAACGGCCCGCGTCAGAGCCGATCGACCAGTTGCTTTTCGATCTCTCCACCACGGTGCGCGCCAGCCCCGTGAACGCGCGGTTCAGCGATCTCGCCGACAAACTCGACGCGGCAAACGGCTAATCGGCTACCGCGGACCGGTTATCACTGTTCAGTCTGCCAGACACGCTCGTGTTCAGGTGTACTTAACACTAGTGTTCGGAGTGTAAGCCGCAGTGAACACTTTCCCGGCCGTCGTTCACCCTCGACATCCGCTCCGGCAAAAAGCCGCACGGATCGGAAGCGCTCGAACTGCCCGCGTCCAAGCTGGTTACACAAGCGGCCCCTCCATCGCCCGATAAGCCTTGGTTTTCTTGGCACGTGGGGCGCTAACCTTGGGAGCCGGCGTGGAGAAACGCCGTTCGAAGTGCAGGAGCGAGAGGGGTCTCGTCTGAGCCTGCCGACGCGGGAAACGCGGGTGTGGAAAGGGTGCCGTTGTGATTGAGAATAAGATCGTCAGACAACTGCATGGGATCGCCTCCAAGCTGACTGGCGACGCGGAACTTCAGAAGGATTTGATGCAGGAGATGTTCGTCCATCTCATCCGCGTCCAAACCTCTGAGGCCGGCCAGACGTCGAGCTGGTACATGAAAAGTTGCGAGTTTCACGCCCGCAACTACCTGAAGCAGGGGCGCAGCATCGACTCGATCAAACGGGCCCGCAACGGCGTCCCGTACGATGAAACTCCCTCCGACGACGGAGAGCATTTTTCCCATGGTACTTGCCCCGTCCCACCCGTGACCCAGATCGAGATCCAGGGTGAAATCATCACCAACGACATCGTCAACCTGATCGTTCCGCGACTCTCCGACACGCAGCAGCAAATTCTGTTTCTCCTGCTCAAGGGCTGCGGCGTGCGGGAAACGGCGCGGGAGATCGGGATCACCCATCCCGCCGTCATCAAACACCGCAAGAAAATCGCCCGGATCGCCCGCGAGTTTCTCCATGACCCCGGGGACAACGGCGCCTCGCGACAGACCGGTCTCCCGAGCCCGGCGGAAGCCGTTGCGCCCAAGACCGACGACCAAGCCCACGCCGCCTGACGCGCGTGGCGCCTGCGGGAACGTGATTCGGACCGGCTGGACCGGCGCCCAAGCATTCCTGTCGTGACAAGCTCCGGCACGGGGGTAAACTGGGCGCATGCTTTACGGTGAGACGCCCAGATGGATTGATCGATTGGAGCGGCTCCTGCCGGGTCTTGGTATTCCGAATCTCGCGGTCTACCTCACCGGTGCGCAGGCGCTCGGATTCATGCTCACACTCGTCGAGCCGCGCGGGTGGTTCCTCCTGATCCTTGACCCGGCCCTGGTGCTCAAGGGCGAAATCTGGCGGTTGATCACCTTCGTGGCCGTACCGCTGTCGATGAACTGGCTGTGGATGTTCTTCATCCTTTACTTCCTCTACTTCATTGTCAACGGCCTCGAGGAGGAGTGGGGCGAATTCCGCACCACCCTCTACGTGCTGGTCGCGGTGCTGCTGACGATCGGTTTCTCGTTCGCCTTCCAGGTGCCGATTACCAACATCGCCCATCTCGAATCCACCCTGTTCTTGGCCGCCGCAACCACCGCCCCGGAGTACCAAATCTTGTTGTTCCTCGTGATCCCCGTGAAGATGAAGTGGCTGGCGTGGCTCACAGTGGCCTACATCGTCTGGGCACTGATCATCGGCACGTGGCTGAGCCGCCTGTATCTGCTCACGATGTACGCCAATTATCTGCTGTTCTTCGGTCCCTACTTTATCGGGCGCTTGCGGGCGTTTCAGCGACGGCAGAAATTCAAACGTGACGTTGAATCCGGCCGACTCAACAGCGGGGAACCGGACGCATGAGCGGACGGTCCCAGGCAATCCGTCCGTCAGAGAATTGAAGTCGCCGAGCGGCTCGGCAGATCCCAGCAAACGCCGGGACACACGGCGGTTTATCGGCCGGTCGCCTTGGAGGGACGCGCTTTTGCCGGTTTCTCCACCGGCGCGGGCGCGGACGATGCGGCCCCCGCCTCGGTTTCGCGGTGGCGCTGCCAATGAATGGCGTAGCGAGCCAACTCCTCACCGGTTCTCAGGTTCAGCTTTTGCTTGATGTGTTCCCGGTGCGACGCCACGGTTTTGGTGCTGAGATGGAGCCGGTGGGCAATTTCGTGGGTCGCATAGCCGTCGCCGATCAACTGGAAGACTTCCAACTCGCGGTCGCTCAATTTGTAGGCGACTGACGTTACCTTGCCTTCGGGTGGATTGCCTCCGATGCGATTGACGATTGCGTTCTTAACCCGTTCGCTCAAATAAACCTGGCCGCGCAGCACTTGCCGGATCGCCTGCAACAGAATGCCGGTTTCCTCCTGCTTCATCACATAACCTTTGGCGCCGGCGTGCAAACTACGTTCCGCATAGAGCGCTTCATCGTGCATCGATAACACCAGCGTCGGCAAGCCGGGGTAGCGCACTTTGACGTCCTTGACCAACTCGACGCCGCTGCCCTCGCCCAGCGAGATATCCACGATAGCAATGTCCGGCCGCAGCTTCTCGATGGCCTCCAAGGCGGCATGAGCATCACGCGCCTGGCCACAGACCTCGAGATCCGGTTCTTCGTTGATCCGTTGCGCCAAGCCCTCGCACAGAACCGGGTGATCGTCCACCAACAGGACCCGCTGTTTCCCGTCGGCCGGAGCGTTCGGTTGTTTTCCTCGCACCTCCTTCATTCCGGCCTTCGCGCCCGAGTGGGCAATATGCAGTTCATGATCGTTCCGCCTCCGTCGCGGTTACCGAATTGCAGCCGTGCACCGATTGCCCGGGCACGGTAATTCATGTTCTCAAAGCCCATGCCCCAACTCTCGGCCGAGACCTTGGGCAGACCGCAGCCATTATCGGATACGCTGAGCGCGATGCCCTCGCGTCTCCGATTGAGAGAAATGTGGATCTCTGTCGCCTTTCCGTGAGTGATGCTGTTGTGGACCGCCTCTTGGGCAATGCGGTAGAGGTGAACCGCCCTTCCATGGTCGCGAACGCGGACCCGGCGGGCCGATTCAAATCGGCAAGAAATCGAGAACATGGCTCCGATCGAGGACGCCAGTTCATCCAGTGCGGCCACCAAGCCCATCGTTCCCAACTTCACGGGACTGAGTCCACGGGCAATCTGCCGCGCCTGAACGGCGGTCGCCTGCGACAACTCGGCTATTCGTGCCGCGATCACCGCATCGGGAAGCGATCGTTTCGCGAGTTTGCCGTGCAGATTGCTGGCCATGTAAGCGATACCGGTCAACTGCTGACACAAGCCGTCGTGCAAATCCTGTCCAATCCGCTGCTGCTCGCGCTCGCTGATTTCCAGCAACTGCCCCTCGGCGCGCCGGCGGCCCATCACTTGACCGATCTGGCTGCAGATATCCCGTAACAACTGCAGCAAATGCTCGTCTGGCGGCAGCACCTGCCGTCGGTAAATTGTGATGACGCCCAGCACTTCCTTGTTCAATCGGATCGGAAACGCAAATACGGTCCGCAAGCCAAATCTGTCGGCCACAGTCGTTCGCCGAAATTCGGGCTGCTGGGCAATGTCGGCTATCCAGAACGGTTTGTTGCGCGCCCAGACCGTGCCGGGAACTCCCTGGCCGAGCGCAAAATGCGCATCCCGCATGATGTGCTCCATCTGGGAGAGCCCGGGCGACCCCGGATGCCAGGTCTGCGCACAACGCAGAACCTGCGCCGCCGGGTCAACGCTCCACAACTCGCCCCAGTCGCAACCCAGATTCTCGCAGATGGCCCGAAATATCTTCGGACCAGCCTCATCCAGAGTGTACGATTCGGCCAGCGCATGCGTGGTTGCCTGATGGGCTCGCAACCGCTGCTGAGCACGCCGTTTTTCAGTCACGTCCTGCGCCAACAGCAGAAATACCCGTCGGCCCCGTAGCGGGATCAACGCCGCGTCAATTTCGACGTCGATGAACCGGCCGTCCTTTTTCCGATGGCGGAATACATGGTCTTGTCCGTCGCTCGCCGCACTTCGGGACGAGGCCAGTTGCTGGCAGTACTTCTTGAATTCCGCCCGCGATTCCGGCGCACTCAAATCCGTCACGGTCATGTGGTGGAATTCCTGGCGGGAATACCTGTAGCTGCGGATGGCCGCCTCGTTCACAGCCAAAATAGCCAGCGTTTTGGAATCGCAGACGAAGCGCGGTTGCGGAACCTTCACGAACAGCAATCGATGCAGTTCCTCCGCTTCCCACAGGGTTTCCAGTGCCTCTTGCGTCCGAGCCAGGGCCTCACGAATCCACTCAAATCCTTCCCCTTCGTCGAGACGCTCGACCCGACCTCGGTTCCTGCCAAATGGAAGAACAGGTGCAACGTCCGGCTTCAGACCAGACGCCGACCGTTTGGGTCCCAACTGAATGGAGCCTCCGGGCATCGCTATTCTCCAAGTGCCTCATAAGCCTACCTGAGGTTGGGCAGTTTGCAAGTCCATTGTGGCCTTGCTAAGCAGCAACTTGCAGGCTTGTAAGGAGGCAACTGCGTGGGATTGTCGTGCCATCCGCCACCGCGCCTTCTCCAGCGGGAACCCCAAACGGTCTTACACTTGCCGTTTCGGGCCGCTTTTTGGCTACGCCATCCAGGTTACCACCCCCGCAGATCCCACAGCGGTCGTGTCCGGCAACGCTCAGATCAGAATTCGAGCGGCGAATGAGCGGGGAACAAATACCGCATGAGACCAAGGAGACGAAAGACTATAGCGAAGCAGGTTCCCAAAAGGAAGCCTTACCGCTTCGACCGGGGCGATTGGTTATTCGAGCGGGGTAACCCTTGCAGATCGCCCAAGGAAACCATACCCACCAAGTGTTTCTGTCGATTGAGCACGGGCAATCGGTGAAGTTGCCACTTCTGCATCAGATGGGCCGCTTCGCCAACCTTCTGGCCTTCGCGGCCCCAAACCGCGGGAAACGTCATCACTTCGCGCACCGTGCTGGTGCGGGGATCGCACCCTTGCGCTGTCGCCCGCACGGTAAGATCACGCGCTGTCAACAAACCCACAATTCTCCGCCCCTCGCACACGGGTAGCACGGTAATATTGTGAACGCTCATCTTGTGCGCGGCCTCGCGCAATGAAGTGTCGGGAGCGACGACCGCGATGCTTCGTTTCATGACATCTTTAAGTTGCATGGCCCCTCGTCAGTCGGCTCCCAGTTGGATTGGCGGTAAATGTCTTGGTCTCATCCACACTCACTCTGGCCCACGGGTCCCTGTGATTCGCCACCAGTACGCAGAACCAAACTGCCGATCAGCGTCCATCTGGCGCCGGCGGCGGCTGAACCGGTGATGAACCCCGAAATATTGATGCCAGACGACTCCGCGGTGCTGATGCTGAGAATCATAAGCTTGACAGCCCCACCAAGACCCCAACCGAAACCCTGTTGTTCATGTCGCTTCCCTATGTCTGCCCAAACCCGATCACTTCATTCGCGTTCCCCCGCTCGGTCGCGAGCACCAAATCGCTCGGACGGCCCTGTAGTTTGAAACGCGACAGGGACCATGTTGATTGCCAACACCGCTGCTGCTCACCCGTCGATCCTGTAACATGGCCGGCATCTTTGTCCTGTTTGCTCTGCCCTTGAACTTTACCTTGCTTATCTCAGCTCGCACAATCGCGCCTTAGACCGTTTTGTATCTCGGACTAAATCTCATCCCCTCCCGGCCAATCTCGTAATGGAAAACCATCCTCCCGCCGATTGTGGAGAGGCTGAGTCCTGACGTAATAATGGAGGTGCGACAACAATCATGAACAGAGAGCTTGAGCTATTCGTGGATAGGAAGGATGACGGACGGTTGACCGTGTCCGTCACGCCCCATCCGACCGGCGAAAAGCACCTCGTTGCCGTGCGCAACTCGCTCCTGGAAGAAACCGAATTTCCGTCAGATGTGGCCGGAACAGGGGCATCAGCGGCGATAGTCTCGGATCCTACCCGTGCAATGAACTCGCCTAGTGACTTAGCGCTTCTCCAAGTGCAAGACACCCTCACCGCATTGCACAAACTCGCACCGGGCTACCGCCAGCTGATGCCCCAACGGTCCCCCTCGTCGCCGCTATCGGCTTTGAGCAAGTCGTCGATTCCCAAGAAACTCGTCCCGTTCCGCGCAGCCGGGCTTGGTCTGAACGCTGCCCCTGACACATGGCAAGAGGACGATCGTCGGCCCCGTCAATCCGTCGCGCCGCGCGGCCATCAACTTACGGAAGCGCAATGAAATCAATCAGTCGCTTCCAACAATTCCCCGAGGAAGCCAATCGGATCGGGCAGATTTTATTTTGGCTGTTTCCTTACGAACAAGAGACGTTTCGCCGGCGTCCGACCCGGCCGCATCGTACGAGCCGCGGGGCCACCAACGTTCGGGTGTACCAAGACGTGCGGCAGGCCAGCCGTGTGGGCGTGCAATGACGCAACCATCGGGAACCGGTTTGTTGACGACAGGAAGTAGTCGTGCCTAGCGAAGGTTTGTGAAGAAATGATTCGTCAGGATAACCAGAGTAAACTTTGGAAGACTCGGGCTGAAGCTGCCAGGGGATTACCACGGCTACCGAGGGGAATGGCAGCTTCAGCCGAATTGAAGTTCGACCCATTCGCTTGCGGGTGGAGTACAAACCCCGCGTGGCACGGTGGAACGGGAGGTCATGATGCCTAATGGAGCGCTGGTATGTTGGATCATCGCCGCGGTGATGCTGCCGGGCATCTTGCTCGTGCTGCTGGTAATCTCACTGCTGCTGAGCCCCAGAAGCCATCCAAGCCAAGATACCATTCGGGTGAGCCTGGATAAACTGATTCGGATCGGCGGCGCCCGCGACGGCCACGTCGGCAAAGATGCGTATCGGATCAAGAAGCGCTACGAAGAGTTTGCCGAAGGAACCCGCAACGAAGACGCCAGCCGCCCGCTGGTAATGGTCGGCTGACCCGTTAACCGAAGCGGTTCCCGGTGGACGCCCAGCGCGTCAACCGCGCCGGTCTACCACCCGATCAGAAGTTGAGCAGCCGGATGCGGTAAAACTGCGGCGTTGGAGTTACCAGGTCGGGCGCCTCCGCAGAACCCATACCTGCGATCGGATAATTTCCCGTTACTGTCAGCGACAAATAGTCCGTCCAGTTCGTCAAATTGGGACTACGCTGGAATACCAAGGTGGTTACGTTTGTCTCCGAAGGATCGCGCACGGCAAACTGCAGCCCGACGGTATCGCCCGCTCCGTAAGCTGCTGGCCGGAAGACGATGCCAGTAATCCCCGCACGGACTCCTGCGGAGTTGGTGGCCATCATGTCGGCCAAACCCACACTGGTGATCACCATGGAGATCAATACGGCGACGACACCTTTCCATTTACGATATTTGTCATTCGTTCGAACTCTTCTCATTACGATACAACCTCTTTCCCCTGTCGGACCTTTTCAATCCACGACGCTGACGCAAGGACGGTCTGCCGTGGCAGAATGATGGATCGCTGGAGAACATCCGTCGCGAGATTTCCTGACGGACTCGCAGGGGCGAGCAGCCGCCCAGCCGGAGCGACCATCGTTCTGATCGACTCCAGCGTGAGGAAATCCTCCTGATACCTCATGAGCCGCTGTTCCGTCCAGCTTCTTGGCTGCCGGAATCATTTCCCGATCGGCGCAGTTGACGCAATCGTCCGGTGTCAGGGAAACAGTAGGTTCAACAGGCAAACGACGGGGACGGACTGGCCGCGGAGAGTGAACCTTAGTGAGTCCTCTGCTACCCGATTCGACCGAGCTTACTTCCCCCCATTCTACACATCATTCTTCAACACTCTCTTCCCGCACGCCGTTTACTAGTCTATTTCGCCGACACTGTCAAGGAATTACCCTTCACAGGAATTGCCCTTCACGACGTCGATGACAAATGAGCCACTCGCCGGGAGGAGCGAGGATGCACACCCGGGGGGGCCCAGTTATCACCAAGGCCCTGCTAATTCATCATGAACCACGGGTTCCCGGTTTTGCAGGAAACTGCATCTTGATTCGAGAGCGTCTGGGACGAGACGAACTCCACATGGAAATCTCCAAACAGACAATTTACGCCACCGCCATGCCGATCAATTGCGGAAATGCTATCGCCTGAAGCTGTATTGATCGTCGTCACCGCGCTTACCAGCCCGCCACACGTCAGTGTATTGCCCTTCGAATCGATCATCAGCAAATACTGAGACGGATACGGTACCGTCCTCAAGTTGAACCCCATGAAGCCGCCAACTGAGGGCAATACGTTAGCATATCCCCCGGCAACCCGGGTCGTGGCTACCGGCATCGAGTAGGTGTGTGGGACGATTATGCCATTGACCACCTGATCCTGAGTCATGCGGGCGAGGACGGCCGGGCAAACCCTCATCGTGCGCATCGTTGCGACCGAGTCGCTGCCTCCGAGATAGCGAAAGTACGGTGAACCGCTGTCATCCCAATTCACAGGGATCATGTTCATATAGTAATACGTCCCATTGTAATCCTGCGTGTACAGGTAGATGGCCATGCCCCACTGTTTCAGGTTGGCAGCGCACGCCTGCCGCAGAAGTTTCGTGCGGGCCTGGCTCAGGTCCGCCAGAAGCAGACCCGACAAGACCGTGCCCGCGGCCACCAGCACAGCCAATTCAGTCAACGTGAAACCTCCGCGACGCGCGGGGGGAGGCGTCCAGAACCGGTTGGATTTCAGTTTTCGTTGCATGGCTTGTGAACCTCCGCTCTGTCCATCGTTGTTTTCGTCGCGACTTGCTTCGTGCGCTTATGGCACCAGCCGCACCCGGTAAAACCGAGCGGGGGAGCCGGTGGCCGCTCCCGGGTGGAGCACGGTCATCACTACCTCACCTGTGCCCGGCGCGGTGTACGCCGGATTCAAATCAACAAAGCCGTTCGAGAAACTGCCACTGTCGCCCGCGGTTGTTTGCAGCACGTACCGCTTGCCGCCCACCGCGGTCCACGAAATGCGCATGTCGTCATCCGCTTGCGCAATCGCAACGATGCGGAACGCCGAAGCGCTATTGGTCGGGTCCGTGCCGGCCTGGTATTCTTGCAGGTTGGTGAACCCGTCGCCGTCGGTGTCCACGTTCGCATCAGCGGGGTTCAACGGGTCGAGTCCGTACGATTGCTCCCAGCCATTGGGCATGCCATCGCCATCGGCATCCAGGTTGGGGTCGAGCACAAGGCTGCCGACGCTCAACGTGCCGCCATCGCGGACGAACAGGCCGCAGGCATTCGTCATAATCAACGCGTCGGCTTGTAGCACGCCTCCATTGAGGTTCAATTGGCCGTTGCGCACGTCGATGACTGCGTTGTGCGCCGCATTGGTGACATACAACCCGCCGCCAGCCACGTTTACAACTCCCACTCCGCCCTCGGGGCAGTTTCCGATGGTCAATCTGGCGAGCAACGACATGGTTCCCCCCTCCAAATTGACCGCACCTCGTGAGTTGACCTCCGAGGCAACGGTTATTGCGCAACCCAACCAAGACCCGTCGGAGACGGTTAGCAGTCCGCTGCCGTACAGGCCGATATACGCTGGCCAGTTTGTCGCCGTGATCTGCCCCCCCGTCACCCACACCGTGCCGGTCGCACCCGGGCTGCTCCCCAAGAGGATCGCTCCCTGAACGTTGTTCACGCCGCCGGCTACGGTGAAAGTGCCTTGCCCGCCCGTATCGCTGCCGATTGAAAGTGGTCCGAGGTAGTTCGTCCCGGTCAACAGATTCAGTTCGCCAATGCCATTACCGCCGACAACCGTGATCAACGCATTGGTCAAGATCAGGCTCCCACTCGTCACCGAGACTGTGCCGACGGCTCCGGTCTCCATGCCCAGCGCCAAACGACCCAACCGCGAACACGTGTAGTCACCGCCAGCCACCGTCAGCGCGCCCTGCGAACCGCTGCCGGAGCCGACAATTACAAACCCGGATTGCGCCTGAACCTCACCGTTGGAGACAATCATCCGGCCGGAGCCGCTGACGCCGATCGCCGAGGTCGCCGTGTTCGTCAGGAACAACCGTCCATCAGCCACCAGACAGGACCCACTCGCGTTCGAATCGACGCCGACGAAGAGGCCGCTATCAGCCATGACGAGGCTGTTGCTGTTTAGGACCATGACGCCATCGACGCTCAACACGCCATTGGTGAAACTGTTGACGACGGCGTGCATGGAGAGCGCTGAGCTGGCCAAACTCAGTACGCCGCCAGCGGACACGCTGACCGTGTCCAAAACCGACAGGGCCGAGTCGGTCCCGGCATCGGCCAACTCCAAGGTGTTCGTCGCCCCCGCGGGAGCCGACAGATCCAAATCACTTACGGTCATCGCGTCGGGATAATAACCCGACGTGAAAAAATCGATGGTGACGGTCTTGGAGACGGCGTTGGTGATGTAGACGGACTGCGAATTGCCGGGGGCGACCTCGAGCGACCATTTGGTGTAATCGTCCCAGTATCCCCGGGTCGGACTGATCCAGCTATTGGTTTGGGCATAACCAGCGGTGAGGAGCCCCGCGCTCGCCAGTACAACCATCGTAACAATGTGGGCGGTCCTTTTCACTCGGTCGTTTCTCCTCCAATTTGCCGCGTCGGACGGTAACGGGTCTTGCAACTGCTAGAATCGTCCCGGCCGTTGCTTCCTACGACTTCTTCTAGGCGGCGCGTTCGCATCTCCCCACGATGGATACGCAAACCAGAGCCAAATCCTGCAGCGCCCAAGCTTCGGGCTCACGGATACCACCGCAGCGCGGGATTATTCGTGATCCCGTTGCTGCCATCCCAATAGGCGTTCACGGGAAACCACGACACGTGGCCGTCCACAAACAGGAAGTTGGCACCGTTTTGATGGAGCCCTTGCCCCTTGTCCTGCCAGGGATAGGACTGGAAGGTGGTGTCCATCGGATCACAGTAAAACTGGCTTGTCTTGATATCGCACAGCAGCACCGTTACCCCAGGCTCGGCGATCGACGAGAGGTTCGCGTGCTGCAGGGTGTGATGCGAGACATCGTCAAGGTTGTTGCCGTCCAGATAGTCGTTCATGCCATAAGACACGGAGTTTTTTCCGCTCACACCCCTGACATTCCGCAGATTCTTTTCCGGGCAAACCCAGATCCGTAGTTGCCCGAACTGCCGAATTGTGCCTCCGACCCCGGGAAGATCCTTGTAGGCCAAAATCTTCAAATAGGGCGGCACCGCGTTGTACCAACACCGCCTGCACGAGAGGGACTGGGCGGTTCCCTCCGCTGGTAAATACCCATTCCAATCGGCAGCGTAGAGCTCATAGCCCACACCCCATTGTTTCAGGTTCGACATGCAATATGCGGCCCGGGCCTTGGCGTTCGCGTCACTGAGCGACGGGAGGGCCAACGCCGCGATGACCGAGAGCGCGGCGGTGGCAACCAGCAATTCGGCAAAGGTGAACGCCGCGACTTCATCCTTGCCTGCTTTCGTACGTTTCATCGCATCATTCTCCTTCACGGCGACGCAATCAACCGCACCCGGTAGAAGCGGGCCGGCGCGTTGGTGAGCACTCCCATGTGGAGCACGGTCACCGTCGTGTCACCCGTACCCGAGGCAACGATCGCCGGATTCAAATCCACGAAGTCAGTTGAGAAGCCGCCGCTGTCGCCAGTGGCTGTCTGCAGCACGTACCGCTTACCGCCCACCGCTGTCCATGTGATCAGCATATCGTCATCCACCGGCTCAAGATCGATGACTCGTAACGCCGACGCGCTGTTGGCCGGGTCCGTGCCGGCCTGATACTCCTGCAGATTGCTGAACCCATCGCCGTCGGAGTCCACGTTCGCGTCCGCGGGATCCAACGGGTCAAGTCCGTACGCTTGCTCCCAGCCGTTCGGCAGGCCGTCGCCGTCGTTGTCGCCGTTCGGATCGAGCACGAGGTTGTCGTAAATCAGCCAGCCGCCGTTGCGAACGATCTGCGCGCAGGGATTCGTGACGATCAGCGTGTCGACCAACAACAACCCTGAACTCAGGGTCAACGTCCCATTCCTCAAATCCAGTACAGCATTATGGCTGGCGTTGATGACAAACAGGTCTCCGCCATCCACCATGATCTGGCCCGTGGCGTTGGTCGCGCAATCACCCACCACGACATCTCCCCATGAAATGAGCGCGCCGCCGGCCACCGTCAACGTTCCCTGCGAATCCCCAACCTGACCCACAAACATTCCGAGAGTCTCGACCGTGCCATTCGAGACGGCCATCCGGCCGATACCCATGTATCCAACAGCCGTCGCATCGTTGGTGGCAATGATTTGTCCGCCCGTGGCCCAGACCGTGCCCGTCGCCCCGACATATGCGCCGACGACCAAATTCGAGCGAACCACGACCGTGCCGCCGGCGGCCGTCAAAGTCCCGTCACTGATGCCGCTGCTCACGCCTTGTGACACAGGAGCGTTGGTGTAGAAGACGTCGCTAATCGCGAACGGATCGTTGCCAACGTACAGTGTGTTGGCGCGAACGGTCCCGTTGGAGACGATCAGTTGTCCCAAGCCCGAGCACCCGATGAACGTGTCGCCGTTGGTCACGGTCAATTGTCCGCCGACGACCCAAACCGCGCCGGTCCCCTTGTCGATGCCGACGCCCAGCAGCGAGTTCAAAACCACCGTTCCCGCCACGGTCAGTTGGCCCACACCCGAGCAACCGATCATGGTGTAGCTACCGTTCTGGGCCAACTGGCCGCCCGCCACGGTCAGAGTATTCGCGGCTGTTGAAATCCCCTGCGTGTAACAGCCCACCGTCAGGTCACCTGCCAGCATCGTGCTGTTTGATATGGTGAGTTGACCAGGCCCCAAAAAACCAATCGCGCTCAGGATGTTCGTGGCAATCAACAAGCCGCCGCTCTGCCAGACTGCCCCAGCACCATTGCCACCCACCAGCAAGCGGTCGCGACACGCCACGCTCCCCGCATCCAACGAAACCACACCAGACGACACTTTCCCGCTTCCCAAATACAGGCTGCTGCTTTGCAACGCGCCGCCGCTCACTGAGAGGGTTCCCGTTGCCACGCGTCCCACAACCGTAAGCGAAAAAGAATTGGTACCGGTCACCGTACTGCCATCCAGCACGGCGACGCTGCCATCGATGGCGAAACTACCATTTGAAATCCCACCGACTGTCAGCGCGGAATTGGAAATGGTCAGGGCCCCGCCGCTGCCCACGGAAAGACTGTTGAGAACGTTCAACGTCGCGCTCGGGCTGCCCATGCTGATTTGCAGCGTGTTTGTTTCGCCGGCGGCCGCCGAGATGGTCAGGTTGCCAATCGTGAGCGCACTGGCGTTCGTCGCCGTCGCGCTGTCCATCAACACGGCCTTGGTGTTTCCGTTCGTAATGAAGTCCGCGGCATCGGCGATGGACGGCGTGCCCAACGACCAATTGCTGCCGGTTTCCCACTTGCCGCTGACGGGGTTGATCCAACTGTTCAAGCTCGGCGCAAAGTCGGCTGTCAGGGTCACATTACTGACCGCAATAAACGCGTAGCAAGCCGACGTGCTGACCACATTGCTGTTCAGCGTCCAACTGACGAACGCGTAGCCAAAGTTTGGCGTCGCACACACGGTCACGTTCGATCCGCCGTTCACCGCGCCGCCGCCGCTGGTCGCGCCCCCAGCCGGAGGCAGACTGATGGTGTCGATCGAATACGAAGGTCCTGCGGGCGTAAATGCCAGCGGGATGATCTCGGCAGGCAAACCTGGATAGACCTCCACAAATCCGGTGATATTGACCGGTCCGGTCGGGATGGCGGTGCCAATCATATCTCCGTCAGCCGAATAAGACGTCACCCAGAAATACATTGCCATGATGTTGCCGCCGCTGTCTTTGACGTAGTAAGTCGTATCGCCATTGGGGAAGTTACCCGACGCAGGGATGGTGGCGCCCGAATCCGCGTAAATCGTGACGTTCTGCAACTGCAACACGTAGCCCGCCTGGTTTTGAGGAATCGTCCCCGACGCGGTCAATTGTGGAATCGTAAAGACGGGAGGCGTGGGCACCGAATTCCCCCCGGAAATCCGGGTGAGACTGCTCATCGAGCCGATCTCCGGAATCTGGTGAAACGGAGAAAACGTGCCGACTGCGTTCACAACATCCCCCCCGGCCGGGTTGGGCTCAGTGGTGTCACTAGGCAGGGTACCGTAGAGTGCGAGTGCCCCGGTCGCATCCTGAACAAAAATTCCCCAGTAGTTGTACGTGTACCCATTCACGGTATACCCGCCGCCGCGGGACGCGATGGCCGTGATGACGGGACTTGAGTCGATAATGACGACCGTACCGCTGGGATAACCTTCGATCGCGGCGATGTCGACGGCATGACCGCCGTTCACGCCACCACACACCAACGCGACTGTGGCGCAGAGAATGATAATGGTCCTGGGACGAGTAGGTTTGTCGGCAAATGCAGGGCCGGCCGCGCACGATTCATTGGTCCCGTTCATGATTCCGGTGACCCTCCAGGTTGAACTGGCCTTTTGCCCGATCCTCATATGCCTCGCCGGTGAATACGCAAACCAGAACCGAATCTTGCAGCGCCGCGCGCACTTTGGTAAACTGGCGCCGCATCTGGTGGAGATGCCTCCATGTCCAGCGATGCGCCAGAAGAGTTCCGGGCCTTGCCGACGACAGATTGGTCTT
The DNA here is from genome assembly GCA_035515475.1 of Verrucomicrobiia bacterium. Lineage (GTDB taxonomy): Bacteria > Verrucomicrobiota > Verrucomicrobiia > Palsa-1439 > Palsa-1439 > DATJBF01. The sequence continues at coordinate 75,242 of DATJBF010000047.1, forward strand.
TGGTCGCTCGCGCCAGCTCGCTTGGTGCGCGGACCGGGCTTCAGTCGTTGGATGAATTACTGAGCCGCTACCGGCCGGCGCTCAAGGCTCATCTGGTGCTGAAGAAGAAGATCCCGTCCGCTCAGGCAGACGATTTGATCCAAGGCTTCATTTCCACCAAGGTCTTGGATGGCGGCCTCGTCTCCCGGGCCGATCCCGGGAAGGGCAGGTTCCGCACCATCCTCCTCACGGCACTCGATCACTACGTCATCAGCGTGGTCCGACGCGACAGCGCAAAGAAACGATTGCCAGAGCAAGGATTCGTAAGCATAGACGATGTTTCCGATCAATTCGGCGCGGTCCCACCCCCACCCGACCCATTCGACGTGGCATGGGCCCACGAAATAATCGTGGAAGCCCTGGAGCGGGTGAAGGCCGAATGCACGACGTCTGGCAGGCCGGCTTATTGGAGCGTGTTCGACTGCCGCGTCGTGGCCCCCATCCTTGACGGGGTCGAACCTCTGCCATACGAACGGGTGGTGCAACGATTCGGTTTCAAATCTCCCACGGAAGCTTCCAACGCGTTGGTCACGGCCAAGCGGATGTTTGTGCGGGCTCTACACGCGGTTGTCGCCGAGTACGCAGGGGACACGGGCGGCATAGATAGAGAAATCGAGGAACTCCGCGCGATTCTTTCACGGGCAGCCGCATGATTGAGCCACCTTCTGCGTAGCATGGACAGATAAACGCTTGGACCCACGATATCGGATGACCGTGGCAAAACGAGATTTGAGCAGAAGCGACCCCACTTCCCTGGCCCGGATGATGGACCTCGACACAGGTACGAAGCATGACTGGCATCCGCAAGAATTGGGCTCGATTCTCCGCCACCAACTGGATTCGCCGCTGGCGTTTGACTTGGGGAACTTCGCCCCGGAGTCAAAGGGCATGCTCGAGGCGATTGCCCCATCGGCCAACTTTCCTGTAAACACCTTCGGTGACCTGTTGCGCCATCCCCATCCGCCGCTGGGGGCGTTGAAGATCATGAAGGAGTTTGCCAAGGCGAACCGAGACAATCCCGAAGGCACCTTCCCGACTGAAGTGGCGGCCGCCGTCTATTACGCCGCAATTGCTGTCGCCCTGACGCGTTGCGGCCAACGGATCACCAGTTTGGACGACGACGCTCTGCGCCAAGGGATGGAATGGGTTATCGCCCAACCGTGGGTCGACGAAGCAACCAGATCGCTTCTTCGGGATGCGCTGACGCTCGTCGGATCAGGCCCGCCAAAGCAAGAACGAGCAATGCCTGCGTCGCCAGACAGCAAGTTCCGTCCGGAGATCAGCGATGCAGCCACCGGTGAACATCCCGTGCCGCCGCACTATGCGCCACAGGTCGAGGGTTACCAGATTGCCGGCAAGCTGGGAGAGGGCGGAATGGGCGCAGTCTGGCGGGCCCTGCAGCTCAGCACGAGACGAAGAGTCGCGCTCAAGCTGCTGAACCCGGCAATCATCGGTTCCGATAAGCTGCGGACTCGCTTCGAGCGGGAAGTCGAATTGGCTGCCAGCCTGGAGCACCCGAACATTGCTCGCGTGTATGACAGCGGATTGCGCCAAGGTGTGTATTGCTACGCGATGGAGTTCATCGATGGGTTGCCCTTCGACGAATACATTCGACAAAATCACCTGACGCAACGGCAGATCCTGGGGCTGATGGAAAAGGTCTGTCGCGCGGTGCATCATGCCCACCAACGCGGAGTCATCCACACCGACTTGAAACCGTCGAACATCCTTGTGAGCCAGGACGGCGAGCCGCACGTGCTGGATTTCGGGTTGGCCAAGTCAATGCGGGCGGGCAAAGTGGGACTGACAACCTCCGTGGCAGGACAGGTCGTCGGCACGGCCGCGTTCATGTCACCGGAACAGGCGGCCGGACAGCGCGATCGGTTGGATGCCCGAAGCGATGTTTACAGCTTGGGAGTGATTCTGTACCACTGCCTGACGGGAACCTCTCCCTACGGCCAGTCGGGAGGCTGGCAGGACGTCGTGCGGCGGATCGCTCAGGGGGAACCAAGGCGGCCAAGCGCAGCCAATAGCCAGGTCGATAAGGAACTCGAAGCGCTCCTGCTGAAATGCCTGGCTCACGACCCGAACAAGCGGTACGACTCTGCCGCGCACTTGGCGCAAGATATCGCCAACTATCTGGCGGGCGAGCCGTTGTCTGCCCGGCCACCGACGGCCGCGTATTTCTTCGGGAAGTGGCTGCGCAAGTACCGTCGGCTCGTGGCCATTGGGGCGGTCGGTGCGGTTGCCGTCGCAGGAATAGGTGTCGCGTCGCACATCCGCATCGCCCAAGTGCGCACAACGGCCGTGTCGGCAACCGGTGAAGCAAACCTCCGACTCGCTGAAAGCCTTCTCTCGCAAGGCGACGCCCTGGTGGGCGCACAGCGCGGAGACGAGGCCAGAGCGCGCTACGTAGAGGCGATCGGATTGCTCAAAGGATGTGGGCGTCCCATAACCGGTGCCCTCTTGGGCCTCTGGGACAGCTACCGGTCTTGCCCCCCTCCCCTGAATTTGTTCCCCGGCCACCAGGAGGGAGGCGTCAAGAGCGTAGCGTCTTCACCCGACGGGAAGTTCGCGCTGTCGGGCGGCGGCGACGGCACAGTCAAGCTGTGGGAGGTAGCCAGTGGACGCGAACTGCGCAGCTTCGCCGGCCACCGGGGAGCCGTCCTTGGCGTCGTGTTTTCACCTGACGGGAAACTGGCGTTGTCAGGCGGCGACGACACCATGAAGCTGTGGGACGTGGCCAACGGGCGGAAACTACAGGATTTCGCCGGCCGTCAAGGAGATGTGCGAAGTGTGGCGTTTTCGCCCGACGGGAAGTTTGCGTTATCGGGCGGCGACGACGGCACAGTCAAGCTGTGGGACGTGGCCAGCGGACGCGAACTGCGCAGCTTCGCCGGCTACCAAGGAAGTGTTCTTGGCGTGGCGTTTTCGCCCGACGGGAAGTTCGCGCTATCGGGCAGCGATGATTCCATAAAATTGTGGGAGGTGGACAGTGGACGAAAGCTGCAGGGTTTCACCGTCCGCCAGAGAGACGTGCGGAGTGTGGCGTTTTCACCGGACGGGAAGTTCGTGCTGTCGGGCGGTGTCGACGGCATGGTCACGCTGTGGGAGGTGGCCAGCGGTCGGGAATTGCGCCGTTTCACCAGCCACCAGGGAAGTATTCTCAGCGTGGCGTTTTCGACCGATGGGAAGTCCGCGCTGTCGGGTGATGGCGATGGCACAGTCACGCTGTGGGAGGTGGCCAGCGGTCGGGAATTGCGCAGCTTTGCCAGCCACCGAGGAAGTGTTCTCGCCGTCACGTTTTCCCCGAACGGAAAGGTCGCGCTGTCGGGTGGCGCCGATGGCACAGTCAAGCTGTGGGAGGTAGCCAGCACTCGGGAGTTGCGCAGCTTCGCCAGCCACCAGGGACGTGTTTCCAGCGTAGCGCTATCACCGGATGGGAAGGTCGCGCTGTCAGGTGGTCTGTACGATGGCACAGTCAAGCTGTGGGACGTGGCCAGTGGCCGGGAATTACGCGCCGTCGCCAGGCACCGACGAGGCGTTCTCTGCGTCGCGTTTTCGCCCGACGGGAAGTTCGCGCTGTCGGGCGGTCTCGGCGGCACGGTCACGCTGTCGGACGTGGCCAGCGGTCAGGAATTGCGCAGGTTCGCCGGCCACCGAGGTGGTGTTCTCAGCGTGGCGTTTTCACCGGATGGAAAGTCCGCGCTCTCGGGCAGTTTGTTCGACGGCGCCGTCACGCTGTGGGATCTGGCCAGCGGACGCGAACTGCGCAGTTTTGCCAGCCAGCAGGGAAGCGTCCTCAGCGTGGCGTTTTCACCGGATGGAAAGTCTGCGCTCTCGGGCGGCGTCGACGGCACCGTCACGCTGTGGGGGGTGGCCAGCGGACGCGAACTGCGTAGTTTTGCCGGCCACCATGGACGTGTTTCCAGCGTCGCGTTTTCACCGGGCGGGGAGTTGGCGCTGTCGGGCGGCGTCGACGGCACGGTGACGCTGTGGGAGGCCGCCAGTGGGCGCGAACTGCGTGCGTTCGTCGGCCACCGGGGAGGTGTCCTCGGCGTGGCGTTTTCACCCGATGGGAAGTCCGCGCTGTCGGGTAGTGACGACGCAATCAAGTTGTGGGAGGTGGCCAGCGGACGCGAACTGCGGAGCGTCACCGGCCCTCAAGGACGTGCTTTCAGGGTGGCGTTCTCTCCCGACGGGAAGTCCGCGCTGTCGAGTGACTGGGCCGGCACGGTCTCGCTCTGGGATTTCTCGAGGGCTGAAGCGTATCAGGCTTTCAATGCGCGATTGCCCCGCGCTTTTGGTGCCATCACCGAGAATCCCAATGACGCCGCAGCTCTTGGCGTACTGGGTGAGTGGTATGCGTTCCGCGGAGTGTGGGATTGGGCAGTCGAATTCTTGGAGAGAGCCCGAAACGAGGGGGCGCCTGTGTCCTCTCTTATGTTGGCCCGGTGTTACTGGCAACTGGACAAGCTCGATGAGGCCAAACGGGAGTTTGATCGGGCGCTGAAAGACGGCGAGGCACCCGAGCCATATTTGCGGCTGTGCCTTGAGGCTGTCGCAGGCGCGCGCGATGCAGAGTCGAAGACGACGAGGTAGGAATCAAATCCGATGTTCTCGGATACTTGTGTTCAGCAGTACTAGTGCCCGGTCAACCTTGATTGGGAGGGCGATCCTCCCGGCGAGCCAACTGTTTTCTCCGTCAACGCCGCGGCTCAGCAGGAGCCCTGGTCGCCTGCGGCGCCGCCAGAGGCGGGTAAACTTCGCCCTCCCCACACGGTTCTGATGAACGGTGACGGAGCACTAGCCCCTCAACAAGCGTGATTCCAGCCGAATAAACTCGAAATGCCCGTTTCTGTTCGGTAATTCGTGATTTGACAAATCCAAACCACCGAACGAAAGGGCATTTCAAGTGAGTCAAGCTTACCGTCGCCATCTGCAGAAACGCAAGCAACGAATCCGTCGCCGCCTCAAGCCGCGACCATGGACACACCAACGCCAGCCGATGTTGTCGGCCTCCAACATTCACTACGAACTCAGCGACAAATGTTGCGCGACCAGCTATGGCGGGATCGGGGCGTTGCATCTGATGGTGCAGAAGCTGGGATTGGTCGAGGCGATCGATGAGAGCTTGCAGTTGCTCAAGCGCCATCTGCCGTACCACGAGAGCGATCATGTGCTCAATCTCAGGTACAACGCCTTGCTCGGCGGCCAACGGCTGGAGGACATCGAACTGCGCCGCAACGACGAGGTGTTTCTGAACGGGTTGGGCGCGCAACGCATTCCTGATCCGACCACCAGTGGCGATTTCACGCGGCGCTTCGCCGGGGCCGACATCGTCACGTTGCTGGAGGCGATCAACCGCACGCGCCAGAGCGTGTGGCGGCGCCAGCCACGCGGGTTTCTTCAGGAAGCGTTTGTGGATGTGGATGGCACGATGGCGCCGACGCGGGGCGAGTGCAAGGGTGGCATGGCGCTGTCCCATAGCGGCATCTGGGGCTACGCACCACTGATCGTGAGTCTGGCCAACACCCGCGAGGTGTTGTATCTGGTCAATCGGCCGGGCAACGCGGTGAGCCATCAAGGCTGCGTGCCGTGGACTGACCGCGCCATCGCGTTGGTCCAACCACAAAGCCGGCGGCTGTGCCTGCGCGGCGACACTGATTTCAGTCTGACCACCGAGTTTGACCGCTGGGCGGAGGCGAGGGTGGATTTCCTGTTCGGCCTGGACGCCTATGCGAACCTGGTGGAGATGGCGGAAGCCTTGCCGCGCAAGGCTTGGAAGCCACTGATGCGGCTGCACCGGTATGAGATCGCGACCGAGCCGCGCCGCAAGCGGCGGCGGGTCAAAGAACGGATCGTGCGCCAGAAGGGCTACCTCAATAAGAAACTGGTCGGCGAAAGCGTGGCGGAGTTTGACTACCAACCGAGCAAGTGCCAACGCGCCTACCGCGTGGTGGTGGTGCGCAAGAACCTCAGCGTACAGAAGGGCGAGCGGGTGTTGTTCGATGACCTCCGCTATTTCTTTTACATCACCACGCGCACCGACTGGAGCGCCGAGCAGGTGGTCGGCTTGGCCAACGAGCGCTGCGATCAGGAGCATGTGATCGAACAACTCCAGAACGGCGTCCACGCGATGCGCATGCCCGTCGATGATCTGCTCAGTAACTGGGCGTACCTGGTGCTGACGGCGTCGGCGTGGAATCTGCAGGCGTGGTACGCGCTGTTGCTGCCCCGACGCCGGCGCGGGCTGGAGTTGTTGCGCATGGAGTTTCGCCGCTTCCTGCACGCCATCATCCTGCTGCCGGTGCAGATCGTGCGCACGGGGCGGCAGATCGTTTATCGGCTGCTGGGCTACAACGAGTGGCTGGCGGACTTCTTCCGTGCGTGGGAAGCCTTGCGCACCATGCGCGTCACGTAACGGACGCAGGCAACCCGTCGATTTCAGGCCGTTTTCGACGCCCGGAGTGTCGCCAAAAACAGAAACTCCGATGCGCTACCGGCTTATCGGAGCCAAACCGTCTGGTGCTTGGCGCTGATAAACGCAAACAACCGCCGACTCGGGATTGAATCCGCACCAGAAACCGACTGCGCAATTCACGGCTCAAGAAAAAACTACAAACACGCTTGTTTTGGGACTAGTTGGCTCCCCGGGTCGGGGCAGAATACGAGCTTTTTGGGACGTAACCCTGATCGTTGGAATTGCACTCTCGCGTTGGGAACCTCAGCCGTTTGTCACCTCCCCTATTCTCTCCCCGACTTCCTGCATTAACCGGTTAGCCAGGCAGCGTGACCGCGGGAATAGGATCTCGAAGCACAAAAGCCTTGGAGCGCGCGACAAGACCGTGCTTGGATGAATTTCCAACAGATCCGGGCGCAGCCCGATACCAGGAATGCCAGATTCCACACACACGACAGCGGCCGGCTTGGCGGCGAACTTGGTGCCGTGCGGGCGCCCCAGCCAAAAAAAGCTGGACTGTGCCACCAATCCTGTATCTTACCATAGGCGTTGACCTCGGCGACCCCATCGAGAGTGCAAGTGTCCAAATGGCCAACACCATTGGTCATCGTGCCACTGGCGCTCTGCCTGTTTTACGGCGGCTACCGCGCTGTTCGTTTGGCGATCACCAACGATGAAAACGCCACGGTCGCGGTGACACATTACACGTATGGCCAAATCCTTGCGGGTTCCTACAAAGCGGGTTCCTACAAGGAAGCTGTGTTACCCAAAGATGTAGTGTCACTGCATTTTCTAGCGACACTTCTGGCAAAGCCCTGCGTTCAGCTTCTTCCGGTTGACGAAGTAACCGCGGCGAGAATCCCCGCGTTGCTCGGACTCGCGCTTTACTGCTGGGGCGTCTGGAGAGTTGTACGGCTGTTTCCGTCCCCAGTAAGTCAGGTGGTCATCGCAGTGGTCTTGCTGTCCAATTCATATCTGCTCGACTTTTTCAGCATCGCCCGTGGTTACGGCCTGGCGATTGGGCTCACAATGTTGTCCTTGTCGTATTTGCCCAAGGCGCCAGCCGTTTGGATTGCTGCTCTCACACCACTGGCACACACCTGCTTTGTGGTGTTTTACATCGCAATCTTAGCCACGATTGCATGGTTGGGCCGCAGACGGGTAAGGATTTGGGTTCATTGCCTGTTGAGCACTTGCCTTATGGGAGCGTTGTACCTGTTTTGGGAGTACAAGAAACAGTGGTCGTCGGCGTTCCCGCATCGTCTGCCGGCAGACAAACCGCTGGCAGTTTCCATGATGAACTGCCTGCTGGGGCTTGGCGAGCGGGACCCATTATGCCGGTACATGCTCTACCTGTTCCCGATGGCGGTTGTTTGCCTCGGCCTGTTGGCGACACGACCACGACGAAAGCTCCCGCGACTGGCGGGCTGGTCTGCGCTCGTGCTGGTTTCCTTGTCCGGCCTGCGCGGCATCAATCTCACGCACGCACAGGCGTGGCGCGAATGCGCTGATGTTCCTTCGGTGTTATCTGCCCTGCGACAAGTCCACGAGCAGACCGGCGGGGATGTGATGCTGGCGACCAGTAGCAGCAAGTGGACGGTCTGGTATTATGCGGAGCACCTGCTGGGATTGAAACTACATCCCTGGCCCTCCGAGGTCGACCTGTCCTTTCTGAGAAGCTACGACTGGCTGACCGTCTACGAATGGAAGATATCGCAGACCAACTTTCACCTGCCTCCCGACAATCCTTTGCTGCCGGGGACCACTCACGTGCTGCTCAGTATGCTGAATCGGGACGACCAATGCTTGCTAGCCACTCCCCCGCCGGGAGGACTGGCACAACTACACTTCTATCCAGCCTCCGACACGACGCTCGAAATGCTGATTGCCCCACAACACGCAGGCGCGGTGACGTTTCCAGATGGACGGAAATACGTGGGCGAATTCAGGCGGGGCGCGGCGAATGGCCAGGGCACCGTTGTCTGGCCGAATGGGCAGAAATACATTGGTGAGTTTAGGGATGGAACGGCGGATGGCCAAGGCACCGCCAGATGGGCTGATGGACGAGTGCAGGTAGGCAGGTTTAGGAATGACAAAGCCCAAGGTCAAGGTACGTGCACCTGGCCGGATGGACGGAAGTACATGGGCGAGTTTAAGGATGGCATGTTTCACGGTCAAGGCACGTTCACGTGGCCAGACGGGCAAACCTATGTGGGCGAGTTCCGTGAGGGGCAGTTTGATGGGACGGGTAAGCTGACCTATCCGGATGGACGGGTGGAGGACGGTTTGTGGAAGCAAGGCCAATTTCAGGGAGCACTGCACTAAAGGGCTGTCAGCTGCCCACAGGCAGCCCTGTTCCGATTCGACAGGCAGGCGCAGAGCCATTTTGAATAAACTGTCTAGCTCGGGCGCCGATCTGAGATTACGAACTATTCGATGTGCGCGCTTGATGCAGATTTCATGAAACCCGGTCAGAGCAGGCGCCTCAACGGAGTCATGAAGAAGTTCGTATTCTGATCGAATTGAATTGGCTCCCTGGGTCGGGGAAAAATACGAACTTCTTGGGAAGTTGATCTGATCGTTGGCATTCCATCCTCGCGATGGGGCGCGCAGCGGTTTGTTGCCTCACCATTCCCCTTCCCGACTTCCTGCATTGAGGAGTTGTCCGGTCAGCCCGAGCGCAAGTCGCCGCGAGAGAGCACATTTCGCGAGCCCGGGTCACACAGATTCTGAGCCTGCAGACGGGGGCAGCGCCGAATCGAAAGCGATAAGGGAGTGATCGAACGCACCGTGCAGTCGGCGCACGATTCATTAACTTGTCCAGCCGACGATCGGCAAACCGCAGTGGCTTCACCAGTCTCTGGCGGTCTTGTTCGGCGCGGCAGTGCCAGATTCTCACCGTCCACAGGCCGGAGGGACTTCTCACCACGGAGCGGCTCACGCGAGTCGCGATAGAGCCGTAACGTTTTTCCCTCAAACCTAGCCTCCGATGCCCATGCCATGTCCGGGGCGACACACTTCCGTCACGCAGGAATTGCTCCAAATCGCAGTATTCCCAAGTCACGTCACGACCCTTTCGCGAGCGCGAGCGTTGAAGCTGTATAGACTGGCATGGGCGGCAACGCTCGGTTGCCTTGTCGGGTCAGTAATGCATCCAGTTTGTCCAAGGACTGATTGGCAACCCTCTGGTAGTTGGCAATGGTCGGTGCCAGATCATTGTCCGCGCCCGATCCCGACACGGTTTCAATGCCGACCCGTGTGGACGAAGAAACATCCGGTGGTTGCCGCCAGATGGCGACGACTACGCTGACCACCACCAATGCCACGATGGCCGGGAAAGCCACGCGCCAATTCATCACGCTTCCCCGGACATATGTCACCAGAATCTCCCCAAGCGAATCCGGTTTTGCCGCTTCTAATTTGCCAGCCACTTCTCGGTGAAAGCTTTCGGATGCGTCAATATCAGAAGTTGTCTCCGCCGCCGACAACCTTTCTGTCACGTTTGAGATTTCCGCCTGATAACGGCGACAGCCTTCGCAGGTTTCAAGGTGCGCCTGAAGCTGGCGCGTCTGCTCCGCATCCAGCGCGTTCAAGGCCAGCCACGCAATGAGTTTCCGGTTCTGGGCACAAGGTTTCATAACATCCCGCCTTCCGTTTTGAAATCTGACAGTTGGCCGCTGAAGGCCTGCATTTTCCGCAGCTTGTCCAAGGCATGAAATAAACGGGATTTGACCGTCCCCACCGGGCAACCCAAAGCGGCGGCAATCTCCTCCAATGAATCATCCACGTAAAAACGCAAATAGATGACCTGCATGTGTTTGGCCGGCAATGCCTGGACGCATTTTTGCACGAGAATGGCCTCCTCGCGCCGTTCGACTGCTTGGTCCGGCCGCGCGGCGTGGTCGGTCAGATTGCCGGCGTGTTTGTCAAATTCATCTTGATCCCGCACGCCGAGCGTGGAAGCGGGCAAAAGACGATTTCCCCGGAGGGCATTACGGTAACGATTCAGCAGAATCGCGCAAAGCCAGGTGAAAAACTTGCAGCGCCCATTGTAGCGGCGCAAACATTTCCATGCTTCCACCAGTGTATCCTGCGCCAGATCTTCGGCCAGCGTTCTGTCGCCACACAGCGCGACAGCTTGTCGCAACAGCCGGGTTCCGTGGACGCGGCAAATCTCACCGAACGCTTCGGCGTCGCCGGCCCGGGCTTGGTCGAGAAGACTCCGCGTGTCGCAGACCTCAGTTTCCACGAACGTTGGACTCAGGCTAAACACATTTCGATTATAGCCGCAAGACAGGGACAGTTCCATTGTTGGAACTTTTCGACCCATCAATCTTTTGTTTTGTGAATCATGGCTTCACCGCGTGACCGATACGCTCCTGCGGTCCATCAACGTAAAATGGAGCTCCCTCTTTCTCGACGAAGATGAGCACGCAGGGATATACGGGTCGTCCGGGATAGGCGGATTTGAGTTCGAATCCACGGTCCACCCCCTCGAACTCAAAGCGTCGGAAACCAAAAGGGCCCTTTCCAAAAGGATCCATCACGCTCTTCAATCCGGATTCGCCATGCAGTTTGTATTCCACTGCGGCGCGCACCATTGCTCCCATCGCTTGAATTGTGAATTCCTTCGGACGCGCCCCCGACAACTGGAGGATAAAAACTTCAGCCAAAGGATTTTGAGATTCCCGAACTTCCGCGTCGAACTTTTGTATCTGGTCTTCGTACTCTGGCAGTGGCAGCGTCATGATCCTGGCCAGGCGCGGATACAGCGGTTGCATGTCACGGACCAGCTTGAGAAATCCATCACTCGTTCCTCCCGCCGCCTTAACAACTCTTGGCCAGATATTGGTGTCGTCCATGTGTTGTCTCAAGCTATCCAGCACCTTGGCATCAATTCCGGGATACTCCTTGCGCAATTCCAGGACCCGGTTTTCCATCCAAACGGTATGATCAGGCGCTTCCGTGGTCGCGGTGGCATTGGCCATCGTGCCCCGGGCTGGAGCCGCATCGAATCCATCCACCAACTGCTTCAAGGTCTCCGGTGAGAACCGGCCGAAATTCTCCGCCACGGTTTCGTACACGATACCTTCAATGGCAATTTGAACCAGCGCGCCAATCACGGTGTCATCGCGTGAGGTGTTTCTTCCCAGCGCGAACGCAGCGAGCAAATTATCGCGCGCACCAACCTGATTGCCATGCTGCAAATCCCACATCGCGTGCAGCCGGGCCGCCCTGGCTACGGCTCTGGCACGGTTCAATTGAGGAAGCAGCGTGTCTGGCCCGGGACTCATATCAATACCCCAATCACAGGGAACTTTTTGCTGTGCTGCCTCCCACACCAATCGCAACTGACTATCGTAGTCGGCAATCAGCTTGCCAACTCGTTCCGGCAGCGTTTGGCCCTGCCAATTGGTCGTGAACAGGTAGTCGCGGTCGGCCGTGAACAAATCTGGTGTCAGAAGAAACGCTCGATAATAGAGCAGTGCCGGATTGATGTCCGTGCGGAACCGCTCGCCGCGTGCCCCGGGCACGGCCAGAACCAGCAAAGCAAAGCAGACAAGTTTGATCGTCTTCATAATGGCTTCTCCATTCTGCATCTACCCGTTGATAACAGGACCCCGTCAAAAGGTTCATTTTTTTGGAGAACATTTTGTGGATCCTGGCTGGTCGATGGCGCGGCCGGTTACGCTATTTCGACTGGGAAACGGGTCGGCGTTATGAAATACTGCACTCCGTGCCCAAGAAAGCACCATGAGGTGCGCCCTCCACCAAAGCCAAGAATGAAGCAGCGGTGCTGTTAGGAAGGCTTGGCGGCTTGAAAGGCGGGAAGGCCCGCGCCAAGAAGCTCTCTGCCGAAAGACGACGGGAAATCGCGCGCAAGGCAGGCATCGCAAGCGGGAAAAGCAGAAGAAGACCAGCGCCGTCTGTCAGAAAGTAGTTCCCTGCGGCACCTTCCGCCGCCGCTGTAACCACTTGGGGCGCATTTCCGTCGATCGCCGTCACGAGGCATTTCGCATTTGAATACTTGACCGCTCGAGTTCAATATACCTTATCGTAGCCGATACGAGAGAGCCTGGTGCAACACTCTCGGCGCGTCGGTCTTCAGTGGAGAACGGAAAGCGTGAGTAGCTTTGCCAAATGGCCCAAGATCCGACGGCGGAGGAGCCGCAGGCCCGGGGCGTTAGCTATCAGGTCGATTTGGGTACAGTCGATGGCAGGCGCGTCTGAAAGCAGTTCCTCACCAAGGACGAGGCGGCAACATTTGCGCAACGGGCGCGAATCGCTCGCAAGAGCGAAGGAGCAACCGCGTTTAGCACCCCGGTGGAAGCTCGCGTCGAAACAGCGCGTTATCTCGAAATGCTTGCGCCGCACGGGGCCACTCTGACCGAAGCGGTGCGCTATTACTTGGAGCACGTTATCAGTCACCGCTCCGCCCCCGATGTTGAAGCAAGCGCTAGTCGGCTAGCGGAAGACACGAAGTCAGCCGGGCGAAGGGAGCGGACAGTACGTGGTCTCGGGAACTTGCTCCACAACTTCTCGCGCGAGTTTGGCAAACGTCAACTCACGGGCATCACGATCGAGGAATTGCAGCGCTATTGTTGCCCATCAAGGCTGGCCCCGCGATCAAGATTCAACAACCCGAGGATGGCAACACAACTCTACAACTACGCGATCAAGAATGGGTGGGCCGACGACAACTTGGCAAAGCGCACTGTACGCCCGACACGGGAACGGAAAGAACCAGGCCTACTGACAGTTGATCAAGCGCGACTGCTACTAGAGCACGCGGATGGGTTTGGATTGCTATCATCCGTTGCGCTGGGTTTCTTCGCCGGAATCCGTTCCACAGAACTGATGAAACTAAATTGGACGGCAATCAAGTTCGAGGAACGGGAAATCTTCACCGGCGCGAGCATCGCCAAGACTCGGTCGCGTCGGGTCGTCCCCATCAACGACGCACCGCTGGCGTGGTTCTTCAAATGCCTCAGGCGAGCCGGTCCGGTCGTTGACCGCAAAGCATTCAGCGACCGATTCTCACAACTCAGGAGCACCGCAGGAATCAAGCACTGGCCCAACAACGCCCTGCGCTATTCGTACGCAAGTTGCCATCTGGCTGCATTCGAAAATCCAACACACACCGCTCACTACATGGGCCCCGTCGGTGGAACAGAAATGCTCCATAGCCACTACAAGGGTCTAGTATCGAGAGCAGAGGCGGAGAAGTTTTGGGCAGTGCGCCCGCCATTGTCTGTTTGCGGAGATAGAGATCGCCATACCACAGGATAATTTGGCGCAAGCTGTTTGGATGGCTCTCTAGGGAATCAGGTGAGCTAAAGGATGTGGTCCAGAACTTCCAGTCATTTCCCCAGAGCCGGTCACAGGTCCTGTACCCTCAACAATGTCTTGCGGAAACGCTTCTCCAGGTTTGGCTAGACCATCCTTGAGTTCTTGCGACGCAATAGAGATGCGAGCTGTCGCCGTACGCTTAGGTGCTCCTGCGTATCAGTGGCTGAATCGTCACGCGGATGAGGAAAGGGAACGGAGACGATGTCGCGGATAGACATCGGTTTAGCGGTGGAGACCAACACGCGATCTGCAAGCAGTATGGCCTCCTGTAAATCGGGCGTAACCATGATCACCGCCGTACCCGTCCCGCGCCATAATCTCTGAACGAGTTCGTACATCGAATACTTCGCGTCCACGCCGAGAGAGGAAAATGGCTCATCCAGCAGTAGCCAGGCAGGCCGGCGAAACCGCGGCACGGGTGGTTGCCGTCGCATCGGATCCGACGTTCCTCCATCGGGAGCATTTCTCCTGTGGATGTCGTTTCTTCCAAGCACCTTGTGTCAAAAGTGACCCTTCAGACATACGCCGAAACTGCCGATATATAAGTAAGGAGGCGTGAATCGACCGTTTCGACGCCTGCCTGTTATGTGCGTTGTGACGAAAACCCTGGCAAACGGGATGGTCACCATAAAATGCACGGCGATGCGCGGGGGAACTGCGCGCAGGCGTATTCTCTCTCACGCACCTCGCCTGAGATCTGTTTCGGGTTGCTGCCGCGGGTCTGCGAACCGCAGCCCACCAACGCTACAGGAGAATTGCGGTGCGTCTCCCGTCGCCTCCCAATTTCTACTGCAACTTGCCGTCTTGTTGTTCGCGCTGATCTCGGCGGCGGTCATAGGCACCGGCAACAGCAGGGCGGCCGACCTCATTTGGACCAATTCGAGCAGCAGCGGGATATGGCAGGACCCCACCGCTTGGGTCACGAACGGCACCGACGGCACGGGCAACTTCCCGACCAACAGTGATGGCGCGTGGTTCACCAATGCCGCTACATACTCCGTGACGCTCAGCAACAACGTGAGCATCCTGAGCAATTCTTTCCGCAACGCCTCCAACACCACCGCCACAGTCACCTTTAATTTGGACACCAACACCTTCACCACAGCAATTGGCAGCAACTCGTTTGTGATTGCCAGAGTCGCCGGCAGCACGTCGATTGTCTATGTTGCCTCTTCGACACAGGCACAGGGGGGCCTGATCGCCAATGGGTCGCTCGTTGTCGGCCGGAATGGCGTGGGAATACTGTACATCACGAACGGGTACGTCGCATTGGGGGCGAGCTCAGACCCTGGGGTGAGATTGGGCGACGGAACGAATTCCTGTGGAACCCTCGTGATCAGTGGTTCGAACACGTACCTTAACGACAGCCGTCAGCTCAGCGTCGGCTCGCCGGACAGCTCTGGGAATTCCCTTGTGGTATCGAATTCCGCTTCGATCACCATCGGCAGTTCCTTTCGGATGGGCAGCTCGAGTGACGGGGGTTCCAGCAACAACACGTTCATTCTGGACAGCGGTGCTCGCGCGACTATTTCGCAAGGGCACTCCACCATCGGCAAGCGATACGGCACCGTAGGATCATACAACAACACCATGATCGTTGAGAATGGTGCTGTTTGCACTTTCGGAGGAAGCTTTTTCATCGGGTGGGATAGTAGCACCAGCAGCGGTGACACCGGCCCGGGCCCAGCCACGAACAATGTGCTCATGGTCCGAAACGGTGGTAGTGTCACCGGCCCCGGGCTCGCGATTAATGGCAGCAACATGTTGAGCGTGGCGAACGCGTCAATTCAATCGGGATCGATCACCTGCTCTGGCACGATAAACCTGTCCGCCGGTGTGATTCAGGCAGGGGCGACGATCACCTGCTCCGGCACGATCCAAGGCTATGGAAGTATTACCGTCCCGGTCAACAGGTTTTGCACCATCAGCAGTGGCGGTTTCTTCAAGCCGTTCAATTCGCTTGGTCAGTTGACCATCTCCGGCGGCACCCTGAGCCTGGCCAGTGGCTCGACGACGACGGTCCAGTTGGGCACCAACTTCAATACCACGGCGGTCACCGGTAACCTGGTGCTCAACGGCACGCTCAATATCACCAACAGCGGCGGCTTCACCAACGGAACGTACACGCTCTTCACCTACACCGGCACGTTGGACACGAACGGCCTGATGATCGGGACGACGCCGGATCCGAATCTCACGTACTCGGTCGACGCCCAGACGAGCGGACAGGTGAACCTGGTCGCGGCATTCCCACCCGTGGCCAGCTTCACCGCCAGCCCGACCAGCGGCGAGGCACCGCTGGACGTGACGTTCACCGACATCTCGGTCGGCACCATCACGAACTGGATTTGGGATTTCGGAGATGCCATTACTACCAACACCATCACCACCGGCGTCAGCCACACCTACGCGGCCGGTACCTACACGGTCAGTTTGATCATCGACGCTTACGGAGGGAGCAGCACCAACATCCAGGCCGACTACATCATTGTGACCAATCCGCCGCCGCCTGTCGCCGGTTTCAGCGGCACTCCGACCAGCGGCGTGATACCCTTGGCTGTGGCGTTCACCGATACCTCGACCGGTAATATCACGAACCGGTTCTGGGACTTCGGCGACGGCAATACGAGTAACACGACTGCCGCGAGTGTGAGCTACACCTATACCGCGGCCGGCACCTATACCGTCAGCTTGATCGTCAGCGGTTACGGCGGCAGCAGCACCAATACTCAATCGAGTTACATCACGGCGCTGAATCCGGCGCAACTGGTGGTCAACCCGGTCAGCGTCGATTTCGGCCCCGTCACCATCGGCCAGACCAACAGTTTGGACTTTTCCGTGATCAACACCGGCGATGCGACCTTGAGCGGCACAGCCACCAGCACTGCGCCCTTTGTCGTCACCAGCGGCACCTCCTACAACGTCGCGGGCGGCCAGACCCAGATTGTGATGGTAGCCTTCGTGCCTGAGTCAGCCGCAACGTTCAACGATTCAGTCGTCTTTGCCAGCAACGGCGGCAATTCCACCAATGCCGTCAGCGGCGTCGGCCTGACTCCGGGCAGCATCACCGTCACACCGGTTGCTCACGATTTCGGCACGCTGGTCACCGGCACCACCGCGCAGGTTGGTTTCGTGGTGACGAACTCCGGTGGGACCGCCGTCAGCAACGGAACGGCGACGGTGACCGGCGGGCCATTTTCGATTGTATCGGGCGCTGGCTTCAGCGTGCCAGGATTCGGCACGGCCAATGTGACAGTGGAATTTGCGCCGGTCAGCGCCGGCGCGTTCACCAACAGCGTGGTGTTCGCCACGGCCAATGGCGGCCATGCCACCAACACAGTGACCGGCGCGGCGGCCATTGTGCCGGTTGCCAGTTTCACCGCCAGTCCAACCAATGGCACCGCACCGTTGACAGTGACGTTGGCCGACAGTTCCGAGGGCACCGTCACGGATCGCTTTTGGAATTTCGGCGACGGCGACACAACCAATACAACGGCCACCGGTATGGATCACTCCTACAGTACCGGCGGTACCTACACGGTCAGCCTGAGGGTTTCGGGGCCGGTGGGAACGAATACCCAGACCCGAGTTGATTATGTAGTCGTGTTGAATCCAGCGCATCTCGTGGTCAACCCCGGCAGCCTCGATTTCGGCTCCGTCACCATCGGCCAGACCAACAGCTTGAGCTTCTCCGTACTCAATGCAGGCGATATACCCCTGACTGGCACGGCCACCAGCCCGGCACCCTTTGCGATCACCAGCGGCAACTCCTACAACGTCGCCGGCGGCCAGACCCAGACGGTAACCGTCGCCTTCGCGCCGGATTCGACCGCCACCTTTAACGGATGGATCGTCTTCACGAGCGACGGCGGGAACTCAATCAATGCGGTCAGCGGCAGCGGCCTGACACCGGGCAGCATCTCTGTGACTCCCGCCGCTTACGATTTCGGCACGCTGGTTACCGGCACCACCGCGCAGGTTGGGTTCGTGGTGACGAACTCCGGTGGCACCGCCATCAGCAACGGCACGGCGACGGTGACCGGCGGGCCGTTTTCAATTGTGTCGGACGCCAGTTTCAGTGTGCCCGGGTTCGGCTCGACCAACGTGACCGTGCAGTTCGCGCCGCTCACCGCCACCGCTTTTACTGACAGCGTGGTCTTCGCCACCGCCAACGGCGGCGACGCCACCAACACCGTCAGGGGTACCGGTGCGGTCGTGCCGGTCGCCAGCTTCAGTGCCACCCCCACTAACGGGCCTTGGCCACTGGCCATAACCTTTACCGACAACTCCACCGGCACCATCACCAATCGCCTCTGGAACTTTGGCGACGGCAACACCTCCAACACGATCGCCACCAGCCTCGACCACACCTACACCACCGCCGCCACCAACACGGTGAGTTTGACCGTCAGTGGCCCGGTCGGCTCCGACACCATGACGGTGACCGATTACATCGTGGTGGTCAACCCGGCCCATCTGGTGGTCGACCCTGCCAGCCTCAATTTCGGGTCCGTGACCATTAGCCAGACCAACAGTTTGAGTTTCTCCGTGATCAACACCGGCGACGTGCCCCTGAGCGGCACCGCCACCAGCGCCGCACCATTTGTCGTCACCAGCGGCGACTCCTACAATGTCGCCGGCGGCCGGACCCAGACGGTGACCGTCGCCTTCGCGCCCGAATCAGCCGCTACCTTCAACGACTCGGTCATCTTCAGCAGCAACGGCGGCGATTCCACCAATGCCGTCAGCGGCAGCGGCCTGACACCGGGCAGCATCTCCGTGACCCCCGCCGCTTACGATTTCGGCACGCTGGTCACCGGCACCACCGCGCAGGTTGGTTTCCTGGTGACGAACTCCGGTGGGACCGCCGTCAGCAACGGAACGGCGACGGTGACCGGCGGGCCATTTTCGATTGTATCGGGCGCTGGCTTCAGTGTGCCCGGGTTCGGCTCGACCAACGTGACGGTGCAGTTTGCGCCCCTCACCGCCGACGCGTTCACGAACACAGTCGTCTTCAGCACCGCTAACGGCGGCGACGCCACCAACACGGTCAGCGGCACGGGTCTGACCCCGGGCAGCGTTGCGGTCACACCCGCGTCGTGGGATTTCGGCATGCTGGCGACCGGCACCACCGCCGAGGCCAGTTTCGTGGTCACCAACTCCGGCGGCTCGGCCGTCAGCAACGGCACGGCGAGGGTCACGGGTGGTCCGTTCACAGTCGTGTCGGGTGCAACCTTCAGCGTGCCCGGGTTCGGTTCCACCAACGTGGCGGTGCAGTTTGCGCCGGTCAGCGGCGGCGCGTTCACCGACAGTGTGGTGTTTGCCACGGCCAATGGAGGTGGCGCCACCAACGCGGTGACCGGTGCAGCCGCGATCGTGCCGGCCGCAGCGTTCACTGGCAGTCCGACCAACGGCCCGTGGCCGCTGGTGGTGAGCTTCACCGATAACTCCAGCGGCACCGTCACCAACCGGTACTGGGATTTCGGCGACGGCGCCACCACCAACACTTCCGCCACCAGCCTCGCGCACACCTACAGCGCCGCCGGCACCAACACCGTCAGTCTGACGGTTTCCGGGCCGGTCGGAGTGAATATTCAGACTCGCGCCGATTACGTCGTGGTGGTCAATCCAGCGCATCTGGCGGTCAATCCAGAGAGCCTCAATTTCGCCGCGGTCACAATCGGTCAGACAAACAGCTTGAACTTCTCGGTGATCAATACTGGCGACGTACCCCTGAGCGGTACGGCCACCGGCGCCACACCGTTTGCCGTCACCGGCGGCGCCACCTACAACGTGGCCGGTGGACAGACTGGCACCGTGACGATCGCCTTCGCGCCGGGCTCAACCGCCACGTTCAACGGGTTGGTGCTCTTCACGAGCGACGGCGGCAACTCGATCAATGCGGTCACGGGGATCGGTTTGACGCCGGGCAGCATCGCGGTGACACCGGCGTCGTGGGATTTCGGCATGCTGGTGACGGGCACAACCGCCCAGGCCAATTTCGTGGTCACCAACTCCGGCGGTACGACTGTCAGCAACGGTGTGGCGACGGCAACAGGCGGCCCGTTCACAATTGCATCGGGCGCCAGCTTCAGCGTGCCTGGGTTCGGCTCCACGAACGTAACGGTGCAATTTGCGCCGGTCAGTGCCGACGCGTTCACCAATAGCATGGTGTTCGCCACGGCCAACGGGGGCGAGGCCACCAACCTGGTGACTGGCGCAGCCGCGATTGTGCCGGTGGCCAGTTTCACGGGCAATCCGACCAATGGCCCGTGGCCACTGGCGGTGAGCTTCACCGACAACTCCGGCGGCACCATCACCAACCGGTTCTGGGATTTCGGCGACGGCGTCACCACCAACACCACCGCCACCAGCCTCGCACACACCTACAGCGGAGCCGGCACGAACACCGTCAGTCTGACAGCGAGCGGCCCGGTCGGCACCAGCATACTCGTGTTGACCAATTACATCGTTGTGATCAATCCCCCCCATCTGGTGGTGAGTCCCGCCAGCCTGAATTTCGGGTCGGTAACCATTGGTCAGACCAACAGTTTGAACTTTTCCGTGGTTAACACCGGGGACGTGGCCCTGAGCGGTACGGCGACCGGCAGCGCCCCGTTTATTGTCACCAGCGGCGCCAGCTGCAATGTAGCGGGCGGACAGACCCAAACGGTGACCATCGCGTTCGCGCCTGAGGCCGCCGCCACGGTCAACGACTCCGTGATCTTCACCAGCAACGGCGGCGACTCCACCAACGCCGTCCATGGGGTGGGTCTGACCCCGGGCAGCATTGCCGTCACGCCCGCGTCCTGGGATTTTGGCATGCTGGTGACGGGCGCAACTGCTCAGGTCAGTTTCGTGGTCACCAATTCCGGTGGGACGGCGGTCAGCAACGGTACCGCGACGGTCACGGGCGTCCCGTTTACAATTGCATCGGGCGCCAGCTTCAGCGTGCCCGGATTCGGCGCCACGAGCGTGACCGTGCAGTTTGCCCCGGTCGGTGCCGGCGCGTTTACCGACCGCGTATCGTTCGCCACCGCCAACGGCGGCGAGGCCACCAATCTGGTAACCGGCGCCGCCGCGATTGTGCCGGTGGCCAACTTCACTGGTGCTCCGACCAATGGCACTGCGCCGCTGGCGGTGAGCCTCACCGATAGCTCGAGCGGCACGATCACCGATCGGTCTTGGGACTTCGGCGACGGCGTCACCACCAACACCACCGCCACCAGCCTGGAGCACACCTACGGTGCCGGCACGAACACCGTCAGCCTCACGGTCAGTGGCCCGGTCGGCACCAGCACGTTGATCCGCACCAACTACATCGTGGCGGGAGTTCCACCTGTCGTCGACTTCGGGGCCAGCCCGACCAATGGCCTGACACCGCTCACGGTGGACTTTGCCGACGCCTCGACTGGCGAGATTACCAATCGGCTCTGGAGCTTCGGTGACGGCGGCACCAGCGATGCCACGAATACGAGCCACACCTACACAAACGCCGGCACGTACTCGGTCGGCTTGAGCATTGCCGGCCCTTATGGGACGGACACCAAGACACAAACGAACCTGATCACTGTGTATGCGGCGTCGGCAACCTGGACGAACGCGAATCCGAGCGGTCACTGGTCGGATGGCACGAGCTGGGACCCGGTAACCGTTCCGGATTTTGGGTCCAGCGTGATCTTTGCGACGGCTGGAACGACGGCCACGGTCGATACCATCGACCGCATCGTCAATACGGTCACGTTCAATCGGTCGGAAAACTTCTTCGTTGACGCCTCGGGCGGGGCGGGCCTGACCATCAGCAACGGAATCGCGGTTGCGACCAACTTCACGTACACGATCTCGTCACCCATCGTGCTGGCCGCGGCCAACACCTGGTCGGTCACCAACGGCGGCACGTTACTGATCAGTGGCACGGTCAGCGGGTCCAACTCAATCACCAAGACCGGCAGCGGCACGATGATTCTCACGGGCACAAACACGTACGGCGGGGGCACCATCGTTTCCGCAGGCACGCTGCTGGTCAATAACACGGGTGGCGGCGGCACCGGCCCGGGAGCGGTCAGTGCGGCCCCCGGCACCACGCTCGGCGGTCACGGCATCCTTGAGGGGCCGGTGGCGATTACCGATGGCGGCGTGTTCAGTCCCGGGGGAGGCGTGGGAACGCTGACGATCAGCAACAACCTGACCTTCAGCAACGCCTCGGTGCTGCAGTATGAGTTGGGCACCAACAGCGACCTGACTGTCGTCAGCGGCAACCTGATGTTGGATGGCGTACTCAACATCACCGATGCGGGCGGATTTACCAACGGGACCTATACCCTCTTCACGTACGGCGGCACGCTGATGACGAACGGCAGTGCTGGTATCCTGGCGATTGGCGCGGTCCCGGATACGAACATGATCTACACCGTGGACATCAACTCCAGCGGTTTGGTGAAACTGGTCGTGGTGATACCACCACCCGTGGCTGATTTTGGCGGCGGTCCGACCAATGGGTTGGCGCCGTTGACGGTAATGTTCACCAACACCTCGAGCGGCTGGGTCACGGATTCGTTCTGGGATTTTGGCGATGGGGCCACGAGCAACACCCCGGCGGCCAGCGTCGGGCACACCTACAGCGCGGGCGGGAACAACACGGTGCAGTTGATCGTGACGGGGCCGGGCGGCGTGAGCACCAACGCCCGCGCTGGTTACGTTGTCGTGGCACCGCCGTGCAACTACCCACTTTCAGGAACGGATGCCAGCTTCGGGGCGCTGGGCGGAAGCGACACCGTGGCGGTGACGCCATACACGAACGTTTGTCCATGGACGGCGAGCAGCAACGACGCGTGGATTCAAATCGATGGCGGCGGCGTGAACGCGACAGGGGGCGCCGTCGTCGCGTACGCCGTGTTGCCCAATACCGCCACCCGCGATTCGCGAGTGGGCACGATGACCGTTGCCGGTCAGACGTTTACCGTGACCCAGGCGGGCGACACCAATTCGCCGACGGTCGTCCTCGTGTCACCGACCGCGGGTGTCGTGAGCAACGCGATCACCGTCAGCGCCACCGCCTCGGACGACGTGGCGGTCGTGCAGGTCGAGTTCTACCGGGACGGCGGCGTCTTGCTCGGCGCCGAGACCACGCCCCCATACAGCATGAGTTTCGACACGGCAATGGTGAGCGATGGATCTCATTGTTTCTATGCCGAGGCACGTGATGCCGCCGGCAACGTGAGCAGTTCCGCCACCAACTGCTTGACCGTGGACAACAATGCGCCATCGGTACCGACCGGCCTTGACGCCGCGGCGATTGCCACGAACCAAATCCAGTTGTGTTGGACCGCATCGTATGACGGCGGCTCGGGCGTGGCGGGTTACCGCGTTTTTCGCGACGGAGCGCAGATCGCGACGACTGCCGCCACGAACCACCTCGACTCCGGTTTGGCAACTGGTACGGAGCATTGTTACACCGTCGGCGCTTACGATAACGTCGGACGCGCATCCGCCCCAAGCGCGAGTGCGTGCGCGCGGAGCTTCGTGACGCCGGGGTCACTGCTGGGCACGTACAATGGCCTCGCGATTCAAACGAATGCCCCCTCCAACGCCAGCTCGGGCTCGCTCCGGTTGGCGATCGCCAAGACAGGATCGTTTGCCGCCGCGTTGGTGATGGGCGGCGGGAAAGCGACGTTCAAGGGGCGGTTCGACGATTCCGGCAACGCGACCAACACGGTTGTCCGCAAGGGGCTGAGTCCGCTGTTGGTGATTTTGCATTTGGACCTGAGCTATGGCACCGACCAAGTTACGGGGACGGTTTCGGACGGGGTGTTTACATCCGAGTTGCTGGCCGACCGGATGGTGTACAGCCGCGCGAATCCATGCCCGTTGGCGGGCAGTTATACGCTGGTATTGGTACCGCCCGAGGGAGGCGGTCCCGAGTTTCCGCAAGGTTATGGGCATGCAACGTTGACCGTTGCCCCAACCGGCGGTGGGAAACTGAGCGGCGTACTCGGTGACGGCACGAAAATCAAAGGCAACACGCCCGTCTCCAAGCACGGCACGTGGCCGTTGTACAACGTGCTCTACAAGAAACAAGGTGCGTGCATTGGCTGGGTGGCGTTCGGGACGAACGACACCCTCGAAGCGACCGTGGATTGGTTTAGACCGTCCCAGTCGGGTTCAGCCTACTACCCGGCCGGATTCACCACCAATGTCACCTTGATCGGAGAGAAATACCTGTCGCCGCCAGCCGATGCACCGAGTTCCGCTGGAGATCGGGAAATCACCCTTGACGGCGGCAATCTGACCACCAGCATCGTGGAGACGGTCGCGGTGGACTCCGTAGGCAATGTGCTCGTGTTGTCCCCGAACAACGAAAAGTTGACGATGACACTCCAACTGAAGACGGGTCAATTCAATGGCCGATTCATCCATCCGTCATTGAACGAAATGATCGGCTTCGCCGGGGTGATCCTGCAGAAAAGTAACGCCGGGGCCGGCCACTTCTTCGGCACGAACGAGAGCGGTGCCGTCATCTTCGAGCCGATACCCTAGCCGGAACAATGCAGTTGAGAGTTGAACAGGCTGGAAGCCTGTCCAACTCAAGAAGCCGGGCCGGTCTGATCGCAGAGCGTAGTGCGCGTCGCCCTTGCGCGGTGAGGCGCATCCTTTGTGATGAATCCTGTTCTCGTCTCTGGCAGGGAACACGACAGCTTGCGTTTTCGTCAGTCCCCGTCGTCGCCGTAAAGCCGTCGACAGACAAGATGACAACGTCTGACACTCAAGCCGGCGAGCGTTTCTACCGATAGACTATTGAGGGGCCGGCAAAAGTATGAGATTCACGCACTAGGCACAATGCAAACACTGGATGAATACATCGACAGAGCCCGCCATTTGGTGCCGGCTCCGGCGGTTCTGCCGCAATTGGTTCCGTTACTCAACCAGCCCGATACTGATAGCGGCCGGGTAGTGGATTTGATCTCGTACAACCAGTCCTTGACCGCCAACGTGCTGCGGGTCTGCAATAGCGCCTACTTCAGCCGGGGAACGGCCATTGGTAATTTGCCGCAGGCGGTCACCCACATCGGCTTTCGCCAACTCTACGATATCGTCGTCTCCAGCATCGCCGCCGTCACACTGGCCCGACCTCAAAAGGGCTATGGCGTCGAGTCCGACGCATTATGGGATCACTCAGTCACCACCGCCATCGCGGCACAGTTGGTCGCCAAAGACCTCGGGTTTGACGAACAAGTGGCCTTTACCGCGGGGCTTCTCCACGACATCGGCAAGATCGTGCTCTCCCTCGCACTGGAGCAAGCGAGTGCCAGGGTCTCCCATGAGGCGGACACCAACGGCTTGGCACCGCTGGAGATCGAGATGAGACTGCTCGGCGTCAACCATGCCGAAGTGGGCGGGAGGCTGCTGGAGCGCTGGCAATTGCCGCAGAATGTCGTCTTCGCGGTGCGCTATCATCATCAACCGGGGTTAGCTCAAGATCATTCGGCCCTCGCCGCCTGCGTCTATCTCGGGAACTTTGTAGCCTACTTCATGGGACACGGTTACGGTCGTCACTCCCTCGACCTGAAAGCCCGCGACGAGACTTTGAAGATCCTCGATCTCTCCCCCGAGCGCTTGCCCGAGTACATGAACCAGAGCTTCGAACGCCTCAAGGGAGTCAAAGCTCTCTACCAAATCCAGTAATTCGCCGCAGCACGGCAACGAACGCCAGCGAGAAAACATCTCCGCGTCGCCGCTGGCAGTTTGAAGCCAGCGCCCCGCGTGGGTTGACTGCGTGCTCACGCCAGGATTGTAGCCGTTCTTCCGACCAGCTTCCCGCAATGCTACGCCTCGCGTCGCGAACTCTGGCCGGCGCCGCCGTAATGGACTCATGCTTGTCTTTCGCTCTCTTGGTCCACGCCCCGTGGCAGCGCCATGACGTGATGATTCTTTCGGGAAAGTCGGCGTTCTGCTGGGACGAAGCGTTCGAACCGACGTCGAAGCCGGCCGCTTCCGGCATGTGCCAACATCATGAGTCACAGTGGCCGCGGGACCTGGAAGAAGTTGGTGAGGTCACCGACGCGAAGAGCCCGGGCGGCTACTGCGTCGGCTTTTTTGAACACAGGCCTGCCATGAAGTCGCCACCGCCGGTATGGAAACAGTGCTGTCTGACGACTTCCGAGCGGGGGGTCGCGACGATAAGATCCTGCCCTCGAAATACCGTGGGAACCGAGATGTTGGCTTTCATGCGGCATCTGTCCAGCCGGATCTTCAGGTCGCCGGCAACCATGTTGGTCAGTTCACCCACGGCATCTGCCATGTCCGAGCTTTCGAATGGGATCTCAAAACCGGCAAACTTCGATGCGAGAACCACCGCGGTTGCCGATGGCAGCCCCAGGAAGATGTTTACATCCAGATCGCCGACGAACGAGACGACCGCAATGACTTTCTCGCCAGGGAGGTTTGCCTCCGTCCATTGGGCGTTCACCGTCGGTTGAATTTTACAGACTGTGGAGATGATCGACGTGGTCGCCTCAACCAGAGACCGGTCGGCAGCTTCTATTTGGGCTTCGTTACGGCCGATTTCGGTGGGCGTGGTCATGGGCTACTTCAGTTTGGCGGCCAGCTTGGCGAACACGCTCGGCGGGTTCTTTATCGCCTCCGCCATCTTACTGAGAATGGGGGCAATTTTCCGTCCGACACCCTCTGCCGTGAAGGGCTTGACGATATAGGCGTTCACGTGACCGGCGTTCAAGGCTTCCTCGAGTTTGTCCATCGTGCCCTCCGTGGTAATCATGACAATGGGCACGTTGCTCTTCAGTTCGTATCGAATACGCTTGATGAGGTCAAGTCCGTTCATGTTGGGCATGTTCCAATCGCAGAACAACATGTCGAACTTGCCGGCTTTGAACATATTCAGCGCTTCCTGACCGTCCTTGGCCTCTTGAAACGTGAAAGCCGCCAGACGCGTTTCCAAGAGCGTTTTCATCACCAGTTTCCGCATGATCCCCGAATCGTCGATTACCAGGGCATTCACATTCATGGTGTTTCTCCTCGTTTGTACGGGACTACTCGCACATCGACCGTTTTTGTTGCAGCAAGAGTGCCAAGAATCAGCCAATGCTGACGCACCATCGCAAGCGATTTTGCTCCTTTTCTGCTGATGTCTGGACAATCATTCGCCATGGTCGTTTCAGCTCTCACGCGTGTTTCAACAGGACCTCGGCAATTCTTTCAAGAGGCAAGATCTCGCAGGCCGCCCCACATTCCACGGCTTCATGTGGCATGCCGTACACCACGGAGGTTTTTTCGTCCTGCGCGATCGTGAAGGCCCCCGCTTGACGCATTTCCAGGAGCCCCTTTGCTCCATCCGCCCCCATCCCCGTCAGGATCGCCCCCACAGCGTTGTTCCCGGCATACTTCGCCACCGACATGAATAGCACCTCCACACTGGGACGTTGCCGGCAGACCGCCGGGCCGGTCCTGATCTCCACGTAATAGCGGGCACCGCTTCGCCTCAGCACCATGTGATAATTGCCCGGAGCGATCAACGCGACTCCGGGGATAACCGAGTCGTTATCTTTCGCTTCACGCACCTCGATATCACAGATGCCATCGAGTCGCTCGGCGAATGAGGTCGTAAAATGCTCCGGCATGTGTTGGACGATCAATGTTCCCGGCGCATTCTGCGGAAATCTGGTGAGGACTTTCTCAATCGCCTGCGTTCCACCCGTGGACGCGCCGATGGCAATGATCTTGTGCGTGGTTTGCGTCAGGGCGAGCCGCTCGGGTTTCTCCGATGGCCCGTCGATCAGTTGTCGGCCCTTGAGACGGGCCTTGGCCGTGGCCGCAGCCCGAATCTTGTCAGCCAACGCCTGTGTCATATCGCCCACGGTGTAGGCCGCTCCCGGTTTGCACAGGACGTCGATGGCGCCAGCATCCATCGCCTCCATCGCCACTGCCCCGCCCTTGGGCGTCAACGAAGAAACAATGATCACAGGCACGGGGTAATGGCGCATCAACTTGCGAAGAAAGGCAATGCCGTCCATCCGCGGCATTTCTACGTCCAACACCACGACGTCCGGATTCAGTTGCACCACCTTGTCGCGAGCCACATACGGATCCGGGGCGGTACCGACCACCTCAATGTCCGGCTCGCGGCCCAGTTCCGCCGAGAACACCTGCCGGACAATGGCTGAGTCATCCACAATCAGGACTTTGATTCTGGTCATATCCCCTGATCATCCTGCCCGTTATTCGATCAATTTCAGATTCGCCAAAACCGGTCGGCCTTCCACGATCAACAAAGCACTACTCTCGTTCGCCCGAAGCTTTTCCCGCTCGTCGGCATCGATCTTGGTAACTACGGGAACCGTCAGATGGAACACCTCCCGGTCGCCGTACAACGACCACGTCACCGTGCCGCAAATGATATTCAGCAACTCGCGGAGCGTATCCTCCCCGGCGGTCTCACCGATTTGTTCGGCCTCAATCCCCAGCACGTTCGCGGCCATTTCCCCGCACAGCCCCCGCGGCGCCATCAGCGTCAGTATCCCGGAATACTTCCCTCGAAATTCGATTGTCGCCCGCAGGCCGTCGTCGGTTCCCACGGACGCGGAGGCGCCTTCTTCAGCCTCGGTAAACATGAAGGCGAACCGCTCCAGAACGTCCTTAATCACCTCCAAGAGAACCTCGCGCGTATTCTTCATATCAGCACTCCCCTTCCGTTCGTGATGGACGGGCGTGACGGTCGATCGGGCAGCGCAACTCGTTCATGGTTCATTTCCTTGTCACTGGCCGCCCAACAATTCGTCCACGATCTTTTTGATTTCTTCGGGCGTAAACGGCTTGTTCAAGTACGCGCGCACCCCTTTGGCCCTGAGTTCCTCGATTCGGGTCACGCTGCGCTCGGTCGAGACAATCACTACGGGGATCGTCTTCAGCAGCCCTGTTTGTGACATCCGTTCCACCATTTCCACGCCGTCCATCTCCGGCATGTTGATGTCGGCAAACACAATGTCCACCCAGTGATCGTTCAACAGTTCGAGAGCCTCCCGTCCGTTGCCCGCTTGCGATACCTCGCCCAGTTCGACCCCGGCTAGCCGGAGCGTTTTATCCACCACCGTCCGTACGATCGGTGAATCATCGACAATCAACACGTTGTAAGCCATTGCCAAACTCCTCTCTCTGGATCTTCCCGCAGGGTGCTTCCCCCTGGTTGCCTGCTTTTCACGGGCTGGATCTCCTCTCCGGGACTGTTTGCGTTCCGCACAGCATCCGGGACAATTCACGAACCCTGTCCAACGAATGACTCGCCACCGCCTCAATGGTTGACGACTTCAAACCCAAACTGGAAATGGCTTCCTGGGAGATGTGGTAGCGCAACCCATCAATCCCCGTTCCGATGCCCTCGGAATAGGCCAGCATGTCCGCCAAATGAACGATGTACGCCGTGTGCGTCCACGAACCCGCTGCGGAAGGCCGATGGTGCCAGAACACGGGCGCCACCAATTCCTCGGGAAAGTTCCATCGCTTCAGGAGGGTTCCGCCCACTTCGGCGTGGCAAATCCCCAACACGTCTCGCTCCACGGAGTCAAACCCTGCCTTCGTCGCCCGGAATTTGGCGTCCAACCGCGCCGATTCCGTCCGCACGAAGTCATCCATCACGATCTTACCCACGTCATGGAGCAATCCAGCGGTAAACAGCATTTCCGAGGTCTGCAGGCCGAGCGTCTTGGCAATTTCTTCAGAAGCCACCGCCACATAGACGGAGTGGTGGAGCAATTCCTCCGGCTCAAGCTGGTATCCAAGAAGTCGTTTCTTCAGCACCTGCGAGATTCCCACCGCCACCACGAGTTCAAGCAACTGTTTCATCCCCAACCGGGCGATCGCCGTCTGAACAGAGTCCACCCGCGCCAGCCCGCCATAAACAGCGGAATTGGCAATCCGCAACACGTTGGCTGTCATTCCCGGGTCGTAACGCAGTTCCTGGGCAAGATACTGAAGGTCAACGTATGGATCATGCAGGTGAGCCACCAGGAACTTGCACAAGGCCGGCATGGCCGGGAAAGTTTCGACTCGCCTCCGGATCTCGGCTTCCACCTTGTTCATCGCATCACCTCTGGTCCTATCGCGGTTCCGCTCATAACTCAACCTCCTGGCCGTTGGATTTGATGAGGAACCGGCCGGTGCTGATTTCCAAGCGTACGGTCCGCGTGACTTCGCCCCCCACATCCGTGGCCTTGATGAGCATTCCGTTTTTCCACATGACCTTCCGAAAGACCGTCATATTCCGTTCGCCGATTCGAAACAGGCCCTGCCTGTCGAGCATGGAAGCCCCGCCCGCCACTTTCACAATTGCGTTGGCCTTGGTGACCCCCATGTCGAACAACTTCTGAAGAAACACCGTCATCCCGGTATCGACAAACATCCAGGGTTTCACCTTTGCCTTTTCCCCATCTACGCTGGACAACGGCAACATGCAATGAATCAGGCCTCCCACGCGGACGGCCGGGTCATACACCGAAATCCCCAAGCACGATCCCAGGGAATAGGTGACCAACACGTCGTCGGTATCGCCCGACACCGCCATGTCTGCAATATCGACAACGATCTGCTTCATCCCCATGTCGCCCCAATGTGATTAGCCCGAGGTCATTTTTTCGGAATGAGACCGAGTTCGTTCAACAACCCGACCAGCTTGGTCTTTTCGACAGGCTTGACCACGTATCCATCGCACTGCTGTCCGAACGAACCCAAGATATTCTTGGAGTCGGACAGGCACGTCGTCATGACGATCTTCGTTCCGCGTCCCAACAACACCCCCTTGTTTTGCTCGAACTCACGAATCTCCCGCAGCGCGCTGCGGCCATCCTTTCTCGGCATCATGATATCCAAGCAAACCAGGTCGTAAGGGTCGTTCCCATTCAGCGCCGTCGTGACCGCATCGACCGCCTCTTGTCCGTCAATGACCGACTTCACGTTTCCGTAGGGCGCGAGCATCGACTCCAACACCAGCCGGTTGGTGATATCATCTTCGGCAATGAGTATTTTCATGGTTCTTCCGTTCCTTCGTGTTCTGTCTGCGTTCCAGGCTGTCTCGCTTTCCAAGCAGCCACCGCCTCTTGGAGTTCGGTGATACCGACTCTGGCCGCTTGGACCAACTCCGAGCAGGAGCCGAGGCCCGCTTCCCGGGCCGCATCTTCAAGTTGCCCAAAGACCGATGCCAGTCGTTCCGCGCCGATATTGAAACAGGCCCCCTTCAAAAAATGGGCCGCCTGCATCAATTCGTCCAGGTTGCCAGCCAACAGGGCGGATTCCACCTGCTGGAAGCGCTGGATCGAGTCTTCCCAAAACAAGCCCACGAGGTTCTGATACAGCGCCTCGTCGCCGCCAATCGCCTGCAGTCGCCGGGACGGACTGAATACGGGCGCAGGCTTGACCGTCCGGTGCTCGCAATCCTTGCTCGGCCCTCCCTGTGCGTTGGCCGCTGAGGAATCCGACCTCGTCGCCACCAGCCAGCGATTCAATATGCGGGTCACATCGGCCAGTTGAACCGGTTTGCTAAGATAGTCATTCATGCCGGTTTCCAAACACCGGCTGCGATCCGTCGCCAGCTCGTGCGCCGTCAGGGCGATGATCGGGATTTCGCGAACTGAACCGGGACTGTGGCGGATCACCGAGGCGGCCGCGTATCCATCCATGTCCGGCATGCTAATGTCCATGAGAATCAGATCGTACGCCGGACGGTTCGCGACCCCGCGGCCAGCGGATGACCCAGCACCGTCCGCGATCCCCAATCTCGCCAGCACTTCCTTGCCGTTTGTGGCCACGTCTACGGTGCACGGACAGGCTTGCCTCAGCAGATTTACAATCACCATTTGGCTGATCAAGCTATCGTCCGCCACCAGGATCCGCCATCGGGTCCGTGGTTGATCCGGTCGGCTGACGCAAGGACTCACAACCCAGTTGGCGGCCGGCGCTACCGAGGGTGCTCGAAGCGGCACGGTAAACCAGAATGTCGCCCCTTTACCCTCCTCACTCACCACGCCGATCCGTCCGTGCATGGCTTCGACAATCTTCCGACAGATGGCCAAGCCCAATCCCACACCGCCAAAGCGCCGGGTGGTCGAAGTGTCCGCCTGAGAAAAGGGTTGGAACAACTGTGGTTGCTTGTCCGCAGGGATGCCGACCCCCGTATCCGTCACGGACACGCGCAATTCGGCTCCCGTTTCGCTGGGCTCTCCCTCCACCGCAACCGCCACGCGAATCTCCCCGTTCTCCGTGAACTTAATGGCGTTGCCGATCAGGTTGGTCAGCACCTGGCGGAAGCGGGCCGGATCACCAGACCGGAGCGTCGATACGCTGTCGGCAACGCTCGTCAGGATATGCAATCCCTTCGCCCGGGCTGAAGGCGTCAAGGCCTGCACCACCTCTCGGACCGCCTTTCGAACGTCAACGTCAGCCCGCACGAGTTGGAGGGTGCCTGCCCCAAGCTTCGACAGATCCAAAATGTCGTTCAGAATCGCCATCAACGCTTGCCCGGAACTGCGAATCGCCTCGGCAAATCGTCGCTGTTTGGGCTGCAACGACGTTTCCAACATCAGTTCGGCCAAGCCCAGAATGCCGTTCATCGGCGTGCGGATTTCGTGGCTCATATTGGCCAGGAACTCGTTCTTGGCCAGGTTTGCGAAATTGGCCTCATCCGCCATCGCCCTGGCATGTTCCATCGCGGTCTGCAACCGTTGGTTCATCTCCTCCGCGGTTTGCTTGGCCTGCTGCAATTCCCGCTCGACCCGCTTGGCCTCAGAAATGTCGTCGATGGCCAACACCACGTGCCGGCGTTCCTGCAGGAATAATTGTTCGGCACTCACGCGTAGCGTCACGGGTTCGGGTCGTCCACCCGTGAGACGCTGCACCTCCAATTCGCGGCCGCGCACCGACTCCCCCGTGGTCAAGGCATCGGTGATGCATCGTCGTAACGGACAGTCCGCGCAGGCCAGGGAGTAGCCGCATCCTTTCTCGTCGTCCCGACAGTGCGGGCAGCGCAGGGCGAGTCCAGGTTGGCAGGCCCTCATCTCGTCCGGCGAATGGGCCGCGAGATCCGCCGCCGCAGTGTTCGCTTCCACGACCTTCAAGTCCTCGTTGAGTAACAACATGCCGATGGGTGCCGAGGCAAAGACCGCTTTCAGGTTTTCCTTCTCCACCTCGAGTGACCGCGCAATCTGCTTCTGGGCGGTAACATCCATCATGACGCCAACGATGCCAGCCGGACGATGTTCGGCATCCCGATAAACCGCCTTGTGAAAGATGAAGTTGCGCCGCAAGCCATCGGAGCACTCAACAGCGGCTTCATAAACCTGGGTCTTCCCTCCGCGGAGCAATTCCTGATCTTTTTCGTCATAGATGCGCGCCAGGTCCGGCGGAACGCGGGGTGCCAGATCAAAGACGGTTTTGCCCACCACCTCAGACTTGGGCAGGCTGGTAATCAACATGGAAAAGGTCTCATTGCAGCCCTGGTACCGCCCCTGCGTGTCCTTGTAGTAAACGGGAACCGGTACGGTATCGATCAGGGTTTCCCAAAACGACAAACTGACCCGGCGCGCTTGTTCCGTTTGTTTGCGCTCCGTGATGTCGCGGATCGTCGCCACAGCCAGCCACTGCTGACCCTCCTGGACCGATGCCAGTGACAATTCGATGGGGATCTCCACGCCGTCTTTCCGCACCGCCGCCAACTCCACCGTCTTCCCCACGATCGCTCCTCGGCCCGTCCCTTGGAACAGGAGAAATGCCTTCGCGAACGTCTCGTGATACCGTGAGGGCGCCAGCAATCTGTGCACCGATTGGCCGATCGCCTCGGAGGAGCGATAGCCAAAGATGCGTTCGGCGGCCGGATTCCAGAAAGTAATCAGACCCCCACGATCCAGCATAATGATCGCATCGAACGCCGTGGTGGCGATGGTACGAAAGCGGTTATCGCGCTCGCCCGCCGGTTCCGTTACGCTCGCTTGTCCCGCGAGATCAAGCGACGGCGGCGGTGGTTCCGCATTCACGTCCGCACCCGCTTCGGTGATTGCGTTCACCGTCATCGCCCGCACCCCGCATGGCCGTGAGTCGTCATTGTTTGATGTACACCGACGGTTCCACGCTCTTGAATTCGCTCAGCATCCCCGACAGGCTTTCCGCGTGCCCGACCATGAGGTAGCCGCCAGGACGCAGCAACCGGTAGGCTTCCGCCAGCAAGCGACGCCGCACATCATTGTCGAAGTAGATCATGACGTTGCGGCAGAAGATCACGTCGAACGGCCCGCTCATGGGAAAGGGTGGGTGCGCCAAGTTCAACCGGGCAAACGTGATCATCCGTTTCAGCTCGTCGTGCACGCAATACACCTTTTCCATGCTGCTGTGACGCTGGGCGGTAAAGTGCTTGGCAATCACGCCCTTCGGAAGGTTCTCAATGTGCTTTTGCTCGTAGATTCCCTCTCGCGCCACGGCCAATACATTGGTCGATAAATCCGTAGCGAGAATCTTGACGTCGCGCAGATCCTCGAGCGATTCCCGCAACGTGATGGCGATGGAGTACGGCTCCTCACCGGTGGAAGAGGCGGCGCACCAAATCCGAAACCGGTTTTGCCCCTGCGCCTCCCAACACTGCACCATGGGGCCCAACAGTTCAAAGTGACGCGATTCGCGGAAGAAGTGTGTGACGTTGGTCGAGATCGCGTTCAGCAGTTCCACCAGTTCGCCGCCGGTCTCATCGCGCTCGACGTACTGGTAGTACTCGTCGAAATCGCAGATCTCCAGGCTCCGCATCCGTTTGCTGACCCGCGCGCTAACCAGGGCTTCCTTCTGCGGACCCAGCTTGATTCCAGCCTTGTCGTAAATCAACTCACAGAATTTCTGGAAGGTCCGCTGGTCAATCGTCTCGGATGTGCTCATGCGTTAGTCCCGTCCTCGTCCAATCGCCAATCACATACCTGTCGCGGCTTGCTCAAGGCAGTTGCGGCTCCGCCGACGAGGCGTTGTCGTGCCGTCTCTGCAGCCTCGGTCCCACCGATGCCCCCGAATTGATCGAGAATAATCTCCGTCAAAGAGTCACCCCGCAGAATCACGGGGTGACCCTGTTGACGGATGATTGTTAGAACCTCTTCAACTCCTCCGCATCCAGCGGGATCACCTGTTCGGGTTTCGGGATCTTCGAATGCGTCTTTGTCCCCTCTCCGCCGTTCTTCCCCTCATGCTTCGGGGCGACGGGCGCCTTCGGCTTCAGGTGGTGGGCAGGCTCGGCCCTTTCGATCACCCTCGTGGAAGCGGCCACAGGAGCCTTGCGCACGCTCCCGTTTGCGCCAGGGGTACCCGACCCGCCGATGATGCTTACCAGATCCGCGACCATCGCGTTGAGTTCCTGCGCTTGTGAGGACAATTCCTCGGCCGCGCTCGATGATTCCTCGGCGTTTGCCGCATTCTGCTGTACGACCTTGTCCATTTCCGCGACGGCAGTGTTCACCTGGTCGATCCCTTGGGATTGCTCTTTCGAGGCGGCGGCAATCTCGGCAATGAGCGCCGCCACCTTGCCGGCACTGTCCTTGATCCCGCCCAGATTCTTCGCCACTTCGGCCGTGACGTTCACGCCGGACTCGGCGTTCTTTTGGGCGCCTTCAATCAGGTCGGCGGTGTTCTTCGCCGCCTCGGCGCTGCGCCGGGCGAGGTTGCGCACTTCCTCCGCGACCACGGCGAAACCCTTGCCCGCCTCACCGGCCCGCGCGGCTTCCACCGCGGCGTTCAGGGCCAGCAGGTTCGTCTGGAAGGCGATCTCATCGATCGTCTTGATGATCTTGGCGGTTTCACTGGCCGAGTGTTTGATCCGGTCGATGGCATCCGACATCCGTTTCATCGACTCCACGCCGGCTTCGGCGTGCTCGCTCGCTTCTTTGGCCACGACGTTGGCCTGATTGGCATTGTCGGAGTTCTGCCGGGTCATCGACGCCATCTCCTCGAGACTGGAAGACGTCTCTTCGAGGCTCGACGCCTGTTCGCTCGCCCCTTGGGCCAACGATTGACTCGCGCTGGCCACCTGCGTTGAAGCAGACGACACCTGCTCGGCTCCGGACGTCATGCTCTTGATGACCCGATGAATGGGACGCGTAATGCTCAGTGTGGTGACGACCGCCACCACGATTCCCAGCACTGTTCCCAAAAGAATCAGCGTGGTCGAGATAACGTTCGCCCGCGCCGCCGTAGTATTCATCCCATTGGTTACATCGGTATTGAGGGCGGCGATTTCCTGCCTCAACTCCGCTCCGAGTTTCTGCAATTCGGCATTCACTTCTCGCTGTTTGACAGTCGACGCATGCATCAATTCGCCGCCGGATTCATATCCCTTCAATTGCTCACTGACCTGAGCGGCAACTTTCAGCAACTCGGCTTCCCCTTTGATCAATTCTGTCCACTTGCCAATCCCGGACTTGACCACCGCCAGTTGCTTGGAATACGACTCCCAATCGGTCTCCTTATCAGTCGCCAGGAAGTACACGGCCTTCACACGCAGCAGAAGGAACGGCGTGAAAACGTCGCTTTGGAAGCCATCCCGATACTCGGCCCACTGGACGTAATCACTGGCAGATTTTTCGTTGATGGCCTTTTCCAGATGGGCAGCGAAGGTTTTCGTCAAACCATCCACTATTTCCGTCACGGCCCCGCCGGTCTTGCGCCATCCATCGAACCCTTCGTCCTTCGCCATCTGGCTTGATTTCAGGGCTTCGAAGGCTTCCTTGTACGGCTTGCAGGTCTCGATGGAGTTCGCCAGCTTGGCCTGAACTGCGGCGGTGGCTCCTTTCGTTGCCTTGAGTCCCTCCATCTCTTTCACCAGCTCCTCGTACTTGGCAAACCAAGCCTCAGCGGCGGTCTGGTCGCTGCCGGGAAGCTTCTCGAGCTTGTAGATCGCGAAATCTCTTCGCGCGGCTCCGCAAGCATCGACTCCGGCCCGACATTCACCTGATTTGATAAGCAAAGCCCCTCCGGTCTTCAGGCTGCTGCACGCCGTCCAGCCGACGAGGCCGACCACGATCACGACGAGAATCAGGGCGCCAAACCCCACTCCCATCTTCATTGCCAGACTCATGTTCCGTTTCATTGCGATCTCCTTGTTGATTCTCTTTCTTTGAGGTTGTTATTGATTCGTCAGATTTTTTTGACCTTCTCGACTGCCGCCAATTCCTGAGAGGACAACACCTTGTCCACATCCAAGAGCATCACGACCCGTTTGCCCACCTTGCCCATGCCCAGGATGAAATCGGTGTTCACCATCTCTCCGAACTCCGGCGACGGCTCGATTTGTTCGCCGTTGATATCGAGTACTTCGGAGACTTCATCGACGATCGTGCCCATTGTCACCGTCAGGTTTTCCCGTCGCACTTGGACCACAATGACGCAGGTCTTGTCCGTGGTTGCCATCGCCTCCATCCCGAACCGCAGCCGCAGGTCCACCACGGGAATCACTTTGCCACGAAGGTTGATGACGCCCCTGACGAACTCGGGTGTCCGTGGGACCTTGGTGATCTCCATCACCTTGATGATTTCCTGCACCTTCAGGATCTCGAGACCGAAATCCTCGGCTCCGAGTTTGAAAGTCAGGTATTTTCCGGCCCGATGAGCCAAATCGCTGGCCACGTCCCGGCCGGCCTCGACGGTCTGTGTTGTCATAGCCTCTTGCTCCTTACTGGTTGTTGATCTGCATTCGTTATTCGAGGTGTCATCACGAACATCGGCCCGTTCGATTCCTGTCCCCATTCACCTCTTGGTTTCACCAACGGCCAGTTTCACGATTCCGCCGACATCCAGAATCAACCCTGGCCGGCCATCCGCCAGGATGCTCGCCCCGGAAACGCCCGTGACGGTTCCCACCGCCTCTCCCAAACTCTTGATGACGGTCTGTTGCTGTCCCAACAGTTCATCCACCAAAATGGCGGTTTGCTTGTCGTTGTCTTCCACGACGACCACGGTTGCCCGCGTCGCCTCTTGCACCGCATCGCCAATCGCAAACAACCGCGAGAGGCGAAACAGCGGCAGCAGCGAATCCCGAAAGCGGATCATCTCGCCCCTGCCGATCACCGTGGAAAGCATGTCCGAAGTTGGTTTGAATGACTCCACGATGGAGAGCGTAGGAATGATGTAGGTATCGCGGCCCACCTGCACCATGATCCCATCAATAATCGCCGTGGTCAGCGGCAGCACCAACGTGAACGTGGAGCCCCGCCCACGCGCCGTGTCAATCAACACATTGCCCCGTAGGCTGTCCAGGTTCCGGCGCACGACATCCATGCCGACACCCCGACCGGAGATCTCCGTAATTTGTTTGGCGGTGGAGAAACCGGGCTCGAAGATCAAGGTGTAAATCTCCTTGTCGGCAGGGTTCTGCCCGGCGCGGATGAGCCCGCGCTCGATGCCCTTGGCCAAGATCGCCTCCCGATCGAGCCCCTTGCCGTCGTCCGTCACCTCAATATGGATGTTGCCCCCGCGGTGGTAAGCCTTCAGAGTGATATGCCCCACCGGCGGCTTCCCCGCCGCGATCCGGTCCGCTTCCGGCTCGATCCCATGGTCCACGGAGTTGCGGATCATATGAACCAACGGATCGTTCAGCTTGTCCACCATCGCGCGATCGAGTTCCGTTTCCTTCCCGATCAAGGTCAACTCCACTCGCTTGTCCGCCTTCTTCGCCAGATCGCGCACCAGCCGGGTCATCTTCCGGAACGTGGCCTCGATCGGCACCATCCGCATCGACATGCTCATGTCCTGCAGCATGCGGGTGATCTTGCCGAGGTGCGCCATGTTCTTCTCGACGCGCAAGGACCGTAGTCCCTTGATCTCCCGGTCCTGCGTCACCATGGACTCGGCAATCACCAGTTCCCCAATCGTGTCGATCAACAGATCCAGGCGATCCGCGTCAATCTTCACCGCCTGTTTGATGGCCGCGCCGACATCACTTGTCGGCTTATCTTCGGGTACCGTCTCGGAGCCGCCCTCGGAGCGTTGGTCAGGCTGCGTTTTGACCGCGGCCCCGGACGACGTCGATCCCGCGATTTTCTCCGCAGCGACAGACTCGCGACCGGCAATAACGTCTTGAAGGCAAGTGATGATCGCCCGCAGTTCGGGCCGCGGCGAAAAGACGGAGCCGGACAAAACAGCTTGGTTCACGTCCGCCACCATCGTTTTCAGCATGTCCAGGCCGCGAAAAGTCGCCTCGACGACGCTGCCGGCGAATGGCTTCTTCCCGTTTCGCACGATGTCGAGAAGCGTCTCGGCCTGGTGCGCCAGATCCGCGATCGGTTTCAGCCCAAGGAAGCCAACCACGCCTTTGATCGTATGAAAGGCGCGGAACACCGCGCCAATCGCGTCAGCATTGCCGGGGTCATTCTCCAGAATCAACAAGTTCTGATCGGCGCTCTCAAAGTACTCCTGCGCCTCCGCCACGAATTCCCTGGCCAGGTCCTTGTCGCTGATCTCGATGCCCGGCAACACGGCCGACGCAACCGCGGGAGGCGCCT
Source organism: Verrucomicrobiia bacterium (assembly GCA_035515475.1). Taxonomy (GTDB): domain Bacteria; phylum Verrucomicrobiota; class Verrucomicrobiia; order Palsa-1439; family Palsa-1439; genus DATJBF01. The sequence continues at coordinate 114,614 of DATJBF010000047.1, forward strand.
CCGTCGCACCAGCCGGCGCATGCCCTTCCGCAGTCGGCGGCGGACAGGCGGCGGTTTCGGCGGCGGATAACTTGGCAATCACGGCTTCGCTGCCGCTCTGGGAAACGCCCCCGCTAAACGCGCGTACCGCTTGCTCGAGCCAGTCCCGGATCTCCATAAGCAATTCCGTCGACCGCGTCTGATGCGGACTGCTGAGATAGTCCTCCAACTTGTGGCAGACGGATGCAATCTCCCCGGCCCCCACGACACCGGCCTCACCCTTCATCGTGTGCAACGTTCGCTTCAATTCGGCGAGGGCTTTACCATCCGCGTTCTTCTCCAGCGCCAGGATGTTGTCTTCCAGAGACGCCAGGTTGGTCAGTTCTTGGTCGAGAAACATCTTGAGGATCTGTCCGTCGCCCTCCGATACAGATTTCGCGGGAGATGCCACCGGGGGGTTGCGCTCGCGTTCGCCCGCGGGAACACCCGCTGACAGGTCCATCGCCAGTTCCGGGGGAAATTCCGTCTGGGCCAAATTGCCATCCGGCCCCACTTTTTGGAGCGCGAGCAAGGTTCGCCCTACCAGGGCGAATGCGTGAACCGGGTCGCCGCAGTCCCCCCGAGCAATGGAATCGACCAGACGCACTGCGGCCTCCAAGGCGGCCGCACACTGGGCCCGTCCGGGCAAGTCGTTGAAGGCGCTCACCAAGAAGGCTGCTCGCAACTTCTGGAGGCTCTGGGAGAGTTGCGTCAGTCCGGAACGATTGTCGAACTCGAGCAAGACATACTGTTCGGCTACGCCTTCAATCTCGCGCTGAAGATCCGACAGTGTGAATGAGGCTCCGCCTCCGCCGTCTCGTTCCTGTTGCTCGCATTTGGGTTCGGGATTATTCACCAACGCAAAACCCTTATGGGAGGCACGGCGTGTGCCCCGTCGTTCATGCCCGTTGATTCCATCGTAATGAGACCATCGGCAAATAGAGGGCTTTTTTGATGGGGACTTCCCCTACCCAACCCGGACCCTTGCGGGCCGAAACAGCTTGCCGGTCCGGTTCCCGCCGCCAAAGCGAACAAACGGGGAGGTGAGAGTTGTCACATTTGGCGTCGGGTCGCGGACCGGACATCTATCGTTGCCCGGCTCACTCTCTTGAGCCGGACGACGTTCGCAATACGCTGACGCTCAGAACTTGTAGATCAAAGACATTTGCTCGCGCCAGGCGTCGCCATCTTTTTGCTCTTTGTACTCGGTGCGCAAGTGCGAGATCTCAAGCCCGAGGGTAAAGTTCGCGGTGAACGCATACTGCGCGTTGCCGAAGATCACGCTATTGAAGGTGCGCGCCGAGGCGGCGGATACGTCACCCTCGGGCACTTTGTCGAACCCGCCGCCCACGTTGAACAGCCATTTCGGCGTCGGCTTCAATGTCAGTGCTCCCCAGAGACCGTCGCTGCGGATCCCCTTCCCGCGGGTGGTGTCGAAGCCCTGTGCGATCCCGCCGAGATACATATCCAGGTCTCGGCCGGTGAACGCTTCGCCAGCAAAAGATAACCACGGCGTGACCGGAACGGTCACATCGAGGTTCGCCGACCAGGAATCGGCGTGTTGAGGATTGGCGAAGGTATTCGTGTGATTGATCTGCTCTTGCGCCCAGTGGCCGGAAACGCCAATTGTCGTCGGCTTACCATGGAAGCCGGGGAATGTCAGGCTGGTCCGCCCTTGCAGGCCCGGGATGGATGAATCCTGACCGGTATCGCTGTAAGCGAAACTGTTGACTCGCCCGATATCGCGGGTGGCGGCGGCTTCCAGTTTAAGTCCCACGTCCTCGGTCAAATCGAAGCCCTTGGTCAGGCGCAGTTGCGGCCGCCGATAACCGATGTTCCCTTGCCACCATCCAACCGTGTAATTGAGCGTCGGCATCCACAGGGGCGAAATCACGTCGCACGTCTGGCCGGCCAGGATGCTGAATTTGTCCTCTGGCCAATCCAGATTCATGTACGCGTGCCGCAACATGGGAAGGTTCTTGTTTTCGTCACCGCCATTGTAGAAATCGATCTCGACCAGCGCGCTGCTGTGCATCTTGCCGACTGTGGGACCGGTGGCCTTCAACCCAAGGCGCGTCTGCCTTGCGGTCATGCTGAATTCGTCGTGATTCTTGATCAGTTCCTCGGACTCGACCCAGCGCGCGTAGTTGCCCGCGGACGTGCGATCGGAGTCGTGGGCCAAATCCAGCTTGATGTAGCCGTACAATTCGAAGTCGATGCTCGACATGACCGGTTTCTTCTTCGAGTCAACCAGCTTCTTCAACTGCGCCACTTCGGCGTCGGTAAACCCCCACGCAGCCGGCGCCTTCGCCTCGGCGGCCTTCGATCCGGCGGGAACCGCCACCGGCGGCTCCGTTGGGACGGCGGCTTTTGGTCCGGGTGTGACTGCAGCCTTCGGCTCGGGCAAAACCGCAGCCTTCGGTTCGGCTGATTTGCCGAGGGCCTTCTTGATATCAGACAATTCGTTTTCGAGTGTTTCCACCCGGTTGCGCAACTTGGCGTTGTCCTCCGCCAGCGCTTGTAAGTCCTTGTTGTCTTGAGACGTCGCGCCCCACACCATGCTTTTATTGTCTTGAGCATACGCGCCGCAAGCCATGGAAAGGGACAACACGACGGCGCAGACCGCCTCATTAGTCCTGAATGCCATTTCTCATCCTCCGCGTCTGTGTGTCTTAAGTCGGGTTTCAGTCACAAAAGGAGAATCGGCGACTGGCAACTCTCCTTGATGGGGACTTCCCCTACCCGAACGGAGGGTACTGGATTGGAGGAACTTCGGCGGGAAACTCAGTCGTCCAAGGAAGCAATACGATGTTTGATGGCTATCCGAATCAATCCAGCGGTATCGTGAATACCGAGCCTCTTCATCAACTGGGCCCGGTGCTTCTCAACCGTTTTTTCACTCAAGCCCAGTTTCAACGCGATCGCTTTGCTCGTGCAACCTTCGGCGACCAGTTGCAGCACCTCCCGCCCCCGGGGAGTCAACCGCTCGAGAACCGAGGGGAGTTGCTTGACCGTCTCCGGGTTGAGGCAGGCAGCGCGGAGCGACGCCGGTAGCTTGGAACAAAGGAAGAACCCGCCCCGATGCACGACCCGAACAGCTTGGAGAAGTTCCTCGACCACCGATTGCTTGAGAAGATAACCCCGCGCCCCGCATCGCAGAGTTTGCTGCACCATGGTTCCATCGGAATAGACCGAAAGGATCACAACCCGAGTTCTTAGTTTCAGGGCGGCCATGCGACGAGCTACCTCCACGCCGTTGAGCTGCGGCATGGCGATGTCCAAGAGGAGAACATCGGGTTGGAGCTTCTGTACCTGTTCCAAAGCCGCATAGCCGTCCGCAGCTTCGCCGACCACCCGAATGTCCGCCGCCTTCTCCAACAGAGCCCGGAGGCCCTGACGCACGAGATGATGATCCTCAGCGATGACCACCCGGATCATGTCTGCTCCTCACAAGGAATCTGAATCACCAAGCGGGCACCCGCAGCCGGCTGCATTTCGATCTCCAAGCGTCCGCCCAAAAGGTCAATTCGTTCCCGCATTCCTTCCAGACCCAATCCCGTCTGTGAGGCCGCGACATCAAACCCCTGGCCGTCGTCCGCTACCGAAAGTTGCAGGGTCCCGTCCTTCGTCAGAAGCCGAACTTCGACATGCTGCGCGTTCGCGTGTTTGGCGACATTGGTGAGCGCTTCTTGAACCACCCGGTACAGACAGGTGCTCACTGTTTCCGAGAGCTTGAGGGTCTCGATGCCTTGATAATCAACGATCAGACCGGCGCGCTGAGCGAACTCGCGGCACAAGTCCTCCAAACCAGCGCTCAACCCCAAGGTGTCGAGCACCGGAGGGCGCAATGAACGGGCGACCGCTCGGAGTTGGTTGTCGGTTGAGTCCGTCAGAGAAATCAATTGGTCCAAGCGCTCCCGGAGCGCCGCCACATCGGAAGGAGGGTCCGCGCGCAGCAGTCCCAGCTTGATCTTCAATACCGTGAACATCTGGCTTGCCTCGTCGTGCAACTCCCGCGAGAGACGCCGGCGCTCTTCCTCACTGGCCGCGAGTGCTCGCTGCGCCAGTCGTCGCGTTCGTTCCCGGCCCGTGCGCAACTGGTCAAACAACCGGGCCCGATCCCTCTCCGCCCATTTGCGCTCGGTGATGTCCCGCGCTACCACCGAAACACCAATGAGCTCGCCCGTGATGTCTTTGATGCGCGACATCGTGAGGGAGACATCAACCCGCGTGCCGTCTTTGCGGACCTGCACCGTCTCAAAACGCCGAACGGGCTCTCCGCGTTCCACCCGCGCCTTTAGTTCCTGCTCTTCCGCGGCATGTTCCGGTGGAACCAAAACGGTAAACGGGTGGCCAATCATCTCGGCAGCCAAATAGCCGTAAATCTGTTCCGCGCCCGAATTCCAACTGGTGATCGTGCCGTCCAACGTGGCCCCAATGATGGCATCATCCGAATGTCTCACCAGCGCGGCCAATCGAAGCAAGGCTTCTCTTCGCGAGGCAATAAACCAACTGATGAGGACCGCTTCCGGAAAGAACAGTCCTATCCGCACCACCATGTACTTGCTCAATCCCAAGAAATTACCGGAAGCGATCGCGATGAACTCCAAGCCGACAGAAGCCAGAAAAGAGCTGCAAACCCCCGGGCCGAAGCCGCCGTACCAGGCGCTCAATAGCACCGGCACGAAAAACAGCAAGAATGGGGGCGTTTCTCCAGTGAGACGACTGACCGCCTGACTCAGAATCAACGCGATTACTGGCGCCAACACTGCGAGCCCATACCGCAGCAGCACAGACCGTCCCCCCGATGTCAGTCTGACATCTGCCCCCCGATCAGCCTTCATTACCCATCCTCTCCTGCCGGCCCCCAATCGCCAAAGAAAAGCACTCATACGCCAACTCCGACGTTACCGCTCGGGGACTCCGCTCTTGTTCTCCCTCGGTTGTCGGTTTGCTGGTTCGTCCGCGATATTCGTTGGGTTTGCTGCGCAACGTCCGAGGACTGCTATCCAGCATTCTGGCTGCGCGAGCCCGTGTCCCACGGCAACGCTCCCAAACGGCAAAGACGTGACGCCCTTCCATTTCAGTCAGCCTCGGGATCTCGTCGACGAATGCGACCGGCATCGCGACCTTGGCGAACGGGAATTGGCGCACCGTGACTTCAGCCGCAAGCTGTGTCACGCACGGAAGGGGAACCGCCTCCCTCGGCGACCCATGTTCGACCCTAATCTGCGTCGTGGATGTCATCTCCGATTGCCGCATCCCCGACGACTGCAAGATTCTTCTACTAACATCAACTCCTGGTTCCCCAGTGGAAGCTCGTTCCTTGGCCATCCACCATCTGCGCAAGTCGTAAATTGGTTTCCTTATCACGATTCCCACGGCAGTGGAACAACAAAAACGTCTGAGGCCCGCCGCGGCAGTAAATATCATGCCTGGCAGGCGGGTCTCACTGCCCTGAACTCCCCGGGTGACGCTGGCCTGCGATCAAGTGTCGCATGGCTTCCTTGGACGGGTGGGCTCCTCACCAAGGAGACTGGCTCCCCAGTCTTTGCCACTCAGTAGGGGAAGTCCCCATTAAGAAGTCCCGTTGGCCGCCGATGAGTCTGCTGGAAAGAAGCGAACAGACATGAATAACGTTGTCCGTGCCGCGGGGTTTGCAGCATATCCGACTGCGATCCGTGCCGTCCAGCCGCGGTCAGCCTCCAGTCGTTCACGGTCCATTGGAAGCTCCATCGCCAGTGAGACGGCCTGAAGGGACTTATGGAAAAGCGTGGCTGTCCGGTGGAAAACAACGTTCTGGATCGGATTGACGGCTACATCGCAAAAGCCGACCTTCTCCCGCCCGCACCGGCAGCCCTTACGCAACTCTTGACGTTGCTGCGCGAGCCGAATGCCGATAGCAGCGCGATTATTGATATCCTGGCCTACGATCCGTCGCTGACCGCCTCCGTGTTGAGGCTGAGCAACAGCGCGTTCTTCGCCGGCAGGGAATCTGTGAAGGATCTCTACGAAGCGGTCATGCGTTTGGGATTCGCACAGGTTTATCAGTTGGTGGCCGTCGTCTGCGGGGCGCGGTCGCTGGTACCATCACGAAATGGCGGGTCGGCTGACAACCGGCTGTGGACGCACTCGGTTTCGGTCGCACTGGCCGCTGAATTACTGGCAAAGGACCTCGGCGCTGAACCATCGGCGGCGTTCACCGCCGGGTTGTTGCACGACATTGGCAAGCTCGTGCTCTCCCTGGCGTTGAACGGAACAAGCGCCAACGTCGCTCACGAACTCGACGGCGACGGGCATTCCCCGCTGGAAATCGAGATGAAACTGCTGGGTGTAAATCACGCCCAGATCGGTGGGCGGCTGTTGGAGCGCTGGAAACTCCCGGAAAACCTCGTTTCAGCGGTACGCCATCATCATCAGCCGAATTCGGCCCGAGATCAGTGCACTCTCGCCGCCTGCGTGGCCCTCGGCAACTTCCTGGCCTACTTCATGGGACACGGCTACAACGACCATTCTCTCAACCTGAAAGCCCGCGATGAGGCCCTGAAGATCCTGAACCTTTCCGCGGAACGCTTGCCCGAGTACATGAGCCAGAGCCGCGAACGTTTCAAGGCGGTCAAAGCCCTCCACCAAATCCAGTGACGGTCGTGCCGTTCGAGAAGCGAAGGGCGTTCCCCAGCAGACCAACGGCCCCGAGAGCCAGCCGCGACGACGCGGCCGGTTACGTCAGATAATCCAGCAGGGAAAGGTTCAACAGCTTGGCCCCGCTGGCCAACGCCGCTTGATAGGCGGTCTGGGTCTCGCTCAATTGCACCATCACGGTCGCCATATCCGCGTCGGCCTGTGAAGAAATCAACTTGTCCAACGATGCCGCGCGGTTTTGCGCGATGTTGTTGGCCGCGTCCATTCGCGCCTGCAACGCGCCGGTGGTCGCGATCTGGGAGATGATGTTTTCTTCATCGTTCTGCAGCGCCGGAAGATCGGTGCCGTTGATGGCCGCGGTGTTGCCGGCCAGCAGATTGTTCTGGAGCGAAATCAAGTGATTGAAGAAGTCCGCTCCAGTGCGGCTATCGGTGATCAGCCCTTGCGGACCGGTCCCGCTGCTGTTGGCACCCACGGGCACCGCGGAAAGCGTGACCCCTTCGGCAATCTCGGCTTGGGCAACGCTGGTGTTGCCCTCGTACGTCACGCTGGTTACCTGCCCGTCCGCGTTCGTGGCGAGCACAAACGGAGCTCGGTCGCTGAGCGTTCCGCCGAAAAGATAATCGCCTTGGTACTTCGAATTCATGATCTGCGCCGCTTCCTGAATGAGTTGCGTCACCTCGGCGGCGTACGTCGCCAGATCCTGCGACGATTTTGTGCTGTCGGCCTGTGTGGCGATTTCACCGGCACGGTCCGAGATCGTCTTCAACGATTGCATCGCATTGTAGCTGGCGGTGGACTGGTCTTTGAGTTGCGCGATATTCTGTTCGTATTGCGCGATGCTGCTGGCCTCGGCCTGCAAATCGAGCACGCGACGCATGGCCGTCGGATCGTCTTCGGGGTTTTGCACGCGCAGGCCCGTCGCCGCCTGGTTTTGCAGTTGCTGCTGACGCAAATTGAGCCGGGTGACGCTGTTGATCAATGCATCAGGAATCATGTTCGAGGCAACACGAATCATGTTTCACCTTCTCATTATTGGATGTTGACCAGCGCGTCCAGCATTTGATCCACTACACTCATGAGCCGGGCCGAAGCCTCGTAGGCGTGCTGAAAAATGCTGAGGCTGGCCATTTCTTCGTCGATCGAAACGCCGCTGACCGAGGACCGCTGCTGCTCCAACATCTGTTGTACGGTCTGCTGGTTGGACACCTGACTGTTGGCCGAGGCAAGCGATTGCCCGATGGCGGCTACGCTTTGATTGTAGGCTTGGCTGAATGTCTGGTTGTTGAGGGCGGTCTGCGCCTGGGTGCCCAATTGTGCCAGGGCCAGCGCGACGGCGTTGTCGCCGACGGCACCGTCCGTACCGCTGGCTTGCACCAGCGCCGGGTTGTTCAGCAGGACCGGGTTCACTCCGATGGTGTGTGCGTCCGCGCCCGTGAAGAAATCTTCATGCGAACTGCCCGTGAGACTGTAGCCGTCCGCATGGATCGAATTCACCTTGCCGATCAACAGCGAGGCCAGTTGGTCCACACCGGCGGCGAGCGTTGCCACCGGGCCATCCCGCGCGTCAATCTCGCCGGCAATGCTGCCGCCCGTCAGTGCGAGCGTCGTGCCGGCCGTGGCCGCCTTGACAAGCCATTGGCCGCCGCCCGCATCATCGGCTTGCAGCGTGTCGAGTACGTTCTGATCGGACACCATCAGTACGCCGCCGATGGTGAGGTTGACGCCGCCATTGGCTTGTTGCGTCACGCTCACGTTGGTGAGCTGGGCGAGGTCTTCGATCTTCTGCTGGCGCAGATCGCGCAAATCGTTCGCCGTCAACCCCGAACTGATTTCCGACGTGATGATTTGGTTGTTGAGGTTGGCGATATCGCCCAGAAGTTGGTTGGCGTTCGTCACATCCGTCTGCACCGAACTGTTCAAGCTCGCGCGCAACGCGTCGAGCCGCTGCGACACCTGATTGAATTGATCGGCCAACGTCGCGGCCTTCATCAGCAGAACCTGGCGCTCGGCCAGCGATGTCGGCTGAGTGGACAAGTTCTGAAACTCGCTGAACAAGTCTGACAGGCTCTGCGCGATTCCTTGCTGCGTGCTCGAGCCGTCCGAGGTCGTGGTGCTGTCGATTTGTTCACCCAGACCCGCTTGGGCAAACTGCAGCGCCTGTTGTTGGGCATTCCAATAGCTCGACACGCTGGTCTCGGACTGAATCTGGTCGTCGAGCAACTGACTGCGGATTTGCTGGACGCCCGTCGCCTGCACGCCGGTCCCCTGCATGCCGACGTCCGTGACCACGGGAGTCGATGTGGCGACGCTGAGGCGCTGGCGGGCATACGCCGGATTGTTGACGTTCGACAGGTTGTGGCCGGCCACTTCGATGCCCGCCTGCTGCGTCTGCAGCGCGCGCGCCGCCATGCCCAGCGTGCCGAAAAGCCCGATGCTCACACCGTCACCTCGCACAGAGTGCTGCCGCCGGCTGTCGCGACGTGACCGTCGGATGCGTAGGTCGTGACCCCATTCGCCGGAAACAACGTGGCGATGAACCGTTGGATCATCTCCACCGAGCGGCTCAACAGCAGATAGTTCTGCCGGGTGCGTTGTTGCACGCGGCCGAGACACTGGTTCACCTCATGGACAAGGGCCTGGACCAGAGGGCGGTACTCGTCAGACAACAGGGGGAGGAGCTCATGAAACGTCCCGTCGGCTGGCAGGCCCACCAGCACGTTTACCTCGCGTTGCCGTTGCTCGCGCTGCTGGCGCGCAACCTGGATCACCGAGACTTCCGCGTTGATGGCGGCCAGGTTGTTGAGGAGCTTGCCCGTGTCGCGTCGCACCACCAATTCCTGTTGCTGGTCCAGCAGCGCCAGCATCTCGCCGCATTGCTGCAACTCCTCGCGGAGCGTCTCGATTAACGATTGGATTTGCTCGTTCATGGTTTTGGCAATTGCCTCGTCAGATCTTTGCTCAACGTCCCCGCCAACCCGAAAGCACCGCTGCGGCTGATGCTGTCGGCCAGTTGCTGCACGGTCATGTCCCGGTAAATTTGCGACGCGGTAGAGTCGTCGGCGTACTTGGTCTTGAACACGGTCTTCTGGCCCTCAGACAAAATCTGGCGCAGCAACACGGCCTCAAACTGACGACTCAGTTCCTCAATCTTGCTCGGCTCGGTGAGCGCGTGGTTGGTCGCCAGCTGTTCCAACGGCAGGTCGGCGGCGTTCACGTGAGATTTGATCGTGTTCACTTCCATGGTGGCGCTCGGGGCCTCCTCGCGGACTTATCGAATCAGCAACTCCGCTTGCAGCGCACCGGCCTGTTTCATCGCCTGAAAGATCGCCATCATGTCCCGGGGGGTGACTCCGAGCATGTTCAGCGCCGCGGCGACCCTCTCTACCGTTGGCAACTCTGGCAACGCAATCAGCGACCCCTTGCTCTCCGTCACGCTGGTCTCGGTCCGCGGAGTCACAACCGTCTGCCCCGACTGGTTGAATGGGTTCGGCTGCGAGACGTCGAGCGAGGAGGCAATGGTGATCGTCAGGTTGCCCTGCGAAACCGCACAACTGGAAATCTTGATGCGCGACGTGGCCACAATCGTCCCCGTGCGCTCGTTGATGATGATGCGGGCCGGCGTGTCGGGGGTGACTTCGACCGCCTGCAGATGCGCGATGAACTCCACGGGCGACGACTCCGCGCCTTCGGGGATCTTCACCCGGACCGACGTGGAGTCCACGGCTTCGGCGCTGCCCGCAAACTTTTCATTGATGGCCGCCGCCAACCGCGCCGCCGAGGTGAAATCCGGCTCCCGCAGCAAGAGTTCCACGTAGTTGTTGCGCACCACCGTCGCGGGTATTTCGCGTTCCACCAACGCCCCGCCGATGATCTGGCCCGTGGTCGGGTGATTCTTCTGCACGGTCGCGCCCCCGCCGCCTTCCGTGCCCGCCGCAAACCCGCCAATGGACACCGGTCCCTGGGCCACGGCGTACACGCTGCCGTCGGCACCCATCAACGGCGTCTGCAGCAGGACTCCGCCCTGCAACGATTTCGCGTCCCCGAGCGACGAGACCGTGACGTCCAACCGCGCCCCCGGTTTGAGGAACGCCGGAATATCAGCCGTCACCATCACCACGGCGACGTTCTTGGCCTGAATGGTGGCCGCGGGAATGTTGACGCCAAACCGCATCAGCATGTTGGCAATGGTTTGCACGGTGTAGGTGGGGTTCTTGTCGCCGTCTCCCGCCAGACCCGAGACGATGCCGTATCCGACGAGTTGATTGTCGCGCGCCCCGGCCACCATCACGAGGTCTTTGACGCGCACCCCCAGGGCAAAGCCCGTCGGGGTCCCCGTCAGCAACGTGATGATGACGTGCAGAAGAAGCAGAAGTTTTTGGCGGATGGTTTTCATTAAAATGGGGTAATCCAGTCCCACGCCTTCGTAAACCAGCCCTTCCGCTGCGTGTCGGTAACCGTCCCTTTGTTGACGATCTTCACCGTCGCGTCGGCCACGCAATAGCTGTACACGGTGTTGTTCGCGGCGATATCTTGCGGGCGCACCACGCCGCGCAACACGATGTCCTGTTGTTCGCCCGCAAACGACGTGTGGCGCGTGCCTTCGACAACCAGGTTTTTGTTCGGCAGCACATCCACCACGCGCGCGGCGACCTTGGCGACGATCTGCTCGTTGTTGTTGATCGTGCCGCCGCCGTCGAAGCTGTGGCTGGCATCAAACTTCATCGCGGGCATCTGTCCGTGGTGCGTCAACAGACCGCTGCCCGCCGGACTGTAGAGAAACGTCTCCAGCGCAGCGTCCACCGAGGCTTTCTTCGACGTCTTGGTTTCGTTGTTCTTGGTGGCCGTGCTGGATTCCTGCACCAGAATCGTCACGATATCGCCCACCGCAAATGCCTTCGGATCGGCGAACATCGAGGGCGCGGCCGGTCCGTGCCACAGGGAGTCGGCACCGGCCGATCCGCCGGCCAACACCCACGCCGCCAACACTTCACAAAGAAACAGAGATCGTAGCTTCACTTTCCACCTTCCCGCGAAATTCACGCTTGGATTGTACGTTGCGCACCCGCACCTGCTGGCCGATGGCGCCGTTTTCGAGCACTTCCGCCTTCAATGCCACCGCCATCGACCCGTCGCGCAGAATGGCTTCGACGACTTGACCCCGATGCACCACGGTGCGTGGTCGAACGCTCCGGGCCAGAAGGGGCATGCCGGCCGGGACATCTTCCGCCAACTCCAACGTTGTCTCGTCGGCATCGCCGGCGATGTACGGTTCACGCAAGGTGAGCACGTCGCGGCGCTCGCGCACACAATCGGCGTTGGCCAGCGGTTCGCCGTGACGCAGCGGAGTCCGCGCCACCCAGACATCGCGCCACACTCGCGCCTTGAGAGGCATCTGCCAACGGCCCAGTGACTTCTCACCGGCGAACAACTCGAAACCGACGATGAAATTGGCGGTCACCCCCAAGGTGGGCAACTCAACGATCTTCACCGTCAGTCCGCTGTCCGGCACCGTGATTGGCGACCAGCTTCGTACAAACGTGAGTTCCAGTTCGCCCAACTCGCGAACGTGTTCGCGCTGCAACGCTGCGGTGAGCATCGCCTTGAGTTCGCTCTCTCCCAGTACGCGGCTCTTGGGGACTGACGGCTGTTCCATGGCCTCGGTCGGTAAAGCGGGTGCGGAGGGTTCGCTTGCGAGCGACAAGGTGGCAAACCCTCCGCGGGTGGGGAGGGTGAATACCAAGAAGGCCAGTACCGGGAAGATCCTCATGCCGTCACCGTCGGAGATTGTTGCCCATCTGCATCATTTCGTCGGACGCCTGCACCGCCTTGGCGTTCACCTCGTAGGCGCGCTGGGCGAGGATGAGATTGACCATTTCCTCGACGATCTTGACGTTGGACAATTCGAGGTAACCCTGCGCGAGCGTACCGAAACCGTTCTCGGAGGGGTTGCCGAGTTCAGCCGTGCCCGAGGCCGCCGTCTCCTGATACAGGTTGCGACCCATGGCCAGGAGCCCGGCCGGGTTGGCGAAACGCACCAACTGAATGCGGAAGTTGGAGGTGCCGCTCGCACCGGTGTAGGTGACTTCGCCATTGGCGGCGATGCTGATGTTGGTGGTGCCGGGAGGCACGGCCGAAAATCCCTGCACCGGCAGGCCATCGCTCGTCACGACCCGCCCGGTGGAATCAGTCTTGAGCGCGCCATCGCGCGTGTAGGCCTTGGTCCCGTCGGGAAGTTGGACTTCCAAGAATCCGTCCCCCTGAATCGCCACGTCAAGTTGTTCGTCCGTCTTGCTCAGCTCGCCGGTGGTGAAAATCTTTGAGGTGGCCACAACCTGCGAGCCATGGCCGACTTGTACACCGGTGGGAAGTTGGTTGCCAGAACCCTGATCGGACCCGGGGGCGCGCTGCGTCTCGTAAAGCAGGTCTTGAAATTCGATTTTGGTCTTCTTGTAGCCGGTGGTGTTGACGTTGGCCAGATTGTTGGCGATGACGTCGAGATTGTCCTGCTGGGCGTTCATCCCGGCGGCAGCGGAGTAGAGGGCACGAAGCATGGTAGTCCGTTCTCCTTAGGTGCTCGGATTGCCCAACTCGCTGATCGCTCGGTTCATCCGGTCGTCCTGAGTCTGGATCACACGTTGGTTGGCTTCATACTGGCGCATCGCGCCGATCAGATGTGCCATTTCCACCACGGGCGAAGCGTTGCCAGCTTCGAGATACCCTTGGCGCACGGTAGCCGTCGACGCGGCCGACGGCACCAGGTTTGGATCGGTCGCAATGTAGTAGCCGTTGCCAATCCCGTGGAGCAGGCGCGTGTCGTTGAACGTCGTCAGCTTGAGCTGGCCTTTGACATCGCTGCCCTGGCTGACTGTGCCGTCGGCCGCAATGGACAGCGGCGCGGGATTGTTGAGGTCGATTTGGATCGCGCCACTGTCGCTCTGGACGGCGTACCCCTGCTTGGTCACGAGTTCGCCCTGCGCGTTGAATTGAAATTCTCCGTCGCGCGTGTAGCCGGTCTGACCGCTCGGCAATTGCACCTCGAAGAAGGCGTCGCCATCGATGGCCACGTCGGTCAGCACGCCCGTCGGACGGATTTGTCCCTGTTGGAAATTGGTGCTCGTGCCGGCCGATGGCATCACCACGTTCGGCGTGGCTCCGGCCGCGACGGCCGAAAAGGAGAGCTCCTGCTTCTTGAACCCCGGGACAGAACTCGCTGCCAAGTTGTCGGAGATAACCTCCTGCCACCGGGCACTGGCGTTCAGCGCTGCCGCAGCTTGGTACAGGCTGACGTTCATGATACCAGCTCGCTTCGCAGCGCCTGTGCCAGTTGATGAACCACCTTGTGCTGCAACCGGTTGCGTAAACGGGATCCGGCGCAACTGGCAAAAGCTGCCGGGTAGAGGATGAAGTTTTTTCCGCCCCAGCGCCCGATAGAGAACCCCACACCGGCACATTACACCTTGCACCGAATCGGGGCCCTGACGCATATCATGTGCGGTGACCTAAAGGTTTCCACCCGCCCTGCCGCTATTATCTTGAGGAAGAGAATCATGAAAAGGATCCGTCGCATCGGTGTGCTCACTGGTGGAGGCGATTGTCCTGGCTTGAATGCTGTCATCCGCGGCGTGGTCAAAGCCGTGATGCGCGAACACGGGGCGGACGTCTTTGGGTTTTACGACGGCTATCGTGGACTCGTCCTGCGCGAGGGCAAATGGCTGGGATGGGATGATGTCTCGGGAATTCTTACGATGGGCGGCACAATCCTCGGCACGACCAACCGCGACAACCCATTTGCCTTCGCGGATGATCACAGTCATCCCGAACGCACGCGCGACGCCTCCGCCGACATCGTAGCCCACTACCGCAAACTCAGGCTCGATGCGTTGGTGGCAATCGGTGGCGACGGCACCTTGCAATGTGCCTACCAATTGTCCCGGCTCGGCATCAACGTCATCGGCGTGCCCAAGACCATTGACAACGACGTGCGCGGCACAGAGCTGACGTTCGGGTTCAACACCGCATTCACGACGGCGACCGACGCGGTGGATAAACTGCACACCACGGCCGCATCACACCACCGCGTCATGCTCGTCGAGGTCATGGGGCGGACCGCCGGTTGGTTGGCGTTGACGGCTGGCGTGGCCGGCGGCGGCGACGTGGTTCTTATCCCCGAGATCCCCTATCATCTCGAACCGATCTGCTCCAAGCTGCGCGACCGGGCGCACCGGGGAAAGCATTTCACCATTATCATTGTCTCGGAAGGGGCGCGTCCGGCCAACGGCCATGCGGTTGTCCGCGACCACGTGGCCGGCTCGTTCGAACCGGTCCGGCTGGGGGGCATCTCCGCCGTCTTGGCCCAGCAAATCGAAGACGCCGCGGGCGTGGAAACGCGCTACACGATTCTCGGTCATCTCCAACGCGGCGGCACGACCACGCCGTTCGACCGTCTGCTGGCCACGCAATTTGCCACGGGCGCAGTGGAATTGCTGGCGCACCGCCAATTCAATCGCATGGTTTGCCTCAAGCGCGGTCGCATCGGCAGCGTACCGCTCAACGTCCCGGGGAAAGCCCCGCGGCTGGTCTCACCCCGTTCGCCGATTATCCAGACCGCCCGCAGCATCGGTACGTGTTTTGGGGACGAAACCTGATCTCGCCATCTCCGCACGGCTGCGGACTCAGTACTCGCAAGCCAACTCCATGACCTGGCCACAGGTGCACCGGACCACGATGTGCGTGACGCGGTCACCGTCCCGTTTAAGCGTGACCGTGGGCTGGTCCTCGGCCGAATGCGCGGCGTGCGTTGCCAGCGAGGCCGACGAGGATGGGTCGGCAGAAGCGTTGACTACCAGGGGGGTAAAAGTCTTGTTCATTGGGTGGAAGCCTGCGGTTCATAGTTTGGGTTGGGCACGAGCAGCACAGTGACTCGGTTGTTGATTTCATCGGTTGGCCGGGCGGGATCCAACGGATGCGTGTCGCCGTAACCCGACACCAATCGAATCTGGGCGGGCGAGACTCCGCTGGTCACCAGAAGACGGCGCGCGGCGTTGGCCCGATCCGCGGTCAGGTCCCAGTCGTCGAAGCTGGTGTTGAGGGGCATCTCGCCTTTGGGACTGTGGCCTTCGATCTCCAGCAGGAACCGTTTGTAGCGGGCGATCTCCCAGGCGAGCGTCGAAAACACCCAATGGCCGTAGTCGGTAAACTGGGAACTGCCGGTTTGGAAAACCGGCTTCTGCATGCGGTTGAGGACGTTGACGTTCAATCCCTTCTCGGTGAACTCGAGCATGATCGACTGGTTTTTCTGATATTCGGGATTCGTGCTCAGTACTTTCAACAGGTCGTCGTTGAGGTGACGAAGCATGTCCATCTCCAAGGGCGACGGCATGTCGTACTGTCCCTCCAACGATTTGCCACGTGGAGTTTCCAGAGTGTTGGGAATGATTCCCGAAGACTGGCGCGGACCTTTCAAGAACGGATGCCGGAACGTCAGCTCGATGGCCTCCTTGATCTTCCGGTCTTGCGACGTGATCCACAACACCAGAAACAGCGCCATCATCGCGGTCACGAAGTCCGCGTAAGCCACTTTCCAAGAGCCACCGCCGGCACCTGCCATGGTTCGTTATCCTTTCGCGAGCGATTTGAGCATCGTTTCCATTTCATCAGCGGTGGGCCGCACCTCGCTACTCAAGCCGCGCCGCGCGACTTCGACCGCCATGATCGGGGCGTGCCCGCTGGCAAACCCGACCACCGAGGTCGCGATGCACCGCAAATAGCTGAGTTCCGCCACGCCGATAAACTCCATGTTCGACGCCAGCGGATGCGCAAACCCATACGACAACAGGATCCCCAAGAACGTCCCCACGAGCGCCGCCGCAACCTTATGGCCAATCTCCTCCGGCGGCCCGGCAATTGCGCCCATGGTGAGGATGATCCCCATCACGGCCGCAACAATGCCAAACCCGGGCAGCGCATCGGCAGTCTTCGAGAGCACGCCGACGGGCGCGTGGTGCTCCCGCTCCTTGGCGTCCAACTCCACGTCCAGCAACATCTGCAACTGATCCGGTTTCACCCGTCCGTCGACCAGCGGCCGCAGCGCGTTCACCATAAACTCAATGGCGTGATGATTGTTCACCAGCGACGCGTACTTCGACAGGATGCTACTTTGGGATGGATTGCCCACGTGATCCTCCAACGCCACCATCCCGTCTCGACGCGCGAGCATGAACATTTCGTAGAGCGCCTTCAGGAGGTCTTCGTAGTTGCTGCGCTTGTACGGCGAACCTTTTATTGTCTGCAGCAATCCTTTGAAAATGTCCATCAACACCTTCTTCGGCGACATCACGATCAACGATCCCGTCGCCGCCCCACCAATGATAATAAATTCGGAAACGTGCAGCAGCGCGCCGACGTTCCCCCCCGCCATCGTAAAGCCGCCCAGCACCGCTCCCAGCACCACAATAAACCCAATGATGACGATCATCTCCCAGCCCTCGCTTCGTAATTCTCGATAAAGACCCGAATCGCCAAGATCGCCTGCGCGTGGATCTGACAGATGCGGGACTCCGTCAGCCCAAACACCGCGGCGATTTCGCGCAGCCGCAAATCCTCGTAGTAATAAAGCGCCAACACCTTGCGCTGCATTTCCGGCAACTCTTGAATGCGCCTGGCAATCAACCGCGCCAACTCGCGCCGTCCCGCGGTTTCCACGGGGCTCCCCTGACGCGGGTCGGCGATGCAGTCCGATCGCGAGTTGGTCTCGCCGTCTTCGTCATTGCCCTGCATGGCATCGAGACACACAAACGTCACCGGCCGGATTTCTTCAAGCAGGGCGTCATACTCCGTCATCGAAATCTTCAAGGCCGCCGCCATCTCCTCTTCGGTGGGAGGCCGCCCCTTCCGTTGTTCGAGCTCCGCCATCACCGCCTGAACCTTGCGGGCCCGGTCCCGGACCGACCGGCCTTGCCAGTCCATCCTCCGCAACTCGTCCAGTACCGCCCCCTGAATTCGAATTCGGGCATACGTGGCGAAACTCGCACCGTTCCTCTCATCAAAGTTCCGCAGCGCCTGCAGCAACCCGACCACCCCGGCACTGTAGAGATCCTCCACGTCGACGTGCGGCGGCAACGTCATCGCAATTCGCCCCACCACGGTCTTGACCAGCGGCAGATGGCTCTTGACCAACTCGCCCTCGGCCGCGCTACCAGGAGCGACCCGACGATAACGCCGCGCGACTTCCTGCTTCCGCGACACAGTATCGACCGTCTCGGGCGCGTCCAGCTTCACACAATTGGATGTGCTCCTACTCACGGCGGCGTCCTCGGCGCGATTCTTCCAACGCCTGGATCCACGCCCGTCCCCACCAACGCATGAGCAACGCCCCCGCATACAGCGCGACAGACGCCTGAAGCAGCGCTGTGGGCAGGGATTCACCCTGAATCAGGCCAAACCCTATCCCGATGCCAAACCCCAATAGTCCCCCCACTAGCAGCAGTTTCTTCATCAACGCATTCATGGGTCAGCAGATGATTTGCCACGCCTCATTTTGCCGCGAAAACCCGCGCCAACACGCGTTCGGCTGACGCCTCGAAAAACTCACCGGGAATATTTTGCCCAGCCGACAGGAACCGGATGGGCAAACCTGTTCCCAACATCAGATTCCATAGCTTGCCCCAGCGCGGTTCTTCGTCGAGGTGCGTCACCACGATGTCGGCCACCGGCAATTTCGCGGCGAACGCCCGCGCCTGCGCGAGCAACGCCGCCGTCTCGTAGGCTGCGTTCACCACCAAATGCGCTTGCGGGTCGCCAAACCCGCGCAACTGAACCGCCGTCTCCCACATCGCGTCGGCATCGGCCCAATTCACCCCGGGCAAATCCACGAACGCGTTGTCCTCGGTGCCCGGCGCCGCACCCCACGAACGCTCCACCGGTACCCCGAGCACATCGCCGTGCACGCTCAGCGCCTCGGCGGTGTTCGCTGTCCGGCCATCGAGTCGCCACACGCGCGCGGACTCGCCCTTGAGCAAGACCGAAAGCGTCAACCACTTGCACAGCGCGGTGGTCTTCCCCACTCCGGGCGCACCGACGAAGACGTGCGGACCGGTCGAACCGGCTTGACCCTGCGGAACCCAGGTCGCAGCGAGTGCCGCCCGAAGTTCTCTCAACTCGGCCGCCAGCCACGGCGGGCGCGACCCGTTCATCTGATCGATGACAGCCTCGGCGTACAGCGGCAGGAGACCAACGGATTCGAGCAGATCGCGTGTGGTCCGGCTGTCGCTCTGCGCGCGGTTATGAACTGTAGGAGTTTGACCGGGAGACTTTGTGGCCGGCTCCACGCGCGGGAGGGGCCGGGCCACCGGCTCGTCGGTCGTGTCGAGTAGTGTAGCGGTCGCCGCCACGGGTTCCGGCACGCGGGCCTGCACTTCAATCTTGGGCTTCTCAAACCAGCGCGACGGCAGTTGCCGCAAATTCACCACGACCGCATCCTGGCCGAGCTTCGCGCGGATTTGCTGAACGGCGTCAACCGCCGATTTGGCGATGAAAGTCTCCAGGGTCATTTCACGCCTCCGGGCAGGGGATCATCGCGGCACTTTGAATTTCGACGCGCGCGGGCAACTCCGCGTAACTCAGCACGGCGAGGTCCGCGAACGTACTTTCAAAAAAGCGACGGACGCCAAGCCGAATCTGCGGGGCGCACAGCAACACGGGCTGCTGGCCAGCGGCGACCATCGGCTGCACCAGCTTCGACAGCCATTCCACCACATGGCGCGTAATTCTCGGATCCAGCACCAGGCTGATCTCCGAGGGAGACTGCCGCACGCCGCGGGCGATTTCCTGTTCCAGTTTTGGATCGAGCGTGATCGCGCGCAACGCACCGGTTTCGGTCTGGTAACTGCGGGCGATCTGAGCGCCCAGGGCTCGCCGAGCGTACTCAGTGAGTTCGTCAGGGTTCTTTGTGACGGCCGTGTAATCGCTGACTTTCTCCAAAATGCCGGCCAGATTGCGAATGGAAACGCCCTCGGCCAACAGGTTCTGCAGAATGCGCTGTACCTGGCCAACGTTGAGCTGTGCGGGGATCAACTCGTTGACCACGGTGGGGTGCGTCTGCTTCAAATTGTCGAGCAACACCTGCACGTCTTGTCGGCTGAGAATGGCGTGCGCGTTGCGTTTGACGACCTCGGACAAATGTGTCACCAACACCGACGCGGCATCGACCACGGTATAGCCGCCCACCTCGGCGGTCTTGCGCTCGGCGTCGCCGATCCACGTCGCGGGCAACTGGAACACGGGCTCAACGGTTGGTTGGCCTTTCAATGCGGTCTTGCTGCCGGTGGCGTTCATCGCCAGCCAGTGGCCGGGCAGCAACTCCCCGTGCGCGACCGTCTCGCCCCGGATCAGGAACCGATATTCGTTCGCGCTCAACTGCAGGTTATCACGCAACCGAATCGGCGGAACGATCACGCCCATCTCCGACGCGAAATTCCGGCGCACGCCCGTCACCCTCTCCAGCAGGTCGCCGCCCTTCCGAGCGTCCGCCAAGCCCACCAAGCCATAGCCCAATTCGATCTGCAACGCGTCCACGGCGAGCAGGGTTTCCAGTTTTTCCGTCGGACCGGTCTTTACCGGCGTCGCCGGAGTCTTGGCGGCGTCCCCCACTTCGCCCGCGGTGACGGACGTGGCCGCGGTGATCCCGTGTTTCTTCAGTGCCGACGCGAGCGCCCCGGTGGCGACCGCCATCGTCAGGAACGGGATCATGGGCAGGCCAGGCACCAGCGCCATAAACGTCATCATGCCCGACAATGCCCACACCGCACGGGGATAGAACAACAATTGCCGCGACAGGTCGCGACCAAGATTCTCACGGGAGGCGGCGCGGGTCACGAGAATGCCGGCGGCGGTCGAGGTGATCAACGCGGGAATCTGCGACACCAAGCCCTCGCCGATGGACAACAGCGTGTAGCGCTGGAGCGCCTCGGTGACGGTCAGCGATTTCTGGATGACGCCGACCGCGAAACCGCCGAGGATGTTGATCAACGTGATGAGGATCGCCGCGATGGCATCGCCGCGCACGAATTTGCTGGCTCCATCCATCGCGCCGTAAAAATCCGACTCCTGCTCGAGTTGGCGGCGCCGCGTGCGAGCTTCATCTTCTTTGATCAGCCCCGCGTTGAGTTCGGCGTCAATCGCCATCTGTTTGCCGGGCAACGCATCCAACGTGAACCGCGCCGCGACTTCGGCAATGCGCCCGGCACCCTTGGTGATCACGATGAAATTGATCAAGACCAGGATCAGGAACACCACCAAGCCGACCACGTAGTTGCCACGCACAACGAAATTGCCAAAGGCCTCGATAATGTGCCCCGCGTAACCATCGAGCAGGATCAAGCGCGTGGCGGCCACGTTGAGCGCCAGCCGGTACAGCGTGATGAATAGCAGCAAGGCAGGGAAGCCGGTGAAATCCGACGGCTCGCGCAAATACAGGATGACCAACATCGTCAGCAGCGATAGCGCGATGCTCACCGCCAGCAACGTGTCCAAGAGAAACGACGGAATCGGCAGAATCAACAGCAGCACCGTGCCCAGCAGCCCGATCACCAGCCACACGTCGCCGTAGCGAAAAAATCCGCCGAGTTTTGAATTACCGGGCGGCACCTGCCGTTCCTCCTATTTGATTTGCCTCCACGTAATACCGGTATCGATTGGTGCGGTATACCCAAGCCAACACCTCCGCCACTGCGGCGTAGAGCTGCGCGGGTATTTCCGCCCCCACGCGGCCGTAGCGGTACATGAGTCGTGCCAACGGCTTGTTCTCGACCAGCGGGACCTGGTGTTGGGCAGCCACTTCCCGGATGCGCAGAGCGTTGTAACGGGCTCCCTTGGCAACGATCTTGGGAGCGCGCATGGTCTTGCGGTCGTACCGCAACGCGATGGCGAGGTGAGAGGGGTTCGTCACAACCACATCTGCCTTAGGCACTTCCGTTAGCATTTGGTTGAAGGTGATCGAGATACGGCGCCGTCGCATCTTGGCTTTCATCAACGGGTTGGCTTCGGTATGCTTGAGTTCCTCCTTGAGCTCGTCTTTCGTCATCATCAGGTCTTTATTGGTCTGCCAATGCTGGTAGGCGTAGTCCGCGAAAGCGATGAACGCCATCACCACAACGACGCGGAGCACGAGCTTGAAGGAAGATTCTGCCAGAAACTCGGCAATCCTTTCCGCCGTCACCGAGCTGTAGAATATGGGATCGCAGAGAATGTCTCGCACCACGGAGTACGTCAGCGCGATGATCACTCCGAGCTTGACGGCCGACACACCCACCAGCACCCACGAGCGCACCGAGAACAGGCGCTTCAGTCCCTCCATCGGATCCAGTCGTGACCAAGTTGGCGTGAGTGCTTCCGACGCCGTATTAAACCGGCTCTGCATGCCGCCGGCCAGCAACCCCGCCAACATCACGGACAACACGACCGGACCGACGCATTTCATGAACAGCCACACGGCCCCCAGCGCGTACCCCGGCATCAAATTTTGCGACAGCGGCACATCGTGCAGCCGCCCGAGTCCGGAGGCAACGCTCACGGCCAGCAACGACCACATTTCCCGCCCCGTGAACAGCATCGCCAGCAATCCCGCCAACATCACAAACAGCGTTTGGACCTCCGAGCTGTGTGCGACCTGACCCCGCTTGGCCGCCTCTTCGAGCCGTCGCGGCGTTGCTTGTTCGGTTTTCTCCTGCGCCTGCTGGTCAAGTGGCATGAGATCCTCTCGTCCCCATCGCCCCGACTATCCCCAGTCGCCGGGTCCCGGCCCTGTGCGCCGGGGTAAGGGTCCGATAGGATCGAGCCTTCACGCCCTACCCCCCAGCAACTGCGCGACGCGAAGCATGTCTTCGGGAAGACGGTGCAGGTAGTTCATGATGTGCTGCGCGCTCAGATTCAACGTCAGTCCGAACACGAAGAGCCCCGCCATCGTACGAAAGGCGAAGTGCTCGGCGAACACGTTCATCTGTGGCACAGCCCGGCCCAGCACGGAAAAGACAAGGGTAATCACGAACGAGGTGGCGATCAGCGGTGCCGAAAGTTGCGCCGCCAGAACGAATATCCAACTGGTGCGCTTCACCACGTCGACGAATAATCCCGCCGACAACCCCGCGCCGCCAATCGGCAGCAGTACGTACGAGCGTTGCATCGCGATGATCGCCCAATGGTGCAGGTCCGTGCTCAAGAACAACGTGATGGCCAGATAATTCAAAATGACGCCGATCGTTTCGGTGCGCGCGTTGGAGAAGGGGTTGAAGTCCGCCGCGAGCATCAGCCCCATCTCGGTCGCGATGATGTTGCCGGCGGCATCCAGCGCGTAAAAGACCATGCGACTCACAAAGCCGAGCAGCAACCCGATGCCGACTTCGGTCGCCAGGACGCTGACCATTCCCCACCAGCTCGACGTGAGCCCCGCCACCGCGTGCGGGGGCAACGTCGCGGCTACCAGGAACGACAGCAACGCCCCGAGCGCCACGCGGATCTGCACCGGGAAATACGACGACGAAAAAATGGGGAATATCGCCAGCATCGCACTGATGCGGGCGAAGATGAGCATCCACGCGACCGGGTCGGCGGGGAACATGATCAGTGTACCATCTGTGGCATTTTCTCGATGACCGCGGTGGTGAACTGAATGGTGGTCTGAAGCATCCAGGGCAATAACAACAACAGTACACCGATCACACCCAGGGCTTTGGGCACAAAGGTGAGCGTCTGCTCGTGAATCGAGGTCACCGCCTGAAACAAACTCACCCCCAAGCCGATGATCATGCCCACCAGGAGTAACGGTGCGGTCAGTGCCACCGCCTGGAACACCATCGTCCGCAACAGCTCCACGGCAAAACCGGCATCCATGTGTACCTCCGTATCATCACATCGCAAAACTTCGGATCAACGACTGCACCACCAGCGACCAACCGTCCACCAGTACGAACAACAACAGTTTCAGCGGCAGCGAGATCGTCATCGGCGGCATCATCATCATGCCCATGCTCATCAGCACCGTTGCCACCACCAGGTCGATCAGGATGAACGGCACGAACAGCAAGAATCCCATCTGAAAAGCCGCCCGCAGTTCGCTGACGATGAAGCCGGGAATCACGACCCGCAGCGGCAACTGGTCGGCCGGCATCGGACCGAGATTGGCCAGCGCAACAAACAGCTCCACATCCTTGGCCCGAGCCTGCTTCAGCAAGAACCCGCGGATGTGCCCCGCCGCCCGGTCGAGGGCGACTTCACTGGAGATCTGTTCGGCCCGGTACGGCTGGAGCGCGTCGGCGTTGATCTTCTCCCAAGTCGGCTGCATGATGAAAAATGTCATGAACAACGACAGCCCGATGATGATCTGATTGGCCGGCGCGCCCTGCAACGACAGGGCCGTGCGTACGAAGGACAACACAATCACAATCCGCGTGAAGGAGGTCATCAGCAGGATAATCGACGGTGCCAACGACAACAGTGTGATGGCCACCAGAATTTTGATCGCCACGTCCACGTCCTGCGGTTTCTGCGCCGCCTCGACTCCGAGGTTCAGCTTGAATGGCATCAGACCAGCCCCAACGGCGCCGTTCGCCGTGAGGTTGGTTCCAGCAAAGACACCGGACGCCGTCAATCCCAACGCCAACAGCCCGAGTCCCAGATATGCTACCGGTCGGTTCATCCTCTTCGGCCGAGCGCCCGCTGCAGCGAGTCCGCGAACGCTGGTCTCGCCACGGCGGCGCACGCCTCCTCCTCACTGGCCTCCGGCAACGGGCCGAGCAACGTTATCCCCGCCGGCGACGACGCGACGAGCATCCGCTGGCGGTCATAACCGATCACGTACAGCGCGTGCCGGTTGCCGAGTGGTTTGACTTCCAGCACGTTCAGTTTGGGCACCGTGCCGTTCTGCCGCGCCGCGAACCTCTGCCAGTTCTTGAACAGCCACACCCCGCCAAAGAACAATGCCAATACCAGCAGCAACGCGCCGAACACGCGCAACACCGAGGTCCCCGCATCCGCGAGCGGCTGGGAATCCGACGCCGCCCACACCCGGGTGGCGATCGTCAGCATCAACGTGCAACTCCACCCCATTGGCCCGACCGAAACGGAACGGATCGCAGTGTGTCTCCCCCTCCTCGCGGTGACACAGTCGGCGGCTCCAGGTTGTCGGAAATGATTCATGCTTTCTGTCCCACCACATCGGCGATTTTGATGCCGATGCTGCTGTCGACGACCACCACCTGGCCGTGGGCAAAAAGCTTGCCATTGACGTACAGATCCACGGGTGCGTCCGCCGCCTTGTCCAGGTGCACCACCGCACCGGGAGCGAGATGAAGCACCTCGCGCATCGGCATCTGGCAACTGCCCAGTTCGACCGACACCGTGACCGGCACGTCGAGCAGCACGTCGAGATTGGGAAGAGTTTCGGTAGTTGTGCTCATGCGATCAGTTCTCCGTCTTTTGGGTTAATTGCACCGCCCAGTGCCCATCGCTCCGGCCGAGGACGCCCAGGAATTTCGTGTTGTTGCCCAGGTGCAGATGCACCGCCTGCAGACGCCGGGGGTCGACTGTCAGCATGTCCCCGACCTTCAACGTGGCGACCCGCCGGGCCGTCAGTTCCACGCCGTCACACCGGGCCGACAGCGTGACCGAGACATCGTCAAATTGCGGATTCCATCTCGACGCGCCGGGCGCGGGCGTGGCCGGACTCGCAGCCGTCGCACGTGCCGATTCGCCCATGCGGCGCAGCAGTGGCTCGAGACTGTTGTAGGGGAAGCCGATCCGGAATTGCTGCGACGCGCCGCCCATGGTTGTTTCAAACGCAAACTCCAGCATCATCGCATCGCGCGGCAGCGTGTTGAGAAACCGCACGTCAATCTCGTGACCGAGCAACGCCGGTTCCAACGGCTGCAAATCACGCCACTGAGCGCACCACTCCGCGAGCAGCACCTGGGCGATCTGATTGAGCAGCGTGGTCTCCAACTCAGTCAGAGCGCGCTCGGGATGCTTGACCTGGCCAGTTCCCCCCAGTTGGCGATC
Source organism: Verrucomicrobiia bacterium (assembly GCA_035515475.1). GTDB lineage: Bacteria > Verrucomicrobiota > Verrucomicrobiia > Palsa-1439 > Palsa-1439 > DATJBF01. The sequence goes on from DATJBF010000047.1 coordinate 140,324, forward strand.
CACGATGCTCAGCCCGAGGGGCGGCTGAATTTCCAGCAGCCCAATGCCCCGGGCGGGTTCGGCCTTGAACAACGCGACGTGCGTCGGCGTCACCGTCTGTTCGAAGAATTTCTGAAACGAGAGGGCCCGCAACCGGGCCACCGTCACACCAAAATCCATGCGCAGATAACTCGACAGTCGCGCGCCAAACGCCCGGCCGAATTCCTCCTGGCGGACGCGCAGCTTGCGCTTCACGTTCTCGGAAAGAACTTCGCCCTGCTGGAACTTGGATGCGGGCGTAGTCGACGCGGGCGTCGCCGGTGCGGCGTCGGCGACGGAGCCGGTGGTTGTCGGCGGGATGGTTGCCTCAGCGGTGGCCATGGTGGAAGACCGCGATTACTGGATGGCAAATTCCGTGAGGTAGATGTCCTGGACCGTGCCCGCGCCGAGCGCGTTGTTGAACACGGTGATCAGTTCGCTGCGCACCGTGGTGCGCGCATCAGGTTTTTCAAGGTCGGCCACGCTCTTGCTACTGAGAATGCCCGCGGCCAGGTCGACCAGTTGCGCTTGGTGAAGCTTGATGATCTCTTCGAAGTCGGCAGTGCCGCCGGCCAGCGTGAGGCTGGTCAGCAGGTAGCGTGAACCCATCGTACCCGCCACGTTGACCAGAATTTTGTCCAACTGCGCGGTCGTCTTGCCACTGGCCGATTCACGCCCTTTCCCCTCGCCCTTTTCCTTCGTTGCTCCCTGCTCGGCCGCCGCGGGTTTTGGCTTCACCGCTTCGCTGGGTTTGGCGGCCTCGGCCGGCCCGACGGCCGGCGCGCCCACGGCGGCACTGAGTTCCTTTTTGACATTCGGGAGGAGCACGAAGGCCGTCATGGCGTACGCCAGCGCGGGCATTGCCACCACGGTGACGATCAACGGCAGCCACGGGCCGATGCCGCCGCCGCTCTTCGCGACCGTCGGTGTGGCTTCGGCAGTTTCCTCGGCCTTCGCCGCCGGCGTTTCTGGGGTCTCGTCTGCCATGGCAAATCACCTCCCAAGCAATTACCGCTTGATATTGACCAACTCTTGGAGCATTTCGTCGGTGGTGGTCATGATGCGCGCATTGGCCTGAAACGCGCGTTCGGTCTGGATCAATTGCGAGAACTCGTTCGAGAGGTCCACGTTGGACAACTCGAGCGCGCCGCTCTGGATGGTTCCCAGCCCGTTGGTACCCGCGGCGGCGGCTTGAGGCGAAGTGCTACCGCCGAGCGGCCCCGCCGCACCGATGCCGGAATAGAGGTTATTCCCTTCCTTGGTGAGAGCTTGAGGATTGGAAAAGTTCTGCATCAGGATTTGGCCCCGGACGTATTCCGTACCGTCGGACAGCCGCACGCTGACTTTCCCCTGCTGGTCAATGCTAAACGACACCATCGTGGCAGCGGCGTCAGCGCCCGATGGCCGTTGCGCTGCATCAATCTGAATGTCCCCATTGTTGGTCATGGCAAGATCGTTGTAGCCCTGCACGCGCAGACCATTGTTGGTGATAAGGTAACCGTCGCTGTCCAAGCGGAAATCGCCGGCCCGCGTCACATACGTGTCGCCGTTGACCGCGTCGCGGACGACGAAAAAGCCGTCGCCTGAAATAGCCAGGTCGGTATCCACACCTGTGCGGTTGATGGCACCCTGGGTGTACTGGTTGTAGATGCCCGCCGTGATCACGCCGAGGCCGACCTGTTGGGCCGCTTGGCCGCTCAGGGTCGAGTTGGCCATGGTCTGGCTGAACGAGTCCGCCAAGTCGGTGCGGGCCGACTTGAAGGCGATGGTACTGACGTTCGCGATATTGTTGCCGATCACGTCAATCGCCTCTTGAAACTGCTGGAGGCCACTGACGGCTGAGGTGAGTGAACGGATCATTGCTGTACTCCTTGTGTTCCGGTGTTGGTTGGGGCCGCCGTCACGCTCTGCACAGCGCTGAGCGCATAGGGCTGGCCATTGACGACGATGTTCGGTGTTCCAGACGAGTCCATTGCCACGCCGCTGACCGTGCCACTATCGTAGCTGCCATCATCGGTTTGCACGACCACCATGCGCCCAATCAGGTCGTTGGCCTGCAGCGACTGGATCGCCGCATACGTCTCCTTCGTTTGCTGCAAGCTGGTGAAGTTGGCCATCTGCGCGACAAAGTCCGTGTCCGACATGGGATTCATCGGGTCCTGATTGGCCAGTTGCGTGACCAGCAGATTGAGAAAGTCGCTCTGGTCCAACGTTTGTTGCGGCAGGACGCTGGTAGAGTCGGTCGAGTCGCTGGTCTGTCCGAGAGTTGAAGTCGCCGACGTAAGCGAGGAAATTGACATGCTCTTCTCCGGTTATGCCCACATTTCCCAGCCACGATGCGTCGTGGGCGTTGCTTTGTTCGTCCGTTGAAGCAGCGGTCCGGTCGGCGCGCCGCTCGCCAGCAATTCCTCCGGGCCCTCCGTCGCTTCCTCGAACCAATGCTGGGCGTGTCCGTCAAATCCGTGTTGCAGGAATTGCGATTGGGACTGGTCGCCCATCGCCGACGAGGACGTCAGTTGACCCACGCGGACGCCCTGTTGGGCCAGCGTCTGCTGCAACTCACTCCAATGGACCTGAAGCGTGTCGAATTGGCCACGCTCCAACCGGGCCATCACCTCCACCTGGCCATTGTACATCGTGATATGAAGCGACAACTCGGTGTTGCGGTCCGGCTGCATACTGACATCGAGTGAGTTGGTGCCGATGCGTTTGAACGACAACACCTGCTCGGTGATCGCTTGGGCCAGACGATCCACGGCCGGGGTGTGCGCCGCGCTGGCGTATGACAACTCGACCGTCGGCTGGGCGGCCACCGCCCGCATGACAGGAATCGCCGGCGATGGCGTCTCTGCTGTATCGGAAGTGCGTGAGCTACGCGGCACTGGAGCGTCCGGCGCCGACTTTTCCGCCGGTGTTTCGGCGCGGCGTGAGACTCCGTCGGGCACAATCTGCCCGCGCGGCAGGTTTTGCTCCGCCGAGTCGGCATTTCTTTCCGTTTTCGCCGTCGTTTTCATCGGCACCGGTACATTTGCACTCTGCATGCCAGCATCCTTGGCCGACACGGTCGACACGATTGAGTCGGCATCGGTGGACGCATCCGGGTCAGAGTCAGTCGCCGCCGCGTTATCGTCTGCGGCAACAGCCGCCGCAACGCTGGCACTTGTATCCGGCACCACCACGCACTCCGGCACCGCCACCGTATCCGTCGCCGCCACGCACTCCGCCACCGCCACCGTACCCGGCACCGCTCCTTTACCCGGGACCGCCACGAGAACCGCTGCCGATTTCGCGTCCGCTGGCGGCGGGACCTGCGGCTGTTGGACAACCGGTGCGGGCGCGACTTCGCCGCTTGAAGGTTGGGGCGCGTCCAGTTCAACCAATGGCACAGGAGGAACGGGAATCGTGGGGTTGGCCGTTGCGTCCTTCCCGTCGTCAGCCCGGGTACCCCCATTGTCCGTCGGCGCGGCGATGGCCACTGGGGCGATTTCCCCGGTAATCGGTGCAACCGCCGGGGCCGGTGACCCTGTGTCTGGGGCCAAGACGATTACGACGGGCACGGGCGCAGGCGCAAACGCGACGGCCAATCCCATCTGCGCGACAGCGGCGACGTCGTCTTTTTTCTCGTTGCCGTCCTTCGCGTCGGGCGCGGGTTGGCCCGTCGTGGTATCGGTACCGCTGTCGCCCTGATCGATCAACTGCGCGAACGTCGCCTCGCCTCCGACCCCGGCCGTCGAGGCGACCGGCGCGGCAGTGTTGGTGGGGTCGACGGGAACCGGCACGGGCAGCAGTGACTCGGTGGGCAGCGCGGTTGATGTGGTCATGATGAGCAGTCTCCTCACGGCTGTTTCTGGACGGTGGTGCGCGCGATGGTCATTTGCAGTCGTTCAGTGATTTTGGCGGCGCGCCTCGCTTGGTCTGCGCCCTGCGCGGCGAGCAATTCGAGGATCGGCGCGGTCTCACTGTCCTTCATGAAAGAAAAAATCCGGACCACGTCGTCGTCGTGGAGTTCCTTCATGATGTTCGCTGCGCCTTCCGGTGTCATGGCGGCATAGATTTTGGCCAGCCTCCTGACATTGGCGACCTCTCCCTCCTTCACGCTCACGACGTTCTTGTCGAATTCGGCCTGCAAGCGTGCGATGTTCTGAGTCACGGCCCCGATTTCCTCCTGCTCGGCGTTCAGGCGAACGGCCAACGCATTGAGCTGCTGCTCGCGCTTGGCCAACGCAACCTTTTGCAACCGCAGGTCGAAGATGAATTGCTCCAACTCTGGATTATTGAATTCCCACGACGGCCTGGCCGTCGCCTTCAGCGCACCGGCGGCCAAGCGGGGGATGACCGGCGTTCGCCACACGGCCAGCGTTGCGCCCCAATACGACAGGCCGCCCACCAACGCGCAGAACCATCTGGATTGAAATACCTTGGTCATTGGGTGCCTCCATCACACGCCGCGTGCAACAACCCGGCCGCGCCGTTCTCCGGCCGGCGTTGCGCCATCTCGTCGAGCGCCTTTTGCTCTTCCCGCTGGACTGCGCGATCGTACGATTCACGTTGGCGCTGTCCGTACTTGTCCACCACCTCGCGCGCCCGCCGGGCCTCGAGCAGCTTCTGCCAGCTTTGCTCGACTCCACGCTGAGCCCGGAGGACGTCCAGTTCGTACCGGACAACGGTCTCCTCCATCGCCCGGCAGTACGCCTGCGCCCGAGCGAGATCGCCAGCGGCCGCGTCCGACCCCAACAGTGCGGTCCGCAACCGGCAGATGGTCTCCCATTCGACCCGCGCCACCCGCAGTGCTTCCACCGCTTGTTGTCGCTCGCTGACGGCGCGCCCATAATGCTCCAGCGCGGTCTGCTCGCGCCGTTGGCGGAGCGTAAGCACCGACTGCAAGGAGAACCGGAAGCGTTTCATTCGGCGCTTTCCTTACGCTTCATGGCTTCCGTCAGCAGTTGCCAACTCTCACCAATGGCGTGGCCCTCGTCGGCGGATTGTCGGAGAAACCCGCGCAAGGGCTCGTGCAGGCGGATCGCCTCGTCAATCACCGGACTGCTCCCGGCGGGATACGCACCGATGTGAATGAGGTCGCGATTCCGATGGTACACCGCCAGGTTCTCGCGGGCCTGACCGGCCAACTCCAGTTGCTCGGCCGTCAGCAAATCGCGCTGCAAACGGCTGACGCTCTCCAGCACATCGATGGCCGGATAGTGATTTTGGGTCGCCAGTTCACGCGTCAACACAATGTGCCCGTCCAGAATCGCACGCGTGGCGTCGGCGATCGGATCGTTCATGTCGTCGGCCTCGACCAACACGGTGAACAACCCCGTGATCGAGCCCTGTTCTCCCATGCCGGCCCGCTCGAGCAATTGGGGCAACAGGGAAAACACGCTGGGCGTATAACCCCGCGTCGCCGGCGGTTCGCCCACCGCGAGGCCGATCTCGCGTTGCGCCATCGCGAACCGGGTCACCGAATCCATCATCAGCAGCACGTTGCGGCCTTCGTCGCGAAAATGCTCGGCAACCGCCATCGCCAGGAACGTTCCCTTCACCCGGGCCAGGGCTGGTTCGTTCGACGTGGCCACCACCACCACCGACTTGCGGCGCCCGGTTTCATCGAGGTCTTTCTCGATAAACTCGCGCACCTCGCGACCGCGTTCGCCAATCAGCGCGATGACGTTGACATCCGCTTCCGCCCGGCTGGCGATCATTCCCAACAGGGTAGACTTCCCGACCCCGCTCCCGGCGAAGATGCCGAGCCGCTGACCGCGACCGCAGGGTGTGAACGTGTCGATGGCTTTGATGCCGGTTTGGAATTGCTGCCGGATCCGCTGCCGCTTGAGCGGATGGGGCGGCCGGTTTCTCACATTGACAAACCGATCGGCCACGACCGGGCCAGAGCCATCGAGCGGCCTTCCCAGACTGTTGACCACGCGGCCTTTCAACGCGTCACTCACCGGCACACGCAAGGGCGCGCCCGTGGCGATGACTTCGCTGCCCACGTGAATGCCGTGCGTCTCGCCGAGGGGCATCAGCAGCAAGTTGTGATTGCGAAAACCGACCACCTCGGCCAGCGTCACCGCGTCATGCTGGGGAGTCTCGATGCGCACCACTTCGCCCATGGCCGCCGCCGGGCCCTGCGATTCAATGACCAAACCGATCAGTTGTGCGACACGCCCGCGCGATTCGGTGACCCGGGCCACGCGGACCCGTCGGACGGCCGATTCGATGTTCAGGGCCGGTCTCACGCCCGGATCCACGGGTTCACGCCGTTGCCGGGCTGAACCCGCGGGCTCGGGAGCCCCACGCCCGACCGCGGTTCGAGAGGTGGCAGAGGGCGGACTCATCCCTGCACCGCCTGTTGCAGCAACTCGGCTTTCGTTTCTCGTCGCGCGTCAACAACACCAAACCGGGTATGAACCACGCACCCGCCCCGGGTGACTTCCGGGCCGGCACGAACAGTCATCTTTGGCCCGGTGGCAGTGGGGGCGAGCAACGGGGAACCGGACTTCTCCAACAACGCGAGATCATCAAGGTGCAAGGCGACGACGATCTCGGCGGTATCCTCCACCTGACCCAACGCCTCGCGCACGATCGCTTCGACCATGTCCGCCGTGATCGGCAAGCCGGCCACCAGTTTCTGCGCGGCTTGGAGAGCCAGCGTCATCACCGCGGCCTCGGTTTCGTGAACGACCCGGGGTACGGCGGCGCGGAGTGCTTCGATGACTCCCCGCTGAAGCTCGGAGAACTCGTTGCGCTGGGCGAGCAACTGCTCGCTCAGTTTGCGTTCGCCATCGCGCAGGCCACGTTCGTAAGCCGCGCCAACAGGATCGTCGGCGACTGCGCTCGGGGCGAGTCCGGCCACAGGGCGCAACGTGAGGCCCCGAAGCGGTTGCCGAAGTCGAACCTTTTCCGTCATCTCACGCCTCCGCTGCCGAGGATTCGATTTCGATCTGGCCGTTGGCCTCGAGGCGTCGAACGACGTCGACAATGGCCGTCTGGGCCACATCGATGTCCTTGGCTTTGATCTTCCCGAGGAAACTGATTTCCTCCTCGAGCGCCTCGGCGGCGCGCTTCGACAAGCCGGAGAGAATCTTCGCCTTGATCGTGTCGGGAACCGGCTTGAGCGCCGTGGCGAGGGTGCGTGAATCGACCTCACGAAGGATTTTCTGGAGATCAGTCACCTCGAGCTTCGCGATGTCCTCGAAGCGGAACATCTGTTTGCGAAGGGACTGGCCGAGTTCGGGGTTCCGGTTTTCGATCGCAGCCAGCAGCACGTTGCTGGCATCTCTGCCGAGTGCCTTGAGTAGGTTGGCCGCTGGCGGAAGGCCGCCCGTCTCGTTGAACGCGGTCGCACCCGTGGCGCCCATTTTCTTCACGAGCAGTTCACCGACTGTCTCGACCACCTCGACCGGCGTCGGGCCGAGCGTGGCGAGCCGCTCGACCACCTGGTCGCGGGTATCGTCTGCCAACAGATTGAGGACGGCCGACGCCTTCTTCGGGTGGAGCAGACTGAGCACGAGCGCAACGGTTTGCGGCTGCTCGGTCTTCAACGCGTTGAAAATTTGGAGCGGGTCGCGCTCGACGATTTGGCGAATCGGTGAATTGGCTGCCTGACTGGGGGCAACGCGACCCATGATCTGCTTGGCTTGTGCCGAACCGAGCGCCCGTTCGAGCGTGGTCTGGGCGAACTCGACGCCGCCTCGCAAGGCGGTGGTGGCGGCCACTGCCACCTCGGAGAATTCGGCCAGAATCGCCTGCTGTGCGGGCTGGTCAATGACGGGCATAGCCATCATTGCCGTCGTGATATCGGCCACCTCGCGATGGTCAAACCCCTTGAGGATCTCAGCAGCGGGTTCGGGCCCAAGGATAACCAGTAACGCGGCCAGTTTCTCTACCCGGGTCAGTTTGGCAAGGTCGAGAGTTGCCGGGGTCGTCGTCATGATCGGCCGTTCTCGCGGTTGCGCGCCTCGGCGGCGGAACTTCCGTCTTCGCCGGCGTCCGGCGTGCGGCTACGAATTCGGTGGTTCACCTCAATTCCTCCGGGCGGACTGGTTTTGGTAAACCCAGGTGCGAACGGCCTGGTTCATGTTGGCCGGGTTTTCGCGAATCAGGCGATTCAGAACATCGACGGTGACGATACCCTCTTCGGCACGGGCGTGTCCGTTGTTCTCGAGCGGGGCGGCGACCGCAGCGGTCTCGGCGGCGGTTTTCTTGAACAGACGCAGGAACAGGAACAGGATCCCCAGCGTGAGCAGCACGTACCCGGCATTGCGACCGATCTCCCACCACAGCGCGCGGTTCTGCTGCTTGGTCATCTGCTGGGCAATGTCCGCCCCGAAATTGTCATTGAACGGCATCTCCTCAAGCGTAATCTCGTCCTTTCGCAATGCATCGTTGGGCTGGAGGCCCAGTGCGCTCTGGACGATCTTGCGGAGTTTTTCCATTTCGTCGGGCGTCCGGGGCACCGGTTTGCGGTCGGCACCCGTCCCCTCGGTCTTGGCCGCAACAAACACGGCCGCCGTGACCCGTTTCAGGCCGCCAGGTGCTTGCAGAACGCTGCTGACCGTTTTGTTGATCTCGTACTCACTGGTCACCTGCTTGCGCTTCGTGGAGGTCGTCGCGACCGCGGCCGCCGGGTTGTTGGTCTGCGCTCCGGCATTGGCGGCAACCCCGACAACGCCCCCGCTGTTCGGCGTCGTCGAATTGTTCGACTCATCGGTGGTGGTGGTCGACCGAGCCACCTGACCCTCGGGATCGAATTTCTCCTCGGTGCGGTTGATGGTCTCCGTGTTGATGTCGACCGCGACGCGGACGACAGCCTGACCGGGGCCGAGGACCTGTTCGAGCATGCCTTGGACTTTGCGCGAGAGGTATTGCTCGATGCTGCGACGACTGGCGAGTTGACCGGCGGTAAGGCCGGCGACACTGCTCTCGTCATCGTTGCCAGACAGCACGTTGCCGCGGTTGTCGACGACGCTGACCGCACCGACTTGAAGGCCTTCGACGGAGTTGGCGACCAGGAAACGGATGGACTGGACTGCGGAGGCGGACAACTCACTGTTGCCGCGCACCCGCACGAACACGGATGCCGTGGGTTTGCGTTGGTTGTCCACGAGCAACCGATTTTCCGGCATGACAATCATCACCCGCGCGGCCTCGACTTCGTCGAGTTGAGCAATGGTTCGCGCCAATTCGCCCTGAACGGCGCGCAGGTAATTGGCGCGCTGCACGAAATCCGAGATGCCGAAATTGGATTTGTCAAAGATCTCGAAGCCGACGCCATCGCCTTTGGGAATCCCCTTGGCGGCCAGTTGCATCCGCATGGTGTGGACCTTGTCCGCCGGTACTTGGATCGTGCCACCGGGGCCGACCCGGTGTGGGACCTTGGCGTCATCGAGCGCAGCGATGACCCGGCCGGCTTCGGCATCGTCGAGTCGACCGTACAAGAGCGCATAATCGCCGCGGCTGGACCACACCGATAGCGCCACCAGTCCGCCGATGACAAACACGGTGGCGACGGCGATGCTGACGCGTTGGCTGACGCCGAGTTGTTTCCAAACGGCGGCGAGTTGCTGGAGAAGTTGCGAGAAGGGTTGTGTCATGGGTTAGACCTGCATCCTCATCAGTTCTTGATATGAATCGAGCAGCCGGTTGCGTACTTCGACCATGAGTTGGAGCGATACATTGGCCTCCTCCATGGCGATCATTGCCTGGTGCAACGGCACATGTTGGCCCCCGATGACGCCGTTGACGGCCTCGGTTGCGGCGACCTGCTTGGCGTCGACATCCTGAATCACTTTTCTCAGCACGTCGCTGAAAGACGCACCGGCCGCTTTTCCCGTTCCCGCCGTTCCAGACAGCTGGGTGAATTCAGGGGCCGAGATGGGCGCGTCGACCGCCAGTGACTGGATCGCGGGCGGGAGAAACTGAATCATCCCGTTCGGTTTGATAATGGCGTTGATGTTGGAGACGCTCATTTATCCGTTACGCTCGTCTTCCGATCGAGAGGGTTTGCATGGCCATCACACGGGCGTTCTTGAGGACGGCAAGATTGGCTTCGTAGGCCCGCGAACTGGCGATGAGATCGGCCATTTCCTCCTGGATGTTGACATTCGGCATCGCCACCATGCCGTTGGCGTCGGCATCCGGATGGCCGGGACTGTAAATAAGTTGGCCCGGGCGCGGATCGTTTTCAATGCGGGCGACGCGAACGCCCTGTGCCTGAGCGTGGCCGGACATCTGCGAGGCTTCGTCGAGAATGGTTTCAAACACGGCCTGCTGACGCACGTAGGGTTTGCCGTCCGGGCCGCGCGTGACGTTCGCGTTGGCGATGTTTTGGGAAATGATCTCCAACCGGACACGCTCGGCGTTGAGCGCGTTGACGGTGCTCCGGACGCCGGGCAGGAAGTCGATCATGGTTCAGTCCTCCAAATCATTGGCTGCGACCGGTGACGGCCAACTGAAGTCTGAGCAATTGCTCGGTGATCAATTGCGTGGCCAACGTGTGATTGAGGGTGTTCTGCTGCAAACCGACGAGTTCGCTTTCGAGTTTCACGGTGTTGCCATCGGGCGACTGGGCCAGCGCGGTGGAATCCACTTCGAGTTTTGGCTGGACGGCGGCGATGGCATCGACGTTATCGGAGGCGAGCGCACGTTGCAGCTCAGCGCCAAATGAGGGCGCGATATCGACGCGCCTGTACCCGGGCGTCTCGATGTTGGCAAGGTTGTTGGCGAGCGCTTCGTGACGCAGGACAGTAGCTTCAAGCAGCTTCTTGGCGGCAACGTAGTTGGGTTGGTTGAACAACGCGTCGATCATGCTCAGCGTCCTGTTTTTGACCAGTGCTTAGCGCAGGCTGTGCCAGTCAGGAGAAGACATTACAGCCGAAGGACTTACGATGTATACGGGCGACCAGACAGGAAGAAATTGCCTCCCCGAAGGTGGCGCACAGGAAAGGTTGACCGCCTAGTTCTGCCGAGCGATGTGCCGCAGAGTCTTCTCGGCCTCGATGCGTTTGGTTATTTCGCCACAGAGCCGTTGAGTGGCTTCGGCCAACGCACGGTCTTGATCGGCAACTTGAGTCTCCAACTCATTGAATGCGCCGCGCAAGGATTGCTCGATCCATTTGCGTTCGGTCACATCCACGCACGATCCAATGTAACCCGCAATCGTGCCGTCGGGTGCAAACCGCGGAACCCCGGACTCGACGACCCAACGATATTGGCCGTCGGCACGTTCCAGGCGATACTCTACCTGATATGGCCGGCGATCGTTCCGGGCCGCCTGGCACGTTTTCCGGTAAAACTCCCGGTCCGCTTCGTGCACAAGCTCGAGCTGTCCCAGTGCTGTCTTGCTTTCCAGCGCACGGCCCATGAAGTCCAGACACGCCTCGTTGCGGAACGTCCATTGACCGCACGGATCCGTCATCCAGATCATCACCGGAGCCGCGTCCGCTATTGTGCGGAACCGCTGTTCGCTCTCGCGCAACGCCTGCTCCACCCGCTTCTGTTCGGTGATGTCGCGGACGATCGCCGAGATCGTGACGATGCCGCGGGTCGCTTCGACGGGTGAAAGGCTCAGCGAGACGAGTATCTTCGCGCCGTCCTTGCGTATCGCGACGGTCTCCAAACGGTCGATCCTTTCGCCGCGCGCCAACTTTCCGTTGAGATCGTGGAATTCCTCGATATGCCCGGGTGGTACGACCACTGCAATCGAGCGGCCAATCATCTCGGCCGCGTTATGGCCGTAGATCTCTTCGGCGCCCTTGTTCCAACTGGTGACCGTGCCGTCCAACGTCGTGCCAATGATGGCATCGTGGGCCGACTCGACGATCGCGGCAAGCCGGGCATTTGCTTCCTCCGCGCGCACGTCGTCGTCAATGTCGGTGGCCGTGCCAAACCAGTCAGTGATCTCGCCGTGCTCATCGCGAACCGGCGCCGCACGCGCGAGGAACCAGCGGTAGACCCCATCCGCGCGGCGCAAGCGTTGCCGGATCTCGAAGGTCTCTCCCGTCTGCAGATTCTCCGTCCAGCGGGCCAGGGCCACTGGGAGATCGTCGGGATACACGGCCCGTTCCCATGTCTTGTCGAGCGCGGACCCGTCCGCCAAGCCCGTGTACTCGGACATCCGTCTGTTGACGTAGCGGGTTTCCCCGTTACGCTTCGCGATCCAAGCCAGCTGCGGGATGTTCTCAGCCAGCGAGCGATAGAGCTGCTCGGCTGTTAGAAGCCTTTTCAGCGCTTCTTTCCGCGACACCGTCAGCCAACAAAGGAAGGCTATCTCTCCCACGAACACCGCGAGCCAAATGGGAGCGGTGTGACTCCGTCCAACGACGAAACTCGCCGACAGAGGAAAATATTGCGCTGCAATGGCTATGAGCAACACCGCCGCCAAACTTGGCCCGAAACCGGCAACCCACGCAATCAGTACCAACGGCACGACGAAAATCGAGAATGGAGTTCGTGTTCGAAAGGCCGAATCCACGCCGAGCTTTAGGGCCACAGCCACGACCGCCGAGCCGATGGCCAGGCCGTAGCGCAATCCAGAGCGCGTGGCAACGGCGTGCATGAGACGCCCGGCACGCCACCGTCTCTGGTCATCCCCTCGTACGCCTTTCCGATTCCTCACTGCCTTCCTGTTAACGGTTACGACTGCCGACCTTCGCGGCCCAGCTACGAACGAACCTCCTACTCAGCAACAGCCGCGGCCGACGTTTCGGCGCGATACTCATTGAGCTTGTTTCGCAACGTCCGGACGCTGATATCGAGCAGCCGCGCGGCATGCGTGCGGTTGTTGTTGCATTCGGCCAGCGCGGCCATGATGTGTTGTCGCTCCAACTCGCTCAGGGTGGGAAACTGAGTCTGGGGCCCGGACGGCACGATCCGACCCAGCGGCGACCGTCGAGGTGACTCCGGCGCGGGCGCGGAAACTGCCAACAATCCCAGGTGTCGAGGCTCGATTATTTCGCCGTCACTGCACAGAATGATCGCGCGTTCGATCACGTTCTGCATTTCTCGAACGTTGCCGGGCCACCAATGGTCATGCATCATTTCCATGGCCGCCGACGAGAAGCCGTCGACGTGCACGCCATGTTTGCGAGCAAACCGCTGCATGAATTGTCCGGCCAGATACGCGATGTCGTCGCGCCGTTCGCGCAGCGGCGGCACGTGAATCGGGACGACGTTGAGGCGGAAATACAGGTCCTGGCGAAAGCCTTTCTTTTCGATGGCCTCCTCGAGGTTGCGGTTGGTAGTGGAGATCACGCGCACGTCCACTTTGATTGTCCGCGTGCCTCCGACGCGTTCGAGCTCGCGCTCTTGCAGCACGCGCAACAGTTTCGCTTGGAGCTGCAGAGGGATTTCGCTGATTTCATCGAGCAGGATCGTACCCCCGTGGGAGAGTTCGAACCGACCCTCGCGCTTGGTGAACGCTCCCGTGAACGCCCCCTTTTCATGTCCGAAGAACTCGCTTTCGATCAGGTTCTCGGGAACGGCCGCACAATTGACGCGGATGAACGGCGCGTTGGCGCGGGGACTTTCGTTGTACAACGCCCGGGCGATCAATTCCTTGCCTGTGCCGCTCTCGCCTTGAATGAGCACCGTGGCTTCCGTGCGTGCGACCTTGCGAATCAGCTGACGCAACTGCTCCATCTGTTGGCTCTTCCCCAGCAGTTCTCCCTCCGGCTCGGCCCCGCGGTCGTGGTTCAGGTAGCGATTGACGTTGACCAACCGGCTGAACTTGTCGGCCTTCTCCAGGGCGGCGTCGACCGCCTCGAAGGAAAACGGCTTGGTGAGGTAATCAAAGGCCCCGTTGCGCATGCAATCAACCGCACTTTGTACCGAGACCTGGCCGGTGATCACGATGACCAGCGGTCGTTGCGGTCGTTGTTGGAGTTCTTGAAGCAACTCCATTCCCTGACCATCGGGCAGGGTCAGGTCGAGAAACAACAGATCGAACTCGTCTTTGCCCAGTTGATGGCGCGCCGCGGCCAGCGTTGGTGCGGTGACCACGCTGTAGCGGCGTTCCCGCAATTGGTGGGCGAATTCCTTGGACATGAACTCATTGTCTTCAACAACCAAGATTTTTTCGATGGGCATGGGAGTTCCTCAGGCTGGGTCACTTCGCCGATACAGCTCGGCCACGAAATGCGGTTGCTGCCGGTGAGCCGAGGGCCCTTGGGAGACGGGAAGCAGCCCGCGGCGTAACATGGCTTGTTCGTTTTCCCGATCCAACACCAGAATCTTCATCATCGTGTCTTGACAGTGGCGTAGCAGCGCTGCGGTCTCACCCTGACGGGCGCGCTCCGCGGCGCTCAGCGACTGCCAGAGAATCCGAACCTCCTTGAGGCTCTTATACGACTGGTCCAAGCGCGGGAGCAAGCTCTTTCTTGCCTGATGGAACTCCCCAGCGGAGAATGGTTCGGTGGCGCGGAGGGCCCGGCCCTCACGTTCCACAAGTGTCAACATCTCCTGGCAGAGCGCCAGATGGGCCCGCAATGTCGCTGCGGGACTGGCTAGCGGGTCAGTTCTGTCGGCGGATGTTGAAGGGCTTGGTTGGCCTGGACGGCTTCGGTTTGCCATGCCAGATAATTTTTCCGCCAACTAGCCATGTCAAGCACCGTCTTTAATTCCAAATCGGGCGTTTGGCCCAATTCCTTGCGCCGATCGAGAACACGCGCATAGGCCGCCGTCGCCTGTTCGGTCTGGCCAAGCCGCTCATACGTCAGCCCCAGTTGATACAGGACTGGAATCTGCCAATTTGCCGACGTCTCGGCCTGGGCCAACGCCTCGTACACAAGTCGCGCCCCGGCGTAATCGCGTTGGGCGTACAGTTGGTTGGCAAACTGATTCCCGGCCCGGCATTTCCACTCCCCGCTGGCCGAGGATTCGAGCAGCCGCAAAACTTGATTGATCGCTTCTGGCTTGCGGCCCAGTTGTTGCAGGGCCTCGGCCAGTAAGAATCGCGCTTCGGGATCGTCGCCGTAGCGCCCCAAGTAACCTTGCGCGCGGGTGACGACGTCGGGGTATTGCTTCAGTTGGCTGGCACACCGGAGTAACTTGAGCTCAATTTCCGGCCGGTTCAATTTGGCTACGCTCAACTTCAACAAGCGGACGAATAACTCCTCCGCCTCTGCATACTTGCTTTCGCCGTAATAGGTGTTCGCGATCTCCGTTTGCGCATCCAGCACCATCTTCTGGTAATCGCCCGCAGTATCCAGTTTCAGGTTCAAGATAGTCGTCATCACGGCGTAAAACTTCGACAGTGCCATTTCGGTTGCCCCCATCTCCCTG
Source organism: Verrucomicrobiia bacterium (assembly GCA_035515475.1). Lineage (GTDB taxonomy): Bacteria > Verrucomicrobiota > Verrucomicrobiia > Palsa-1439 > Palsa-1439 > DATJBF01. The sequence continues at coordinate 155,621 of DATJBF010000047.1, forward strand.
TAGAGTACTCCCTGCCTCAGAAGCACTTCCGACGTGCTGGGGTCATCGGGATAAAGGCTAACGTACTGGGAGAGAATCTGCTGCGCCTGTGCCGGGCGCCCGCTGTCCTGAGCCGTTACCGCCAGTTCCAGCAACGCGGCGCGTTTGAATTCTTCTCCGACCGGCGAATCAAGAATCGATGCCAGTGTCTCACTGGCCTGGACGAAGTCGCGCTCAATGCGCTTACGCCGCGCCAGGGCCAGCTTGATTTGAACCTCATGCTCGGTGGGATCGGGCAGACTCGTGGAACCGAGTGTTTCCTCCCGACACGGTTGCTTCCCATTCAATCCGGCTGACACCGGATGGGTGACGAGAAACAGCCACAGGCCGGCTATGATCGCCAGTCTCTTCATTCAATGCGATAGGTGGCTTTGCTGGTCGCGCCGGCACCGGCCGGTTGGACCTGGCCCGCAGGCGGGACGAATCCGAACGGCACGAGCACGCGGGTGTCGTGACTATTGCCGCGGTCCGCCCGGGACCGAAAGATGTCGACCAGCATTTGGGGCGTGAGTTCAAACTCGTTGGTCGCCGCTGCCGCTGGTGGTTCGGAACCCTCAGCAGGCGACTCGGCCGTGGACACCGTTGTCGTGGCATTGGAGTTGATGGGTTCAGGCGGCGCGCTCACCGGGGCTTCCGCCGTGGGAACCGGGAGGGGCGGCAACGTCGATTTGCCGACTGCGGCAGCCTTTGGCCGGAAGCGCAACGGCGCCGGGCCCGCGGCTGACAGGTAGCCATTGCTCGCCGCCGCCGCCGCGCCGATGCAAAAACCGGCCACCAGCAGGCCCACGCGATGGTATGTATTCATCCCATTCTATATTATCGGCTTGTTCCACGATCTACTTGAGCGGGGGACAAGGACAGGGGATCCCCGTCTGCTTCGAGCACCGCGAGGTTCCGCTTATCGTGAGGGACCGCGCAGTTCGCCACGTTCATTGTAAATGGCGCGCGCGATCATTTCTTTCTGGTCGCCGACCAACTCCAGCAACTGGGCGACCTGTCCCTGGAGTGCCCGGTTGCGCTGTTCGAGTTCCCGGCAGCGCTCCCCCAATTCTGCGATTGTTTGTTCCACGCGGGCTTTCAGCGCGATGTTCTGCCCGATTAAATCGTGCCGCTGACTCGCATCCCGAACGGTCGCCAGCAATTCGTCCCGCAACCATGGTTTGACGAGGAACCGGTAGACTTCGCCGTCGTTGATCGCCTTGATGATGGTATCCATGTCCACCACCCCCGTCACCAGGACGCGACTGGCATCGGGTTGAAGATCGCGGACCTGTCGGAAGAACTCGAGCCCGCTCAAGCCGGGCATCTTTTGGTCGGAGATAATGATGCCAAACTCACGCCCCCGGGCTTTTTCGAGCGCCGCGGTACCGCTACCGGCCTGGGCCACATCGTAACCGTCAGCGCTGAGCGCTTCGGTCACCAACTGCAGAGCGCCCGGGTCGTCGTCCACCACGAGCACGGCTCGGGATGCAGGAGCGGGCATGCCGTACCTCAGGAAAAGGACTCCCAGCGCGCCTCCCGCGCTGGGGAATAGGCGCGGCGGATGTGGCTGAGATTACGGGCGGCGAGGTCGAGTTGCTGTAACTGCCCGTGGCATTGGTGAAGGTGTTCAGCCAGACACTGACCGTTGCGGGATTCGAGTTGGACCAGTTGTTCGATGAGGCTGCGAAGTTGTTGCTCGACCACGGCCGCGTCCATCCCGCAACGGGCGCATTCGGCGCGTAGTTCCCGCGTTGCGCCCAGGATCAGTTGCTGGAGTTGGCGCTTGGTTTCCTGTAGCTGGGCCACCTGCTGCCACGCCCCTCCGCGGATGGCCTCGCCTTCAGCCTCTGTCAGCGAGCGCCATTGCTCGTAGTAGGCACGCAGTGCGGAGAGCGCCTGCTCGACACTGGAGGGCTGGGGCGGCATGGCTCACCTTGCTGGCGCCCCGGCGAGTTCGTGACGAAGGAGCATTTCCCCCCAGGCGTCGCGCAGCGTGGTGAGTCGGGTGATAATCTCCTGAATGCCCTCGGCGGTTTTCAGACGGTTGCTTTGGTCGAGCCGCCAATCGAAATAGAGATAAAGTCGGCGCAGCGTGGCTGCCAGTTCACCGCCGGCCTCGAGGTTGAGCGCCGAGTTGAGTTCGCGGATGATGGCTTGGGCGCGTTGGATATTGTTGTGGATGGTCAGATTGAACTCGAGCGGGTCTTCATTCCGAAATCCGAGCAGGGCCCTCTCCAAGAAATTGATGGCCCCATCATACAGCATGGCCACTCGCTGGGCAGGGCTGGCCGTCTCGGTGGCGATGCGTCGGTACGAGTGCGCAATAGCCGCCTGTGAGTTCATGGCGCGCACCTGTTGACAGGACGATCACTCTTCGCCATGGCCCTGACCCGTTTCGCGTGCCAGCAGCTCAGAAATCGCCTTGATGGTTTTCAGCGGTGGGTACTCGACGTCCGACGCCTGTTCACGCGCCCGCTGGACGACATCAGGACGGACGTCCGGCGTTTGCTGGAGCGCGCTGTTGAGCGCTTCCGTACCGTGGAAGGAAGCGCGATCGGCGGCGCTCGCCTGCGCCAAGGGCCTCACAGGTAACTTGCCCGTTACCCGTTGAACAGGCCCGGTGCCAGCATTTGGGTTCACTTCCATACTCGGCTCATCGGCAGTTCGCCGTAAAACTTTAGCGCGGCGGCAGCGTCTCCAGAACCGAAGCGGCTGTATACTGACCAAATTGAAGGGGAGACATCAAGATGGTGTTCGAGTCATCCAGAGCTCCACGGAAATGCCTGGCACAATAGCTGCGCGCGGCGGCGGCTACACTGGGATTGCCCGCATCAAACACATCATCCGCGGCCCAAAGGGTTCGCTTCTGTACATCCACCAGCTGCATTTTCCAGCCGACCCCCAGCGGGGGATAAGCTCGAAAACATGTGAGTTGACAAAAAACCACCGCATCGCAGCCGGTGGCCGCATGCAGTCGTTCGAAGAAATCCTCCGGGAGTGCTTCGGCGGTTGTCCACTCCCGTTTACCCGTCAGGTTCCACAACTCGTCGCGGGTCACGACAACCACATCGGCAACGGCCCGCTTCCGCAACTCGGCGTACCACACAGGCTCGAGCACGTCTCGCCCCTCGTCAGTGGTCAGATCGGCATCGCCGTCCGTGACCGGCAGCATTGCGACGCGATGAACCTGCGAGGGAAGCCGCGCCGCGGCGCGGTAAAAATTGGCCGAAGATGCGGTTGAACATCTGGCCGGCCCCGAGGCGCACCCGCCCCAGATGGTGGTGCCGACGATCAACGCAAAGCCAACGCCCCGTTTCATAGGACCGCGCTAAAATTCGTACTGTTTGTCGTCGCTTGTGTCAGATACGTCAGTTGCTGGTTGATTTGCGCCTGAGCTTCTTCCATCGCGACGAACTCGTCGGTCATTCTCTGCTGGTCGGCTTGAATGAGACGCTCCATCGCGGCAATCTGATTGTCGATATCGGTGGATTGCTGCGTGAGGACGCCTTGGTGATTGACCAACGAGCCGTTGTCACCCGCGAGATTGTCCAGCGTGGAACTGAGAGTCGCCGCCAGACCTTTGGTAGCGTTGGAGAACAAATCCTGTACACCACTGAGGTTGGTCGCCAGGGCATTGTCGAGAGCTGTGCTGTCGGTCAGGGCGATGGTGTTGTCGTTTCCATTGGTGGCGTACCCGAGATCCGCGAGTTGATCGATCGTGCCGCTCAATCCCGTGATCTGGCCGTACACGCTGCTGCGCAAGTTCGTGGCGATGTTCGCGATGTCCTGGTCACCTGACAACACTGAAGTCGTGGTGGTGCCGTCGCTACCGATGGTAATGGCCGTGTCCGATTGGATCAACGATTGAACGGTGTTGTATTCGTCCACGAAATTTGTGATCGCGGTCTTGATCGTCGCCGTGTCGCTGCCCACCGTGATGGTGGTGGTTCCGCCCTTGAGGGCGGTCACCGACAACCCCGTGATTCCCGAACTGCTTTCCGTGATCGTGTTGGAATGGCTGGTGCGGGAGTCGCCCCCGTTGATGCTGTAGACCAAGTCGTTGCCGCGCTGGAGCGTACCCGACGATAATTTGGTTGCGGCCAGAAAATTACCCGTGACGTCGTGCAACGAGATGCCGAGGTCGCCAGTTGTCTGGTTGGTCAGCACCAACCGGTCGTTGAGCGAATCGTAGGTGGCAACGACGCCCGCGGCCGATTCGTTGATCTTGTTGATAATGCCGGCCAATGTATCGGTGCTGGCGTTGAAGTTGATGGTGACGCCGTTGATCGTGAACGCGCCGGCGCCGCTACCGCCGTCCGTGATCGCCGTCGCCAGATTCGCGGCTCCCAGCGTTGCAGTCAATTGAACGGCGCCCAACGCAGTTCTGCTCGTAACCGTGCCGGTACCATTGTTGTTGAGCTGGGCGGCTTGCAGGAAATTGCTGGTATCGGTCGCGCTGCCCAGAACAATCGGACTGGCACTGGTCAGAGTAATCTTGTCCGTCCCGGAATCGTAACTGCCAGTGACGGTGCCGACGGTCGCCGTGCTGATCTTGTCGAACACCTTCTGGAGCGTGTCGCTGGTGGCAATGGTCACAATCTGGCCATTGACGGTGAACGTGCCGGCCGTGATGGGGGTGGCGAACGGCGCGTTACTGAGGGTCAAACCGGACACGTCGTTTGTCGCACTGAGGTGCCCGCCGATGTCCCCGCCCCCTTGCTGCACGGAAGTGGTCGCCAGATGGCTGATGTTGAAGGCGTAGCTGGCCAGGGTGGCACCGCTGGATGCTGTGGCGCTGGCGACCGTTGTATCACTTACCTGGGTCACGCGGCTGGCGAACAGCGACGGGTCCGCAAGCGCGTCTGCCTTGTTCTTGAGAACCTCCAGTTCCGTAACGAGGCTGCCGTAAGCGATATTTTGATTGTTGATATTGGTTTGCCGCTGTTGCAGCAAGGTCTCCGGCTGGCGTTCGACAGCGATGAGCTGGCTGATGAGTGATTGCCAGTCAAACCCCGAGGCCAGCCCTGAAACAGCGAGGCTGACGGGCGTCGATGTAGTACTGCTGACAGATGTCGTTGCCATACTGATTTATCGGCATTTTGCGGCAAAACTAAAGCCCGGACGATGGGATCCACCGTCCGGGCTGATGAACTCGACTGGGAATCGAGTCGTGATCCGTTACGACAGCAGTTTCAACATGGACTGCGGAACGGTGTTGGCTTGGGCCAACATGGCCGTGCCCGCTTGCACGAGGATGTTGTACTTGGCGTAATTCGTACTTTCATCCGCAATGTCCACGTCCTTGATCTGGCTGTTGGCAGCCGTCAGGTTCTGCTGCAACACAGACAACTGATCGCTGGTGTAGCTGAGGCGTACCGCATTCGCACCAACCGTCGCTAGGTCCGTCGACAGTTGGTTGATCGCAGACGTCACGTCGCTCAGCGCTGTGGTCGCAGCCGAGGTCGAGAGCACGTTCTGATCCGTGGCTGTCTTGTACGCGGTGCCGGTGCCCATGTTGACATGGCTCATCGCGAACGTACCGCCGTCTTCGTTGACCGTGACGGTCAAGTCAGCGCTGCTGAACAGGCTGACGCCGTTGAACGTCTTGCTCGCAACGTCGTTGATGTACTGCCCCAACGTCTGGAACTCCTTGTCGTACAGGGCGCGGTCCGAATTGGACTTGGTTACGTCCTGCGCGGCGATTGACAGCTCGCTCATCCGGCTCAGAGCCCCGGCTACCTTCTGCAGAAAGCCGGTCTGCGTCTGGGTGAACGAAGTCGCGCTGGCGACGTTGTTGTTGGCGGCCTCAACACGGCCGATCTGCGCGTCGAATCGCATTGACACCGCGGAGCCAGCCGCGTCATCTTGCGGGTTAACCAGCTTGGAACCCGAAGACAACCGGGCGAGCGACGTGGCCAGATTCGCCGATGACTGCGCAAGCATCCGGGCGCTGTTGGTCGCCGATATGTTTGTGTTAATAACCATGCTACCTAACTCCTTCCATGAGTTCTTGGGTTGCCTAACGGCATCCTTGCCGTCCCGTGAACCTATCCGGAGGCGCCCACGGCTCTCCTCGTTGGCTCTTTGGGGCTGCCAACCGCCTTTGTCTTGCGACATAGGGTGTATCGGCAGGAAGGGGAATTTCTTAACCCGAATCTAGACCGCCATCGGCTGGCAGGCCTCAGATAATGCGGCCTCCAAGGCTGCGGCCGCAGTCGGCAGGGCGTTTTTCAGCCCCTGTACATTTTCGTTCAGCTTGAGAACCACCCCGGTTGCCCCCCAGCGCACGAGCCGCCGGTACCACGAGAGAAACTCGCGACTGACGCCCGGCTCATCGCACAACGCGACGGTTGTTAGCGGATCGCCCGCAACAAGTCCGCAGACAATCTGTGCCGCTTGATGCGTCGCGTCGCTCGATGGATCCACCGTCCCCAACCACGGCCACGCCTCCTCGACCCTCCCCGCCAGCAGCAGCGCCTCAGCCCGCTGCAGGACCGCCCTGCGCTCTTGCGGGAAGTACTTGATCGCCTCCGCAGTCCAATCGCAGGCGAATTCCAGGAACTCCGGCTGGCTCAGCGCAATCCGTCCACCCAGCAACCACACGGGTAACTCGCCGGCGTTTTCTGCTACCAGTGCGTGCAACTGCGTCAGCGCCTCCACGGGCGAACCGCGCGAGAACAGGAAATTCGCAAGATCAAACCGCACCCGACGCGACTGTGGATCAGCCGCCAGCGCCCGCTGGAACGCCTCGCCCGCCGCATCGAACTCGCCCAGGTGCATCAGGCACGTCGCGAGGCAATGATGCGGTCCGGCCTTGCGGATGTCCCGGTTCATAGGTACCAGCGAGGGCCGATCGCGCTTGGCCAGACATTGACGGAACTGCTCGGCGGCCTCCCGATAATTCTTCAGCTCCATGTGGGCCAATCCCAACCCGAAGTGGAGCGACGCCGTCAACCCGCCCCGGCGCGCCAGCGGTGCACCCAGCATTTGGATGAGTTCCTGATATTTGTTTGCGGCCATCAACTGCGTGCACAACTGCGCAACCAAACTCTCGCGCAACTCGGGGACCACCTGGTTCTCGGGCAACGCCTCCAACGCGTGAAACGCTTCCCGGTATTGATCCAATGCCGCGGCCGGTTTTCCCGCTCGTGCCAACTCGAGGCCGTAATTCATCAACAGATTCGGCTCGTCCGGCATCTCCTGGATCGCCAACTCCAACAGCCGCAGGTTGCGGGTGTTCTTGTCACGCTCCCGACTCATCTGCTCCGTATAACCGTGGTGCCGCAGAGTTGCCCGGCTGAACTTGTTCTCCAGCCCCCACTCTGCCCGACGCACCTCGACGCTGCTGAACACCTGCTCGTGAATCCGCCCAACGTAAAAAAGCGCCGGCGCGTTGCGGAACAGCCGGGGCACGTAACTGTGACCTTCCTCCTCACAGCCCTCGTCCACAATCGGCAGCCGATACGCGATCACGTCGCCTGCCCGCATCTCTTCGCGGACGATCTCCCGGCCTTCCGCCGTCAACTCTTCGTCGGCGTCGAGCATCAACACCCAATCCCCCCGGGCGTGCTCCAAGGCCGCATTGCGCGCGGCGCTGAAATCGTCGCACCACACAAAGGAATGAACCTCGGCACCGTGCTCGTTGGCAATCTCAACGGTGCGGTCGGTCGAGCCGGTGTCCACGACCACAATCTGATCCGCCAAACCCCGTACGGAAGCGAGACACTGGCCAATGAATTTCTCTTCGTTCTTGGCAATCAGGCAAACCGTCAGGCGACTGGCAACTCGTGATGGGTCGCTGGTGACCGAATCGGGCAGCGTGAGCCAGTCCACGCGAGCAGCGCCTTTGAGCCGTTGATTGAGAAATCGTCGCGCCGGTTTCCAGCCCGGCGCGAGGCGGCGCGCGTGCTCCGCGCAGAGTCGGGCAGAAGTGGAGTCGCCCGTGGCCTGTGCGATCTCGGCCAGAAACAAATAGGCTTCGGGATGAAACGGGCGCACTTTGAGCACCGCCAATGTGGCCTCCCAGGCATCACGGGGTTTCTTGCCGCGCAACAATTCCCGCGCCGGGCCGAGGTGGCCGATGAGGGCACAGGGTGGCAGAACGATGCCGGCAGTCTTGCGCTTGGCAAGTTTGGCAGCATCCACCCTGGTTGTCTGCTCGGAACCCGGCAAGGGCGCCACCAAACTCTCGGCGTTCGCCAGCGTGAGCGGAAGCCGATACCCCTTTTCAATCGCCGCATCGGCGGGCAACGACCACTTCTTCTTGAAAAGTTCCCAGTTGCGGAGCATGGCCTGGCGATAATCGATGTTGGCGCCCCGGAACGTCTGGCTGCCCGTATGATGAATGAATGCATCCTGCGCGATCCGTGCTTTGAATCCGACCAGCCCCGCCCGCAAACAGAAGTCGTCGTCCTCGAAATTGCCGCTGCCGAAACGTTCGTCCAGGCCGCCGATCTTCTCGATGACGGCGCGACGCGCCAACAGGCAGAAGCCGACGAGGCGATGCACTTTCTGCGATTCCCCGGCGTGTTGGGCGGCCCATCGCTCGGCAAACGACGGCAGCTCATCGAGGGTCTTATAGGCCGCGCCCTTCACGAGCTGCGGACCCGAAACGTAATTGGAAACGGGACCGACCAGGCCGACTTCGGGGAACCGATCGAACACGGCGAGCATCCGTCCCAACCAGTTTTTGGTGACGACGGTATCATTGTTCAGCAGCAACACGTATTTGGCGCGTGCCACCGCGAGGCCTTGATTGTTGGCGGCGGCGAAACCGCGGTTGGTGTCGTTGCGGATGACGCGGACGCAACTACGTGTACGTTCGTACTCGCGGAGGAACTCGGGCGTGCCGTCGGTTGACCCGTTGTCCACCAGGATCAATTCATACCGTTCCGGCGTGTGGTTTTCGATGCTTTGAAGGCAAAGTTTTGTGTGCGCCAGTTGATTATGGGTCAGGATGATGATCGAAGTGTCCGGTTGCCTCAGGGACACGCGGGACACGGCCTCCGCCACCTTGCGCTTGACTACATCGTACCCCCAATCGCTCTGCACCTTCGCCTTGCCAGTCACCGACAGTTTGGTCCAGAGAGCCTCGTCATCGTAGACGCGCAAAACTGCCTCGGCGAATGCCGCCGGGGTGTTGGCAATCATGGCCTGCAGTCCGTCCTGCAGATCCATGCCTTCTGCACCGATCTCGGTTGTGACCACGGGAAGCCCCCACGACAACGCCTCTCCGATCTTACCCTTCATCCCCGCGCCATATCGCAAGGGCGCGATCGAAACCCGCGCGGATCGGAGCCAGGGAGCCAGGTCCGGGACGTGGCCCAAAAACTGGATGGAGTCGCTTTGAAATTCCCGCAGGAACTCGGGCACGTTGTCCCCCACGATCAAGAGCTTGATGTCCGGCCGCCGGCGCTGAATCAACGGAAAGATGAGCTGGCAGAATACACCCATCGCATCCACGTTCGGCAGGTGCCAGAAATTACCGACGAACAGCAGGTCCTTGGTGGCCCCGAAACTCTTGGTTTCTTCCACGACGGCGTGGATGTTGGAAAGAACATCGATCGGCACCTCGGGAACGTGGCTTTGGATGGCAGCGCGATCGGCTTCGGTCACCACCCACAAACGGTCGGCTTTCCGATAAATGGCAATTTCCCGTTCCTTGTTGCGCAGCGCTTCTGCCCTGGCCAGCCCATTGGCCTGGATCTCCGCCTCGCGAATCTTGCGCAGGAACACGATGTCAACGGTGTCGATAACAACCGGTGTTCCCGGCGAGCACTTGCGGAGAAGCGGCAGGTAGTACTCCGCGTTGTCCCAGAAGGAGATCACCGCCAGATCCCAGCGCCGTCCACGCAGCAGTTGCTCGTAGTTCACCAGGGGACAAACCGCACGCCCCCCGGTCGCCTCAAGGGCCAGTGGGTCACCCGCAATAACTTCAATGCCCAATTCTTCGAGGAACGGGGCGTATTCGTCGGCATACTGCGGGTACCGGGACAGGAAGGTCACCTCGTAGTCCAACTCCCGCAGCATCTTCAGCAATTGAAAGGTCCTCAAACACCCCGAGGCGCGATTGAATGCCGGAATGAACAGGTCGATGAACAGGATGCGCCCCCGGCCGCCGGAGCGCGCCGGCTCCTGACCCGGAGCGGCTGGTCGCTCCTGACGTTGGATCGCGACGCTCGTGTCCACGCCCGAACCCTTCTGCATCTCTTCGACGATCCCCTTGTACTTGGCCGCGGTGAAGACCTTCCAGTACAGACCGTGTAACAGCTCGATCGCGCGATTCAGTTTGTCATCGCCGCGAGCCTTCCGACCGGAAGCCGACGGCCCCGTTGCGCTCTCGGTTGATTCGGCCTGGACTCGGCGGGAGACCTGGTTGTTCACCAGGTCGCCGAGTTGGCGAGCCCGTTGGACGTTGCGCTCAAAATCGATCTTCAGGAAATCCCAGATTCCGGTCGCATTCACTGTCTGACACCACTTCTGCACCTCGGGCGCCGGATGCATCCGACTGAACCACACCTGGGACCGGCCCTGGCGCTGGCAGCGGGCCAAGAACCCATCGAAATCAAGCTTGCGGATCATGGAGCTTTTGGCGTTCTTGTTGAAGACCACGTGGAAGCCATGCTGTGACAAACGGTAGCCGAGCTCGATGTCCTCGGAACCAAAAGTGAACTGCGGATTGAACAGGCCGCGTTCTTCCAGGAGGCGTCGCTTGCACGAAGAACGTCCTCCCCAAAAATAGGTGTAATCGTAACGGCGGCCGTGTTCGATGTGCCCGTAGTCAAACAGGAACCCGCCCTCCAGCATCCACCGCATGAGACAATCCGGCTTCATGCTCGGATGCCAGTCGGTATAGCCGAGCACGGCCACGTTCACTTCCGGATGTTCCCGATGGGTGCCGACGTGTTGGCTCAGCAAATTTTCGTTGGCGACATCATCATCATCAAAAAACAGAATCAAGTCCGCCGCACATTCGCGAATGGCCCGGTTTTTTGCCGAACCGATCCCTCCGTTTTGTTGATACACGTATTTCAGGTTTATCTTGGGGGCCATGCTCAGGCAGACTTCCCGGGTGTCGTCGGTCGAACCGTCGTCAACGACAATCACTTCGTACTCGTTTGGACCCAGTACCTGCTTGACCAAACTGTCCAGCGATTGGCCCAACAACGTCGCCCGATTGTGGGTGGGAATGACGACCGAGATCTGGGGCGTTGAGTCCATGCGGAATTCGCTAGCCTCGCCGTTCCACGATGGCTTCCGCCTCGACACCCGCCAGCGCGCCCCGCCGCGGCGTCGTCGCTTGTTCCTGTCCCTGCGCGACCGTTGCCGCCTCGGGCTGCTCGTCTGCGGCGGACACAAACTCAAGCAGGTCGGTCCACAGGATTCTTTTGTCCCTGGGCTTTGCGCTTTCGCTGCGCACAATCGATTTCAGCTCAGCGAGCGCATTTTTGTCGGGCGGCTCAAAGATGTTTTCAGTTCCCCAACATCCCCGCACGCGGCGAAACATGGCGTGAAAACCATACCGATCCGCCATGTCGATAAACTCGGGTATCTCACGATAGTTGGACCTCATCACCGTCATGTTGATCGTCGTCCCAAACCGATGACAGTTCGCCTGAAGAATCTCGAATGCCTGGAGGAGAACCTCCCAGGAGCCACCCCGGCGGATCTTCTCGTAGGTCGCCTTGGTCGCCGCATCGACCGACACGTTGAACCAATGAAACCGCTGGTGTTTGATTTTGTCCCAGTACTTGGGCAACAACAATCCGTTCGTCAGCATGTCGATTTGGAGATCGGGGTTGCCCTGGCAATGCATGAGGATTTCCCGGGTGTCCGGTCGCGCCAAGGGGTCCCCATTGCCGGTCAGTACGAGTCGTCGCGCTGAATCGAGATGCTTCGACACGCCTTCAAACGTCTTCCGTACCAACTCGGGGTCGGTCGCCTGCTCGTTTCGGCCACACATGATGCAGTTCAAATTGCACACGGTCGAATTCGAGAGGTTGTACAACGTCGGGAACGACTCCAAGCGCACGCGCCGCTCTCTGATCTCTGCCACGAGTTGTGGCGTCAGGTAATCCAACGTATTCAGATCCTCGAAACGATAGATTCTTCCTTCGTACCTGTGTTCGGACAGTTTCTCGCATACTTCGTTGCAAACTCCCCGCCAGTCTCCCTGGTACATCCTGGCTCGCAGTAACTGTGCGGCCCCACTGTTCCAGATCTCCTCCAGAGACCTTTGTCGGATGTTTCCGATTTTGAGTTTTACCCAAGCGGGACAACAGGTATACACGTCACCGTTCGTCGTAAACTCGGTGAAGTAAAACGGCTGAAGACAAATCAGTCCTGAGTCATTCCGGTTCCGTCCGCAAGAGCCACAGCGCTGCGTCAGGGTCATCGCTCGTTGTGACGCGCCCGGTGTCCCCGCGTTGATTGGTTGGGGCGATTCCGCTGCCGGCGTTGCCGGATCGGGTGGGCGCAATTCCCCGTGGCGCTTGTTGAGGTCTTTCAGGTCGAACGCAGTCCGCAGATCGCCGCCCTGCGCCGCTCCCGCATCTTCACCGGGAGCGAGCACCAGATTGGCCTTGGGAGGTTCTGATCCTGCCATGCCGTCCCGTTGCGTGCCCTGGACCTCAGCCGCTGCCAAGTACCCAAAGTAGTGAAGCACTTCTATCTCGGCCCGGTGGGACAGCGCCCTCGAGAGATTCGTAAGGAAATCCTGATGACGGGGATGGCTCGGGTCGTGAACCATTTTCCGGGCCGCCTCTTGGGGAGAACTGACCCCCCAATCGTGAAACATTTGGAAATGGACTTGATCAGCATGGTATCGTTTGGCCATCAACACAAACGACTCCATCTGATCGACGTTCTCCTCCTGCACCACGTACCGAAAACGCAACTCTTTGATCGACCCTTCGTCCCGAAGCCTCTTCATGAGTTCCAGGTTTTGCAGGAGCCGGTTGAAGTCGCCACCCCGCCGCAGACGCGCGTAGGTGGACGCCTCACTCGCGTCAATGGATACGCGGACGCGCAAGCGCAGGTGCCGCAAGTTGCTGAGGCGCGCCCATTCACGCTCCGTGAACAACTGCCCGTTTGTCTGCAAGGTTACAGCCAACGCTGGATTTCCCAGCTCCGGCAATTGAGCCAACAACCATCGAAAGGCCGGGCTGACCAAGGCTTCACCGGACCCGTTGAGCCCGACGTGTTCGGCGGTCCGTAAGAGCGGGAACACAACGTCTTTGGTAACCCGCATGACCTGCTCCGCTTCCGCTCCGGACGCGACCTCCTTCTCGCGGCGACAACCGGGACAGAACAGATTGCAGGAACGGTCGTAGGACAGCATCCATTCCTTGGGCGGCGTGGAAAGATGACCGTCCGGCTCTTCCCCTTCTCTGGCACATCCAGCGGGACGATGCGCCTGCAACTGATTCTGATCGACGCCGCTAATGACCGGGCAGGAAATTTTGCGACAGTAACGGTAGGAACCATCCAAAATGGTTTTGCGAATGTCCTTTGCCGTCTCCGAATTCCAGACGTCATCCATTTCCCCGGCTTGGAACAGATTACTGATCGACCCGCGTCCCCACGCCGGGCAACAAAAATGCACGGACCCTCCCGGGTAAATCTCAGCTCTCTCGAACGGGAGCGGGCAATAGCGCCCTTGCAATTCGGTCCCCACGTTCTCGGGCAACCCGTGCGTCTCGTACCAGCGGGTCCTGAACAGAGCGTCTTGCACCCGACAATCCATCTCGTTCCGGGGATACAATCGGTTCAGCAACTCCCTGGCCTTGGCCAGTTGTTTCCTGGCAATCCAATATTCGCCTACCGCCAAGGCTTGGTGTACGGGGAGCGCGACGATATCTTCAACCGTAGAACAAACCAGATGGTTCGCCGGAAAGGCGCTCTCTGACGGAAGCGAACGAACCTTCCGGTGAAAGACGGTCAACAGGGACGGCTCGAGACTACGATCCGCGGGACACTTCTCCAAACTGCGGGTCAGGGAATCCAGCGGTTCCGAGGGAAGCATCGCCGCGCAACTCGGGGCATTGGACTCCGAGCCGTCCTGGGTCCTGATCGTGGGCGAGACCGGCTGCGCGTCCAGCGTCGCGAGAGATGCCTGACACCGTTTTCGTAGCCGCTCGACAAGCTCCTTTAAATCCAGCGCGGTCGACACGTCGCCACCCGACGCGGCATGCCCCGGCACGCGGTCCATGCGCGCAATGAATTCTCCAGCATTAACCGACCATTGGAAGCGCGCCGCCGCGTGTTCCGCGCACGACTTCCGCAGGTCCGGTCTCCGGGTGATCTCCGCGAGAATCTTCTCCAGTTGGGTCGCCCATTCTTCCGGGTCTTCACCTTCGAGGATGAAGCCGGTTTCTCCCGGCAGGATCGACTCCGGAAGTCCTCCCGATCGAGTGACAATCACCGGACATCCGCAAGCTTGGGCCTCTACGGAAGTCAGCGGGAGCGGATCGAGACGTCGACTGGGCAAGGAAGAAACAATTGCTGCCAGGGAGCGGTTGTAGGCGGAACAGAGTTTCGCCTGATCCACCAAGCCCATAAAATGAATGAACGGATAGCGGTTCGCGATCTCGGCCGTGTCAAAAGCTTCGCTCATTCCCCACAACTGTGCTGAGCCGTACACATACAGTTCCGCGGCAGAACCGCGCTTCCTCAACTCGACAAACGCCTCGATGAGCTGCCGAATGCCCTTCTCCGGAACCAATGCTCCGGAATAGGTCACCTGTGCGCCCTCAACGGATCCGTTGCCCGGATGAAAGACATCCAGATCAACACCATTGTAGACAACAAATCCCCTTTCCGGTGGGAGGCCACACCCCTCGTAAAACTCCCTCTGTGCGCCCGAAACGTAGGCAATACCATCGATGCCGCAGTAAAGCGTACTCGGGTCGGCACCCAGGTCCGGAATGCCTGCGTCATGAAGCCACAGAATGCGACGCCGAATCCGGTCAAATCGGAGAGTCTTCTTGAGGACATCCGCACGATTGACGCAAATCAACGCATCGGCAGATTGGGGGAGATTCTCCAGCACGTGCTCGGGCGAGTAATGGTCTCCCAAATTGATGTAGGTGACTCCATCGGCACGACCCGCCTCGCCTTGTATCCTTCCGACCACGTGGACATCCCACCCGACTGATGCGACGGCCCTGGCGAGGCCGAGCACGGCCCTCTCGGCGCCTCCAACAATGCCGACTGGAGAGAACACCGTGTCCTTGTGGACGATTACCAAGCGCTTTCGCTCGCCGTTCTTGCTTCCCAAGGGCGCCGGCGTGTCCGTTGCGCGGCTCATCGCGGCTACAGTCTCCTCCGACATTGACGGCGCATTCTTGCCCGGCTCAGCAGAACCTGCTGGCGCGTCGGCGGGAAGGCTGCCGATCTTGGCCAGGCACGCTGTCGCCCCGGGATGCTCGGGAGATTTCTCCAGAACCTCTTGGCAAAGAAGTTCGGCCAAGACTCGATGTCCGAGCGCTAATGCGCTCTGAGCCCGCGCCACGACGGCATCGATATCGTCCGGAGACAGGGCGCTTATCTGCCGATAGAGATCGACGGCCTCCTCAAACCGACGGAGGTGAAAGCTAATGCCCGCAAGCAAACGCAACGCGTCCACAGAATATGGGGCCAAGCCAACAGCGTCCCGCGCCGCGATCGCCGCGTCCTCAATTCGATCGATCTGGATCAGGACGGCGGCAAGTTGGATGTGAGCCCGCACATCTTCGGGAACCAAGGCAACCGCCCGCTCGAAGCACTCCAGCGCCCGGTAAAGGTCGCCCCCTTGAGAACAGCGGGTTCCCAACTGGAGCGCTGCCTCGCAGTCACGAGCATTCTTTTCCAGGGTTCGCTTGTCTGCCTGACGGGCAACGGCCAGACTGCCGCCCGCGCCGGCCTTCTGCTTCTGCCAGCCACTGGACGTCTGGTGGGTCGACTTGTCGCGCGACCCCGCGAGGTCTCGCTCATATCGCGCCAGTTGACCGCGCAGACGCGCGAGTTCAGCCTCTTTCGCGGCGAGCGTTTCCTGGGACTTGGATAACCACTGATTCGCGACGACGAGATCCTGATTGGCGAGCTGCAATTGATTCAGCCCTTCGGCTACGGCATCAGGGTAGAGGCGGACAATCTTCCGGAAGGCCGCCACCCGCGTCTCCAGCATGTGCTGGCCATCCTTGCTCATGCTGCGGGAGTAATTCCGGTAGAACGCCAGGCGCTCGTCCTGATAGCACGCTCTGTAGCCGGCGCCCGCGACGCGCAACCACAACTCATAATCGGCATGCCCGCCCAGAGCCGGATCAAACCCTCCCAACGCCGACAAAATGCTCCGCCGAATCAGCACGGTGTGAGGAGGGAAGTACCCGCACAGCATCAACGACTGAAAAATGTTGCCGCTCAGGGGGCGACCGGTTTTACCGACTGAATATTGTTCAGCCACCGGTCGGCCCGCCTCGTCGATGGTGACAATATCGCAGTAGACGAAGCCCAGGTCCGGGTTCTCGTCCAGTAACCGTGCCTGCTTGGCGATTTTCTCCGGAGCCAGATAGTCGTCGGAATCGAGGAAACAAACGTAATCGCCGGCGGACTCCGCCAAGCCGCGGTTGCGCGCTCCCGGCAACCCGGTGTTGGCCTGGCGGATCAGCTTGAAGTTGCGACGGTCTGCAAATCGCGCAGCTACTTGGGATGTATCGTCGGTCGAACCGTCGTCCACTACCACGACTTCCGTGTCCGCGTGCGTTTGCTGCAAGGCGCTTTCGATGGCCTGGGCCAAAAACCCGGCTTGGTTGAACGCCGGTATGATGATGCTGGCTCTCGACATATCACTCCTTGATTAATGGCATACGGCAAACCATGCCTTCACCACAAAGGTTCGAAGTTGTTCCCAGCCGTCCGGGTTGCAATCGTCTGCCGCCGTTAGCCGGAAGACGGGCTCGAGTTGGCGCCGCGCTTGACCGAACGCCGCCGCGGCCGGGGATCCCGGCACGACCGCCGCCAGAACCAGGGGCGGAACCGCGTAAATCAAATGCCGCACCGAAAACGAGGGATCGCAATTCGGCTGTACCAGATCGCGAAGCTCCGGATGCGCCAGACATTGGCTGTTGTCGGCCTTGACCCGGCGCTCATTCGAGCTTTGATGGGCCAGATACTGTGACATGGCTTCTGCCAAGTCGTTCGCGTGTCTCGCGGTCAGAAGATTGATTGACTCAAGCAGCGCCGCGTTCAACTCCGGAAACAGTTCGCGAATCTCCTGCAGCCCACCGGCAAAACGCGAATAATCGGGGTGACACTTGAACTCGTAGGCCCGGCAGATTCTGTCGGCGAATTGGGGATCGATGCCGGCGCCGGGCGCCAGCGACGCGAGTCGTTGCCGGCGCAACGCGTAGGAACTGTCGTATCCTTGCCAGCGAAACAGATGCCAGTCGCCGATGGCCATCAACATCTTGACGACTTGGTTGGTCAGGTAACGCTGTTGCTCCTCCGTTGGCCGTTGGTCCTTCAGAAACGCGCCGCGCAAACCGGACAGTACCCCCGCGGTCCGGTTGAGCAGCAATTTCACCAACTCGCCCGCCGGCAAGTCAGCCGACGCGTAGGCGGGGATGCGATCCAAGACTGCTGGGTCGCCGTCGATCACCTGACTGCCGTATTTGAGGTCGTAGTTGAACAGGGTCAGCGGGAGTTTCTCCCACCGACCATCGCTGTAACCAAGGTCAACGAAATCGATGCCGAGTTCGCGTGCCAGCGCGCCGCCCAGTTCCGCCAAGCCCGAGCGAAGATCCCGCGAGTCCACAACAATCAGGTCGTAATCATTGACCGGACGGTAACGCCCGTCACCGTCGCGGAATACGCCGCCTTCTCCCCGGCCGAAGCCGCCGGTCAACACAACTGCTTCCACCTCGCCCTCGCGTTGTTTCACCGCGTCCGTGATCCTTCGAAGTTGGCCACTCACCATGTCATCTGCTTCCCGCTCGGGGTAGCTGGTGAACCGGTGGGCCGAGGCACCGTGCCGAGCGGGAACCGGTTGTCGCACTTTTGTGTGACCTTCCGGTTCGATGCCCAAGAGAGACAAAACCAGCGGAAATAGGGCGGTGGCATCCACCCTGCCGAAGGTACGTCCAGCCCAATCGGTTCGGGCGTCGCTGTGCACCAAGAAGAAGCCGAGGTTATCCGGGCAATCCGGGTCATAACCGTGCATCCCCTTGATCGGCTCACCGCTCCCCTGGAAGAAGTTGGGGAAGATCAAAACCCCGGGATGCGCCAAGTAGATAAGCTCCCCATTCCGTGGGTCGCAGCCCGCAAGACCGTATCTCTTCAGATCCACGTCTCCCAAAAGCCGGCCCCCCGACAACCGGCGGAGCGCCTGCTCGACGACGGCGCGCGCACCCCGGTGGTAAAACCAGAACCGCGCCATCGTCGAGTCGAGGAAGAACGCGTAGTCCTGGCCGAACTGAAGACCGGTCTGATTCAGGGCCGCCCAAACGTCGAGCGTGCGGGTCACGTTGACCATGCCGTGATCGCCGAACAGCACGATGTCCACCTGGTCGTAGCGCGAACGCAACGACTCGATCAACTGTTCGCACAATCGATCCGTCGCGCCGAGTTTCTCCAGCAACTGCGCCGAGTTCGGACCGTGGCAGTGGCCGACCCCGTCCAATTCTTGCAGGTGCACGTAGGCAAACCGATGCGCCGGCTTCAAATCCAAAAGCACCCGGCGCACGATCCCTTCGTCGCTGTGATCGGACAGGCGGTTACTTTCGGGCCACGAGCATTGGTACCAAGGGAGGCCGCGCTCATCGAGCAGGGCAAAGAGGGAACGGTAACCGACTCGCTTGTCCCACGGCGCGCGCTTCTCGACGGCGTCGAAGTACGGGGCAAACTCGAGGGGAATCTCCAAACTGGAAACGTACGTGGCCGCGAACGGCGAGACACGGCTGCGCGCATGGTCGTCTACAAGTCTGCGAATGCCGCCCTGGGGCTCGACTCGTGGCCGCGCTCCATTGTGTGGCAGCCACCGGGCGATGCCGAACGGTGAACGGGCGGGATCGTAACAATACATGCTGCTGAATCCGTACTGTTCGGGGCCGAGTCCGCCGAAATAGGCCGGATGCTGGACGAACCCAAATGCCTCGCGCAGCGCTCCCGTGGCGCTCGCGGAGGCGAGAGACCGCAGATACGGCATGCGCGTCAGGTAATCGGGGCGGAGGGCATCAACGAACAGCAGCAACGTCAGCCGCATCGCGACCGCGGCGCTGGCGTCTCGCTCCTCGCACGTTTGGACTTCCGCCATCATCCGCGCGTCTCCGTCTCCCCGGCTTTCGTCGCCGAGACGGGTCTCAACTTCGGTAAGAGTCGCGGAACACCGGTATTGCCTTGAGCGATTGCCTCTCGGTTACTGCCGCGGATTTCGTCGTAGATTTCCTGCCGGTGCACGGGCACCTCGGGCGGCGCTTCGATGCCCAACTTCACGGTGTCACCCTCCAGCCGCATAATCCTCACCACGATGCGCCCATCCACAACGATGCTCTGACCCACGTTTCTGGATAGGATCAGCATGGCGAGAGATGATTTAAGCCACGACGGGCAGCGGATGTTGGACGCTGTAGTGCGCCGCGTTCAGCGGCACAACCTGCTTGCCGATCAAGGTGCGACGATTGACCAGGATCGGCCCCTTCAAATTCGCCGTGGCGTGCTTGGTGTCGCGCAGCGTGACGATGGTCAGCACCAGCGCGTCTTGCTCACCACGCAGATCTAGAAACGCCACATCCTCGGTGGGCACATCGGGTCGGTAGTCCGGGTTGACCAGAGCGGGCGGCACAACCAAGAAGGCCAGACGAGGATCGTCGTCCGCCCGCAGCCACTGAAACGGCAACTCATCGGGATTGGCGATCAACAGCCAGCTTCGGTGGTTCTCAAACCCCAGAATTCCCCCCGCCAGAGTCACCCGTATCGCGGCGGCACGCGAGTCGGCCTTTGTCTCGACCGCCAGATCAGATGTTGTCGGTTGTCCCATGCTCCCGCCTCTTTGCAAACCACATGCCAGCCGCGAAAAGACACGAAGCTTGGAACCCAAGCGCTGCCCCTGTCACCTGCAAGCCATTGAAAAGCTGCAACAGCTACCGACTCGACGAAATGGAGGTCCCGTCTACACGGTGAGTGATAGGCAACCTTTTCCGAGTGACCCGAACATCCCTTCCCAGCGCCACCGTCGAGTCCGGCTTGGTTGACACCCTCGTTCATCGGCCGACCGTGTCGAATCACCCCGTTCGTGACGGACGCTCGGGCGATTGATGTGGCGCTGCTATCCTCCCCCGCTCCACGTCCCCGAGTTCTCGCCAGACCACCCCGTCACGCAAGGGCAGAAGAAGTACCAGCAAATTGCGGGAGCGTTCTATCGGAGTAGTGGCTTTCTCCGTTGAACGATTCGGGATCCTCTGGGGCTGAGCCGATTGTGAGGCTGCGCCGTTTTCGTCGTTACTTGGTCGGCAAAAACGTTGCCGTGCCCGCCGTGCCGGACCTGTTTCTGTAGGTCAAGGGCGGTTCGGCATCAAAAGATTCCAGCGTGTCCGACTGGAGTATCAGCAGGACGGGGAACGTCACGTCCTCACTGATTGTGATCGCGCTCGTTATCCCATACTTCACCCACGACACCTTCATGTCCCCTTTCACTCGGCCTCTGAACGTCCAAGTCCCCGTCTGCTTGTTGTAAGTGAATCTGATTTTTCCGTTACTGCTGACGACCTGTCGCCGGCCGTGCAACTGAAAGTCCAGAGTCGATCCGCCGACGTCCAGCGCCACAGCGGCATTCGTGATGGAGAACCCCATGGGCAGGTTGGCGAGCGTTCCCCTGACTGCGCAGGTATCGGAGCCCGCCCGCGCGAACTTCGCGCGAAGTTTGAGCTGGCGGATGTCCATCGGACACGTGACATCCACCGCCAGATCAGTACTCGTCGAAGCGAACCCATCTCCGATGGTCACCGACACATCTTGCGGCCCGCAATTGGTGAATACGTGTACCGGATCGCAGTCGGTGCTGGTGCTGCCGTCACCAAGGTTCCAGAGACAGCTCACGGGATTCCCATCGGCATCGTACGAACCGACGGAGAACCCGATCGCTTCGTTCGGTTTGACAAGTACCACGTTGCCAACCGTTCCCATGATGTTCGTCGCGGCGGGCGGCGACGTGAATTGCGGTGCGGAATTCGTCACGGTGACCAGACTGTTGCGAGTGGCAGTGTCCGAACCCCCGGGCCCGAACACCGACAGACTGACCGAATACACCCCCGGCGCGGTGTAGGAGTGGATCACGTTCGCCAGGGAACCAGATCCGCCGTCACCAAAGTTCCAAACCCGGTTCGTAACCGGACCCGTCGAGGTGTCGATGAAACTCACCGCCAAAGGCACCGGGCCGACGGTCGGATCGGCCTTGAAATCGGCGACGGGCGGCTCGTTGGCCGGTGGAGCGGCCAATAGGCGCACCAAGAATGAGCAGGTGTTGCTGTTCCCCGCAGCATCCACCGCCGTACAAACCACCGGGTTGATGCCCACCGGAAAAGCCGAGCCACTGGGAGGATTATAGAACACGGCCACACCGGGACAATTGTCGCTCGCCGTTGCCGGCGGGAACGCGACGTTGGCCGTGGTCACCCCCGGCGGTAAATTGGTGGTGATATCGGCCGGGCAAGACACGCCGGGCAATTGGGTATCCACGACCGTGACGTTGAACGAACAGTTCGTCGTATTGCCGGACGTATCGGTCCCCGTCACGCGGACCGTCGTCGAGCCTACCGCAAACGACGAACCACTGGGCGGCGTCACCACAACGTTGCTGACGCCGCAATTGTCGCTGGCCACAACATTGAAGCTCACGTTGGACGAGCAGGAGCCGGGAGCCGCCGGTACGGTGATGTCCGCCGGGCAGGTCATGGTGGGCGCCAGCCGATCAAGCACGGTGATGACGGCGTTGCAGGTTCCGGTCGCCCCGCTGTTGTCGACCACGCACAAGGTGACGCGTGTGTTGCCCAACCCGTACGGTCCGGCGGGGACGAGAGCCCGGCTCACAATCGTGCCGTCAGGATCGAAAGACCCGTCGTCCACGTCCGCCGCCGGCACGTTGGTTGTGCAACCACTGGTGAGGATGTTGGTGGAGTTGTGGCAGATGGCTATGGGAGGCAGAATGCCGGAAACCACCAGCCGGTAAGGACCTGACCCTCCAAAACCCGAACTGCCATCAGCGACCACGACCAAAATACTGCCGTCGCTGGGAACTGTCACCGCCACCTCTGTCCCCGCGCTTCCGGTATTGCTGCCGAGCAGCGCGCCGGAGGGACCGTAGATCCGGACCGAAGGCCACAACGAACCTCCGCTAACCAGTTCGTCCATGTGAACCACAATGTTGTTGCCGGCATTGACCGGGGCCGACCACACGTCCAAGTCGCCCACATCGATGGTCCCCGTACTCACGCCGTTGGTCAGCAGTCCACCTTCGTCTCCGGGCGTCACCACCACCGCACTGCCGGTCCGGGCCATCGTCAGCCGATAACCACCGGAACCACCGGACCCCGGGCTGCCATCACCGGCTACCACCAGAAAGGCCCCGCTGCTGGGGGCCGTCACGGCCACCTGCGCCGCCGCGGTGCCGGAATTGCCACCGAGCAGCGCGCCGGAGGGACTGAAGATCCGGACCCAAGGCGACAACGAACTCCCGGCGGTCAACTCGCCCATGCCCACCACGATGCCCTCGCCGGCGGACGCCGTGACCGACCACGCGTCCAGATCACCCACGTCAATCGTGCCGGTGTACATTACTCCGTTGGTCAGCAATCCACCTTCATCCCCCGGCGATACCTCCACCGCACTGCCCGTCAGGGCCACGGTCAGCCGATAATCACCGGATCCTCCCAAACCCGAGCCGCCATCACCAACCACTACCAGAAAATTGCCGCTGCTGGGGGCCGTCACCGTCATCCCGACCGCTGCGCTCCCGTAATTGCTGCCGAGCAGTGCACCCGAAGGGCTAAAGATCCGGACTTGAGGCCACAGCGAACTCCCGGCGCTCAACTCGCCCATGCTCACCACAATACTCGCCCCGGCGGTGGCCGAGACCGACCACACGTCCAGATCGCCCACGTCAATCGTGCCCGTGTACATCACCCCGTTGGTCAGCAGTCCACCTTCATCCCCCGGCGATACCTCCACCGCGCTGCCCGTCTGGGCCAGCGTCAACCGATACGTGCCCGTGGCACCTGCGCCCAAGGCATCGTCAACAACCACCGTGAACGCGCCCGTGGTTGTCGCCGTCACCGCAATCTCCGCCGCCACCGAACCGGAGGCGGTCGCCAGCAATGCCAAATTCGGACTGTAAAGCCGGATACGTGGAGTGAATGTGCCCGTCTGCGTAATCTTTCCAATGCGGAGGACGATACTGTCGCCAGCATTTGCCGATAAGATCCATGTATCCGACCCGCCGGCTGACGAGATCGTGCCCGTCTGGGTTTGTCCCGACGCGATTGGACCTTGGGCAGGGGCAACCGATGGATACAAAATCGCCGGTGCTTGGGCCACGATCACTGCCAGCGCTCTAAGCGTGCTCCATTTCATTTCTCGTCCTCCTGCCGAGATCGATTGCGACCATTTCTGCGGGGAGACTCGTCGGCGAAAGAGACGGACGACCAGTTTCCACACACACCAATCATCACAACCCTGAAAAAGGACGACACGCTGGCCCCGAAAGCCGGGTGGCTGAAAATGCACCCTGTGCCGAATGTAATACCGCGGACCACGGCGACAGCGAATCTGTTCTTCATGGCCGGCTCACTCCGCAACGATTGCACCGGACACGTGGGGGACGCCGGGGCTAAATCGTCCAAATCTCCTTGGCTGGAAGGCGAGAGTACAGTGGGGAGCTTCCTCATTTCAACTTAAAACGCGAACTGAAAAAACTGGGAGCACCGCCTGTCCCGGTGTTGAGTGGCCTGCAAATTTTGCCGATTCGGGGCTACGGAAATCCATCAAATCGGCCCAATGAGGACGACCAACGACGTAAGCGGCAAAGAGAAACATGAACTAGAAGTCGAGCGCGAAAGGCTACGGGTGGTATCGACTACAGGGAGAAAGTGGTTGCCGACGAAAAAGTCGTTGCGGATGCGCTATATAAGATTCGACAAGGTGGTCAACAGCCTGCCGACTTTTTGGGACGTCAATCTGATGGTTGGGATCCCGTCTTCGCGATGGGGTGCCCAACCGTTTGTCACCCACCCCTTCGTTTATCCGGCTAATCGCGCTGAGCGGATGATGGATCGGAGCGACAGCGTGGACAGGATTTCGAAATGCACAAAACACATGATCCACCTCGCCCTAAAATGGGCATGGGCAACTGGAAAACGACCCCGCCTTGACGCGAGCGCAAATCGCTGCCAAACAGGGAGTTTCGCGAGCCCGGGTTACGCAGATAATGGGCTTGTTGGTTCTTCCTTCAGACGTTCAGGTTAGCTTGCAGGACTCAGTGATCGCAAGGAGATCCGCTTTTTCAGCGAACGAAGATTGCGTCGGTTGTTGCGCGTCCAAGACCTTTCGGCTCAGCGGAAACTATGGGAAGAAACCATCAGCGAATTCAAAAGTGTGCATGTGTGATTTGAGCCAATTCGCGCCATTTGCGCCACCAGACTCCCCAGATTGCTGGCCTTCGACCCGTCCAAGACCCTGCACGATTTGAGCCATTTGCGCCACCACACCCGAATCCAACGGGAATTGGGGCGAGAGAATTATTACACGGTGCATGGTCGAAACCGGTCGAATTTCTCCTTGCGTATGCTTTCAAATGACACTGATGCCCCTCCCGTCAGCAATGGTTGAGATTGGGTTCGATTGCCTTGGTGCCGCATTGCTGTAGGATCTGGTCGGAGTGGGACAGCTCGCTGAAACCGAAACAAACATACGCCTCATTCTGGGATAAGCGAGGTATATCGCGAAGTATTCTCCTTGCCTGAGCGACGCCCCGGTTCGCCGATGACTGAGAGCGCCCGGCAAGAACAAGGGCGTCCCGCATAGGCGGAACGCCTTTCCCATCAACCACGATGTCGAAACAATCTCGGCTTCTGCGGTCTTGATGGGGGGACCGAAACGCACCGAGACACCTCATTCTCTTTGGTCAGATCCCCGCTGAAAAGCCTTCGGACTGTGGTAATCAGTGGAGCGGCAGAACGTCAGAAGATGGTCGGCATGACCAGTGGGCATTCGAAATGACGGCCAAGGAATCCGATCTTGGAGCGAGCCCGTGCGATGACTTATTCTGCGGGCGAGATGTTTCTGTAAGCGAGCTTTAACTCGTAGCGAAGGATGTTGTGGCAATGGACCGTGTCGATTGTGGTCTTGTTTTGCCAACCCTGGCAGGACAGTTCGCCGGTGACCGAGGTGCGACGTTTGGCAACCGCACTGGCCAGTTCCTTGGTCAGATCAAAATCACCCCGGATGCACTCGTCGTTGGGACATCGGAAGCGGAACACCGACTTGGCTCCATCAAGGTTGACCGTGTACGTGAACTGACCGTTCTGGGCGACGCCTTTGGAGTCGTAATACTTGAGGTTCACAACCAGAGACTTCAATTTCTGGAATTTGTCGGCCAAGCTGGGTGAGGATTTCACCCGCTCGCCTTCCTGATTACGGTATTCCGCGCGAAGACCTATTCTTTGTCGATACATAAGGACCACCCCGCAAATGGAGTTTGGTGGCAACCGAACTTCTGCAGCTAAACGGAGCGTCGAGGAACAAACTAGACAACGTCGCCGCACGGCACTCCGACACCGTTATCGTACGCCCAACCGGCAGGATGGCAACTGGGGTGTTCACCCCATTCAGTGGCAGTTCGGACAAGAGTTATGTCGGCGCTGGCAGCGGAAACAACAGAACACTCAATCCTGATCGTAACGCAGAACGAGAGGCCGTCGGCTAAACCAAAGATGCTTTGCGAAACAATTCGCTATTTCTGGAATCAGGCTTACGATGAAGTTGGGTCTCAGGGGGCTGTCTCACTCCGACCACATTCTCCAGCGACACGGCAGAGCCAGGCAGCGCCACCCAACCTCAATCGGCGCTGCGGAGAACGCCGAGGAGGAGATTGCGCGCCAGGAGAGAAGGAAGGCGACGACGAACCGACGAACATGAAACAAAAAAAAGAACCGGTGAAACCGCTCAGCGAAAGAGAAGTTCAAGCGTTCCTCAACGACGATCGGATGCTGTCCGAGCAAGGGAGCATCCAGTGGCAGAGAGCCGGAATCTGGCGTTGGGTAAGTTCCGACGGTTTGGCTTTCGCCGCTTCGGACGGTCGAACGGTCGAGATAACTCGAACCGCCAATGCCGAAACGTCAACGGTCTCGCTCCCCATGTGATCGAGAATCGCGACCGTTCCGCCGCGGAGCATTTGGGGGGTGCCACAAGCCGCACGTTGAACCGAATCCAGCCCGGTTGCATCCAAAGTGTGCAAATGGTCGAAGTGGCTGTGTTTCGCAATCGACACCGGCTGGGCGTAGGCAGCGGAAGAACACTTATGGTTATTGACCGATACAACGAAAACGGGAGCTCCCTTCAACTCTACATGCGGGAGATTGGGAAAACGCCGTTGTTGACGCGCGAGCAGGAGATCAAATTGGCTGCGCAGGTCCGGCGAGGCGACAAGAGAGCGCGCGAACGGATGATCAAAGCCAATCTGCGCCTCGTCGTAAAAATCTCGTACGACTACGCCAATTTCGGAATGCCGTTGCTCGATTTGATCAACGAAGGCAACCTCGGCCTGATGAAAGCCGTCGAGCGATTCAACCCCAAGAAGGGCGCCAAACTTTCCACGTACGCGGCCCTCTGGATCAAGCAGTCCATCCGCCGCGCCCTCTCGAACCAATCCAAGACGATTCGGCTGCCAGTTCATATCGTGGACAAGGTTCACAGGCTGCATCGAGCCAGTCTTGAACTCGCCGAGACACTCGGCCGCGAGCCAAGTGATGCCGAGTTGGCCAAGCGCTTGGGCATTTCGACGGCTAGGACGGCTCGGCTTCGCACGTTCGGCGTGAGTCCCCTCAGCCTCGACGCCCCGATTGGAGATGAGGGCGACAACCAATTCAGCGACATTGTCCAAGACGAGGGGGCGTTGACCCCTTCCGAACTGCTTCGCGTCAAGATGACGCGACAGGAAATCCGCCAGCACCTCAAGCACCTGACGCCGCGCGAGGCTGAAATCGTCACCTTGCGTTTCGGGCTGGACGGGCAGGAACCCCGGACACTGGGCAACGTGGGAAGGAAATTTAAAGTGACCCGCGAACGGATCCGCCAGATTCAGGAAACTGCGCTGAACAAACTCCGTCGACGCGTCGATGCACTCGACCGCGGCGATCTCGCCGGCACATCCTGACCGCCCGGGCCGGGCGCCGTGATTCCGATCCCGAAGCCAACCGCGACCGCTGATCCCTTGGCGGCTGTGGGCCGAAGCGATTCTTTGCGAAACAATTAGGTTATTTCGCAACCAGGCGTATGATGGAATCGGTCTCAGCGAGCTGCTTCTCTCCGACCAGATCTTGCCGCGTGGCGGGCGCAGCAAGGCAACCTAATGAAAGATCAACCGCCGCCGTTAAAGGAGGGTTCCGTGGCAGGCATAAAGATCAGCCGGGAAGAATGCGGCCGGTTCTACAAGAAAAAGTATGAACTCGCCTGTGCGTTGCTGGATTGCGAGGCATTCAAATCATGGCACACACCGTCGCGGAGCGAGTGGTGCGAGGCACTGACCGCGATCAGAAAGATGGTGAAACGGCATGACTGGCCGTTGTACGAAGTCATCCCCGATGGCGATGACGCGTCATCCACGTCAATCACGAATACGGGCTTGATGCTAAACGGCCTCCATCAATTGCTGGCTGTATTGAATGGTCACGATGTGCGGTCCGTGCCGTCGCCGCAGCAATGGGGCGACATTATGCGGGTGGTGGATGAAACCACCGAGCGTCGTGCCGCGGTTGACGAGGCGGCGAAACTCTACCGATGACCATGTGTCCGACTCAGACCGACCGGCAGGGAAAGGCTTGACCGAAAGGAATCGAATGACCAAAGAACCCAAAGCCAGCGAACCCGTTTTTTGTTTCACGACCAGCGGTGGCGGCCTCCTCACTCAGCGGATTGTTGAGATCGAGAAGCTGGCGCTGAGCAGCATCCAAAGCGGGAAATCCCTTGACCGGGTGGTCACCGGTGCGCTCGTGTCGTTAAAAGACGCTTGTAACACTGCGCGGGTCGCCGTCGGATAGCAGTACTGTCGATACCGCCACTTGACGGCACTACCCTTGGTTCGCGACGCCGCCAAAACCCGCGCCCCCCCCCACTCTTTCAACCCCTTCGGCCGCATCCCGCGGGATCCCAAGACTTGTCCTTGCTGAATTTCCTCGGGTAGCATCGCAGCGAGGTATCGCGCTGGGCGATACGCTGGAGTTCATCGCCACTGGCTCCCGTGCGAGCTAGGCCACGGAGGCCCTTGAGAAGCTGCTGAAAAAAAGGAGACGGTTGACAAACGGGCTCGATGAACGGGCGGTCCCGGCAACAATTTCACCGCTGGCCACCAGAGTTTCTTGCCGCTGGTTTTTCACCAGACCGATGCGGGGTTGTCGCTCAACCGGTGCCGCAAGCCGATTCGCGGTTCACAAATGGAGACAAGCCGTTCCTCAATGGCTTCTCACCGCGACTTGCGCCGAAACCAAAGCTCATCATGACCCTTTGGTTTGGGCGGCTCAGCCCTCTCACTCCCCTCGAACCCAAACACATCTCGAAAATAAACCTGTTCTCCGCAACTGGGGCAGGGAGTGGGTCGGTTTGAGATCTCCTCGAAAACATTGATTTTGGCATGGCATTTGGGGCAAACAATGACGACCGTAGCGTCTCCAGCCGATGAAATCGCCCAGACCCCGACGGGCATCAATTTGCGACTGGCGACCTTGAAAACGGAGGCCACGGTCAACACCAAAGACCTCCAGAAAAAGATCGCCAGCACGCAACGGATGGTGGAACGGTCGGCGGACATCGTGCATCGGTTCGCCCGGGAATTGCGCCCGACGGTGTTGGACGACCTGGGGCTGATTCCCGCCCTCCATTCGTTTATGAAAAGTTTTACGAAACGGACGGGCATCCACATTCGGTTCACAACCATTACTGCCGGCCGGATTGAACAATTGGACAATGCCACGCGAACGGTGCTGTATCGCGTCGCCCAGGAAGCGCTGACCAATGTCTCGCGGCATGCCCAAGCCAGCCGGGTGGAGGTGAACATCGAGAAACTCCGCGACGCCATTTGCCTGAAAATCAAAGACGACGGCAAATCGTTTGAGGCGCAACGCGTCGTAAACTCCAAACGGAATACACGCTTGGGGTTGATCGGCATGCGCGAGCGCGCGGAGACGGTCGGCGGCAGATTTGACGTCGAATCGGCGCCAGGCAAAGGCACCACCATCCGCGCACAGATTCCGTTCACGAAGGGCAACCGGGTTTAATGACTATGAAGCGCATCACTGTCCTGCTGGCTGAAGACCACACGATCGTCCGCGAGGGGTTTCGGAAGCTGTTGGATGCCGAAGACGGCCTCGAGGTGGTCGGCGAAGCGCAAACCGGCCGCCAAGCGGTGGCCCTAGCCAGGAAACTCCGTCCCGCCGTGGTCGTGATGGACATCGCGATGCCGTTGCTCAACGGTCTGGCAGCCACCCGGCAAATTCTCAAAGCCGTTCCCAACACCAAGGTGCTCATTCTCTCCGCGCACAGTGACGATGCCTACGTCGACCATGCGATGGAGTTGGGTGCGGTGGGGTTTCTGCTCAAACAAACCTCTTCCCACGATCTGTCCCGGGCGATTCGGGAAGTGCAGAAAGGAAACGCATTCTTCAGCCCCTCCATTGACAAGCGCCTGCACAATCATTCTCAGAAGTCGCCGAACGGAGGCGGGCCATTCAAGAAGAAAATCGCCCGCCTCAGTTCGCGCGAGATGGAGGTGCTGCAACTGATTGCCGAAGGCAAGGCCAACAAACAAGTGGCGGCGGAATTGGGCATCAGCATCAAAACGGTCGAGAAACATCGGCAGAATCTCATGGCGAAGCTCAACATCCATGAGATCTCCGGCCTCACCCGCTATGCCATCGCTGCGGGAATCATCGAGAGTAGTGTCCGGTTAACCATCCGCTAGCCCGCCTCAGGCGTGGCTTGTCCGCCGCCGGCGGAGGCAGGAAGCCGGGGGAGTTGTAAGGCAAGCGCTCCGCTTGCCACTCCGGATAGCCGTCGTTTGCTTCTGTCGCTCGTAGGGCGCGACCGCCCATGGTGAATCCTCGCGATGAACCGCCGGGCGCGCCGAGTCGTTGGACCGCCGGTAGCCCCGACACACAGAAGCATGTCGTACGGCGACGCACACGTCACGCTAAAGCCCGGTCGGTATGACATAAAAGAGAATGGCGAAGAAATGAAAAATGCTGCCCGCCAACACGAAGACGTGCCAAATCGCATGGTGGTAAGGGAGGCCGCGCCAGCCGTAGAAACCGATCCCTGCGGTGTAAGCCAGACCGCCCACCAGCAATAACACCAGACCGCCCGGCGCGACGGTTGCGACCAGCGGTTTGGCGGCCACCAGCACTCCCCAACCCATCGCGACGTACAGACCAACCCGCGCAACAGGCCGCCGCCGCAGCCATGCTTGGAATGCGATCCCGAGCGCCGCCAGTCCCCAAATCCCTCCCAGCAGAGACCAGCCCCAGGGGCCCCGGAGGTTCACCAAGGTGAACGGCGTGTAGGTTCCAGCAATCAGGAGAAAGATCGCGGAATGGTCGAGGACCCTGAGGATGGCTTTGGCGCGAGGGAAGTGGATGCTATGGTAGAGAGTGGAAGTCGCGTGGAGAACAATCAACGTGGCCCCGTAAACGCTGCCACTGACGATGTGCCGCGCGGTGCCGTAGTTGCCGGCCAAGACGATCAAGACGATCGATCCCGCCACCGCGAAGACGAAACCAACCCCGCTGATGATGCTGTTCGCGATCTCCTCGCGGAGGCTATACTGCGGGATAGGAATTTCTGCACTCATGTTCACACGCCAAGCCGTCCCACCGCAACTTTCCTTACTCGACAGTGGTCCATGTTTCCCATCGTAGTGCAAGATCTTAGATTGTCAGGCTCAACCGAACACTTGGTGTCATGCAATCTCCATATTCCTCGCCTCGGTCGCGCTGCGCGAAGGGCGGACCAGGAACGTGAAGACCGCGCAGCTATCCGTAGATTTGTGAGCGCCGCTGGCGCCCTTCAAAAGGGTGTTCCTCACGCCGATTCCTCACAACATTGGCGCTGGCGTGCGAGCAGGAAAAAAGGTCAATCCGAGAACGGACTGGCCCTGTTTCGCTTTAGTGCGCACCGCAACGGGATTCAGTCCATGCCGCTTCTGCGCCCAGAGATCGCTGGGATTCATGAAACTTCCGGTGGGGTGAACACCCCATGGCGCCGCGGGGCTTCCCGGCCTATGCTCACAACTGTGCAAACCAAACCCAGAAAGCAGGCACTCAAGTTTGGCGATGTGATTGCGGGCGCTTACCGCGCCTGCGGCAAACGCAGAGCCGGAGGAATCATCCGGCTCGCCGTCCGGACGCACCTGATCGCATTTCGTGGACAGCAGCGATTGGTGATTTATTGAGGAAGACGTGATTGATGTGAGCCGTGGCCGTAACCAAAGCACCCCCGCCGACTGGCGTTCGATCCTGACAGTGATACTCGCCTGCGTTGCCGGCTGGTCGGTCGTTCCGTCCGCCCGCGCACAGAAACCCGTGTCCCCAACGGTAATGGCCTTGCTGTCGATTTCCCCGATTCAGCCGGAATTTTTCCTGACCAGCGTGCGCGAACAGACCAACTACCAGGCGCTACGATCGATCAAGCCCGTCGACTCGCGCCTCATCGAGCCGCACCGCGCGCTCACCGACAACGAAGCCTGGCAGCAATTCGAGACGGAATTTGCGCCGCAACACCCGAGTCCGTCGCCCGTCAAACACCAGATCGAAACCGCCAAATACGGTATCGACACGACCGCGTTTGCCGTCGATCGTTTCGTCAAGAGCATCCGCGATCACGCCGACTTCAACTTCGATCAGGGCCACCTGCGTCACGCGCCGGTAACGCCGCTCGGAAGGTCCCGGGACGACCCGCACGTGAAGCTCGATCTCGACCTTACGCATGGCAGACCGTACGCCGGCGTGCGGGTCGTGATCCCGTTTGGCAACTGAAGCGCCGCTAACACAATTTCCCGTGCGCTCAGGGAACTCGTCCATCCGCGGTACGGGTCGAATTACCACGTGTCTCAACAGCGCTCGGCGCGACTGATGTACCGCCGCCGTTCTCCCCCACTCCGTCTCCCCCGAGGTGCCGCCGCTCAACGAAGTCCATTCTGAGTTCGAGTCCTACTCGGGGGGCGATCTGAGATTACGAACTTTTCGTTGTGTGTACTTGCGAATGGCTTTCTGTAACCGTGGTTCACACAAGCTCTTCGAAAGAGTGGGGGGGAAAGTTCGTATTTTGGTCGAATTGGCTCCCCACGTTGAACGATTTGCGAACCTTCCGAGTCGAACTTGCCGCCGTCTGCCTACCAAGGGCCGAGACTGCTGACGGGAAAGCCGACTGTTTGCTCCACCCCGCTACGGGGTAGTAATTTGGATGCGATAGAATTGTGCGGCCCCGTCGTTGACTCCACCGGTATTAGTATAGATTAAGGTGCCACGTATACCTGCGAACGGTGGGCCATAGTTGGTCCAGCTACTTGGAGAAAGCGAGCCGGTGATCTGCAATTGATTCATCGACCCTTCGAATGAAGGAAACCGGACAAAAACTTGCCCGCCCGTGCCAACGCTTACTTGGCTTATACCCGGGATGCCAGCCTTACCTCTTGAACCGAACGGCCAGCCCTTGCGGATCGTATTGTTACCGGTATCCGACACATAGACATTCCCCGAGCCATCTACTGCCACATCTGACGGACCGTTGAACTGCGCTCCGCTGCTTGTCCCGTCGGCACTCCCAGCGCCCCCTCCAGCCAATGTAGTCACGATGTTGTTGGTGCCCGCCGCCTTGATCTTGCGAATCCTTGAGTTAGACGTATCCGCCACGTACACATTGCCTGAACTGTCGACTGCCACACCGAACGGATCCTGGAAACGCGCGTCACTGTTCGTTCCATCCGCATTACCGCCAAACAGCGCGCGTCCCGCCACGGTGCTAACGACCCAGTTCGTACCTACCGGGGCGATCTTGCGAATCGTCTGATTATTTTCATCCGCGACATAGACGTTATTCGACGCGTCGACCGCGATGTTGTAAACGTAGCAGAAGCGGGCGTCACTGTTGGTTCCGTCGGCGTAACCGCAATTGCCTGGCAGCCCTGCTATGGTGCTGACCACCCAGTTACTGCCAACGGGAGCGATCTTCCGAATCACGTAGTTGCCGAGATCCGCCACATAGACGTTGCCCGAACCATCGACTGCCAACCCGTCTGGAACATAAAACAGGGCGTCAAAGTTTGTCCCGTCAGTACTCCCCGTAATTCCTCCGAAACCCGCAATCGTGGTTACGACCCAGTTGGTGCCCATAGGCGTTACCTTGCGAATCCTATAATTCGAAGTGTCAGCGACATACAAGTTGCCGGAAGCATCCACTGCAACACCTTGCGGAAAGGCGAATCGAGCCTCCTTATTTGTGCCATCGCCGAGGGTTGGCGGGTCCGTTCCCGAAAGAATCAAGCTATCCCCCGGTGAGCCCACTATCGTTGTCACCGCGCCAGCAGGCGTGACTCTGCGGATCGTAGAGGCGTTGACATCTGCCACATACACATTCCCGGAAAGATCCACCGCCACCCCATTCGGCTGTGAAAACCGTGCAACGCTGCCTGTTCCGTCCGCACCACCTGATTTTCCCGCTACTCCAGCAAGCGTCGTGAATGTGTAGGGCATCCAATCTGTTCCAGCCAATGTGGCCCGAGAAAGGCCAACGGTGTGCAACATTAGCACGGCCGCGCCGATATTTGCGATCCGTGTCACTTTCATGCTCACAAGACCATCGCCAAACCCTTTCGCTTGGCTAACCAGTCAGACATTTCACTCCGCGCTTTTCTGCCAATCTCCTAAATCATTGAGGTCAACGCTCGACACTTGACAATGCAGCGAAGTTCTCCAATTCCGTGAGCCGTTTGTTCAAGGCACGGTCGCGTCGTCGCGCTGCTTCCAGCCGCTTGATGACTTGCAGCACGCTGCCGCCGTCCCGATAACCAAAGTCGCGCGCCACGTCCACTTTCCTCTCTCCGGCCAATCGCACCCGCACCCAAATCCGCACACGTTTGTCCGGCTCCTGGGCCAGCCGTTGCTCCCATTGCACCCGTGCGTGCTGCCGCCGTTGTCGGCCAAACCAGCGAACGTCCTCCTGCCCCGGTTTGCGCCCCAGCAACGATTGCGCCTTTTTCCACAGCGCCTCCCCGCCCAGCACCAAGCCGCCCTGCAACCGTTCCCACGGGTTTTCGATGGTTCCGCTCTCGAACGCTTGCCGAATCCGTTGCCGATAACCGGCCTGCGCCTCGCGTTCCGTTCGTCCCCAATATCGCAGCCAATCGCGACACAACCAACCCGCCGTCTTGTGTCGCAACCCGGCATAATCGCGGTGACTGCTCCACGCATACCCGTCCAGTTCCTGCGCCCGCTCCCTGGCGATCCGCTCACCCTTGCGCCGGGGTCGCACCGGATTCAGATGAATGTATTCCACCAACCACTGCGCATACTCATCGACCTCGATCACCTGGGCCTTGAATCGCCCCTGAAACAAATGCCCGCTGCGCCGATGTCGCCGGTTGAACCGCACCGTGTAGGTCGTCTGCAACCACCCCATCGCCCGGCTCAGATTGGCCCGCGGCGTCTCCACCAGCAGATGATAATGATTGGCCATCAGGCAATACGCATGCACCGCCACCCCGAACTGCTCGGTCATCTCGCCGAGCGTCTCCAGAAACCGCCGCCGATCCTCGTCATCGCGAAACACCGGCCGCCGCTCATTGCCCCGCGCCATCACATGGTACACCGCCCCCGCAAACTCGACTCGAATCGGTCTGGCCATCCCGCGCAGACTACCGAAACCCGCTCACACTGTCAAGTGTCGAGCGTTGACCCCAATTATCAACGAGCGTTGACCCCAATTATCAATATAGACATTAATGTGACAGGCTACCAGAGCGCCATCGGGCGTGGAACCCGCCGGGTGCGGGTAAATCCGTGTTGTTTCAAGAACTCCGTTGATTACTTCCTCGCTTCTTCGGAGTACAACTCCTTCGTGACCCTAACCTTTCCTCGCATGCCAATCACTGTCACAGTGTCAGTCGTAATAATGATTTCGTAAGGTTCGTTCTTGGCATCTACGAAATATCCCCACTGGTTTGTCGGAATTTGCGCTGCCTGCAGATAAGCCTTCCTGTTTGAATTCTTCCCAAAAAGAGCGCCGCTGAGATTTCGGTTCGCAGCCGGGGGGTTGCTATAATCTGCAGCGTACTCCTGAATTGCGCGTGCGATCACCTCGCCAATCGATTGACTTCGTGCCCAAGCGGGGTGTGGATTGCCATCTAGAGTAGGAAAGAACAACTCGTACAAGGCGACTATGACGACGCACGCGCCCAAAGACACCAAAAGAACCTTTAATGATGGTGCCTTCATGGAAAGCGCATCCCCTGCATCAATTGCTGGAAATCCCACGTGGGTGGAAGTGCCGTCTGGTTGTTGCCAGATCCATAATCCCAAGCGCGCCCAAATGTCTTGAACGCGTGGCCCCATCTTACGCAACCCAGCGGGTTTCCCTTCGGCGCGTGGATAGAATAGGCACATGTTTCGAATTCCTGCCAGTACTTATGTAGGTAGAATGGGTTAGTTGCACCCGGCTGATCCGAAATGGAAGCGGTCCCAACATCGTAGTAATCATGGAATGGATAATAAGGATAGGGCTCATATTGCCCCTTACCCTTCTTCCAATCCACTGTCCAATTCGGGTCGTATATCCACTTGAGGCCTTTTCCCTTCCAGCCGCGGGTAATCTGAGTATTGGGGTCAACTCCGTACTCTGGACAAGTGTTAGCACGCATTCTCATGCCGTCCACATCTACTATGAGTTGAACCCGCGAGCAGAAGTATTGGCTCCCCAGGTAGGACTCGAACCTACAACCTAGTGATTAACAGTCACTCGCTCCACCATTGAGCTACTGGGGAACCGCAATTTTGCCGGCGCTTTATATAGGCGTTACGCCGAGTTTCGTCAACTCCACGCGCACTTGATCGGCGCTCTGGTATTGGATGCCTTCCAGACCCACCCGACGAGCTGCCTCCACATTGGCCGCCAAGTCATCAATAAAGACCACACGCGACGCTTCCAGGCCACATCTGCGCAATGCCAGTTCGTAAATCGCAGGGTCCGGCTTTAACAGGCCGACCTCGTACGACAAGATTTGCGCGTCGAAATCGTTGATCCACGGGTAATGCTCAACGATGTAATCGATGTGGAGGGGATTCGTATTCGACAAAATCACACGCGGGAGCCGCGTCTTGAGCGACTCCGCCAACGCCACCATCGGCTCGATCGGTGAGAAAACTTCCGACCAGATTTGGGCGAACTCGTCATAGCTGCCATCAAAACTCAAGTCCTTCGCTACCACGCGGTAAAACCGTAGACGCGTGAGCTTGCCGAGCGCGAATTCCGTCGCGTGCGAGGTCCGGCGCAAGTACTCGCTGATGTCGGTCGTCGTGCGGCCCGTCCGCGCCGCGAACCGTTCGAGCGCGCGGGCCTCGTCTACGTGAACGAGCACGCCGCCCAGGTCGAAAATAATGGCATCGATGCCACTCATAGTTTCGCCAGTACCCGCTCGGCCGCCGCGTGGGCTGCCGCCATCGTAGGGCCAATCGCCACAAAACCGTGGTTGCGAATAATCACGACCGAATGGGCGCTCAACACGTCGAGAATCTCGTCCGCCAAGGCTGACGTGCCATAAGGCCGCTCGCGTTGGGTCACAGGCAACTCGAGCCGCCCGGCGGCGTCGAGCAAGGCTGCACTGTGCCCGTGAAACACGGCGTTGACCGCTGGTCGCGCCGCATACAACGCGGCGTGCATCAGGCTCTCGCTCGATGGTTCGTGTGCGCCCGCCACGGTCAACTCCCGCCTCGCGAAGTCGGCCCGCATCACCTCGACAAATTCTTCCGCCGTAATCGTCGCAAGATCGCCCGCCGTGCGATTGATAATGAATCCGTTCGCGCTGCGGAAACTGAGATTACCAACCGTATCCCCGACGACGCCAAGCCGCGCCCAGCGGTGACACCATTCCACGAGTTCGCCAATGCGCTCATCCGCCGGAGCCTCGCGGCGCGCGAAGACCGTGCGGAATTTCGTCCCGATATAAACTTCTGACACGGTGGAATGGAGTGCCGGAGTATTGGAGTATTGGGTCACTCCATTATTCCATCACTCCAGTACTCCTTTCCCAAAGGCTTTCCGTACCTCCCCCGGTTTGAAAATGCCATTCTCCGTGATGATGCCCGAGATGTACCTTGCTGGCGTCACGTCGAACGCGGGATTCGCCGCCCGTGCGCCCCGGGGCGAGATCCGGACATGGCGCCCGCCTTCCGACACGCAATGCACCTCGGCTTCGTCCCGTTCCTCAATGGGAATGTCAGCACCGCTTCGGCACTTCAGGTCGATTGTGGAACTCGGCGCCGCAACATAGAACGGGATACCGTGTTCGCGTGCCAACACGGCCTTCTGGTACGTGCCGATCTTGTTGGCCACGTCGCCGTTGGCAGCGATGCGATCCGCGCCCACAAGGCATAGGTCCACCTCGCCGCGCTGCATGAAGTAGCCGCCCGCGTTGTCGGCGATGATCTTGTGAGGCACGCCTTCCTGCAGAAACTCCCAACTCGTCAGGCTCGACCCTTGGTTGCGTGGACGCGTTTCGTCGACCCAAACGAACACTTTGCGGCCCTGGCGGTGGGCGAGATAAATCGGCGCCGGCGCGCTGCCCCAATCAACCAATGCCAGCCAGCCGGCGTTGCAATGCGTCAACACCCGCGAACCGTTGCGGATCAGCGACAAGCCCACTTCCCCGATGCGCCGTCCACGTTCGGCATACTCGTCAGCAATACGGTCCGCTTCACCCACCGGGTCATCGAGATGCGCGCGCACTCGGTCGAGAGCGTGTTTGAGGTCGGCGGCTGTGGGACGCGTGGCAAGCAGAGTGCGGTACGCCTTCTCGATATCCACGTCTTCCAACCACGCCTGTGCCAAGCCGTACCCCGCCGCGGCGCCGATGGTACCCGCACCGCGTACGATCATCGTCTGGATCGCCTGCGCGGTCTGACGATGGTTCTTCAGCCGCACCAACTCGAACCGGTGCGGCAACAGCGGCTGGTTGATGGCAATAACATCGCGGCCTTTCATCCACACCGACCGATAATCTTTGCCCCGGACTTTCATAGTGAACGGGCTTGGAGCCCCTTGACAAAACCTGTAGCCGCAGGCTTTCGCCTGCGCCAACTGCACGATTTACGCGTCCACAAAGGGCGCGGCTACAACTTCCTTCTCCCTTCCAGAGCGCGGGCCAACGTTACTTCATCGGCCGATTCCAACGCGCTGCCGGCCGGCAACCCCAACGCAATGCGGCTGACCGCTACGCCGAGCGGCTTGAGTTGGTCGACCAGATAACTTGCCGTGGCTTCGCTCTCCACGTCTGC
This sequence comes from Verrucomicrobiia bacterium, assembly GCA_035515475.1. GTDB lineage: Bacteria > Verrucomicrobiota > Verrucomicrobiia > Palsa-1439 > Palsa-1439 > DATJBF01. Next base: position 194,416 of record DATJBF010000047.1, read on the forward strand.
CCCGAGCGCCAGAATGATCTCGGCCGGTTTGTCGCGCTTCACGCGTTCCAGCAACGGGTCGACGCGAAGCTGCTCGGGACCGATGCCGCTCAGCGGCGAGATCCGCCCCATGAGGGCGTGGTAAACGCCCCGGTGCACGCCGGCCCGTTCGAGCGTGAGAATGTCGTTGGGACCTTCCACGACGCAAATCGCGGTTTGATCGCGTCGCGGGCTGGCGCAAATCTCGCACGGATCATGTTCGGTGTAGCCGCCGCAGCGCGAACAGTTGCGGATCCTGGCCTTCGCGTCGAGGACCGCCTGCGCCAGTTGCCGGTTGGCGTCGCCGTCGGCTTTCAACAAATGCAGTGCGATCCGCTCGGCGCTGCGTTTGCCGATGCCCGGCAGCCGCGCCAGCTGAGCAATCAGATTGTGGACGGGTTGGGGATAATCCATCGGCGTTGCACCGTCACATCATCCCGGGCAGGTTCATGCCGGCGGTGAGCCGGCCCATCTCTTCATCCTGCGTCTTCTTGGCGGCTTGGAGTGCGTTGGTCACCGCGCCCAACACCAGGTCCTCGAGCATCTCCACGTCTTTGGGGTCGACAACTTTCGGGTCGATCTTGATCGAGACAACGGAGCCATCGCACTTGGCAACGGCTTTCACGGCACCGCCGCCCGCGGTGCCCTCGACTTCGCGCTGCGCGAGTTGCTCCTGCACGCGCTGCATTTCGGCCTGCATCTTCTGGGCTTGTTTGAGAAATTTTCCGAGTCCGGCCATGTGATCCTCCACGAATGGACAGGCGGGACGCCTATCCTACAGTGAACGGGCGAGACGCCCGCGCGACTATTTTTTCACTTCGACGATTGTTCCCTTGAAAATCTCCAGCGCTTTCTTGATCAACGGGTCGTTCTTGAAGTCATCGAAATTCTTCCCAGCGGTTTCCGCCGGTGTGCCGGCGGCGGATTTCGGTGGCGCGGACGCAGACACTCGCGGTGACGCGGCGGCTTCGGTCACCTCAAATTTCAGTGCTACGTCCATCCGCAACTTCTCTTTCAGCCTGGCCTGAAGCACTTCGATGTTACGGGGCCGGTCCGCAAACTCCTTGCGATCGGCAAACTCGGGGTCGAACCCCACGCGCATCACGCCGCCCTGCAATCCCAGCGGCCTTGTTCCCACCAGATAGGTCTTGGCGAGCGGCGTGACTTTGCCGAGATGCTCGACGGCGTACGCCCAGGCATCGTCGAGGGAAACAGAGGGGTTGATGGGTTGATGAGTTGACGCGTCGGGGGGTTGATGAGTTGACGAGTCGGGGGGTTGTTGCGTTGCGGCCGGCTTGCCGCGGTTCTCCGGAACGGACGGATCGCCCGGTCGTCCCGACGCGCGCGTCGGAGTTTCCGCGGGGGGGTTGCCGAGCCGCCCCTTCAACTCGCTAAGTTTCTTGAGCACACCGTCGATTCCGACCATGTCCCGGGCTTTGATGGCCTTGACGAGGGCGATTTCGAAGAAGATGCGTTTCGACAGTGCGTAGCGGAGCCGTCCCTCGGCCGCGGCCAGCGCGTCGATGATCCGTAGTACCGCGTCGGAATCGATCCGCTGGGCCTGCGCCTTCAGCAGCCCGATTTCCGTGTCGGCCAACGGCAGCGATTCGCTCCCCTCCTCGCCCAGGGTTACCACGAGCAGGTTGCGGAAATGATCAAGCAGATCCGCCGCGAGCCGTTGCAGGTCCCTTCCCACGTCGTCGAGGTCCTTCAATACTTTCAGCGCCTGGGTGGCCTCGGCGTCGATGATCGCGTCCGTGAGGGCGGCAACCCGGTCGTGCGCGACCAGGCCGAACACGGACAGCACGTCGCTTTCGGCGATCTTGTTGCCGCAAAACGCGATGAGCTGGTCGAGCGCGCTTTCCGCGTCGCGCAGACCGCCCTCCGCGCCCCGCGCGATGGCCGCCAGCGCCGGGTCGTCAATCGAGACCTTTTCCTTTTTGGCAATCTCCTTGAGATGTTTGACGATGAGATTGGCGGGGATGCGGCGCAGGTCGAACCGTTGGCAGCGCGACAGGATCGTCGGCAACACTTTCTGCGGCTCGGTCGTGGCAAAAAAGAACTTCACATGCGCCGGCGGTTCCTCGAGCGTCTTCAACAGGGCATTGAACGCCGCGTTGGAGAGCATGTGGACTTCGTCGATGATGTAGATCTTGAACTTGCTGCGGGCCGGCGCGTAGCGGCAGGTTTCCCGCAACTCGCGCACCTGCTCGACGCCGTTGTTGGATGCGCCGTCGATTTCCAGCACGTCGAGCGAGCGCCCTTCGGCGATTTCCTTGCAGTTATCACACTTGTCGCACGGCGTAACCGTCGGACCGGTCACGCAATTGAGCGCTTTGGCGAAAATCCGGGCGGTGGAGGTCTTGCCGATGCCGCGCGGACCGACGAAGAGATAAGCGTGGGCGAGCCGGTTTTGGGCGACCGCGTTCTTCAGCGTCGTGGTGACGTGCTCCTGCCCCACGACCTCGTCGAACTGTTGCGGTCGCCATCGCCGCGCTAAAACTTGGTATTGTTGTGGCATACGCGGACTGGGGTACTGGAGAGATGGAGCGCTGGAGCATTGCGAAATCAGTCTGGTTCGTAACCCATCACTCCATTATTCCATCAATCCATCCTCCCGTTTTGGTTATGGTCGTGCACCTCGCTTTGACAAACGACATCGGCTCGCGCGCCGCAGTTAAAGCTCCAGTCAGGCGACCCGACGGCACATGGAACATCAAGCTTACCGTTGCTGTCTTCCGACCCTGGCGGGGTTCGCAAGCAACCATTGCATCGGACCCGGCCTTCGACGCCGCCCTGCGGGTTGCTCACCCACATCGTCGCCTCGGCGAGGAATTCGGCCCAGCTGTAGCGGGTTGCTGGTACAGGGAACCGCTAACTCCCCGCCTAGCACGACCAAAAACCGTGACTCAAAAAACCCCTGCCTTCTTAGCCCGGACAATGGCCCAACACAAGGGCAAAAACGCGCCACCGCGTCGACGGCGTTTCTTCTCCGACGAAAATCTCAATTGTCTTGAAAGAATTGGTGAATCACAGCGAAACTCATGCGGATTGGCGCACGATCGCCGATCTCGCGCTTATGAGGCTTCCGACGCACAGCATTTCGTCAGGCACCATCACGGCAACGGTGATAGTATTGACTGTGGTGGCGTTTGTCGGCAGATGTTCAAACCGGCAACCGAATGAACCCCGACTGTCTCAACAATCATCCATGGCACCGATAACAATTCACCCCAAGAATCCGCATTACTTCTGGTGGCGGGGAAATGCCGTCGCCCTGGTCGGAGCCAGTTATCTGAGTTACCGGGCTTGGACCGTACAAGACTACACAGAGATGCTCGACGTAACGCACGATTATGGACTGAATGTCTTTAGAATATTTAACCCTGTTTCAAGATGGCCAGATGTCGGGCGAAGCTGGCGTCGGCTCTGGACCAAACCAAACTGGCTGTTTCCGTGGGCCAGAAGCCACGTTCCGGGAGCCGCGGGCGGTGGGAACAAATTCGACCTGGATCGGTGGGATACGAACTACTTCAAACGGCTCGCGGACCTCGTATCCAAAGCGAGCGAGCGGGGGATCGTTGTCGAAGTAACTTTGATGAATGGATATGGGGCTCCCGTCTCTCCCGACGTTTGGCCCTATAGTCCCTTGTATGCAGCGAACAATATCCAGGGAGTTGGCTCTTCCAACTGGATCAACTTCCTTACGCTGGGAGACCCGGCCCTGCAAGCGCGGCAACAAGCCGTAGTGACCAGGGTCGTTCAAGAACTGAATCGGTTCGACAACGTGTACTACGAGATCATGAACGAACCGGGGCCCGTCTGCGATCCGGCCTGGCACGGGATGCTTATTCAGACCATCCACGATGCTGAATCGAGACTGCCCAACCAGCATCTCGTCGCAGTCGACTGCCCGGAAAGCTACGACCGCATGACTCCTCGACCGTCAATCATCAACACCCACTACACGTATGGAACCCAGTGGATCGGTGCCTTCGAGATGCTCGATACCATGTACGACAGGAACGCGATTTTGGGAGCCGATGAAATGAATGCGGTTCCAAACGGCATGGACGAATGCAGCGGTCGAGTCGAGGCTTGGGAGTTTCTCCTGGGAGGCGGCTCGGTCTACGACGGATTGATCGACGGCTTTTCCCCGTTCGGTCCCGATCGGTGGAACTCGGCCAGCGCAAATTCCTACAGGAAGCATCTGGGTAATTTGCTGCGCTTCTTGAAGAGCTTTGACCTGGTCAACATGCACCAGGACAAATCCGTCATCCGAGGGGGAGTGCCGACCGGCGCCTTTGCGAGGTCAATCAGCGAACCCGGCAAACAATACGCGATCTACATCCATCATAGCCACCGGTTCCCTGATCCGTTGGACACGTATTATGGCGTCGACACGGGAAACTATCAGGAGACGCTGATTCTTTCGGTGCCTGCCGGATCCTATCGCGCTGATTGGGTCGATCCCGCCAGTGGAGAGCTGGTACAGAGCCAAGCGTTTGGTAGTACCGGAACTGTTACCGTGACTTCACCAAAATACACGTTAGACATTGCCTTAAGAATAACGCGAATCCTGCGCCCCTCCCCCGGTCAAGAAGGCCTCTGAGGGTTGGCCCGTTCCTCGCGGCCAAGGGCACGGCCGGCCAGCTGAGCTGAACTCAAAAACTGGAGCCGATGGTCGGGTTCGAACCGACGACCTGCGGTTTACGAAACCGCTGCTCTACCAGCTGAGCTACATCGGCGAAAGCTGCGATCTATTATGCCACGTTTGTGCCCGCGCGCAAGCAAATCAAAATCCCGTGCGGCGCGTCAGTGAGTCGAGACGTGTCCGGACTTGGTGGGCCCTGCTTTCAAGTTACGGCGTGCCGCCCATTACCGCAAAGGCATTTGGAGCGGCCTGGTCCGGGGGCGTGTCCGTAGTCCAGAACACCGGTTCCTCACCGACGGCAGAGGTTAGGGGATTGCCATATACGTCAGTCACCGCGAACGGAACGCTGACGACCGCAGTGCCCTCCGTCAACCAAGCCGCCACGGTGGTATTCGTCGGATTGTTCCAAGCGTAGACCCATCGAACAGAATCATGCAAATTGGTGAAGTTGGTTGCTCCGTTCACGCGTGCCACGGCTGCAAGCCAGGCGCTTGACTTGGGACAGGGGCCGCGCCCTCCGCGAACCCACGTTGGGGAGTACTCCCAGCCGCTCAATTCCCAAGCGAAAGAAGCCGGCCGAGTCGGGTCCCCATTCGGACTGCCCTCCCACACGTGGTTCAGAAGCATCGACACCCCTGCAGCCCGCCCCATGATGACTTGCTTTTGAGCGCGGATGTAGCCCTGCCACCAAGTCGTCCCATGATCAACCAGCGCACCCCACGGCCATCCCAACGGATCGTAGTAGTAGGGAATCCCAAGACTGCTGTGTCCAAACAAGGCGTTCTCATACAGGTACAGCGGTTTGCCTTGTACGTACGAAATCCATTTCCGGGATAGGGTGTCGAAGTCGTCTTCCGTCGATATGTAGGTTTCGCATTGCGTGACTCCCTCGTCATCGCTCCAGCAGGAAACATTCGTGACGATGCGCGAGGATTCGTAAGCGGTCCAACGCTTGTCTGTCGTCCCCAAAGAGTCCATGTAGTTCAATCCGCCCAACGCCACAAAGTTGGCGAAGATCTCCTCCTTGGGCGGCTCCATGACAACGGTCCCCACCACCTCGATATTCGAGTTCACCGCCTTGATGGCCTTGTACGCGTTCGTTAGAACGTCCAGGTAACTCGACATCACCGTGGACGCCCTCCCGTCGTACAAGAAAGGCAGCATCAAATCGTAATGCGGCTCATTCCAAACCTCGATGCCAAGGTCTAGCGTGCCGCTGTACTTGTCGGTCAGATGCTGGGCCAGAGCCGTGCAGAAGGCTGTATACTTCTCGACGAAAGCGGCGTCGTTGTTCGTGCCTTCCATCCACGATGGCCTGTACCAAGCCTCGACGATGACTTTCGAGGCCCCGGCGGCCACCGCGGCGTCGATGTTGGTGTCGAGGTTGGCATAGAGGTTCGTTGGGTTGGTCCAAGTGAAGACGCCATCTGCCGGTTCGCAATATTGCCACCAACGCCCCCCCGCCCGCCACAGTTGCGGTCGGAACCGACTGTAGATCTCCCAAGCGAAGTCGAATCCGGCAGGCGTTTCTCCCGCGACGAAACTGGCACCGACGCACGCCGGCGAGATAACGGCGAACTCGTTTCTGTCTTCGCCGCTGCTGACGAAGTAGTGGCCGGCAGGAAGATCGACGAGGGTAACCGGCTGCCCGCTGGATACCAGCGCCACCTGATTGCTTCGCAGGTCGCGTATTTCATACGCCGTAAAATTCGAGTTGCTCACTACAACGGGTTCTCCCGTGTAGAAGATGCCCCAATTGGTCGCCGGAAGCGTGAACAGACTGGGCGGCGTGGTGTAGGGCCACGGCAAGGGCGGAGTCCGGAAATGAGCGCTACGCACACGGCTGGGCTCCATCCCGTCCACCCAAGCCCTCGCCTTGAGCCTTCTGACGTTTCCCGCAATGCGAACCGATCCGCCAGAGGCTACCACGAGGTCGTTTGTCTTTGGAGATCGTCCATTGACCGTGTAACGAATCGTTGCGCCGGTTATCGCGCAACTGACGGTCACGTCCTGCGCGTTGGTAAACACTCCGTGACCCGGCTTGAACGTCGGAGTAAGAACGATGACAGGACGCTTGGAGCCGGCAAGCACCACAAACGGGGCACACAGGATCAGAGTTGCGCCGAACGCGATCCCGCGCATCCAAAGCCTTGTTTGTGAGTCCGTCTTCAACGTGATCCTCTGGGCGGGTCTCACAGCCCAACTTTCAGTGCACTGCCGTCGCTCCCGTCACCGCCTGCCAGATTCTAGATGCGCGCTTGAAGCATTGGCCGCCTGTGGGACGTGTTCGGTCCGCTGGCACTGGTGTCGAAGCCACTGCCAACCATGTTGAAGATGTCGAACCTGCCCCCGTCCACTTTGAAGCGCTGCTTCTGACTGGTGGTAGACCAAAGGGGTGGCGGCATCGGTGAATCTGATGAGGCGTATGTTTCACTGCGACTCTTGAGGACCCATTAACAACTGAGCATTTTCAGGCGTGAAGTAAAGCAAAAACCAAGCCGGTTATGGAGCCGGCGAGAAGGGACCCGGTTTTGCTCGATAATCGGACGGCACCTGACGGGCCGGGCAGGTGTCCGTCTGCGGTTACTACAAGATTTGGCGTGGCCGGTTCGCATTGCCGCCACGGCCCGCTCGAATGCTTCCGAGCAAGTCCACGGAGCGTCGCAGGGGGGCCTACGCCTTGGGCGCGGCCTGGTCAGCCAGTGCAGGCGAAGTGTGGCCTCTGGCAGGTCTTCTCTTGGATCTCGTAATGAAAGAAAGGGCCAAAAAAAGAATCGACAACGATACCGAACAATCCAGGAACAGCTGTCGCGGCTGATCGTACAGCTCTGGAGTTTTCATGGATTCGAATCTGCGTTCTCCGATGACAAACCGTATCGTGGAGATCATCCAATCGGGTAGTTTCCCCCATCGGATGTTCGTCGGGTGATCAAAGTGGTATGGAAAATCCGGTTCGCTGGCGTAGATCTGAGAGAAGATGGCCGGATTGTTATGGATCTGGTTGACCGTGGCAATCTCACCATCCTCGGCCCGCCACACAAATCCATTGTCCGAAGGAGAACACACCCTCCAAGCGCCGTGGTAATAGAACTCAATCATCGTATGAGCACCGCTCCGGCCCAAATCGGTACCCACCAATTGCAGTTTTCGGGCGGGTATTTTTAGTCTCCACAAAACATTCAACAGGGTTCGCGACATGGCCCCACAAGAAGCCCCGATCCCCCCAACGAAACCATAACCCCCATACTTTAAACTCCCTGCGGCAGATATGTAGAAAAAGCTGCTACCCATCACTCTCGTATACCAATCGACCTCATCTTTCCTCAGAGGCCGATTGGTTCTCTGGTAGATCTCTTGGGCCAGAGAGATCACGATTTCTGACCGATCCTTCAGATTCCTGCCGGTTACCACGTCATCTATCAGCCTATCCAGAAGTTGGTTCCGCTCTCGAACCTTGAACACGAAGAAACCCGAAGAGATTAGGGAGAGAATCAGGAGAAGCAGCGACAGGCGATGCAACCAGCGTTTCATGAAAAGTCCGTGATTTTCGGCGAAGCACATACCAATGTCAACCTATTGTTGCAGCACCCCGTGCCGCGCGGCGGTTCCTCCGTCTCCCCTTCGAAAGACGAGATGCCGGCGCGGGCGCAGACGATGGCGTATCCCGGTTGCGACGAGACCCGCCGTTTTGCTCATCCAACTCCATGCGCCCAGTGTCAGCGCGCAGCCCGGGACCATGTATCAGGGCTTCATGCTATCGATTCTTTCCTTGGCCGTCGGTTTGAAGCTTTGGCCCGCTTGTCTTGGCTCATCACACATCATGCAGATGACACGGTGAAACACTGATTCATGACAGAATTGTAATCTGGGATTGTTTGGCACCCCGTCACCGCCGTCGCTGGACGCTGTCGCCGTGAAAGTATTTGTCAGGACGACCGGGAGATCATGCCCCTAATTCAGAACGAAATTGGGGAGTCTGACCGCCGCCCGGGGAGCCGGCTCGATGATGAATCACCGAACATGGCGCCCGAATATTGCGAGCAAGCCCCAGAAACCGACGGGAACCTATGGGGGCGGACCCTCCCGAAATTCAGAATGGCGCACTTGCCCGCCCGCGTGGCCGATCCAAGCCCCCGTAGCCAACGCCGCCAGCGCGAACGCGAGCGTGGCCACTGCCAGCGCCAGTTGCGCGCGGGGACGGACCCAGGGCAGAACAAGCGCCGCTGCGGCGACGAGCGCTGCCGCGTAAAACACATAGACGCCGCGGTCGGCCCGATGCATGTGGACATCGAGCCATTGCTGCCCATCTGAATTCGACATCGAATAGACGCGGTTGTAGGCGCGTTCGCCATACTCCGACACCGGCCACGCGGACAACGTCGAGAAGATCACGATGACGTAGGCGACAATTTGAGCCGGTCGACTCCGCAAAATCAAAGCCACGATCAACGCCAGGATCCCGCACAAGGTCCCGTACACGGGAATTGGATTGAGCAGAACGTGAACGTACTCGGGCTGGCGGAGTTGCCGAAGAAACTCGTGCAATTCGGGCATTGGTGACTCGTCCGCGCCGCTCGGAACACGCCGCCCGCTTGCCCGATTCCATGCGACGTGATCGGCCCCCCGCGGCGGCCGCGCCCCGCCAACGACACTCAGTTACTTCACGATCTCCGCGTTCTCAATCATGCTGATGCCGTCGCGACTGACCAGTTTGCCCTTGACGGTGATCGTCTTGGCGGCGTACTGGGCCAGTTCCTTATTCAACGGCTTGTGTTCACCAATCAGCAGGTACGTCTTACCGTCTTCGCCTTTGATGCCCACGGGCAAACCGGACTCGATGCACATCTGGGCGCACTGTGCGTGCTTCTGGCCGTGCGCGCCGTGGTCGAGATAGCAGGCCATGTCGAGCACTTCACCTTTGACGGTCACTTCGGTGCCTGCCTGGTGTTGCTGTTCTTCCGCGGCTTGAACGCTCCACACCGCGACCAAACCAGCAGCAATCACTGCGACACTGAACACCACGAACTTCTTCATGAACTTCCTCCGGGTTGATTGTTTGCTTCCGACAAGACTTTCGCCACCAACTGCTTTGCTTGTATCATACCCCAATTCGCTCAGGTGTTCCACTGATTACTTCCCGCGAATCTCGCGAAACGCAACGAGTTGACCTCCGTGGTCCTTCTGGAACGCAACCGCTTCATCCCGCGCCGCGAACGCCACCAGACTCGGGAGGCAACGGTCGTACGCCTTCGCCAGGCAACACCCTTGCGGATCCACTCGGGTCTCCAGCGCGGCACACGGGTGGACGTCGCTCGCGGAAACATAGACCGCCTGTGCGGCATCAACCCAGCGGCCCGTCGCGTAATCCGTGGCTTCCATATGGCGGGCGGTCACATGGTTGGCCTCCAGGTAATGCAGCGCGCAGCGCGGACAGCAGGTCTCGATTGTCTTGCCGTTTTCGAGGGTCATCCGAAACGCCATCCCCTTGCATTCCTCGCGGTCGCACACGGCGCACACGTGCTCCGAACGCGCGCAGCCGGCGACGAGCGCCGCCCCGAAGATGATCACCAACAGTTTCATGACCGCGCCACCGAGAGCTTCACTTCCTTATGCCATTTCCACAATAAATAGATAGCAGGATATACCAACAATTCCATCAGGAATGATGTAAACAACCCGCCGACCATCGGTGCCGCCACCCGCTTCATCAGGTCGGCTCCGGACCCGATCGACCACATGATCGGCATCAGCCCCATCGACGCCGCCGCCACGGTCATCAGTTTCGGTCGAATGCGTTTGACCGCTCCGTGGACGATGGCCTCGTGTAAGTCGGCCAGGCTCCGCAAGCGACCATTCTTCTTCGCGTCGTCGTAGGATAGTTCGAGAAACAGCAGCATGAACACGCCGGTCTCGGCGTCGAGTCCCATCAACGCGATCATGCCGACCCAGACGGCGATGGAAACGTTGTAATTCAGCAGGTACAGCAGCCACACCGCGCCGACCAGCGAGAACGGCACGGCCAGCATGACCACCAGCGATTGGAACGTGGATTTCGTGTTCATGTACAGCAGCAGAAAAATCAGCAGGATCGTCACGGGCACCACCAGTTTCAGGCGTTCCCGAACCCGGAGCATGTTTTCATACTGGCCACTCCACACCAGTGAATAGCCCGTCGGCAAGTGCACGTCGTGCACCACCCGCGCCTTGGCGTCCTCGACGTAACCACCAATGTCGCGTCCCGCAATGTCCACATAGACGTAACCGGCCAACATGCCGTTCTCGTCGCGAATCATCGCCGGGCCGTCAACGGGCCTGATGTCAGCCAACTCGTCCATCGGCACCTGAACGCCACGCGCCGCGGTCACCAACACGCGGCGCAATTGGTCGAGATGGGCCCGCAAATCCCGCGGGTATCGGACATTGATCGTGTACCGTTCCCGGCCTTCCACAGTATGAGAAACCGTCTCGCCGCCGATGGCGCTCATGATCACGTCCTGCACGTCTTCGACGGTCAATCCGTACCGGGCCAGCGCCTCTCGCTTGGGCGTGAAATCGACGAAGTAACCGCCCGAGGCGCGTTCGGCGAAAATGCTGCGGGTGCCCGGCACATCGCGCAGGACCTTCTCGATCTGCTCGCCGATCTGCTGAATCTTGGCCAGGTCGCCCCCGAAGATTTTGACGCCGACCGGCGTGCGGATACCGGTGGACAGCATGTCGATGCGGTTGCGGATCGGCATCGTCCAGGCGTTGACCGCCCCGGGAATTTGCAATCGGGCGTCCATCTCGTCGATCAGTTCCTCCCACGAAATGTGCTCCGGCCAGATATGACCCAGCAGGGCCCGCAGTGGACGGGGCGCCCACGACGAATACCACCGCTCGTTGGCCGGCCACTCGGACGGCGGTTTCAAGACCACAGTGGTTTCCATCATCGACAGCGGCGCCGGGTCGGTGGACGTGTCGGCCCGGCCCGCCTTGCCGAACACCGAGACCACCTCCGGAAACGTTTTCAGAACGCGATCCTGAGTTTCCATCAACCGTTGCGCCTCGGTGACCGAGATGCCCGGCAGCGTCGTCGGCATGTACAGGATGACGCCTTCGTTGAGCGGCGGCATGAATTCGCTGCCGAGTTTGAAGTAAACCGGCACGGCGGACGCCGTGATCGCCACCGCCAGCGCGATCACCGTTTTGGGATGGCGCAACACCCAGCGGCAGGGCGGCTCGTAGACGCGGAACAACAAGCGGCTGACGGGGTGGTTCTCCTCGGGGTAATACTTCCCGACCAACAACGAGGTCAACAGTCGCCCCAGCCAGCGCGGCCGGAGCTGGATCGGGTTCATCCGCGTGAACAGCATCCGCACCGCCGGGTCCAGCGTCACCGCGAGGAACGCTGCGAGACCAATGGTCAGCGTCTTGGTGTAGGCCAACGGCTTGAACAGGCGGCCTTCCTGGTCGACCAGCGTGAACACGGGCAAAAACGACACGGCAATCACCAACAGCGAGAAGAACACCGACGGCGCAATCTCCATGATGGCTTCCAACAGGATCTGGTGGTAATCGCCTTGGCGTCCTTCGAGTTGCCAGATTTCCAGTTTCTTGTAGGCGTTCTCGACCTCGACAATCGCGCCGTCGACCAGCACGCCGATGGAGATGGCGATGCCGGACAGGCTCATGATGTTGGACGTGATGCCCAGGAAATACATCGGAATGAACGCCAACGCCACCGAGATGGGAATCGTCACAATCGGCACGCTCGCCGATGGCGCATGAAACAGGAAGAACACGATCACCACGCTGACGACGATCATCTCCAACAGGAGATCGTGCCGGAGGTTATGAATCGATTTCGTGATCAACTCCGAACGGTCGTAGGTCGGCACGATCTCCACACCCGCGGGCAGCGAAGGTTTCAGGTCCGCGAGTTTTTGTTTCACGCGGTCGATCACGTTCAGGGCGTTCTCGCCGTAACGCATGATCACGATGCCGCCCACCGTGTCGCCCTCGCCGTCGAGATCGCTGATGCCGCGGCGCATCTGCGGTCCGAACGCCACGGTGGCGACGTTGCGCAGCAGCACCGGAGTGCCCCGGTTGTCGGTCTTGACCACGACCTGCCCGAGGGCGTCCAAGCTGCGGATGTACCCGAGGCCGCGCACCATGTATTCACGCCCATTCCACTCAATCAGGCGGCCGCCGACCTCGTTGTTGTTGCGGCGGATGGCCTTCGTAATGTCCACGATTGACAAACCGTAATCCTGCAGACGGGTGGGATCGACGGTGACCTGATACTGTTTCTGGAACCCGCCGATGCCGGCCACTTCGGCAACACCGGGCACGCTCTCCAGCGCGTACCGCAGCACCCAGTCCTGAAAGGTTCGCAACTCGGCGAGGCTGTGCGTGCGGCTCTTGTCCACCAACGCGTATTGGTAAACCCAGCCCACGCCGGTCGCATCGGGGCCAATCTCGGGAGTCACGCCCGGCGGCAGTTCGCCGCGCACCTTGGACAGGTATTCCAGTACGCGGCTGCGCGCCCAGTATTCATCCGTGCCGTCCTGAAAAATGACGTACACGTAGGAAAACCCGAAATCGGTCGAGGCGCGGATGGCTTTGACTCTCGGCGCCCCAAGCAGCGCGGTGACGATCGGATAGGTTACCTGGTCCTCCACAATGTCGGGCGGTTGGTCCCACCTGGTATACACGATCACCTGGGTGTCGCTCAGGTCCGGGATCGCATCGAGCCGGATGTGTCTCATCGTGTACAACGCGTACGCCACGGCACACCCCACGAACAGGATGACCAAAATGCGATTGTGGGCGCAGAAGGTGATGACCTTGCGAACCATGATTCATTGCCCCGCCATCGCCGCCATCGCCGCCTTCATCGAAGACTCCGAATCGATCAGGAAATCAGCGGACGTGACCACGCGGTCGCCTTCGTTCAACCCCGACACGACCTGGTAATAGCCGCCGCTTCGCACGCCGATTTTGATCTCAACGGGAATCAGCCGTCCGTTGCCGCCGTCCCGAAAGGCGTAGGTGTGCTCGCCCGTTTGCAGCACCGCCGTGTCCGGTACCGCCAATTCCTCGGTCAACTGGTACGCCAACCGCGCGTTGGCATACATCTGCGGTTTCAACAACAATTCGGGATTGTCGATCTCCAGCCGGGCTTTCAGCGTGCGGGTCGCGGGATCGAGGTACGGGTCGAGAAAGGTCACCTGACCCTTGAACACCTTGCCCGGCCAGTATGGCAGCGTCACTTCGATGGGCATCCCCGCCTTGATGTACGGCAGATCGGACTCGTAAATGTCCGCGTCGCCCCAAATCTTTGTCAGGTCCGCCACCACCAGCAGCGAATCGCCCGGCAGGATCTTCTGCCCGGCCAACACGCTTTTCTCAGCCACCCACCCATCCGCGGGCGAATGCAACGTCAGGTCCTTCTCGACCTGCCCCGTCCGCGCCAGACGTTCGATCTGTCCATCGCTGATGTCCCACAACTCCAGACGCCGGCGCGCCGCGCCCAGCAAAGCCTTGCCACCGCTGGCCGCGTCAGCATCGCGGCTGTCGGCCAATTTCTTCTCCGTCGTCAATGCCGTGAGGAATTCCTGCTCCGCTGATACGAGTTCGGGACTGTAAATGGTCAGCAGCGGATCGCCTTTCTTGACCTCTTGGCCGGTCACTGACACGAATAATTGATCCACCCAACCGCCGACCTTTGTCGTCACGCGATACAACCGCTTCTCATCGGGCACGATTAGCGCCGAGGTGCGAACGATGCGCTCCAGAGGCCGTTTCTCGACCACGCCGAACGTCAATCCCATCAACTCTTGTTCCGCCGCCGAGACCTTCACCGACGACCGCCCCGGCACTCGGCCCGGCGGCATCGCGCCGGCCTCCGTCACCTCGAACGGCACCATCTCCATCCCCATCGAGTCTTTGCCGGGTTTGTCGCTCACGTCGTTCGGGTTCATCGTCGAGCGGTACATGATCTTCGTCTTGGCCGGGGCGGACGCCACCGGCGCCGCAGTTGTCGACGCGACGACCCCCGGCTGATCGTTTTCAATGGGCACAAGTTTCATCCCGCAGATCGGGCAATTCCCCGGTTTGTCGGAAACGACACTGGGATGCATTGCGCAGTGATACTTCGTTGTCTGGTGACTGGTGACTGGTGATCGAGTTGCTGGTTTGGTGCAGCCGACGAGGGTCGCGACGGTGCCAATTGTCAGTATGACGAGGGCGACGGCCAGCGCCTGTTTCATTTCTTCTCCTCCACTTTCGTCAGATCGGTCCCGACCGCGCGTTCGAGTCGGGCCAGTTGCATGCCGACGTCGCCCTCGGCCGTCGCCTCCATCACGCGCGCGTCGAGCAGGAACCGCTCGCTTTCCAGCAGGTCGAGGAAATCGACCGTACCCGTCCGATAGCCGGCCTCGCTGGCGCTGAATCGGGCTTCGGCCTGGGGAATCAACGAACCCTTGTACAAGTCCACCGTGCGCTGGGCCGTGAGCAGCTTGAAATGCGAATCCTGCACGTCGAACGAGGTCTGTTTCTTGACGGCTTCCAGTGCGGCGCGGTTCGACTCGATCATCTTCTCGGCTTCGCGCACGCCGGCCCGATACTTCGTCTGCCAGATCGGCAGGCCAAACCCAACGATAAACATCACCATGTCATCGCCGCCGCCGATGTCGCGGTACTGCACGCCGAGGCGGTAATCGGGAAAGAATTCCTTTTTCATCAGTTGCCGTTCCAGTTGGCTCCGTTGGACCCCGGCGGCGGCTCCCTGGATTTCGGGCCGCCTCTTTTCGGCCAAGGCGAACAGTTCGGGCGCACTCGCTTTGAACTCCATTGCGGGCTCGGTCACAGCCAACCCCAGCGACGAATCAGCGGGCCGATCCAGAAGCTGATTCAACCTGGCTTTCAGGGTGGTTTCCTGCTGGGCCAACTCCAACAGGCGCTGCTTGAGCACGGTGATTTCCGCCTGGGCCTTGAGCACGTCCCCCTGCGTCGCCGTGCCGGTGGCGTACTTGGTCTCGGCAATTTGCTCGATCTGGCGAACTACGTCCGTCTCGGCCCGGGTGATCGAGATCGTCCGCTGCACGGCATACAGGTCGAAGTAGCTCTCCTTCACCTGCATCAACACCTCGCGCTGTGTCGCCTCGTATTCGCGCTGCATCGCCAGCGCATCCTGTTCCGCAACCCGGCTCCGCAACCCGAGCTTGCCGAACCACGGGAACGGTTGGTCGAGTTCCAGCCGTTTCTCGGGAGTGTTCGGGAACGAATAGCCACTGGTCGAATCCATGCCCATGTAGATGAACTCGGGATTCGGCAGCGTGCGCTCTTGCACCGGTTTCTCCCGGGCGGCCTCCCATCTGGCCCGCATCGCGTGGATTTGGGGATTGCTCTGGAGTGCATCCGCCACGACCGCATCCAAGGCCAGACTCGACGTGATTTCTTGCGGTTCGGCATAAAGCACGGTCGCCACGCCGACCAGACAGGTGAACGCGACGACCAATCCTTTGTTTGTAATTCTGCTGAGGCGCATACGAGACCCGCTGCTGACCTAGGGCGTTCCCATCGGCATGCTGCACACCTGATCGTGGATGATCGCCGAGTAGCGCCGTGCCTGTTCGTCCGCCAACAGGGCCCGGACCTTCAGGATGTGCTCCAACGTGGCCCGCTCGGCCACGGCTTGCACCTGGTTCATGCGCTCGACGTCGGCCCGCGCCTTCCCGGCGTCGGGTTTCGGCTTCATCAATTCATCGCCGAGCGCGAATCGCGCCGCGCAATGCGCCGCGCACGAACCGTTGAGCTTCGACTGAAAGTCTTTCTCCAGTTTCTCCACGTCCCGCCGTTGGGCCTCGGACAGACCGAGTTCATGGCTCAACCACGCGGTATCATGGATGTTCACCACCATCGGCGGTGGACGCCGACTCATAAGCCACCGCGACGTCGCAAACGACAACCCTGCGGAAATCAGCACCACGACGGCGACCAGTCCCAGCATTCTTTTCATGGCGTGCCCCCCGCCGTCAACTCCACGTAACCGCCGGCGAGCGTGCCCGACCCGAGAAATCGGAGTTCGCCGGGCGTGACGGTCGCCTCCCCGCGCGCGCTCAGGGCGCCCACGGAGGAGCCGATGACCGCGCTGGCCACCACGACCAGCGTCGTCGCCAGGACCGGGCGCGGCAACAGACGCTGCAGCCATTCCGCAAACGCGGGCCGTTCCGAGCATTCGGTTTCCGCCTGGCGAATCCGCCGCCAGACACCGGCCTCGAAGTTGGCCTGCGGCTCCACGTCGCGCCAGCGGCGGAGCAGCGCCCGCAACTTGTCGTCGTTACCGTTCATCCGACGGTAATACGCCTGCGGCAGGAAAAACCCTCGCCGAGATTTGGCTGGAGCGATAACCGCTACAACCGCAATGGGTTGCCTGCGACGCGATCACTGCTCAAGGAAAGCGCCGATGCTGCAGCCGGCGGCTTACGTGAGAGAAAAGGTTGACTGAACCGTCAACTTGAATTAACTATCTGGTTAGTTAACCCATGACCGCTCCCCTATCTCGGAACCAGAACCGACACGAACGGGCCGGCAGCGCGGCGTCCCGCACGGCGATTCTGGCAGCCGCCGAACGCGAGTTCGCCCGGTCCGGCCTCGCCGGCGCGCGCACCGACGCGATCGCCGCCGCCGCCGGCGTCAACAAGGCGCTGCTCTACTACTATTTCAAGAGCAAACAGGACCTCTACGAAGCTGTTCTGGCCGATCAATTCCAGGAATTCAACCGTCAAGCGTTGGCCGTACTCAGCTCGACAGAGCCGGCGCGGGTGGTGCTATTCCACTACGTCAACCTCCACTTCGATTTCATCAGCGCCCGCCACCGGCATGCCTCGCTGTTCCAACAGTTGATGATGACCGGCGGCAAACCACTGGAACGGCTCGTCCAAGAATACTTCGTCCCCCGCAGTCAGGCGTTCCGAAAGTTGCTGGAGCGGGGTATGCGCGAGGGCCAATTTCGTCGAGCCGACGAGTTTCACACCGCCACGTCCATTATCGCCCTGATCGTGTTCTATTTTTCCGCGTCCCAAGTGCTGCAATTGTTCGGGCACCCCGATCCCTACAGCGAAGCCAACTTGCAGCGTCGCAAACAAGAAGTGCTCGATTTCATCCGGTACGGCCTGTTTGTGGATCCGGAGGCTCCGCTGCCATGAAACGCCCTTTACGAATCGTCTTGGTGCTGCTGGTTCTGTTGGCCGCGAGCGGCGTCGTCTCTTACGTGCTGATGCAGCGGCCGCGGGCCATCCGTCTTACCGGCATCGTGGACACTGACGAGGTCATCGCCAGCTCGCAAATCTCGGGCCGCCTCCAGCAAGTGTTCGTGCGCGAAGGCGACAGCGTGACCAACGGGGAACTGTTGGCCGAGATTCAACCCCAGCAATGGCAGGCCGACCTCGCGTTCTACGAGAAGACCGAGAGCCAGACCGTCGCCCAATTGGCCCAAGCCAAAGCCGATTTGGAAAATGCCCGGCTTAATTTCGGACGTATTGCCCGCTTGTATTCCAATCAGGTTGAATCCGTAGAGTCCTACGACCAGGCGCGCACCACCTATGAAGGAGCCCAAGCGCACGTGGAGTCGGCAGACCGGCTTGTCCAGGCCACCCGCGCCCAGGTGGAGAAGGCGAAAGTGCAATTGGGCTACACGACCATTCGCGCCCCGATCTCCGGTATCGTCGATAAACGGGTTGCCCTGACCGGCGAAGTGGTCAACCCCGGTCAGGCCATCGTCACGCTCATCAATCCCGACGCTCTCTGGGTGCGGGCTGACGTTGAGGAAAGTTACATTGACCGCATTCACCTCGGGCAGAAACTGCTCGTGACGTTGCCCTCGGGAGCGACGCGGGAGGGCACGGTGTACTACCGCAGCGTGGACGCCGATTACGCCACGCAACGCGATGTGAGCCGGACCAAGCGCGACATCCGGACGTTTCAAATCCGGCTGCGCTGCGACAACCGCGACCGCAGTCTCGCCGTCGGCATGACCGCCTACGTCTCGCTGCCGCTGGCCCAACACTGACCGCCCATGTTTGACGTGGAAGTAGAGAATCTGACCAAGCGCTTCGGCGATTTCTGCGCCGTGGACCAACTGAGCTTTCGCGTCAACCACGGCGAGGTGTTCGGTCTGCTGGGCCCGAACGGCGCCGGTAAATCCACGCTGATCCGCATGCTGACCACACTGCTGCTGCCGACCTCGGGCACGGCACGCGTCAACAACTTCGACGTGGTTCACGCCGCGAACAAGGTGCGCCAATCCATCGGGGTGATTCCCCAAGCCATGACGTCCGACCTCGATTTGAGCGCCGAGGAAAACATGAACATCTTCGCCAAGCTATACGGCATCCCGGGGGAAAAGCGACGCCGCATCGTGCGCGAACTGCTCGCCGCCGTGGATTTGCAGCAATGGGCGGACAAGCCCGTCAAGATGTTCTCCGGCGGCATGCGGCGCCGGCTGGAAATCGCCCGCGGCCTGGTCCACGAGCCGCGCACGTTCTTTCTCGACGAGCCAACCACCGGCCTCGACCCGGTGTCGCGCGTCGCCGTGTGGGAAATGCTCCAAAACCTGAAAGGGGAACGGGACCTGACAATCTTGCTGACCACGCATTACATGGACGAGGCCGATAAACTCTGCGACCGCATCGCCATCGTCGATCACGGCAAACTGGTCGCGCTGGATTCGCCGTTGAAATTAAAGGCTTCGATTCCCGGCAAGAACATTCTGGAGGTCAGTTTTTCGGACGTGCCGCCGGGCTGGGCCGATCTGGTGAAAGCGTTGCCCGAAGTGGCCGAGGTGCGGGCGGAGGACCACGTGTTTCGGATTTCCTCCGAGAACGGGCCGCGTACCACCATCGAACTGATGGAGGCGGCGCGCCAGGCCGGCATCACGGTGACGTCGCTTTCCGTCCAAAGCACGACGTTGGACGACGTGTTCGTGCACTACACCGGCCACCAACTACGCGACGCCCTGCAAGCGCCAGCGGCGTCCAGCAGCCCGTTCATCCCCCAACGGTGACGAACCGAGACCGCCATGCACCGCATTCTGGCCATTATCGAACGCGACCTGCGACGCTTCCGCCGCAGTCCCACGTTGATCGTGATCTCGATGGTCCTGCCCCTGGTGCAACTCGTGGTGCTCGGGTACGCGTTTGGCGGCAAGGTCAAGAACCTGAACGTCGGCGTGGTGGATCACGACCACGGCGTGCCGGCCGTCCAGTTGAAGGAAATGTTCCAAGCCGTGGCCGCGAACGCGCGCACGTTCGTGACCACGCCCTATGCTGACCAGGCCACCGCGCTGCGGGACCTGCGCAATGGCAAAATCAACGGCGTGCTGACCATTCCGCCGCAGTTCTCTCGCAACGTGCTCGCCGGTGCCGACCCGCGCGTGGCGCTGGTGGAAGACAATACCGATCAGTTTGCCTCCTCGGCGCTGCAGGCAAGCCTCACCGAATTGCTCGGGGCGTTCGGCCAACCGGTCCCGCCGCCGGGCCTGCCGGCCAACGCCGCGTTGTCCGTGGTCGAACTCTACCCGTACGTGCCGTACATCCAGTATTTGCTGTCCGGTACCATCGTGCTGGCAATCTTCGTCTCCGCCATGATCGGCGGCGGAATCATCTTCATCGACGACAAAGCGCGGGGACTGCACGAAGGCTATCTGGTAACGCCGATCCGGAAGTACGAATTGATTGTGGGCTTCAACCTCGCCGGCGTCGCCAAGGCCGTGCTCGCCGGTACGGTGCTGGTCGTCTTCGGCTCGCTCATTGCCGGTATTCCTGATCCGCTCAACCTCGCCCGACTGGCCCGGATGTTCGCGTTGGTGATCGCGACCGCGCTGGCGCTGATCAGCATGATGTTTCTGTTGATGGTGCGCGTCAGCGACCCACTCATCCCGCGCGCCATTTTCGGCGTGCTCAATACGCTGCTGTTTTTTCCGAGCGGCGCCGTCTACCCGATCCAGGCGTTTCCCAAGTGGATGAAAGTGATCACCGTCGTCGATCCGTTCACCTACGCCGTGCACGGTTTCAAGGAATTGGTGCTGAAGAACACCGGCCTGTTGGCGATTTTGCCGGACCTGGCCTTCCTGCTCGCCTTCGCCGGCCTGGCAATGGGTGCCGCCACGGCCCTCTTTCGCCGGACGCTTTGATCTGCCTCCGTTGCAGTCGGTCGTTTTCGTGTTCTGCGGGACCCCCGGGCGGAGCCGGAACTCCTCCCCAGCATCTCACTCATCTGCACAAACTTCCCGATTACCAGGCGATTACGGGAGATTCTTGGTGAATTGACCTAGCAGTTGTTTCCGTTACAATGAGCTGACGCATGATTAAGGCGATCGATTTTTTTTGCGGCGCTGGAGGGTTGACGCGCGGATTGTTGAATGCTGGCATCCGGGTATTGGCCGGCGTGGACAACGACGAGACCTTACGCGAGACGTACGAGAAAAACAACAAGCCAAGCCGCTTTATCTGCCGAGACATAAAGAAAATCGACATTGATTTGTTGCGGCAGGCGCTGGGTATCACCAATCAAGACGTCGTGCTCTATGCTGCATGTACCCCATGCCAGCCGTTCTCGACGCTGACGCGAATGAAGGGTCGCGACGGGCGAAAGCACCTATTGATTGAATTTGCGAAGCTGGTCCAGCAAGCACCGCCTGATTACATCCTAGTAGAGAATGTCCCCGGTTTGAATACGGCCTACGGAAGGAATATCTACAAGAAGTTCAAGCGCATGATTTCCCGGCGCGGATTTAAGCGCACGTACTCTGGGATGCTGGATGCTAAGAACTACGGCGTTCCGCAAATTCGGAAGAGATTCATTCTTCTGGCTTCGCGGGTGGGGGAGATCAAACAACCACGCCAACGCCGAGGCGGGACGGTTCGCGACTGCATCGCGAAATATCCACCAATCAGAGCCGGCGGAAAGTCGAAGAGATTACTCAATCACGAGGCGAGAGCATTGATGCCGCACCTGAAGAAGATCATCCGTGGAATACCGAAGGATGGCGGCAGCCGCTCGGATATCACGGACGAATCAGTCTTGCTGAAATGCCATCGCGACAAGCCAACCGTCCATAAGGATGTTTTTGGGCGCATGGCGTGGGATGAACCTGCCCCTACGCTTACTTGCCGCTGTACGGACGTTTATTGTGGCCGCTTCACGCACCCTGAACAAAACCGCGGTCTTTCGCTGCGGGAAGCCGCCGCGCTGCAAACGTTTCCTGACAGCTACGAATTTTCCGGTGATTCCATTTTGCAGATCGCTCGCCAAATCGGAAATGCCGTGCCGGTGAAGTTGGCCGAACGCCTCGGGAGCGCAATCGTGCGCTCAGCCATACACAACAAGGAGCGTCGCCGTGCATAAACAAGATTACAAAATGCAGTTCGACATCGGCACGATTAAGCATCTGGGTCTGCAAATGTATTCGACGCTCCCACCGGTGATTGGCGAACTGGTGTCGAACGCCTGGGATGCAGATTCCGAAGTCGTGGAGATTCAGATACCAACCGGCGCTATCGATGAACACTCGGAAATCACCGCATGGGATAACGGAATAGGAATGTCGGATGCAGACATTCGTAAGGCGTATCTGATTGTCGGAAGAGACAGGCGTAAGGAGAACAACGACGCTCCCACCGCCAAACACTCCAGAAAGGTCATTGGCAGAAAAGGCATTGGTAAATTTTGTGCCTTCGGCATTGCCGGTGAAATTGAAATCGAGACGATCAAGGACGGTGAAACCTCTCGATTCCGGATGAATTTCGCGGAACTGGAGAAGGCAGCTAAGAATCGCGAGCTGGCGATGCCTCCGCTGCCAGCAACCGGAACGCTCAAAAAGGGAACTCGAATCACGCTGCGCAGCTTTACCAAGTTCAAAAACCGGCGGATTCCAATCGACAGCCTAAGGCGGGGACTTGCGCGACGCTTTTCCATCATCGGGCCGAAGCACAAGTTTGAGATTAAGATTAACGGTACTCCCATCTCAGCGACGGAACGAGATTTGAAGCGTCTCTTGGATAGGGATGCCGATGGCAATAAGTACTTGTGGGAGTACGAGAATGTCGAAGTTAAGCCCGGTACTGGATGGAAAGTTTCGGGATGGATTGGCGCTCTGGACCGCACAACCGAATTGGAGGACGGTATCCAGCGGGGAATCGTCATCATGGCGCGTGGAAAGTTGGTGCAGGAGCCGTTCATTTTCGAGGCGGTCGTCGGACAGCAGTACGCGCTCTCGTATCTTGTCGGAGAACTACACGCCGAATTTGTGGATGGCGTCGAAGACGCCATCGGCACGACGAGAAATTCGCTTGTTTGGGATACCGAGGCAAACTCGGCTTTGAAGGAATGGGGACAAAAGGAGGTCAACAAGATCGCCCGCACATGGGCGGAAAAACGGAGCAAAGACAACGAACGCAAGCTTGCCCAGAATCCGCTCTACAAGAAATTCATTCAGGAGGCCGAGCGGTTTGAAAATGACCGGGCGAAAAGACTCGCCGATAAACTGATCAGAGGCGTCATTTCGAGCAATCCGCTCGCCGATGAGAGCGTACAAGAACCGATCATCCAAATGTGCTTGGACTATATGGAATTTGACGAGTTCCAAGATTTGGCTGAACAGGTTGCCGAATCCGGAGTCGCGGACATTCCAAAGGTACTTGAACTTTTTCGGGATTGGGAATTGGTCGAAGCAAAAGGGATGATGCGCGTCACGGAAGGCCGCATAAAGACGATAGAGAAACTGCAAACTTTGCTGGACTCGAATGCCCTCGAAGTTCCCACCCTTCACAATTTCCTGAAAGAGTTCCCTTGGGTGCTCGATCCCCGTTGGACCTTGATCGCGGATGAGCAGCGATTCAGTGACATGCTCAAAAAGGAATTCCCCGACGACGATCTGCCGGAGGGAGATCGGCGAATCGACTTCCTGTCGGTGAGCGAGAGCGACGCGATAATCATCGTCGAAATCAAACGACCGCTTTTCAAGGCATCAATGAAAGCGCTGGAGCAAATCGAGCGCTACGTAAGCTTCATGCGAGATTATGTCGATCGCACGACGGACCCGGATTTCAGAGCCAAAGAAGTCATCGGATACTTGCTATGCGGTAACCGGGTGGACACCTGGGAGGTCAGGGAGCGTGTTAAAAACTTGGCGCGGTCTCGGATTTACTTGCGGCGATACAGCGACCTTCTGCGGTTGGTGGAAGCCAGCCATAAAGAATTCCTGAAGCGCTACAAGGAACTCCGGAAAGCTAAATCGAAGCGATGAACTATGCGTCGTCCAAGCCAGGAAGTCACCACGTTCGGACGCCTCTCTCGCTCCGAGTTGATGTCCCGCATTCGCAGCAGCGGCAACCTAACGACTGAGATACGGCTTGCTCGACTGCTCCGAAAGTCCCACATGGCTGGCTGGCGTCGCGGCCTTGCCATTCCCGGCCAGCCTGATTTTGCGTGGCCGGTCCTGAAAGTTGCAGTGTTCGTCGATGGGTGCTTCTGGCACGGGCACGACTGCGACAGAAATCTCAAACCGAAACGCAACGCGCGTTACTGGCAGGAGAAAATTCAGCGCAACGTGGCACGCGACCGTCGCGTCTCGCGGCGCTTGAAAAAGAACGGCTGGACGGTGATACGGATTTGGGAATGTATGCTCACAAAGTCACCAACCCGCTGCCTGAATCAGATCGGTACTGCGTTGCGGAGAGCGGAAACAAGGCAATCAGTTCTTGCTCGCGTCAGCTGACAAATCAACCAACAAAGCAAACTCGGTTCTAAATGCTAATTGCAGAACTTCGTCGGTGCCTTCGGGAGAGATCGCCCGCCGTTTGCCGTCGGTCGATCTTCCCACGCAGACGCCCTCCCGCCCATCGAAGTCCCCGATGAGAATTAGCACCCGGCAGCCGGTATAGTCAGCCTCGTCATAACATCGCGCTGCGTTCATCGCCTCAGATTTTCGCAGCGATTGCGCCAGAAATCAAGAAGCGAATCGACTGCAGTTCGATTTTCGGCGACACATCTCTTTCAACTTGATCGAGGCGCGTACTTCCCAATGATCGTCCTCGGCACAGTTACAAGGGACAGTTGCTGACCGGCGAACACCTGGATGATGTTCAACAGGAGGAGATCCCCGAGCGAGACATGGCATGTTGTATTTGTAAAGGATTGCATCGCGGCGGAAACCCGATATTCTGACGGCATGAACACGCAACAGAAAACGCTGTTGTTGGCCGTATCAGCGGCCATTGGCTTGCTCATGGCCAGCTGCAGGCCAGCGTCAAGACTATCAGCGGAAGGCGTGATTCGCATCGGCGTTCTTAAGCACGAAAGTTCCCTTCCGATTTACGTTGCCGATGAGATGGGCTTGTTCAAGAAGCACGGCCTGGATGTCAAACTCATTGAAGTGCCCCCGGGCGACCACCTGCCTGCGCTCTTGGCCGACAGAGTGGACATTCTCTCCCCCACTTCATTTCCTCCACTCTTCGGGATCATGCTTCAGCATCCCAATGTCCTCTATGCGGTTTTCCCCGGCGCGGAAGTCACTGGAGGGCAGACTGTATACGGATTCGTTGTCCCCGCGAATTCTACCGCCAAGACCATCAAAGACATTCACAGCGGCGTGATTTTCGCAATCAACCCCTATACAAAAGTGAATGTGCAGATGATCCTCAATGCGGCGGGGATTCCTAAAGATCAATGGCCGGAGATCGCGGTTGCCACACGCGAAGCAGCGCTTCAGGCACTGGCGGAAGGAAAAGGCGCAGTCGCGATCCTTGATCAGCCGGCGCTTGCTGTTGCATTGGATTCGGAAAAATTCCGCCTTCTCGAATCGAATCCAAGAGCGAAATACGTTGGCTCGCCCTATTGGAGTGGTGCGGGGGCAGTGAAGCGTCAGGTTTGGAACGCGCGCAAGGTGGATTTTGAGAAGTTGATACAGGCCGTTGACGAGGCCGTGAGTTGGACCAGGAAGAATCCTCTGCAAGCACACAAGATCTTAGCATCCCGTTTGGGACTCAAACCAGAGATCGCCAACCAGATCGGCGGATATTACTTCCCGCTTTCAACGGAAAAGGTCGATAAGGAGGGTATCGCGAAGACTGTCGAAGCATTGAAATCCGCCGGACTCATTGATGCGGCTCTACCCCTGACAGACCTGTTTCCTCCGGGTCTATATGGTGAAGAATGATTTCGTTCAACAACGCCGTCTTCAATCTCTCCAGTGACGGTCGCCGAAAGCTCTCAGGAACATTTCGGTTGCAGCAGGGCGATTTTGCGGTGTTGCTGGGATTGAATGGCGCCGGTAAGACCACTCTGCTTGACGCGATTGCTGGAATTCGTCGACCGGTTTCCGGGAAAATTGAAGTCGTATCTGATGGCCCAATCGCTTATGCGGTGCAAGATTCAGCAAGTGGATTGCTTCCATGGAAGAGCGTTCTCGCTAACATCCTATTTCCTTCTGTGGTGGCTGGGCGGAATGGTTCAGAGACCACAACGAAAGCGGAGCGCCTGCTTGACGACTTTCAATTGAACGAAAGGCGAGATGATTTTCCCTACCGGCTAAGCGAAGGCGAAAAGCAGATTATCAACGTCATCCGCTGTGTGTGTACCCCGGCAAGTGTGGTTCTTCTTGACGAGCCATTTGCGGCGCTGAACTCACACGCCCGCGGCAAAGCTACGGCACTCCTTACGGAGTTCGCAAAAGACCGAACGACAGTTCTTGTCACTCACGACCCGGTGGATTGTATTTTGCCTATTAACCGCTTCCTCCTCATTTCAAACTCTGCCGTCAACGAAATCGATTCGACGATGGCGAAGGGGTTCCTTTCGAATGCTCTATCAGAAGCTTAACCCACTCATACGTCTCGCGTGCATAGTCGTGGGCATTGCAGTGGTGCTTCTCGGCTGGCATATCGCGGTTGAAGCCGGTTGGGTTAACAGCCTCTTGTTGCCGTCTCCTTCAAGCGTTGCGGCTGCGTTAGTTGAAATGGCAAGAACGCAGAAATTTTGGTCAGACTTGTCAGCAACAATTGTTGCCTGGGCACTTGGCGTTATACTCGGTACTGTGATCGGTGCAATCCTTGGCTTTGCGCTGGGACTCAATGCTTATGTTTGGGCGGCAGCCGAACCTTGGGTCGAATTCTTCCGTGCTCTCCCGTCAGTGGTGCTTGTTCCGTTGATGAGCTTGTTCTTCGGGATCGGAACGAACTCACGCTTGGCCTGCGGCACTCTTGTCGTCGCCGTGCTAATGGCGTCCACCGCTTCTACGGCTATTCGGGCCACGCGCGGAACTTACCTCAGGCTCGCGGTGGCTTGGCACGCCTCGCTGTTCCGGACCATCCGTTCATTCTATTTTCCCGCGATGCTTTCGCACCTCGCCATTACCCTCAAGGCAGCAATTCCGTTGGCGCTGATCGTCACCGTCGCCGCAGATATGCTAATCGCAACCGACTCTGGAATTGGGCGAATCCTAATGGACTCACTCGCGGTCTTCGACACCCGGACGCTTTACGCAGGCGTGATTGTCGTTGGCGCACTCGGCTACTTGTCCGTGGGAATCACTTCTCTATTGGAGCGTAAGACGATTCACTGGAGTGGAAGTTGAATGACGAACACACCCGTCCAATTTGATAGAGGACTCGCGCGGATCTATGACAAAACGCGGCCGATAGATCCGGAAGCGTGCCGCGCCTGTTTTCGCGACGCGCTACAAGGTATCGTTGGGAGGACGAACGCAAGGATAGTGGACGTTGGCTGCGGCACGGGCCGCATTTTGGGATGCCTGATTCCCGATCTCCTGCGAAAGGAGCAAGTCGTTGGCATTGATGTTTCATCGGCAATGCTTGAGGTCGCGAGAGGCAAACGCGCTTTGCATGGCGTTGCACTCCACAAAATCTCGGTTGCTGACTTTGCCAACGCAGTAGAAAATCGAGAGCGTTTTGACGCTGTAATCTGTCATTGGCTATTTCACTGTCTTCCGGATTGGAGAGACATCTTCCGCGCTTGCGCGAACCTCGTTAAAGCCGGCGGCGTACTGACGTGGTTGGAAGAGGACGGAGAGCTTTATCGCGCGTTGGACGGTATGAACACAAATAACGGGCGGGTAAATCGATTGTTCGCTACCTACTATGAATCGGTAAACAATCAATGCGGTGAGCCCGGCTTGAGTCAATTCGATCCCGCCGCTCGCGCGGGCGCTCCATTGAGATGCACAGACGAACTTGCAAGGGAATTGAGTTCTTGTGGCTGGATTATTCAGAAAGAGTTCTCAACCCACCGTTGGACAAGAATGATGACGGTCAACTGGATCGTACGAACGGTTTTGGGGCTTCGTGTGTTTACGAACCTCCGTCAGATTCCCGCGGCTGTTAATTCGGCCGCGATTGCTGACTTGAGGTACAAGCTGGGACAAGCAGGACTTCCTAAAGGCTCTGACCAACTGGAAATCAGGTATTGGGCCAATGCAGTCGTGGCCGTAAAGGAAACTACCGTGTCAACAGGACTCGGGTGCATGAAGTTAGGAAAGCGCCCAACTGCAAATTACCGATGACCGGAAACCTTGCCATTACAGCTTGGATCTCCAACTTTTTACAGGAGCATTGGTTCTTGATAATAGCAGTTGTATTGCTACTGGCGTTCGTTATTTCTTGGAAGAAATCACCGCGGTTTAAACATTTCTTCCGCAAGCTCTTGGTGCGTTTTGAAACTCGAGACTTTCGGCCTTGGGCAGAGCAACGAGACTGGTTCTTGAAATTAACGCTGATCTTCTTACTCGCAGGAATCGCGGGCGCAGTCTGCAAGAGCGAACTCCTGAAGCCGCACTTGGGGGACTGGTACTCGCACCTTGCAGGGATTGTGTTTGACGTGTCAGGGTTGCTGATTGCCGTTCTAGGGTTTTCCTTTGCAGTGTATGGCATCAGAGGCGTATTGGAACGGCCACGTGACTTGGGCGAAATCCTGGTTCGGAGTAGCCAGCTACTTGACCGCTACGCGAAGGATGGCTCCACAGCGGTCATACTCTGTGAATACCCTGCGTGGGGTGCGCTTAGTCTTGAGACGACGCCTGCCTATGAGGATTTCATGAATGCATTCGACCGGTTCTTGAAGCCGGCAGGGTTGAAGACCAAGCTTATCCTTGTTGCTCCTGACGATAACGAAATGGAAAACCGAATCCGTCATTATGCCATGGACTACGACAGAACTGCGCCCCAAGTGCTACGAGCCAAAGAGTCGAATAATTGCCTTCTAACACGATTTAGTTCCTACGCGTCCAGCGGGCGTTTCGCCCGACACCAGCATGACACAAACGACGTGCCTCGTTATCAAGCGTTGCTTGTTGGCAAAGAAATACGTGATGACAACGAACCCAATGGCGTTGATTTCCTCCCTGTCGAAGCGATCATCTGGTATGCGCCACGGAATTCCGACGTGACAACAGGGCTGGCAGCGACTGCACACGCAGAAAAGAGGCAGAAGTGGGTTTGGACTGAAAAGGACGTGCCGGTACTGGCTTGGCAGACCACGGCTCCCTACGTTCTACGCGAGCTTTACGACTGCGCCCGGTTTTACGCGAATCGTGACAGACGACTCACTTACCGAGAGTTCTTGGAACCAAGCAAACCACCGCCCAAATCATGACAGGTCTGTCTGGCGCGATCATCACGGTCCCTCCCACTTACCCCTAGAGTCGACGCGCGCCGCCGGCGTCCCGCGTCCCGCGTCGCCCTCGATGGTCAGTTCACAATCTCACCCGACGCAACCGCAGGGCGTTGGTGACGACGGAAACGCTGCTAAAACTCATCGCGGCGGCGGCAATCATCGGGTTGAGCAGGAGGCCAAAGACGGGATACAACACGCCGGCGGCGATGGGAACGCCGAGGCCGTTGTAGACGAACGCAAAGAACAGGTTCTGCCGAATGTTGCGCATCGTCGCCTCGCTCAGTCGACGCGCTTTGACGATGCCGCGGAGATCGCCTTTGACAAGTGTGATGCCGGCGCTCTGCATCGCCACATCCGTGCCCGTCCCCATCGCGATGCCGACGTGCGCCGCCGCCAATGCCGGTGCATCGTTGATGCCATCACCTGCCATCGCTACGATGCGGCCTTCGTTTTGGAGACGCTTGACCACCGCACCCTTCTGTTCGGGTAACACTCCGGCCTCAACGCGGTCGATGCCCAGTTTCTTGGCAACGGCCTCGGAGGTGGCGCGGTTGTCGCCCGTGACCATCGAAATCTGAACGCCTTCCTCGTGCAACAACTTGATCGCTTCGGGCGTGGACTCCTTGATGGGATCGGCAATGCCCAGCACGCCGGCAGGTTGATCGTCCACGGCGACAAACGCGACGGTTTGTCCCTGCTCGCGCAACGCGTCCGCCCCAGGTGCATCGCCCTGATTGCTCACGGTCACGAGTCGGCCGCCCACCCTGCCGGTCACACCGCGGCCGGTTTCCGAATGAAACTCCGTCACTTGGGTCAACGTGAGGCCGTGCTCTTCCGCCGCCTCCACGATCGCCCGCGCCAACGGATGTTCGCTGGCGCGTTCGACGCTGGCCGCCAGTTGTAATGTTCCATCATCGACGCCAACCATCACCACGCGGGGTCTGCCTTCGGTGAGCGTGCCGGTCTTGTCCACGATGAGGGTGTTCACCTTCTGTAAAACCTCCAGTGCCTCGGCGTTTTTGATGAGCACACCAGCGGTCGCGCCGCGGCCGGTGCCAACCATGATGGACATCGGCGTGGCCAACCCCAGCGCGCACGGACAGGCAATGATCAGCACGGCGACGGCGTTGACGAGCGCATACGCCAAGCGCGGTTCCGGTCCCCAGATCGACCACACGGCGAAAGTAACGACAGCCGCCGTGATGACCGCCGGCACAAACCACGACGCGACCACGTCGGCCAACCGCTGGATGGGCGCCCGGCTGCGCTGGGCCTCGCTAACCATGCGAACGATCTGCGCCAGCAACGTCTCGCTGCCAACCCGCTCCGCGCGCATCACGAACCCGCCCGCGCCGTTGACCGTGCCGCCGGTCACCGCGTCGCCGGTGCGTTTCTCGACCGGGAGCGGTTCTCCTGTGACCATCGATTCGTCCACCGCACTCGACCCTTCGAGGACGACGCCGTCCACCGGCACTTTCTCGCCGGGGCGCACGCGAAGACGGCCGCCTTTGTTCACGTCCTGCAGCGGCACATCCACCTCCGAACCGTCGTCGCGGAGCATCCGCGCGACTTTCGGCGCGAGACCGAGCAACGCCCTGATTGCGCTGGAAGTCCGACTGCGGGCGCGCAATTCCAGCACCTGTCCCAACAACACCAATGTGACGATGACCGCCGCCGCTTCAAAATAGACCGCCACCGTGCCATCGGCATTGTGGAACGAGGACGGAAATATCTGCGGGACCACGGCCGCAACGACGCTGTACGCCCACGCCACACCCGTGCCGGCCGCAATCAGCGTAAACATGTTGAGGCTGCGATGGACGACGGACGCCCAACCGCGCTGGAAGAACGGCCACCCGCCCCACACCACGACAGGTGTTGCAAGCACCAACTCCAACCAATACAGTCCGCTCACGTGCCACATGGCGATAAGAAACACCGGCAGGGTCAACGCCAGACTCACCCAAAACCGCCGGGTCATGTTGCGCAACTCGGGGCTTTCCTCCTCCTGATCGGCGGTGACGTCGACCGGCTCCAGGTCCATGCCACATTTCGGACACGCCCCCGGATCGTCGCTCTGCACTTCGGGGTGCATCGGACAGGTGTAGGAAGCGGCGGAGTGTTGGAGTGATGGAGTGCTGGGCCGTCGCACCAAGTACTTGGCCGGATCGGCGCGGAATTTTTCCAAGCAGTGCGTGCCGCAGAAGTAGTAGGTCTTGCCTTCGTGAACGTGCGAACCGGCGGCTTGGTTCGGGTCGACATCCATCCCGCACACGGGATCTTTTACCGTGGAGCCGGCAGATTCAGTACGGTGGCAGCAATCCTTCATGGTGGACATCGCCCTTTCACGGGACCATCTCCTACAACATACCAGATAACACGGCACAAACGAAAAACCCTCGCTGTTTCCAGCGGGGGTTTTTCAGCTTTCGACGGGATAGTGAGGATCTTTGGCGATGGCTTGGATGCGGGGGCGGCACCCGACTATTGGATGCCGCGGAACCATCACGCGCAGTTGCCGGGAAGTGTTAACACGCCGCGTGCCAGAACGGAGACGACGAGGTAAAGATTCCGCAACTCGCCCGCCTGCAAGGAATTGGGCAGGGTGCCGGTTTGACGGCCGGCGCGTTGCCCTGTGGCAAATCAATCACGGTGGCAAAAGCGCCACAGGGCGTCGACTACTCAAGCAAATGACGCAAGCGGCTGCGCAATGTTTGTTTGGCTCGGTAAAGGCGTGACTCAACCGATTTCTCCGAGCAGTGCGTCACCTCGGCGATCTCAGCGTAGGACATCCCTTGGTATTCCGCCAAAACGACGGCGACGCGTTGATCTTCAGGGAGTTTTCCAACCGCTGCCGCGATCTCCCGGCCGATCTCGCGCGCGGCTACGTCCTCGGCGGTGCCAACCGGTGCGGCAACCGGTGGAGCGGACTCGATCGGCTCAGTCGGATGCCGTTTACGCCAACGCCGGCGGTCAATCGCGGCGTTACGGGCCAGCGCGAACAGCCACGTCGAGAACTTCGTTTCGCAACGATACGTATCGAGGTTTTGGTAAGCCCGCACGAACACTTCCTGGGCGACGTCATGGGCGTCCTCGGCGCTGCCCAGCATCCGGTAGACAAAATTCACCAGCGGACGTTTGTAGCGCCGCATCAGTTCGTCAAACGCGGGGGTCGCACCCGACTGAATTTGGCAAATGAGTTCGGAATCTGGTTGTTCGTGTAATTGCATGACTGATCTGAGATTTGCCCCGGTTCACGGGGGCGACGACTGGGCACACCACGGGCGTGATGTGTGGTCTCAGATCAGAAACGCGTGGGTCAAAGCGTAGGATGCGACCGCCGCGGACTGCGGAGTGCGCGCCTCCATGGCCGAACGCAGACGGAAGTGCTCGTTGGAAATGAAGAAGGCGAGGGAACCGGGCAGCGACGCGATTCTTGCGACTTCGTGCCCGTTGTTGTTCACGGCCGGAACCGGCGCCGAACTGGGCAGCGGCTGTGCAGGCAATGACAAATCGCAACAACAACGCCCGGGCGGGCAGCAACTCATCGGCTTCGATGCCGCCCCCGTGCACGGCGCGGATGCGGGCTGGCAAAGTCCCGCATGTCCCGGATCGCCCACGAACAACAACGTGAGCAGCACGGTCAGAATTTTCAGTCCCAGCCGCGTCATGGGCTAAACCCTAGGCATACCGAAAGCGGTTGTCAAGGAACAGGCGATCTGCGCCCATGCAAACTGACACTTGCGAAACGCCAGGAAATCCGGATAATTGGCCACGGTGGCAACGGTGGAATCGGAGGAATCGCCGGAAATGAATACCAAACTCAATACGCGGGCGGTTCGGCTCGCACCCTCACTTCTTATTGGCCTGCTCGCCTCACTCGTGGCGCTCGTGCTCCTGAACCGTGCGTTCGGCCAGGGCGACCACTTCTGGGTGAGACACGCCCCGGATTTCGCGCTTAAGAACACGGACGGCGACGTCGTCAAACTCGATGATTTCACAGGCAAAACGTTGGCCGTCTGCTTCATTGTTACGTCGGACAAACCGAGCCTGAGACAGATTGCGATTCTGTCCGACTGGCTCAAGGAACACGATCCAAAGAAATTCGCCGTTCTCGGTCTGTCGATTGAACAATGGGGGAGCCAGACCACCAAAGCCTACGTCGACCAAGACCATCCGAGCTTTCCGTTCCTGATTGCGGACTATGAAACGATCCGGGCGTTCGGTGGACTGACAGCCGTTCCCACGACGTTCGTCATCGACAAGGACCAAAACATTATTCAGCAATACGTCGGGGTCACCAAGAAAGAAGTTCTGGACGCCACTTTCGCGGCGGCCTCTCCCCAATGAGCCGCTCGGGTTTCGTGCCGGTCGCGCTCCTGTGCGGGCTGCTGTCGGCGACGTTGATTGGCCACGCCCAACCAGCTCCTTCGGGCAACCAAGCCACCATCTCGGCCTACCTGTCGGTGGACAAGCTCACGCCCGGCTCTCGGTTCCGGCTCGCCGTGGTCATCGATCTTGCCGAACCTTGGCACGTCAATGCCAACCCGGCCAGCGTGGAGGGGTTCATTCCAACAACGCTCGATTTGCAACCACCCGCGTCCATCAGCGTTGACCGGATCAGCTACCCACCGGGCGAGCGAACGAAGGTGGGATGGAACGACGAACCGGTGGCCCTCTACACGGGCCGCGCGGTCATCTTCGCCGAGGGCCACATCGCCGCCAACGCGAAACCGGGGCCGGTGAACATCGAAGGTTCGGTGCGCTATCAGGCCTGCGACGACCACGTCTGTCTCGCGCCTCGAACGGTCCCGGTTACGATCGAAACCGCGATTGCCGAAACCGGGTACACGCCCCGGCCCCAGCACCCGGAGATTTTTGGAGCCGCGCCGACCGCCGACGAGACCCCGCCTAGCGCCGCAACTGCCAAGACCCAGAACACGATCGAACAACTCATCGAGCAGCGCGGATGGTTGATCGCCCTCGGGTTCGTCTTCCTCGGTGGACTGGCCCTGAATCTCACGCCGTGCGTGTACCCGATGATCGCCATCACGGTGAGTTACTTTGGCGGACAAGGCCAGCGATCCATGGGCCGGGCCTTCACGCATGCGCTGACGTATTTCCTCGGCATCGTGCTCACCTATTCCGCGCTCGGCTTGCTGGCAGCGATGACGGGCGGCTTGTTCGGCGCTCTGTTGCAGAGTCCCGTCGTGTTGATCGGCATCGCGGCACTGCTGGTGGCGCTCGCGCTCAGCATGTTTGGACTGTACGAAATCCAACCACCACAGGCCCTGATGCAGAAAGCCACGGGGCTGTCGTCGAAAGCCGGCTACGTGGGGGTCTTCTTCCTCGGCGCGACGGTCGGCGTCATCGCCGCGCCGTGTCTGGCCCCGATCCTGGTGGCGCTGCTGGTATACGTCGGCCAGCGCGGTGATCCATGGATCGGCTGGTGGATGTTCTTCACGTTGGCGGTGGGACTGGGTCTCCCTTACGTGGTGCTCGGCACGTTCTCGGGATTGTTGCCCCGGCTGCCAAAATCCGGCGCGTGGATGGTGTGGGTCAAACGCGTGCTGGGGTTGCTGTTGATCGGCGTCGCGATTTGGATCACGAATCCGCTCTGGCTCTCCCATACCTCGAGCCGCGGTGACGGGGCCGGTGGGATTGCGTGGACTGCCTACTCACCCGAAAAGGTCCAGCAAGCCGCGGCGGCACAGCGGCCCGTCCTTATCGATTTCTATGCCGATTGGTGTCTTCCCTGCAAAGAAATGGAGAAACGCACGTTCCCCGATCCGCGCGTCATCGACAAATCCCGCCAGTTTCTGATGCTCAAGGCCGACCTGACCCGTACCGGCACAGCCGACGTCGACGAACTCGCGAGAGAATTCCACATCCTCGGGGTGCCGACGACCGTCTTCATCGGCCCCACGGGCCAGGAGCGTGATGACCTGCGCCTCGTCGGCTTTGTCGGACCCGATCAGTATCTGAAAGCCATGGACGCGGCCGGGATGCGTGCGCCGACGAATCGCCCACCCCGGGCGGCAAGTCCCGACGTTCCGCCCCAGTTGCTCAAGCCGTTCTGAGCGGCGTCTCAATCGTACAACAGGATGTTCACCAGCCAGCGCGGCAGGATCGGTTTCTCAACGTTCACCACGAAGTCGGCCACGATTATTTTGTTGCCGCGCTTGAACTGTCCCCAAACCTTGTATCGTCCCGGTCGCGGAAACATCGTGTGAAAACTGACCTCGGGTCCCCCCCGCGCGTTCGGCGGCGGCGCGGCGCTGAATTGCTCCGGGTGGCTGTGCAGATAACTCTGTGTGTCTTCGCTGATAATGACACAATGGCCCATCGCCCCGATGTACGGCGACAGGTCGGTCACGGGCCGGCCATCGCGTTCGAGCCGGAACGCCAGTTGGGCTTCCCGTTGCGCCACCAACGTGCGCGGTTGGACGATCATCTCGACGTGGTACTGCCCGATCTCGCGCGCCGCCGCAGGTGAAAGTGGGAGCGGCCTTGGAGCCGCGACCCCATTTGATCGGGGCGCTGAGGCCCCTCCCACATTCGCTTCCACTTCCACCGGCAAACGAAAAACCTGATTGCGTTCGCCGCAGGGCATGATGTCGGCAAACAGAAGGAACCGGCCGTCGTGGGGGAACTTGTAGTCGATGGTGAACGAACCATCGTCTTGGCGGACGGGATGGACATGATCGAAAAACGACAAATCTTCGCTGACGACGATGAGATGGAGCAGGTGCTCGTGCATGACGAGCAAATCGCGGACGGTCTCCCCGGTCGCGGTGAATTCCGGCGTCAGCCGCAGCGTATCGCCGGTCCGGTCCAGCTTTATCGTGTACTTCGCCTCATGCAACGCCTGGGGAGGCACGAGTTGCACGGGTACCAACGGCATGCCGCACAGCTTGCACACGCCCGGGGTGGTGGACAACATCCCCTCGTGCATCGGGCAAACATACTTCGCGAGCACGTTGGGCGGAAGACCGGCGACGCCCGGCGTCACCCACGGGTCGAAATAGCCGGTACGCTGTCTCCCGCGAAGCGGCAGCCGGACCCGCGCGTCGAATTGCGGCACGCCTTTCAGGAACAACGCGCGTCCGCGAAAATGCGACGCCGTGCCGCGTTCCGCATCCACGGCGTCGAGCGGGACGGCCGTCTCGTCATAGCCGCGATCCACAATGACCGTGACGTTGGTCGCAGCAATGCGTACCGGATCGTCGGCGAATCGATCCAGGACGCGCACGTCCATTGCCGCGCTGTTGCGGTCGAAGACCAATTCGGCGCGTTCTTTGCCGAGCGGCGCGATGCAGCCGCCGTTCGGTCCCCAGCGGTTGTAATGGCCGATGCCCGCCCACCACGGGATACTCTCGGTGTACGTCAGCAACAGGAACGCCTCCACACCCATGAGCGACGGGAACAATAGCGCCCGCCAGCGAGCCTTGTTCGGCAACGCGTCGTCGAGCAGTTTGACGGCGCCGATGGCCAGCGCGACAAAGCCCATCACGATATGGTTGACGTACACGCCGGCGGCCACGTCGGCGTACGGCGCGACCGTGTGGACATGGGTGAACAGCAGCCCGCCGCCGATGAGGGCCAGCACGGCAATGAGGCGGTTCTGGAGCCGGGTCTGCGCCTCGGTCTTCTGCGCCACGTACCGGCGGCGTTGCTTCAGCAACATGCCCAAACCGACCGCGACCATGACCATGGCCAGGAGTTTGTGCATCTGCGCCTCGCGGTCGTAGAACTGGCGTACATCCGTCAACGCATACAGATCGAGATCGGCGCACAGGAACAATAGGACCCCACCCGCCTTGAGCAACGTGGGCCCGACCCAGCGCACTTTCGGCTCATAATTCGGCCACAATTCGCGCACGAAAATGGACAGCGCCAACAACAGCACAAACGCGCCCGCGGTCCGGTGCATGAAATCGGAGTACTCGAGATTGCGGTCGGTCTGACGTTCCGCCAGCGTGTTGAGGTCGTGCACCGTGAGAACCGTTTTCGCGTCCGCCCCGGCCACCGACGCGCCGTACTCGGTCACCAGCTTCCCGCCGAGGTAACCCGTCACGCCGATCACCGTATACAACGCCAGCCCGCAGACGACGTAGATCAACATCGCGCCGCGACGCGGCGCCACCTGTCCCGCCTTGGCGGGATCCAAAAACAATCGCCACGACATGAGCGCGATAAATCCCCAAGACGCGATGGTGGCACCCAGTTCGTGGATCTCCATCGGCAGATGCGGCACGCCGGCGCGGCCGGCCCAGATCTCCGCGCAAATGCCGCAGATGAACGCGAGCAACAGCGTCACCGTGCCCGCGGCCATCAGCCATTTCGCCAGCCGGTGGACGCGTTCGCCGCGTCCGATCAGGCCCGCGCCGTCCAACAACAACGCGGTCAGCAACAGCACGATTGGAAACGGCACCAATCGCGGATGCAGTTCAGCCAGAAAACGAGAGATCTCCATGTGCCACCAAGAACTATCTCCAGCCAACTCACCTTGAACGCCGGGGATAGTCTAACAAATATTCCGGCGACGGCAAGTGTGCCGCAGGCGAACGCCCCACCCGTCCCCGCAAACGACGCGGGGCCGGCCTCTCCCACGCGACGGGGCGAGGCGTTCCTCTCTCCCGCGTCGTGCACGGGAGTGGGACAGGGTGAGAACCGCAACCTACTTCCGCGCGATCTTGGCCATCGTCTCTTCGAGCACCAGCCGGTCGTCGAGCTGCGTCGAGACGAGTTGGCGGTTGGCCTCCAACAGCAACTCCATCGCGCGGATCAGTTCTTCCGTCGAGAAATTCTTGGCCGCCAGCGCACAACGATGCAATCGCCACGCATTGGGCAGGTTGCCCTCCTTGGTGCGCGGGAAATGTGCCGTCGCCTCCTCGGGCAACCTCTCGAACGCCTTCACGAACTGGAAGTTGGCGCCCGGGCCGTCCCGGACCTCAATCACCTGGCGCTGCATCAGGTCTTTCGCAAGCAACATCAACCGGAACTGCGCGGCCAGCATCATCAGCACGCCGATCGAGGATTCGCCCGCGTCGAGCAGGTTTTCCAGCGCGCCGATAGCCCGCCTAATCCGCCGCGCCCCCAACGCATCGGTCAACTCCCAGATCACCGCCTGACGCGTTGCCGAACAGATCGCTCGCACGTCGTCGGCGGTGATCTCGCGTCGTTTGCCGACGTACAGAAACAGTTTCTCCAATTCGTTCGCGATCTCCCGCAGACTCGGCGCGACGAGTTCGCGAAAGGCCTGAACCGCTTCGGGATTCATTGTCTTGCCGTCGGCGTGCAACCGGGATTGGATGAACGCTTCGATTTCCTCGTCGGAATCGCCCTTGCCTTCTTCGAGCGTCTCGAAAAACCGCACCTCGCCGAGTTTCTCAATGGCTTTGTAGAGCGTTTTCCGCCGGTCACAGCCAATCGCGCTGATCAACAATGTCACCCCGTCCGACAAACCGCGTTTGAGTAGGTCGGCGAAATCCGCCAGCGCCTCCTTCACCGCTTCCGCGCGAGTCGTCTGGTTGTCCGCGAGCAAGCTGGTGTTCTTCAGCCAGACCAGCTTCTCGCCGCCGCCAAAAAGTCCGACGGTATCGAGCGCCTCGCGAAGACGCGCGATGATCTTGAGCGCTTCGTCCTGGTTCCCCGCATCACCCTCAATGATCTCGATGCCGAACTCGCCCGCGCCCTTGGGAGCGAGGCCGTTCGCCAGTTTTGCCGCCGTCTCCTTGATCGTAAACTCGTCCGCGCCTCCGACGAGGTGGATTGATTTCGCCCGTTCTTTGTTCGCGGCCATGAGAGAAATGATAGTTCAGAGCACGATGGCTGTCACCGTCATTTCCAGCACGCCGGACCGGTCTTCACCCGGATCGCATCGCACGCGTTGACTTGTCTGTGGCGCGGTTCTATAACGTCGACATGGAACATCTCTGGGCGCCGTGGCGGATTCGATACATTCTGGGTGAAAAAGAGGCGGGCTGCTTTTTCTGCCGCAAATCAAAGGAGTCCGACGACGCCAAGAACCACGTCGTCATCCGCGAGCGGAACTGTTTCGCGTTGCTCAACACCTACCCGTACAACGCCGGGCACCTCATGGTCGCGCCCTACAAGCACACGGGCGAACTCGACGATCTCTCCGAACAGGAACTCTCCGAACTGATGGCCCTCACCCGCCGCTGCAAGCAGCTTCTCGCCAGAACCATGAAGCCCGAGGGGTTCAACATCGGGCTCAACCTCGGTCGCCCCGCCGGCGCCGGCGTCCTCGACCACGTCCACATGCACGTCGTCCCCCGCTGGAATGCCGACACGAATTTCATGCCGGTATTGGCCGACACGCACGTCGTGCCGCAGGCGCTGGATGAAATCTATGCGCTCTTGAAGAAGCAGATCGAGGGGTGAAGGGCGGGGCGCGAAGGGCGAAATACGTGCGGCGATCGGAGAAGGGCGAACGGGGATGCGAGACTGGCCATCAGCATCATCAAGAGTTTCCGTGACTTGGACCTGTACGGCAACGCGATGAATGCGGCGATGCGCGTCTTCGAGCTGAGCCGGACGTTTCCGGCGGAAGAACGGTACTCGTTGACCGATCAGATTCGGCGATCCTCGCGTTCCGTCTGTGCCAACCTGGCGGAAGCGACGATATGAGGCGGCGTTTGTCTCCAAGTTGAGCGATGCGGAATCGGAGGCTGCCGAGACACAAGTCTGGACCGAAGTCGCCTTGCGCTGTGGCTACTGGAACCAGAAGGTGGTCGCTGATATTGACGACGCGTACGACAAGATCTTAGCCGGAACGATTCAGTTGAGGAGTGGTTTTTCACTGTGATTTCCAGGTTCAGACCGGCGACCACTCAACTGCATTGCAGTTCAACGGCGGCAGCGCACTGTTGAGTTTCTCGACCAATTGCACCCACCAGTCGCGC